>JAXHSW010000182.1:0-19829 GCA_034190295.1 Cyanobacteriota bacterium | reverse complement strand
AAGCTGTTTGGTCTAATAGATTAGAACTTGACTTTTGTGCATCTTTAGGGTAGATGATTTCTAATATAGATGTTTCCAGATAGGGTTGTAAAATTTGGTCACATTCTTCTAAAGCTTGACGGAAAGTTGGTGCAACTTCATACAACTGCCTTCCCATATTCACATACTGGGAACCTTGACCTGTTAATAGGAATGCTATTTTTGTAGTAGTTTTGCTTATTAGTTGTCCTGAACATATCCCAGCAAAATTATCTCCATGTTTGTATTGTTTAAGTTTCTCTACTAGCTCTTGTTTTTGAGAAGTAATGACAGCTAATCTATAGTCAAATTCTGCTCTCCCGATATTAGCTGTGTAGCAAATATCCCCTAAATCATTATCATTATTTTCTGCTTCTAAATAATTTTGATAACTATTTACTAAATCATCCAGAGCTTTTTCTGTTTTGGCTGACAGAGTTAACAAATGCAACGAACGTTCTAATTCTTCACTTCTGAGTTCTGAGTTCTGAGTTCTGACTTCTGTAGGAGCTTCTTCTATAACTATATGAGCATTCGTACCACTAAAACCAAAGGAACTAACCCCAGCTATGCGACTTTTACCATTTGTCGGCCAAGATGTCAGCTTGGTCGCGACTTGTACTGGTAATTGGTCCCAGTTAATATAAGGATTTGGCTGATTAAAATTTATTGATGGGGCTATTTTCTGATTTTGCAGTTGCAAAACTACCTTTATTAAACCTGCAATTCCTGCTGCTCCCTCCGAGTGACCAATATTACTCTTAGCTGAACCAATTATTACAGGTTGTTGTTTAGAGTGAGTTTTTCTAAATACCGCTCCTATTGCTCCCACTTCAATAGGGTCTCCTAAGGGAGTCGCTGTTCCATGAGCCTCTATATAACTGATACTAGCTGGGTCTACTGCTCCATTTTCCAAGGCTTGACCAATTACTGCTTGCTGAGATGGTCCATTAGGTACAGTCAATCCCCCACTCGCTCCATCTTGGTTTATGGCAGAGCCCCGAATCACTGCCAGAATATTATCTCCATGAGCTAAAGCATCAGAGAGTCGTTTCAAGATAATCATTCCACATCCTTCAGAGCGAACATAACCGTTGGCTTTTGCATCAAAAGTTTTACATCGCCCATCAGGAGATAACATTTTCCCATTAGAAAAGATAATATTACCCTCAGGAGATAACAACAAATTCACACCACCGGCAAAAGCTAGCTCTGATTCTCGGTTTCTTAGACTTTGACAAGCTAAATGTACAGATACCAAGGAAGAAGAGCAAGACGTATCTACAGATAAGGATGGTCCTGTTAATCCTAATAGGTATGATAAACGTCCAGCTGCTGTACTGAAAGCGTTACCTGTACCCCAGTAAGCTTCTGGTGTACCGCCGAATTTGACCAGTCGTTGTGAGTAATCACTGCCACAGATGCCAATAAACACTCCTGTCTGACTATCTAACAAATTATCTGGATCTATATTAGCTCTTTCAATTGCTTCCCAACTTACTTCCAGCAAAACCCGTTGTTGTGGATCTAAACTTTCAGCTTCTCTCGGAGAAATACCAAAAAATATGGAATCAAAGCTGTCTACCTGTGATATGAAACCGCCATTGGGACTAATAATTTTACCTGGTACATCTGGATTTGGATCGTAGTAGTCATTAATATCCCATCTATTTTGAGGAACTTGAGTAATTGTATCAACTCCTTGGTTTAGTATTTCCCAGAAGGCTTCAGGAGAATTTGCTCCACCAGGGAAGCGACAACTCATGCCTATTATCGCTATGGGTTCTTTCTTTTTATTTTCAATAGTTTTTAGTTGAGACTCTAAACTTTCTATTTTGATAAGAGCATTTCCAATTAATGCTTTGTAGTCTACTTTTGGGCTATCTTTACTGTTCATATTTAATCTCCTAAAGTTCTAGTTTTTTAGCAAGTAGGTCAACCATATCCTCTTCGGACATTTCTTGAAAACGAGAGGAAACATCTATTGATGAATCATCTGTTTCCAACTGTACATTTTTTTCAGTCTCACCACTATCTATTGAAAATTCCATCGGAATTACATCATTAGCTAAGTAGTTGACTAGCTTTTTTAGTACAGGGTAATCAAATAAAAGTGTCGAGCTTAAGCTAACATTTAAGCTTGACTCGATATGATTTTTCAATTCCACTGCCATTAGAGAATCTAATCCTAGATCATCAAAGAAAGATTCAGTCATTCCAATTTTTTGTCCATTTTGTATACCTAAAATTTGAGCCAGCATTGAACGAATATGGGCTGTCAATAGCTCCATACGCTCTGGAATAGCTTTAGCTTCTAATTTTTCAATAAAGGTAGATTTTTGACTCAAAGATGGTTGAGCTGAAACAAACCCTGACAACAATGGCATTTTCTCCACACCAGGTACTCGAGTCAAAAACTTTGACCAATTCACCGGAAACACCCCTACCTGGCTTTGAGGCCCTGATAACAAGTTCCCCAATGCCACCATCCCTTCCTCTGGATCAATTGTCCTTATTCCACTACTGTCTATACGACTCTGATGCTGAGTCCCTAAACGCGCTGCCATTCCTCCTGTTGCCCATGCTCCCCAGTTAATACTCAATCCTGGTAAACCCAAACCACGACGATAGTTAGCTAGCGCATCCATAAATCCATTGGCTGCTGCATAATTTCCTTGACCAGAATTCCCTAACATTGAAGTCATAGACGAAAAACAGACAAAGAAATCTAATTCTAAATCTTTAGTTTGCCGATGCAAATACCAAGTACCCTGCACCTTGGGAGCCATAACTTTGGTAAACTGCTGCCAATCCATGTTTCGCAGTAACACATCATCTAATACCCCGGCTGTATGAATTACACCTTTGATAGAGGGTAATGACTCTCTCATTTGCTGAAAAATTTCCTCTACATCCCTTGGCACAGAAACATCCCCTAATAACACACGCACCGTAGCTCCTGCTGCTTCTAACTCCTCTATGGTTTTTTGTGCTGTTTCATTAGGAAGACTACGCCCCATTAATACTATGTGTTTAGCTCCTTCCTTAACCATCCATTGAGCTACTACTAATCCTAATGCCCCTAAACCTCCTGTAATCAAGTAACTGGCTTCTGGTTGAATTGACTTTTTAGTTGCGCTCACTTCTGGCATCTCCACCACTACCTTCCCTATATGTTTGGCTTGTTGCATATACTGGAAGGCTACCGTAATTTCTTGACTGGAGAAAGTTTTATAAGGTAAAGCCTTGAGTCTTCCTTGATTCCATTCCTTGGTTAATTCCTCTGATAATTGACCCATTAAACCTGGTTGTTCTTGGGCTACTTCTCCTAAATCATAGGGATAATAACTGACATCTGGTCGCTTTTCCTTAACTTGCTCTGAAGCCCAAATTCCGATTTTGCCTATTTCCACAAATCTCCCTCCAGGAGCTAATACTTCCAAGTTCTTGGGTATGTACTCTCCATTCAGGCTATTAAGGACCACATCCACTCCTTCTCCTCCTGTGACCTCCATGATTTCTTGGCTAAAATCTAGGGTGCGGGAGTTCATAATGTGCTTAATTCCTAGGGATTTGAGAAATTCCCATTTACTCGGACTAGCCGTGGCGAAGATTTCCGCTCCTGCTAGTTGAGCTATTTGCACTGCTGCTTGTCCTACACCTCCTGCGGCTGCATGAATTAATACCCTCTCTCCTGGTTGGATTTGGGCTAGGTGCTGTAACCCGTAGTAGGCTGTGAAGAAGGTAAGGGGTAGAGTGGCTGCTTCTGGGAAACTCATTTTTTCGGGTAAGGCCATGACATATTCGGCTTTTGTCGTGACAAAACTACTGAAGCCATCCGGCACCATTGTCGTTATGACTTTGTCTCCTACTTGCCACTGTGATACCTTTTCTCCTACTGCTGATATTGTTCCTGCACATTCCAGTCCGAAGGTGAGTTGCTCTGCACTTGTAATTCCTAAGTGTTTGGCGTAGTAGTCTTTTAGTAATCCTAGGGCATTGAGTACATCTCTAAAGTTTAATCCCACCGTTGCTACTTTTATTTCTACTTCGTCATCTTCAGGAACACGACGCTCCATTGTTTCCCACTTCAGGTTGCCTATAATTCCATATTCTGCCAGTTTTAATTGCACTGGTTGGAACTGCTCATGCTGTTTTTTTTGTACGAGTCGGGCTACGTAACGTTTACCTTGACGTATGGCTATTTGGTCTTCCACTTCTTGTGATAACAGTTCCGCTACTAGGGAATCTGCTATTTGAGTCGGTTCTATGTTGGGGTCATAGTCGATGCGTTTACATTTTAATTCTGGGTGTTCTAGGGCAATAATTTTTCCTAGTGCCCATAAGCTTCCATATTCTGGGTTGATTACTTCTGTATTTGAGAGAACATTTTGTGTCCCTTGGGTTATTAACCACAGTTGAGGATTTTTTGCAGGTTTGCTTTTGATGATTTCTTGTACTAGATGTAGTACTGAACCACAACTTTGTGCTTGAATTGTTTCTAGTTCTAGATTGTCTTTGTTTTCAAGTTTTTTGATTCCCCATAGGTGTACTATTTGTGTTATTCCTTGATTTTCTTGGAGTAGTTGTTGAAATTCTTGGCTACTGGTGGGATTGATTTGATATTTTTGCGGTCCTAGTTGTTGATATTTTTCTCCTGCCGAGACTTGAATGCAGTGATGACCTTTGTCTTCTAGAGCTTTCAATAGTTGTAGTTGAGTATCTTCTGCTAAGATCAACCATTTTTGGGATTGAGGTTCAGATTTTTGGCTGATTAAAGGTTGAGCTTGCCAGTTGATTTGATAATACCAATTATTGATATCTGGTTGCAAACTTCTCAAGAGGTCTGATACTGTTGTTTCTTTTACCCTGAGTCCTTGAAGTTCGGCAAGTATTGTTCCTTGGTCATCTACCAGTTTAATATTTGATATTAGGATACTTTCTGATGGCGTTTCAGCTATCACCCAAACCCTACTTCCTGGAGATTTAGACAATTTCCATTTTTCTATTCCTATTGGTAGGTATGTTTTGTCTGTTTGTTTTGTTGCTTTAGCATGAAGTGTGATTTCTTTGCTATGAACCGTGATTTGCAAAGAGAGGTCTAACAAAGCTGGATGTATGTGATAGTCTACTACTTGTGTTGTTAATTCTTCACTTAAACAGATCTCAGCGAGTGCTTTTCCTTCACCTTTCCACAATTGTTTGATTCCTTGGAAATTTCTGCCATAATCAATTCCATTGTTTCTAAAGGATTTATAATGCTCTTGAATGTCTACTGCTTGATTACATTCACTCTTGTATTTTTCTAGATCGATTTTCGCTTCTGGAGTTGGAGTTAAATCGGTGGATATTTTTCCTTCAATGTGCAATGTCCATTGTGGTTCCTGTTGCTCTTCTGCTTCTGATGTGCTGAATATCTCAAATTTATACTCATTGTTTTCTTGGGGGGTGAGAACTGTTTGTATTTTTTTGATTTCTGTTTCTGGTAAGATTAAACCTTTAACTATAAATACATCTGTTACTGCGACTTGGGGTGAACTCAATAATTCTCTAGCTGCTGAGTAAGCTATTTCTAGATACCCTGTAGCTGGGAATATTGCTTTTTCAAATACTCTGTGGTGACTCAGGTAAGTTGGGGATTTTTCTGCTATCTGCGATTGAAAACGTTGTTGACTTTCTTTTCCTGCTAGGTGGAGTTTTTCACCGAGTAGGGGATGTTGATATTGTTTCTTTGGCCAATTCAGTAGTTGGGCTGTTGGGTTTTCTATCCAATAACGTTCTTGTTGGAATGGATATGTAGGCAATGTTACTTTCTGACGGCTATAGTCTGAGTCAAATCCTAACCAATCTATTTGTATTCCCTGTACATACAGTTTTCCTAAGCTTGATAACATTTGTTGCCACTCATCCACCCCTGGACGTAATGATGGCAACCATTCTCCTACATCTTCTTTTACACATTGTCTTCCCATTCCTAACAATATTGGTTTCGGTCCGATTTCAATGAAGGTTTCATATCCTTCCGACTCTAGAGTTTTCATACTCTGAGCAAATTTTACTGGTTGATATACATGACCTACCCAATACTTGGCAGTGGTTATTTCTCCTCCTACTTCAGTACCTGTGACGTTTGATATTAGTTTGATTTGGGGTTGATTATAAGTAATTTCTTTGGCTACCTGTTCAAACTCTACTAACATCGGTTCCATCAAAGGAGAATGGAAAGCGTGGGATACTTGTAGCTGCTTAGTCTTTATTCCCTCTGATTCAAAGAAACTACAAATACTTCTTATGGCTGCACTCTCACCAGAAATTACTATACTTTCAGGTCCATTTATGGCTGCTATTGTTACTTGGGAACTATATTCTTTTATGGCTTCTGTTACCTGAGATTCTGATGCCATTACTGATACCATCTCACCACCGGAGGGTAATTTCTGCATCAACTGTCCCCGCATAGCTATTAATTTCAGACCATCTTCTAGACTAAATACTCCAGCAATGCAAGCTGCCACATATTCTCCTACACTGTGCCCCATGACTACATCTGGCTTTATACCCCATGAAGACCATAATTTGAAGATAGCATATTCAATGGCAAACACCGCTGGTTGGGTGTAAGCTGTTTGGTCTAGTAAAAATGAATTAGACTTATCTCCCTCTGCTGGATAGAGAATTTCTAATAAAGACGTTTCCTTAAATATTTCTAGACTGCTGAGAATTTCTGCACACTGGTTAATAGCTTCACGAAAAGTTAGTGCTTGTTGATACAACTGCCTACCCATATTTACATATTGGGAACCTTGACCTGTAAATAGGAAAACGATAGGAGATGTTGTGTTATTATTTAGCAATCTCCCCGAACAAACTCCTGCTAGTTCTTCTTTTTTGTTATACTGTCGGAGTTTTTCGACCAATTCTTGTGTATCTGGAGCAACAACTGCTAGTCTGTGGTTGAAGTGGCTACGTCCTATGTTTGCACTATAGCAGATATCAGTCACCTCTAGTTCAGCATGAGTTGTGAGATAATTTTGGTAATTATTAACTAACTCACCAAGAGCTGTTTCGGTTTTAGCTGAGAGCGTTAGTAAATGAACTGAACGTTCTAAGTCATCTTTACTCTTGCCTGTTGCCTGTTCCTTGTTGCTTTCTGTTGGCGCTTCTTGTAATATAACATGAGCATTAGTGCCACTAAAGCCAAAGGAACTTACTCCTCCAATCCGAGGTTGACCATTTACTTGCCAAGGAATTGCCTGAGTTGGTACTTTTAAAGGTAATTCTGACCAATTAATATAAGGACTTGGTTGCTGGAAATGTAGATTGGGTGCTATTTGTTGATGTTGCAGTTGCAATACTACCTTGATCAAACCTGCAACCCCTGCTGCTGTTTCTGTATGACCAATATTTGTCTTAAGCGCACCGATCATTAATGGTAGTTCTTGAGAATGGTTTTTGCCAAACACTGTCCCCAAAGCCCCTACTTCAATGGGGTCGCCCAAAGGAGTACCCGTGCCATGGGCTTCAATATAGCTTACTTGAGCTGGCTCTACTCCCCCATTTTTCAAAGCTTGACGAATCACTGCTACCTGAGACGGACCGCTAGGAGCTGTCATACTCCCACTATATCCATCCTGATTGACAGCTGTTCCACGAATTACTGCTAGGATATTATCCTTATCGGCCAGCGCATCTTTTAATCGTTTCAGTACAATTACCCCACAACCTTCCCCTCGCACATAGCCATCCGCTTCAGCATCAAAAGTCTTACAATGACCGTCAGGAGCTAACATTTTAGCTTGAGAGAAGTATATACTAGGTTCAGGTGATAGTAGTAAATTTACTCCCGCAGCCAAAGCTAAATTGCAATTTCTCTGTCGCAAACTTTCACAAGCTAGATGCACAGCTACCAAAGATGAAGAACAAGAAGTGTCGATGGCCATACTTGGTCCAGTAAATCCGAACAGATAGGATATACGTCCTGCAGATACGCTCAAGGCATTACCCGTACCTGAATGAATAGGGGTAGAATCCATAAACATTATTCTATTGCCATAGTCGCTACGACAAATACCTACAAACACTCCTGTAAGACTATTAAAGAGTTTTTCAGGAATTTGGTGAGCGTGTTCAAGAGCTTCCCAACTAACTTCAAGTAATAGGCGTTGTTGGGGATCCATGCTTTCAGTTTCTCGGGGGGAAATGTTGAAAAAGTCTGCATCAAAACCCTCTATTTGTTCGATTAAACCAGCTTTACGACTACAAATTTTTTCAGGAGTACCTGGGACAGGATCGTAGTAATCATCAATATTCCATCTATTAGAGGTAATTTCCGTTATGCCATCAACCCCATCATGTAACATCTTCCAGAAAGTTTCTGGAGAATCTACTCCTTTTGGGAAACGACACCCCATACCAATTATTGCTATTGATTCACTCTGAGCTTCTTTCATAGTTTGAAGTTGAGCTTTGGTTTCCCGTAACTCTACCAGAGCCTTTTTCATTAATGATTTATAGTCGGTTGAAGATGAATTTTGACTCATATTTATTCTCCTTAATTAATTTATTTTTTGGCTATACAGTTCTGCAATTTCGGCTTCGGATAAATCCTCTAACCCTATTAACTTATTTCTTTTGCTAACAGTTCTGCAATTTCGGCTTCGGATAAATCCTCTAACCCTTCATCAAATCTATCTACATTGTTTTCTAATTCACTGTTTTCATTAGAGTCTTCAAACTCTAAGGATAAAGCTTCATTCATCAAATAATCTACTAAACTCTCCAGAGTAGCATAGTCAAATAACAATGTTGAAGATACTGAAATCTCTAAACTAGACTCTAAAATATTTTTAAATTCTATTGCCATCAGAGAATCGAGACCCAAATCAAAGAATGATTGGCGTGGTTGTATTTGTTGTTTATCTTTTATGTGTAAAAAACTGGCAATTAGAGAACGAATCTCAGCTATTAATAAATCTTTACGCTTCCCTACAGGTGTGGCCTCCAGTTGTTCTATAAATGCTGCTTTTTGAGTCTTTACTTTTTCCCTTGAAATGAACTCTTCTAAAAATGGAACTTTCATCTTAGGAGATTGTCTAAAGAACTCAAACCAGTTGACTGGCAACACTCCTACTTGAGCTTCTGGATTCAATAATAAACCTCTTAATGCCTGCATTCCTTCATTTGGATTAATGAAATTAAGTCCCATTGCCTGTATCTGATTTTGATTCTGACCAGCCAAACGAGCCGCCATTCCTATCTCACCCCAAGGTCCCCAGTTAATACTTAATCCAGATAAACCCATACCTCGACGATAGTGTACGATAGCATCCATAAAGCTATTGGCTGCTGCATAGTTTCCTTGACCAGGCGAACCAATAAGGGAAGCAATTGAGGAGAAACAGACAAAGAAATCTAATGGCATATTTTGGGTAAGTTTATGCAAATGCCAACTTCCTTCTAATTTTGGTGCCATTACTTTGGTAAACCGCTCCCAATTCATCTGTTGGATTACCCCATCATCCAAAACCCCCGCAGCATGAACCACACCTTTAAGTGGAGGTAAAGATTCCTGAATTTGATCGAATATGTGATTTACATCTTGTTCGCTGGAGATATCTCCTAACAAAATTGAGATATTGCATCCTGTTTTTTCCAATTTCTCTATGGTTTGAGAGGCAGTTTCTGATGGGCCATTACGTCCAGTTAGCACCAGATATTTAGCCCCTTGGTTGACGAGCCACTGAGCTACTTCTAAACCTAAAGCTCCTAAGCCTCCTGTAATTAGATAACTAGCTTCTGTTTCGATAGATAGTTGACTATCTTCTCCTAAATTTTGCTGTAGTTGCCTCCTCAACCTAGGAACATAACGTACTCCCTGACGATAGGCTATTTGGTCTTCACCATTAGTAGACAAAATCTCCTCAACTAGAGTTGGTATTACTTCAGAAACACTAGACTTAGGGTCAAGATCGACTCTTCTACTAGCTAATTCTGGATGTTCCAAACCAATAACTTGTCCCAATCCCCATAGAGACCCTTGCTCCGGTTGCACCACATCTATTTCACCTAAAACACTCTGAGTTCCTTGAGTGATAGACCAGATTGGTGGTAAATGACTTAACCCTGATTTAATTAAAGCCTTTACCAGATGGAGTAGAGTACAACATCCCAATTCTTGAGCTTTTTGTAGCTTTTCAAGGTTAAGAAGTTCATTAGTTTCATTCAATCCCCATAGGTGAAGTATACCCTTAAGTTCGTGATTTTCTTCAATTAGTCGTTCAAATTCTTCAGCAACACTAGGGTTTATTTGATAATGTTGAAAATTTAAGCACTCATACTCTTTACCTGGAGATACCCATATACACTGATGACCATTTTTTTCTAGATCCTTACCTATTTCCTCTGCCAGTTTTTGTGTGGGTGCAAATACCAACCAATTACCTATTGGAGTTTCAGTCGTTAATTTTGTTGATTCAATTGGATGGACTTGCCAGTCAATTTTATAGAACCAATCACTTATATCTGATTGTATACTACGCAATAAGGCTTTTCTTGTTGCTGGGACCATCCGAAATCCATCAAGTTGAGCAATAACAGTTCCTTGCTCATCTGCTACTATGAGACCACCATTTTCTTCAAACGACCCAATTGCCCATGCACTTTTACCCAGACGGCGATAAAACCTTAACCTTTCTATTTCCAAAGGTAAATATAGTCGATCCTTATTTTGATGATCTGTGAAATTTTTGGCGTGTATTGACTGCAGTGCAGCATCGAACAAAGCTGGATGTAATAAGTAATCAAATTCCCCCAGCAGCTCTTCAGATAGCTCGACTTTACCTAATGATTTATTTGAACCTATCCACAATTTTTGGATGCCTTGAAAACTATTTCCTAGGTCAAGACCTAATTGACGAATGTGTTGATAATATTCCTTAACATCTATCGGTTGAATACACTCAGTTTTGTACTGTTCCAGGTCTACATTCTTAGAATGGATATCTGCTTCTGCTAATTTAATTCTTCCTTGAACATGACAAGTCCACAGTGGCATCAGTTGATTTTCTAACTGTTTTTTCGTCAAGATTTGGAATTTGTAGCTACCACCTTCTAATGGAGTGAGAATAGTCTGAATAGTTTTGACTTCTCCTTGTGATAAAATCAATGCCTTCTGTACTACTATATTCTCTAAAACCAGATCGGGAGAATTCCATAAATAATATCCAGCTGATAGAGCCATTTCTAAGTATACTGTAGCAGGAACTATCACTGTACCAAATGCCAAGTGTTCTGCTAGGTAAGCTGGGTCAAAAGCAGCTATTTGAGATTCAAACTGGATTTGTTCCGGCTGACCAGCACAATCAAATCGTTTACCTAACAAGGGGTTAAGAGTATTATTTTCTTTTCTTTGTGCCTGGTGTTTCTTTTTAGGCTCTATCCAATGCCTTTGCCTCTCAAATGGATATGTTGGCAATACTACTTTCTGACGAGCATAACCTTGCTCTACTCCTAACCAATTTACTTTTGCTCCCTGTATATATAACTGCCCTAAACTAGAAAGCATCTGCTCCCATTCACTTAATGTCGGACGCAATGATGGCAACCATACACCAACCTCTTCTGGCAGACATTGACGCCCCATGCCCAATAATATTGGTTTCGGTCCGATTTCTAGGAATAGTTCATATCCTTCCTCATGCAAAGTTTTCATACTCTCATAAAACTTCACTGGTTGGCATACATGATTTACCCAATATTTGGCTGTAGCGATCTCTTCTTTTACTTCCTTACCTGTAACATTTGATATTAGGGTTATTCTTGGTTGATTATAAGTTATTTCCTCAGCTACTGCTGCAAATTCTGCCAACATTGGTTTCATTAATGGTGAATGGAAGGCATGAGATACTTGTAGCTTTTTACTCTTTATTCCTTTCGATTCTGCCTTCTTAACTATTTCCTCTATAGCTTCACTTTCCCCTGATATGACTGTACTTTCGGGTCCGTTAATTGCTGCGATCGCTACTTTTTCTAGGTATGGAGTTATCAATTGATACAATTGCGACTCTGATGCCATTAATGACACCATCTGACCAACCGTCGGCAACTTTTGCATTAACCTGCCCCTAGCTGCAATTAGTTTCAGACCGTCTTCTAAACTTAATACTCCTGCTACTGTTGCTGCTACATATTCTCCTACACTGTGACCCATGACTACATCGGGTCTAATTCCCCATGATTCCCATAATTTGAAGAGGGCATATTCTATAGCAAATAACGTAGGTTGAGTATAATTTGTTTGTTCTAGTATATTTGCTGCTTCTTTTGACTCTGGATTTTCCGGATAGATTACTTCTATAATCGACTTTTCTAGTTCTGTTTCTAGTATTTGACTGCACTCCTCTAAGGCTTGCCGGAATACTGGTTGGGTTTCATACAATTGTTTTCCCATGCCCAAATACTGAGAACCTTGACCTGTAAAGAGAAAAGCCACTTGAGCGATCTTATTAGCTGGTGACTCTCCATAAAATAGTTCTCTTACTTGTTCTTCTTCTTGGTAAGATTTGAGTTTCTCTAGTAGTTCTTGTTGATTTTCTGCAATAATAGCTAGGCGATGATTGAAATGCTTGCGTCCTGTGTTGGCCGTATAACAAATGTCTGCTATTTCTAATTCCTGATGAGTCTCTATATAGTTTTGATAACGGGCAACCAGTTGTGTCAGTGCTTCTGGTGTTTTGGCTGAGAGACTTAATAAATTAACTGGACGTTCCGGAGAATTTCCTTTCTTAATTCTTTCTGGAGCTTCTTCTAAAATTACATGAGCATTTGTTCCTCCAATGCCAAAAGCACTAACCCCAGCCCGGCGAGGAGTTCCATTACTTTTCCATTCTGAAAGAGTTGCATTAACATAGAAAGGACTATCAACAAAGTTAATTTTAGGGTTAGGTTTCTCAAAATGTAGGGTTGGAGGCAGTAATTTATGTTTGAGAGCTAAAACTGTTTTGATTAGTCCTGCAACTCCCGCAGCTGCATCTAAATGTCCTATATTGCTTTTCAGGGCACCAATGGCACAGAAACCTTTTTTTTCTGTACTATACCTAAAAGCTTTGGTCAAAGCTGCTATTTCTACAGGATCGCCCAGTTCAGTCCCGGTACCATGAGCCTCAATATATGATATTGTCTCTGCATCTACTCCAGCGATTGCTTGAGCTTCTGAAATCACCTCTGCTTGACCTTCCATGCTTGGTGCAGTGTAACCCACTTTCAAAGATCCATCATTATTAATAGCCGAACCCTTAATAATTGCATGGATCTCATCTCCATCCGCGATCGCGTTATTAAGTCGCTTAAGAAGCACAATTCCAACGCCATCACCTCCATTTGTTCCCTTAGCTTTAGCGTCGAAAGTTCGACAGTGGCCGTCGGGAGATGCAATCATTCCTTCCTGATACAAGTATCCTGATTTTTGGGGAAGATGGATAGATGCACCACCAGCAAGCGCCATATCACATTCTCCATTAAGTAAACTTTGACAAGCCAGATGAACAGCAACTAATGAGGTTGAACAAGCAGTTTGAACATTTACTGCTGGACCTCTTAAATTTAACTTGTAGGCGACACGAGTTGCTAAATAATCTTTATCGCTAGCTAGCATCAGCTGATAAGAGTTAACTGTGCTTGAAATCTCACTATTAGGATAAAGGTTTTTCAGTAAATAATCATTCATGCCCACCCCAGCATAAACTCCTATTAAACCTTGATATGTCTCTGGATTATAACCACCTTTCTCTATTGTTTCCCAAGAACATTCAAGGAACAAACGTTGTTGCGGGTCCATTTCTTCAGCTTCTTTGGGACTATAGCTAAAGAAATTAGCATCGAACATATCAACGTCCGAAAGAACGGCACTAGCTTTGACATAGTTAGGATTATTCAGCAGTTCAGTCTTCACACCAGACTCTAACACTTCTAGATCTGAGAAAAAAGATATAGATTCAACACCATCTTTAAGATTCTGCCAAAATTGATTGGTGTCTTCAGCTTGTGGAAAACGACCACCAATTGCTATAATTGCTATACCTAAATCATCTGTAAAATCTTGTTCATCTTGTCTTTCCATTTTTTTACTCCTATAATTTTTATTTACTATTAGAATTAATAAATTACTATTAAACTTAATTATTCTCTAATATTATTTTTTGAACGATGCCTTTGCCTGCGTTCTAGCCTTTGCTGCATATTTTTTTTACCTTCTTTCAAGTTATAATCGCGGACATCCCGGACTTCAGTTAAGTTTTTTGTTTCGGGAGTTTCAGATTTTATATACTGACTCAAATAATAAATATTTGGATACTTTAAAAGTTCTACTACTTGTAGTTCTATCTTAAATAGTTCTTGTAACTTACTACTTACCTGGACTAAAAGTAATGAATTGCCTCCTACTTCAAAGAAATTATCATAAATTCCCACTTTTTCTATCTGAAGTACATCTTGCCAAACTTTAGCAATATGTTGTTCTATTTCAGTTTTAGGTACTACATACTCAGTATTAGATCTATTATTAATATTTGGATTGGGCAACTTTTTACGGTCTACCTTACCATTAGGAGTTAATGGCAAAGCTCCTAACATTACAAAAACTGATGGAATCATATATTGAGGCAAAACCTGTTCCAAGAAATTTCGCAGTTGGGGAATCAATTTTTGAGATGACTTAGTCTGTAAGGGGTTGTTGCTGTATGCACTCCAGGGTTTTTGTTCATACTTTTCTATAGAAATAAGGGGTAATCTTTCAGAAATTAGCTCTGATGACTTTTGCCAAAATACCACATCGTAACAATCATTAGCATCAATATCTGACCAAGTAATGTAAGTGTTATATCCTAATTTATCACCTAATATCCAAAATTCTTCAGGTTCTATCCCTGATTCAAGACTAATTTTTGGTAAACCTTTGCGGATTTCCCCTACATTAACAAACTCATCTTTTCTTGTCAATAGTTGATTGAGCTGAACTTCTGTTTGCAGGCGAGCATTAGGAACTTCTTTTATAGAGATAATCTTCGATTGTTTCTGTGCCAAAATTTCATGGATGGATAGTAATTTTAGTTTATCCTGCTGCCAATTCAAAATTTGAGGCTCAAGGATGGGTAAAGCTTCTGTTCCCACATGAATAATTACGTCATAACGGAACTTTGTCATCTCATTATCAGCACGACTGCGCTTCAACTGAATCTCTACTTGACTTATCTCGGGCAAATACTGTTGTAGAACTTTAAAAAAGCCTGGATCTATCGCCAGTTCCTCTTCTTCTGTTAATTTTTTCTGCACGCGCTGCCATAAATCTTCAACTGGCAAATTATCCTGAACCTGACTAATTGTTGTATCAGTATGGAACGTTTCTAGCAATCGTAGGTTCCGCACATCTCCTACAAATATAAAGCCACCTGGCTCTACTAATTTGACTAGTTTTTCCAAGACCCCTACTAAGTATTCAATACTAGGAAAATACTGAACAACTGAGTTGAGGATAACAGCATCGAAGGTTTCTGTCTCTAAAGCTTGAAGATTATGAGCAGACAGGTTGTATAGGTTAACATGAGACCAATTACCCTCTAGTGTTTTCAGTTGACTTTCGATATAAAAAATAGCCTTTTCAGAAATATCTGTACCACAATACTTAGAACTATGGGGAGCAATCTGGAATAGCAGCATACCAGTACCACAACCTATTTCTAGTACGCGTTCTGGTTGGCGAGAGGTAATTCTATCGACTGTAGAGTCTAACCATTGACGCATCTCTTGTTCTGGAATTGGCTGACCTGTATAGCTATCTCTCCAACCTACAATATTGAATTTTGGGTCTTCAGCAACTGTCGTTTCCTTGTAGGTATTATCCCAAACTTGTTGCCACAGGGATAATTGACTTGTAGATAGCTGCTCGCTAGGGGACTGGTTGTCCAAGTTTGGTATTACATAGGCTACAAGTTGCTTTTCATTCAATCTATCGGGGTGAGCAATTACTACTGATTCTTGCACCTCTGGGTGTTTACTCAATGTTGATTCAATTTCTCCCAATTCAATCCTGAATCCTCGAATCTTCACTTGATTATCAATTCTACCCAGATAATCAATATTGCCATCAGGTAGGTATCTAGCTAAATCACCTGTTTTATATAATCTAGAGCTTTGAACTTCTGAATTTTCAAAAGGGTTAGGAATAAATTTCTCTATAGTTAATTCTGGTCGGTTGAGATAGCCACGAGCTAAACCCATGCCACCAATGTGTAATTCTCCAGGAACTCCAACGGGAACTGGTTGCAGATAACTATCTAGAATATAAATTTTAGTATTGGCAATGGGGCGACCAATTGATGTAACAACATTGTTATCTTCGGTTTGTTTTAACTGATTGTCTACTTTTTTAATTGTTGACCAAATCGTAGCTTCTGTCGGGCCATAAAGATTCCATACTTCTTTTGCTATCTCCAGTAGTTGACTAGCTAATTGAGTAGGTAAAGCCTCACCGCCAGACAATAATTTTATTTGTAACTTGTGATTAGACAAACCTGAATTTAGCAGCATTTTCCAAGTTGCTGGAGTTGCTTGCATTACTGTTGCTCCAGACTGCAATAGTTGGGGTAACAGCCTATTGCCATCCATTGCTATTTCACGAGAAACTATTATGACTGATGCTCCTACTATTAGTGGCAAATACAGTTCCAAGGCTGCAATATCAAATGATATTGTGGTAACTGAATTCAAAGTATCCAAGTTGGTCAACTTCAAATAACTATTCATGGATACTAGAAAATTAACTAGAGATTGATGCTGAATTTGAACTCCTTTAGGGTTGCCTGTTGAACCAGAAGTATAAATCACATAAGCCAAATTTTGAGGACTAACATCAATCACAGTATTTTGCTGAGAATGTAAAGATATGCCTTGCCAATCCCTATCTAAACAAACAGTTTGTGCTTGATGGTTTGGAATCAACTCCAGTAATGATTCTGTTGTTAGTAATATTGGTACAGCAGCATCTTCTAACATATAAGCCAGCCGTTGTTGGGGATAACTAGGATCTATCGGAATATAAGCACCTCCTGCCTTAAGTATTCCCAATAATCCCACCATCATTTCGAGAGAACGGTCTACACACAAACCTACCAAAGTTTCAGGTTTAACTCCCAAACTTTGCAAATAATGAGCTAACTGATTAGCCTGCTGGTTTAATTCTGCATAGGTCAAACTTTCCTGGCCAAAAATTACTGCTACTGCATCCGGCCTTTGCTCTACCTGCTTTTCAAATAACTGATGAATACATTTGTCTTGTGGATATTCCGTAGTTGTTTTATTCCATTCCACCAGTAACTGCTGTTGTGTATCCGTCAATAAAGTTAGTTGCCCTACTCTTTGCTCGGGATTATTTATAATTCCTTCCAACAAAACCTGATAATTACTAGCCATTCTGGCAATAGTCAACTCATCAAATAGGTTTGTATTATATTTGATGAATGCCAGCATACATGAGTCATCTTCAACCATTTCTAATGTTAGGTCGAACAAACCTTCATACTGATCTAAAGCAAAAGGTTCTACTTTTAATCCACCCCAATCTACCAAAGTGTTTGTTCTGCTAAAAAACAGTTTTTGTACATTTTGAGATTCTTGGTATTTTTGTAGTAGAAAGTAGGCTTGAAATAGAGGGTGACGACTGGAGTCTTGCTCTAAGTCTAAGCGCTGTACTAACAGAGAAAAGGGATAATCTTGATGCTCCAATGCTTCTATCACAGTTTTGCTTACTTGGATTAACAAGTCTATCAAACGAGGATTTCCTGATAAATCTGTCCTCATAACTACTTGATCGGCAAAGTAACCAACAATAGGAGCAAACTCTGGTCTAGTTCTACCAGAAGTAGGAGTACCTACCAAGATATCCTCTTGACCAGTGTAACGATATAGAAGTATTTGAAAAGTAGCTAACAGGGTCGTGTATAAAGTAACTTCTTGTTCTTGAGCTAGTTGTTTAAGTCGCCGTGTAAGCTCTTCAGATAACTTGAAATGATAAGCAGCACCATTAAAGGTCTGTATTTGCGGTCGTGGTCTATCTGTGAGTAAATTCAACACAGGTAACTCGCCTGAAAGTTTTTGTTTCCAGTAGCTCCAGAGGCTATCTATTTTACGGCTTTCTAATAATTTCCTTTGCCAATTAACATAATCTTGGTAAGAACCATTGATTTGACTAAGAGATACCTCAGAACCAGTTTGTAGAGATTGGTATATTTCTGGTATTTCTTTGGTAATTAAATTTAATGACCAACCATCCAATCCAATATGATGTATTGTCAATAACATAATATGGTCTTGAGTAGATACACAAAACCACCTAACTCGCATTACTGTTTGTGTTTCCAGATCGAAAGGATAACGATGAGCTTTCAGAACTTTTGTATATAATTCATCTTCACTCCAACCAGAAGCATCAATTTGCAAGAAATCTAGTTCTTTATCTTTATATATTCGTTGAATAAATTCTTGACCCAGCTTTGGAAAAGTAGTACGCAACATAGGATGGCGTTGCTTTAAAACTTCAAAGGTTTGTTGCCAAGTTACTATATTTACTTCGTAGTAAATACGAACAGCAAACGACACGTTGTAAGTATAACTATGTGGTTCTAGTTCCCACAAAAACCTTAGACCTTTTTGACCATAGGAAAGAGGGTAGACTTGCAATATATCTGGTTGTTCCTGCAGTAACTGTAATATTTCAGTTTTGTGCTGCTTCAGTTTACCGATCGTATCTGGGGTCAATATTTCTTGGGAGCCTTCTGTTTTTAATTTTTCTCCATCAGTCCATAACCTGACCCCTTTCAAAGAAATATCTTGTAAAAAATCAACTAAGTTCATAATTATACCTCGTATTACATTGTTTAGTTGTTGTTCTTGCAGTAACTGTAATATTTCAGTTTTGTACTGCTTCAGTTTACTGATAGTATCTGGGGTCAATATTTTTTGGGAGCCTTCTGTTCTTAATTTTTCCCCATCAGTCTATAAACCTGACTCTTTTCAAAGTAAAGATATTATCAAAATTTAACTAAATTCATAGTTCTACCTCTATTACATTATTTAGCTCAAGTTTCTCTTCATTATCTGGAGTAATGACTTGTTTATCAGTTTGAGCTAGTTGTTTATTTAGTTCATTTGATAAATCTATAATAGTCAGTCTTTTCATAAAGAAGGTAATCGGAATATCCACCTCTACTTCAGTGAGAACCATATTTCTCAGTTCTATTGCCATTAGAGAGTCTAATCCCATTTGATTTAGGGATTCTTGTATATCTATTTGATAATTTTTCATGCCTAACAGTGAAGCTGCTCGATCTTGGATATAAGCAATTAATATCTTTTCTCGTTCCATAAAGGAAACTGATTTTAATTGTTCTAAAAGGCGATTAGTTTCCTTTGTAACTGTTGAAGTAGTTGTTTGTGACCAATCCGCCAAAAACTGCCACTGTGCCACTTTCTCTTGCCACTGTGACCACTCAATAGGCACCACCCCCACTTCCACATCCGAACCACTCATCAGCAGCTCTAGGGACTCTAAAACCTGACTCGGAGAAATTGCACCTATACCCTGCTTACTCACCCTCACATCTGCTCCTCGTTCGGCTGCTTCTCCCACTTGAGAAACAGCACCCCAATGAATGCTCAATCCCGGTAATCCCATAGCCCTACGATAATGGGCTAAACCATCAAGAAACGCATTAGCTGCTGAATGATTTCCCTGACCTGGTGAACCCAATAGAGATGCTCCC
>JAXHSW010000181.1:0-19920 GCA_034190295.1 Cyanobacteriota bacterium | reverse complement strand
CCCCCATCTCCCCATCCCCCCATCTCATGTAATAAGTATTCAACCGGATTCTATATGACGCGCGTTAAATTGTGGTTATATCATGTCCGCACTTTATCCTTTGTGTAAACCCAAGGGTGAATATCTACAGAAAATTTAAGTTTTTTTTCTTGCTCTTAAGTATTCGGTGCCTTTCGGAGCTATTGCCTACCTTTACTATACAATACCGATGCTACCGGACATGATATTAATCAGCAACTTGATATTACATCTTAGTCTGCTTTTTCTTTCAGTAAATAGGTAGTCATATTTCCTTTTCCTTTAATTGAAACCTCACCTCGCTCTTCAAATACAAATTTTTCTTTGAGTCGCTGATATACCACAGAGGTAACTTGAACTTTACCATCAATACCACTAGACTCCATTCGAGATGCAGTATTGACAGTATCACCCCATAGATCGTAGATAAATTTAGTTTTACCAATAACTCCAGCAACCACAGGTCCAACATGGATACCAATTCGTAGGGTTAGAGATATTTGTTGTTGAACGCAAATACGATCTAAACAAACTTGCATCTCTAGTGCCATATTAGCGATCGCCTGTAAATGATCTTCTTGTCGTATTAGCAAACCACCAACTACCATATAAGCATCTCCAATAGTTTTAATTTTCTCCAAGCGATACTTTTGCGCTAGTTGGTCAAACTCCGAAAAAATCAAATTCAGAAAATCTACAAGTTCTGTAGCAGAAACATTTGAGCAAAATTCAGTAAACCCTACCAAGTCAGAAAATAACACACTCACATCATCAAAACTATCAGCGATCGCTCTTGCTCCTGTTTGCAAGCGTTTAGCAATTTTAGCTGGTAAAATGTTTAGCAACAATTCTTGCATTTGTTGTTTCTGAAGTTTCAAAGCTTCCTGTGCTATTTTTCGCTCGGTAATATTAGAAACAGTACCCTCATAATATAATAATTTCCCCTGAGAATCTTTGACAGCGCGAGCATTTTCAGAAATCCAAATTGTATTACCATCTTTGCAATATACTAAGGACTCAAAATTATACACTGCATTATCTGCTTTCATTGCCAATATAAATTCTTGCCGTCGGTTTACTTCCACATAAACCTGGCGAGAAATATCTTGAAGACTCTTGATTAACTCTTCTGGCGAATTATAACCATACATTCTTGCTAATGCCATATTTGCACTAATAAAACGCCCATCAGGAGTTGTCTGAAAAATACCATCAACAGCATTTTCTACTATCTCGTGATATCGTTGTTCTGCTATTCTGAGAGATTCTTCTGCTTGTTTACGTTGGACTAGAGAGCCTAATTGAGTAGCTACTGCTTCAATTAATTGCATGAGATGTGGCTGCTTAGATAGTACCTTTTTGTTAAAGAATATCAACACTGCCAAAACTTTATTTTCTACAATAATTGGCACTCCAAAAGCTGTTTTTAATTCTGCTTTAACAGCTAGTGTTAACTCAGTTGAAAAATCTTCAACCCACTCTGATTTTTGAGATGCAAAAATTCTACTAGGCAAGCTCTTATTATGACTAAAAGTTAGTTTCAGACTCCTATTTCTAAACTCAAATAAATCTGATTCTTGAGGATACCAACCTTGACTATATTCGAGCAAATTAGTATCTTGATTTGGAATCCAGGCTTCACTAAAATCCCAATCAATTAATTGACAACAAGACTGAATAATAATTGCTAATGCAGAATTAAAATCATCGGCTTTATTGATAGATTTAGTAGTTTCTAATAAAAACCTGATTTCGGCCTCAGCTCTTTTTCTTTCTGTAATTTCTTGTTGTAAAAATAAATTTTTATCTGTTAATTTTTGGTTTAAGTTTTCTACATATTGATAAAGTTGAGCTTGTTGAATAGCGATCGCTGTCTGACCTGCCAAGCGTCTTAATAAGTCGGTTTCTGATATTTCCCATTGCCTATTTTCTCGACAATGATGAGCTATTAATAACCCCCATACATGAATTTCTGATTTTTCAGTATGATTTTTATTTTCAGTTTCGTTTGTAATTAAGATCGGTAGTACTAGATTTGCTTTTACCTGAAATTGTCTCAGCAAATCGGCATAACATGATTTAACCTTCCATTCATTAATATTATTAACAACACTAACATAACCTCGTTTGTAACGTTCTAAAATATTGCTGCTGGGAAAACATGGATCGGCAATTGTCATACCTAAAAGTGAAGAACAGTCTGACGCTAAAGATTCTTTTTCTACAAGACCACTACCATCTGGTAAGAAACGGTAAATTATTACGCGGTCGCACTGCAAAAACTCTCGCACCGACTCTGCTGTCGTTTCTAATATTTCTTCTAAGTTTAAAGACTGATTAATTTTGTCTATTATCAGACTTAATAAATGCTCTTGTTGTCTAATTTTTTTGACTTCTAATTCGGCTATTTTGCGCTCTGTAATATCCAGAACTGTCCCAAATATACCGATCGGTTCTAAGTTACTATTTGTGATTAAACTCGTCTTCGTATAAAGATATCTCAGTGTTCCATCTGGGCGAATTATTTCATATTCACATTCACACTTTTGTGTTTTCTCTAATATTAAAGCCATATTTTCTGACCATAATTTTCTACTTTCGGGAAGGAACATTTCCAGGAATTGTGAATAAGTTGGTTGCTGTTGAGTCTCACTCAGACCCAAAATCCTCAATACTTCATCAGACAAAGTTATTTTCTGTGTTTTTAGGTCTAATTCCCAGTTACCTAAATGGGGTATTTTTTGAGCTTCTAGTAGTTTAGCTTGACTTTCTTTGAGGGCAATTAAATTGTTATTTCTTTCAATTGCATAGCGAATTACTCGTTCTAATGTATATTCTCGAATTTCTAATTTATTCAAATAATCTGCTGCTCCTATTTTCATTGCCAGTAGGTCTAATTCTCGATCGCCTTGACCTGTGATGAATATAATTGGTGTCTGACAATTCAGTTCTATTGCTGCTTTGAGTAATTCTATGCCGTCTTTTTCTCCTAAACGATAGTCAAGCAAACAAATATCATATTCTCCTGTTTGTATTGCAGCTAAACCTCCTTCATAGGTATTTGCCCAATCCAGGGATATTTTTGGTGACTCTACTTCTGACAAGGTGTCATCAATGACGATAAAATCATCTTCATCATCTTCTATTAGAAGAATATTAATAGTGTATTTTTGCATGAAAATCTGCTGGAATTTACCTATTATGAATTATAGTTAGGGAATGCTCTTAAAAGTCTTTTAGCAGGGGTGGGTTGTCTCCTGTCTCCTACAAAGAGCAAAAAGACTTTCCTTATGCAAACCCTAAATATGCCAGCACACATTGCTATATATCTAGTGCAGGATGGCAGAAATAACTAACCAGTTACAAAATCCTAAAAGCCTTACCAATCAATACTTTTGAATTTTGAATTTTGAATTTTGAATTTTAACTTCCGCGTAGCGACACTAGAGAAATTGAGGCAATAGATTCAGTATTTTATAGGAGGAAGTTCAACAATTTCCAACCAATACTTATTAAAACTTTGCATGACTTCTATTAATCCCTCAAAAGTTACTGGTTTAACAATAAATGAACTAATTCCTAATTCATAAGAACTGTAGATATCTTCCTCTGCTTTAGAAGTAGTTAAAACTACAATAGGAATTAAACGTAAGTTAGGGTCAGCCTTGATTTCTTCGAGAGCCTCTCGGCCATCTTTTTTTGGCATATTTAAGTCTAACAAAATTATTCCTGGTCGGGGGGAAATTGCGGGGTCTGTATAAGCACCTCGATGATATAAAAAATCTAATAATTCTTCCCCATCCTCAACAATATATAGCTGATTAAGTAATTTACTTTCCTCAAAAGCTTCCTTCGCCAGGAGGCGATCGTCCTCATCATCTTCGGCCATGAGAATTGGTACTGGTTTTTTATTCAACTTAGATTTATTCCTTCTGCTTATCCACAGTTTGTTCAATGGGCAAAGTAATCACAAAAGTAGTTCCTTGATTAGGGATACTATTAGCAGTAATATTACCGTTGTGACGTTCCACTATTTTACGACATATTGCCAGCCCTATGCCAGTGCCTTCATATTGTTGCCTACCATGCAGTCGTTGGAAAGGTATAAATATTCGGTCTAAATATTTTTCCTCAAAACCAATTCCATTGTCGGATACCATAATTTGAACTTGATTAATTTCCCACTGTAAATTTGTTTCTACCTTGACAATGGGAGGTTTTTCTGGTATATGAAACTTTAGTGCATTGCCAATTAGGTTTTGCAACAATTGTCTTATTTGCGTCGGGTCAGCTTCAATGGTTAGCAACTCTCCTACTTCCACCTGACCTTTTGTCTGTTCAATGCGGTTTTCCAAGTCCCCGATAACCTGTGTAACAATTTCAAAAAGGTCTACAGATATATACGGTTGTGCTTTAGTCGTAACGCGGGAGAAATTTAATAAATCTCTAATTAGAATTTGCATTCTATTGGCAGCATTCTGCATTCTTCGTAGATAGTCTTGTCCTTTTTCATCTAAAACTTCCCCATATTTAGCTTTGAGGCGATCGCCAAAGGTCTGAATTTTCCGCAGTGGTTCCTGCAAGTCGTGGGAAGCGACATAAGCAAAATCCTCTAGTTCTTGGTTACTGATTTTTAGCTTAGTAATGAGCTTTTGCTGTTCAACTTCATTCTGTTTGCGGGGAGTAATATTTTGAATTTGAGCAATAAAATACAGAGGTTCACCTGATGTCTCTTTTACTAGAGAAACACTCAAAATTATCCAGACAATATTACCTTGCTTGCTAATATAGCGCTTCTCCATATTGTAGTAGCTTTTTTTTCCCTCTAAGAGTTCCTGCACAAGGGCAAGGTCGGTAGCTAGATCGTCAGGATAAGTAATTTCTTGAAAGGTTAACTGTATCAATTCAAGTTTGCTGTAACCCAGCATTTTGCACAAAGCATGGTTAACACGGATAAATTTTCCATCTGTTGATACTAGAGCAATACCAATAGGTGCATTGTCAAAAGCTAGACGGAAGCGTTGTTCTCTTTCTTGCAATATTTTTTCCATCTGTTTGCGTTCGGTGATATCTCTGGTAGTAATAGCAATACCATCTGCTAGAGGAACTATCATGTGCCGCAACCAGGAGACATGAGGCCCGAAAGCACCCATAGAAAATTCTTCTATGAGAGCTACACCCGTTTCTACAACCTGAATGTATTTTTCCAAGAAACCTCCGGTACGGTTGACCGGAATTAATTCGCACAGTCTTTTTCCCAATACCTCTGATTTAGACATGGAAATTAGTTGTTCAGCATGGGAGTTTAGCTCTACAAAAATAAAATCAATAATCTCTCCCTTTTCGTCTCGCAGACTCTCAAAGATAAAGAAACTATCTAAACTTGCTTCCGCAGCAGCACGAAATCTAGCTTCGCTTCGGTTCAGTGCTTCCTGTGCAGCTACGCGATCGCTAATATCTCGTCCCACTGACTGAATTTCAATTAACTTACCTTGGGTGTCATATATTCCCCGGTTAACCCATTGCATCCAGCGTATTTCTTCTGCCACTATTACCCGATGTTCCACTTCCCCTACAGGATTTTCAGGGGTGAGGGACTGCAATAAACTCTCAATCTTTTCTAGATCCGGTGGAAAAATCATAGGTTGGAAAACTTGACCTATTAATTCTGCTTTTTGTTTGTGAAAGTAACGACAATAAGCATCATTGACAAAAAGTAAAGTTCCATCCACTTGAAGGCGAGCAATAAACTCTGTTTGGTCTTCAACCAATTCGCGATAACGTTTTTCACTTTTACGCAATTCAGTTTCTATGCGCTGGCGTTCTGCTATTTGTTTGTGTAGTTCCTGATTTGCTTTTTCTAGTTCTGCTGGACTGGACAATGCTAAGGTTTGAGGTATGAGAATACGGAGTTCAAAAGCTGTCAACAATGAAATTATGGCAGTTATAGCCTTCATAGTTCCTGAAAACCAGTAAGTGAGATACCATAATGTCCACACATCTAGAAGATGGATTGTCCCACAAGAAACTATAAAGATAGTAAATAGCCAGAATATATAAGGATAAGGATAAGGTAAATCTTGTCTTTGCTGGATCAAATAAACCAACATTAGAGAGATAGAGAAATAAGCAATAGCAATCAGACTATCTGAGATTAAATGCAAGCTAACTAAATTAGGATTCCAGAGATAGCATTGTCCAGTAGGAGTATATTCAAACATAAGTCATTTCAGTTATCAGTTATCAGTATCTCTAGTTAAAGTCAGAAGCTTGAAATATTGAACTTTATTTTTTTTCATCCCCTTGTAGAGCGGTAGCTCGCGACGCAGCCAAGGGGGAAACTATTGACCTTATTTTTTGGTCAAAAGTTAAAAGTTAAAAGTAAGATTTTATAGATAAGAAGGAAAAACCTTGTTTTGTCTCAGTTTTAAGCTTTTGAGCTGCCCGCGCCTTTTGCTTCGACTGCTATAAGGCGCGTCTGACCACCCCAATATATATATTTACATTCCCAATATATATATTTACATTTTAGCTACTTTTACTTTTTGTCTAATAAATAATGACAAATGACTTATAGATTCTTGATTTTAAGATTACCCACATTTTGAATTATATCAAATCCGGTTAAAAAGCCATAGAATGGTTAAGTCAGAAGGAGTCTACCCACCCCTAACCCCAGGGTCTATTTATTGTCACCAGAGAGTGGGGAGTGTGGTCCGTGTGGGGAGTGTAGTCCGTGTGGGGAGTGTGGTCCGTGTGGGGAGTGTGGTCCGTGTGGGAAGCACAGGAGATCACAAAAAATATAGGGTTGTAAATATTCTCCCCAGGCAATGAATTAGCCCTGACCCCTAACCCCGACCGTGGAGGGGAAGTCAACCCACCCCTAGCCCCTCCCAGGAAGGGAAAGACCTCCTCAGGAGGAGAAAGATAAGACAAGATGAGGGTCGTTATGGCAATTGGAGAATTTTTTTTATGTCCAATTAAACGGATTTGATATTACAGGACAAAAGATATAGAACATTTACCGAATAATTAAGGTTTAATGCCTCTCACTCGCCGTGGAGAAACAAGGAAAAATTTTCACGATCATTCAATCCTATCCGTTTTTAGGGAGAGGTAATTATCAATTATCAATTATCAATTAATCAATAGCCCTTGTCCTTATATCTATAACTCTTTTGCATCTAAAATGCAATAAACGCATTTTTAATATACATAAACTTCATAAAAATATATGTTTTGTAACAAAGAATACGAACATTTTCTTGAAACTCATTTACATTAGTCAACAACAAATTAATAAAAGTTTGAATTAAATGGTGACAACAGATACAGAAATTTTAAACATTTTGATTTTCTAGTTGCCGACTCAACAAAATTAGTAATTGAGTCAATCAAGGTATCTCAATAGTCACTTGCTCAAAAATTTATCAAAATCATAAGAGTCCCGCAACCCCGCCTTAAAAAGCGATCGGGTTTTTGGAGCTTTTCTCAAATCCCCTTCTCCTGCTAGCTCCCCTCCTGGGTTGGGTTAGAGGTGAGTTAACTTCGGACTTCTGAGTTTTGACTTCTGACTTCCTTAAGAGACTGCCTACAAATGAGGATAATATAAATGACTGGCACAGTAGAACGCCAAGAAAAACTAAATAAATTTGAGAAATTTAAAGCAGAAAAAGATGGTCTGGCAGTGAAAACAGAACTAGAACAATTTGCCAATATTGGTTGGGAAGCAATAGACAAGACTGACCGCGACCACAGACTAAAATGGTTAGGTGTATTCTTCCGACCAGTAACTCCAGGCAAATTTATGTTGCGGATGCGGATGCCAAATGGAATAATTACCAATCAGCAAATGCGAGTCTTGGCAGAAATAGTCCAACGCTACGGTGAAGATGGTAGCGCGGATATTACCACCAGGCAAAACTTGCAACTGCGGGGAATTAGAATAGAAGACATCCCAGACATATTCAGTCGATTTGAACAAGTAGGTTTAACTAGCGTTCAATCAGGCATGGATAATGTGCGTAATATCACGGGTTCCCCAGTGGCAGGAATAGATGCAGACGAACTGTACGATACCCGTGAGTTAGTACAGCAAGTCCAAGACATGATTACTGGCAACAGCAAAGGCAACCCAGAATTTACCAATTTACCACGGAAATTCAATATAGCGATCGCTGGATGTCGTGATAATTCTGTTCATGCGGAAATCAATGATATTGCCTTTGTTCCCGCTTACAAAGATAATAAATTTGGTTTTAACGTTTTGGTAGGTGGCTTTTTCTCCGCCAAACGTTGTGAAGCAGCTATCCCCCTTGATGCTTGGGTAGAACCAGAGCGAGTAGTTGCCATCTGCCGAGCTATATTAGAAGTATATCGCGATAATGGACCGCGAGCAAATCGTCATAAATCTCGTCTAATGTGGTTAATAGACGAATTAGGTCTAGACAAATTCCGCTCAAAAGTCGAGCAACAAATGGGGCAAACTCTAGAAACAGAAGCTCCAAAAGACGAAATTATCTGGGAAAAACGCGACCATATAGGGGTTTACAAACAAAAACAACCAGGATTAAACTATATAGGGTTGCACATTCCGGTAGGTAGGTTGTATGCTAACGATATGTTTGACCTAGCCCGTCTAGCTGAGGTTTATGGAAATGGAGAAATTAGGCTGACTGTAGAACAAAATGGTATAATTCCTAATATTCCAGAGTCTAGAATCGAAGCGTTCCTTGGCGAACCCCTGCTAGAAAGGTTTTCCATTAATCCTCAACCATTAACTCGGGCCGTAGTTTCATGTACGGGGGCACAGTTTTGTAACTTTGCTCTTATTGAAACCAAAAGTCGCGCTATGGCAATGGTAAAGGAACTCGAAGCTGAACTGTCAATCTCAAAACCAGTACGCATTCACTGGACTGGTTGCCCCAACTCTTGCGGACAGCCACAGGTTGCAGATATTGGTTTGATGGGCACTAAAGCACGCAAAGATGGTAAAATGGTAGAGGGTGTTGACCTGTACATGGGAGGCACCGTTGGCAAAGATGCTAAACTTGGCAGTTGCGTTCAAAAAGGTATTCCCTGTGAAGACCTCAAACCTGTTTTGCGGAACTTGCTAATTGAAAATTTTGACGCTCAACCAAAGTAAATTTTCGAGTCCTGTAGCAAGTTGACTCTTAACTTGATATAGTATTTCTCATTCCTTAGTTTCATAGCTAAAATTTCTTACACTCAAAACACAATATTTCTACAACAAGGAGAATCTCAACAATGTCTACTACAATTAATACTTCTAACAATTCATCCGAAACTGCAAAATCTCTAGGTCTAAAAATTATATCTGTAGTCGGGTTAACACTATTTGCTGGTTTTTATACCAATAATTGGCAGCGCTCTCTAGCAGAATATGCTCAACAACAAGAAGAAACAGTTGTTGCTACATCCACCACTGATACTGCTCCTATTGCAGCCAACACATCCACATCAGAATCTACTATTACTCCATCAACTTCTGTAGTTCCTCCAGCGGTTGATACTACCCAGTCAGCTTCAGTAGTCAATACAGTACCTGCAGAAACTGCATCAGTAGAAACTGAAGTAACTATGGCGGCAGTTCCACAAACCCAAGCAGCGCCAAAAATTACTAACTCAAATACTCTTGAGAAGTTAAACTCAATGCTGTACAACCAGATCGACCAAGCTTGGCAACAATATCCTACTTTTTCTGAAAATTTAGCCTATCGAGTCACAATGAACTCAGCAGGAATGATTGCCGAGTATGAACATATCAATAAAGCAGCTTCCGAGTATATTGCAGAAACACCTTTAGCAAAATTGGCTAATTCTAGTACTACTGATGCTAACAAACCAACAGCAGAATATTTAGTCCTACTAACTCCCAATGGTGTAATTCAAGTTAACCAATGGGTAAATCAATAGTCGGACTTAGACAAAGACCGAGCAAAAAAGTCCTTAAATCTATACAGGGAGAGAATTTTTAGTCAAAAAGGTATCGTACCGCAAGCATTGGATTAATTAATGAGTTACGTGAACGGTTCTTTGAACATTATGAAAAAAGCAGTCCCAAATGCCTTTGACTATGGGATAGAGGGTGTTGTAGTTCACCCAGTCAGGGTAACCCCTGCAAAATAAGGATTAGTCATATTTGACTATATTTTTATGAACTATAAATCCAGTAGCAATAGTGATTTTAGCCACTTTTATAGCTTTTATAGCAGTCGAAACAAAGGGTGCGGACATTTATCAAGGCTCAAACGAGCATCAGGGATTATTTTTAACTTTTGACTTTTGAGTTTTGCTTTGCGCGGAGCGCCAGATGTCTTTCCCTTGCATAGATTGACTTTTCCTAGGTTATGCTGCGCAAACAGCAACTTTATAGCAGAAAAAATCTCTAAGTACCAATAGGTATTTGGTTTGAAGTAATATAGCACTACGCAAATAGGGCGCGGACATTTATCAATGTGGATGCGACCCCACGACGACAGTCGCAAGCAGTCGGAACTCGGCGAGGTTCTCTCGCCATGGGAATGCTGACCAAGAGAGGGAACGCGCACCAAGCAACTCAAAGTTAGTCAGAGATTAATTCTAATTTCTAACTTTTGACTTGCGCATAGCGCTATATGTGGTAGGTGTTAGGTAGAATTTTATTAAAATTAGGACTACTAAATAAAAATAGCACTGATAGCGATTAAAGTAAGAAACTTAATATTTAATGCTGAAGTGCTGAAAAATCTCAAAAGTACATACACCATAATTTCTGCAAAACTACTATACTATCAGGAAAAACCTTAATTGATTGCTTTGAAGTAGCACCTACCTCAGACACTTCACAAATCTCATAACTGTCTAAAATTATTTTGAGCGAGACTTATCAGGCAAATTAATCTTTGTTTTTTACCAAAAAATGAGGGTATGCGCCTCCCCTTTTAAGGGGATGAAAAAATATTTAGTTCAGTATTTTCGTAGCCTCCAGCTTTAGTGGTCGGTACTGATAACTGATAACTGATAACTGAAATGACCCTACATAGTCCTAATAATTGTAATTAATATGTTAACAGAACTTTTGTCTTTTCGAGGCCGTTACCGTATCCTCCATTTAACTTGGTTTGCTTTCTTTCTATCATTTGTTGTGTGGTTTAACTTAGCCCCATTAGCAACATCATTAAAAGCAGACTTCGGTTTAGAAACTTCTCAAGTAAGAACTCTTGCTATCTGTAACGTTGCACTAACAGTACCTGCCCGAATTATCATTGGGATGTTGTTAGATAAATACGGACCAAGAATTACCTATTCACTGCTACTAATGTATGCAGCTATTCCCTGTATTGGGTTTGCTCTTGCACAGAATTTTAGCCAGTTAGTAATCAGCCGTTTAGCACTAGGTGTAGTCGGTGCTGGTTTCGTTATTGGTATCCGCATGGTAGCTGAATGGTTTCCTCCTAAAGAAATAGGTTTGGCAGAAGGCATTTACGGCGGTTGGGGTAACTTTGGTTCTGCTGCTGCTGCTTTTACCCTCCCTAGTATAGCTGCTTTTTTAACTTTTGGTTCCGGTGATATATTGAACTGGCGGTTATCGATCGCTCTAACAGGTATTATAGCTGCTCTTTATGGTACGTTTTATTTCTTCAATGTTCAAGATACTCCTCCTGGTAAGGTCTATAAAAAACCTAAGCGTGCCACAGGTTTAGAAGTTACCACCCAGAAAGATTTTCTCTTCCTGATGTTGATGAATCTTCCTTTAACCGGAGTACTCTGTTTACTAGCTTGGCGCTTGAGTAAAGTTGGTTTCCTATCTCAAGGTCAACTTTATATTGTCTGGCTACTGCTATTCGGTTTGTATGCTTTCCAAGCTTATAACTGTTGGTCAGCTAATAAAGAGTTGATAGCAGGTGAAAAGCGTTATCCTCCTGCCGATCGGTATCAATTTTCTCAAGTAGCAATTTTAGAACTCACTTATTTTGTTAACTTCGGTTCTGAGTTAGCAGTAGTTTCGATGCTCCCTGCCTTCTTCGAGACTTCTTTTGGACTCAGTAAGGGAATGGCAGGGATGATTGCAGCTAGCTATGCTTTTATGAACTTGGCATCTCGTCCTGGTGGTGGTTTAATTTCAGACAAACTTGGCAGTCGGAAGTTGACAATGACAGTATTGACTGCAGGGATGGGAATTGGTTATCTTACATTTGGTCGTGTAGGTGAAGGTTGGTGGCTACCTTTGGCTGTGTTACTTACTATGATGTGTTCTTTCTTTGTGCAAGCTGCTGAAGGTTCTACTTTTGCTATAGTTCCCCTAGTTAAGCGCCGAGTGACAGGTCAAATTGCTGGTAATGTCGGTGCTTATGGTAACGTGGGTGCGGTGGTTTATCTGACTTTGTTTAGTTTATTACCTGAAGGTGCTGTTGGTAATCGAATTTTCTTTGAAGTTCTCGGTGTAATGGCAATGATTGTGGCATTCCTGTGTGGTTTCTTCTTGAAAGAGCCAGAGGGTTCATTTGCCGAGCACCATAAGGATGAAGAGGAAGAGGAAGTGAATCTAGAATCTGTTCCTATGTTTGCTGAAGACTAATACCTATTGATTTCATCTGGTTTAGTTGCAGTAAAACTCTGGTGATTAGGGAATGTGGTAGGTGTATTAATGGGACAGTTATATCAACTGCTACCGGATTTGACATAACTCTTTGTTCCATGAAAAAATTTGATATTTTGAAATAGCAGTCAGCGGTCAGCGGTCAGCTATCAGCTTCTAAAGGTGTATAATATCATGTCCGGATAATTAGTGATGAAAAAACTTATCATGAGTGCTTCAACAGTAAATCTTTCTATTTTCCCGGCCTCCCCTACTCCCCTACTCCCCTACTCCCCCACTCCCCTACTATTTTAATTATAAGTATTCAACCGGACATGATATAATGGGGGTTTGAATCCCCCATTAAAGGTGCACCGCTAATTTTTCAAATATAGCGGGGGACTTAAACCCTCGAATTTTAGCGCTCCAGCTAAATGCTGTTTGCGGAGCATTCCGTCAGGAAGAGCTGATAGCTAGTTAAGATTTATTTAAAACGTATCCAATGTGACAGATAATTTTTCATAAAGTATTCAATAATAAACAAAAATTAAATTCTCTATAATTAAACTTAAATATTGATATTAAGTATTATATTATATTAATTATAAATAGCAAAAAATCAGGGAAAGTTCAGCAGGAGAAAAACTTCTGCTAAAATATAAAATTAAATTATTAGCATCTAAGTGTAAATGATATTCGCGTAAATTTCACTTGTTTGTCTGCAGAGAAAATTTTTTTATAAGTAAACTATGGAACCTACAAAAACTCTTTGCCCTTATTGTGGAGTTGGCTGTGGCTTAGATGTATTACCACCAGCAATTGCCGGAAAAGCAACAAATCGAGACAGCAAAGGTAATCCAATATGGCAAGTACGGGCCGATCGCTCTCATCCTTCGAGTCAAGGCAAAGTTTGTGTTAAAGGCGCCACTGTTGCAGAATCATTGGATAAAAGTCGCCTCAAATATCCAATGATGCGCGATACCCTAGATGAGCCTTTCCGTCGTGTGACTTGGGATCAAGCTTTCGATCGGATTGTTAATCGGATTCAAACTGTACGGTTCACTCAAGGACCAGATGCAATTTGTATGTACGGGTCTGGTCAGTTTCAAACAGAGGATTATTATGTAGCACAGAAATTGCTCAAAGGATGTCTGGGAACTAATAACTTTGACGCTAACTCTCGTCTCTGTATGTCTTCGGCAGTATCGGGATATATTAAAAGTTTTGGTTCCGACGGTCCCCCCTGTTGCTACGACGATCTAGAAAAAACAGACTGTGCATTTTTAATCGGTACTAATACAGCTGAATGTCATCCCATTGTATTTAATCGTCTGCGGGTTCACCACAAGAAAAATAAGAAAGTGAAAATGATTGTGGTAGACCCCCGTCGTACTAAAACAGCGGAAGCAGCAGATTTGCATTTGGCTATTCGACCAGGTACGGATATCGATCTACTCAACGGTATTGCTCATCTACTCATGCGTTGGGGAGCGATCGATGCGACATTCATTGATGAATGTACGACTGGTTTTCCTGAATACACTGATGTGATTCGTCATTCCCCGCCCGATCTAGTTGCACGTCACTGCGGTATTCGTTTGGATGATTTGGAAACGGCAGCTCGTTATTGGAGTGAGTCAAAGCAAGTTTTATCTTTGTGGTCAATGGGGATGAATCAGTCCTCTGAAGGGACGGCAAAGGTCAGGACTCTGATTAATCTGCATTTGATGACAGGTAATATTGGTAAACCGGGTGCAGGACCGTTTTCACTCACTGGTCAACCTAATGCTATGGGTGGTAGGGAAGCTGGTGGACTGGCTCATATTTTGCCTGGTTATCGGGTGGTGAAAAATCCCCAACATCGGGCTGATTTGGAAAAGTTATGGGGATTGACTCCAGGGCAAATTTCTGCTGTTCCTGGTCGTACTGCTTGGGAGATGATTACAGCTTTGGAACGCCAGGAATTAGGTTGTTTATGGATTGCAGCGACTAACCCGGCAGTGAGTATGCCAGATTTAGAGCGGACTAAGGCAGCTTTGTTACGATCGCCTTTTACTGTTTATCAGGATGCTTATTATCCTACTGAAACAGCAGAATATGCTCATCTGTTATTACCTGCTGCTCAGTGGGGAGAAAAAACAGGAACAATGACAAACTCGGAGCGAGTGGTGACTTTGTGTTCTGCATTCCGCGACCCCCTGGGAGAAGCAAAAGCAGATTGGGAAATTTTTGCCGAGGTAGGTCGCCGTTTAGGATTTACAAATCAGTTTGATTTTGCTGACTCGGAAGCAGTTAGATCTGAGTTTCTTGAGTTGACACGCGATCGCCCCTGTGACCAGACTGATATTACCTACGAGCGATTACGGGAAAAGGGTCCGCTCCAGTGGCCTTGTCCTGATAGTAGTGGAGTATCTCAGGAGCGTCTGTATACTAATTTCCGATTTAATACTCCTGATGGCAGGGCAAAGTTTGCTGCATTTTACTCTCAAGGTTTAGCAGAACCACCAAATTTTGATTATCCTTTTGTGTTGACAACAGGGCGCTTATATGGTCATTGGCATACTCAAACACGCACGGGACGCATTGATAAAATTAGAAAAATGCACCCGATGCCGTTTATAGAAATTCATCCCAAGGATGCGCAGAAGTTAGAGATTGAGGAAAATGATTGGATAGAGGTGCGATCGCGACGAGGTTGGGCAAGATTTCCAGCAAAAGTGACTAAAGCTATTACTCCAGGGACTGTATTTGTGCCCATGCACTGGGGCGCACTATGGGCAAATCAAGCAGAGGCAAATGCTTTGACTCATCCTCAAGCTTGTCCTGAGTCTGGGCAACCAGAGTTAAAAGCTTGTGCTGTGCAGTTGAGGCCAATTAAATTTGAAACTGCTCCTACGGAAGATTTGATGGGATCGGAATATTGTGTAGAAAGATCCTCAGCGGTCTCTTTGAAGGGATGATATGGCGCTACGCGCAAGTCAGAAGGCGCGAAGTCAGAAGTCAGAAGTCAGGAGGATTTAGGTGTAGGTTGGGTTGAAGAATGTTAGTGCAGCTTATCCGTAGGATAAACCCAACACCACTTTTTTGTTGGGTTGAACAGCAGTTAAACCCAACCTACTACCTAGTTGATAATTCTATCCGACATTCCGTATGTGGGTTGATACTTTGGTTGTCCCAAAAAATATTGAAAAATTAGTCTAACGGAAGAGGTATAGTATCACCATAAAGATGTAATCTGAAAATCGTAACTTAAGTCTAAATAATTACAAATTATGGGCATAAAAAGTTTTTTCTCTCGGATATTTGGTGGGGATAAACCCGAAAATGCAGCTGCCAACCCTGCACCCCAGGATGAGTCTACTCCTCCAGAAAGAGTAGGCCCAAATGGGGAATACGATCAAAGCGGTCTAGCGAAACGAGTTGCTATTGCTTTTGATGACGATCCAGATACTCAAGATTTTGAGAATCTTTGGGTAGCTCAAACTGGCAGCACTGTAGTTCTCAAAGGAGAGGTTCCCACTCAGGAAGATTTAGACCAGTTAGTGAATATTGCTAGCGGTGTTAATGGAGCTACAGAAGTTAATACTGATGAAGTTAGTGTTGGTTAAATAAGCAATCAGCAGTTAGCACCTCAGCAGTCAGCAGTAAATGTGTGTGTTTGCGGAGCATTCCGGTACGGAAAGGAGATTTCAATTCCTCCGCACACCTTCTGGTTTATAGAAACCGAGGTATTATACTAAATCCGGTGCGCGAAGAGAGATTTATTGTGAAGGTAAGGCAAAGTATATAAGGGTTAAAAGGATTTGGATAAATTAGCTTTTCATCACCGGATTTGGTAATAATTAATCTTATTGCTCGATCGCAGACCCGTAAATTTGCCAGAGCTGAATAAGATTATCTTGCGAAACACTTACAAGTTGTTTGCTATCTGGACTAAAAACAATTGCACCATAACCTTTGATACTTCTCAACAATTTTCCAGTACCAAGATCCCACAGATTAATATTACCATCCTCTCCGCTACTAGCAAGTATTTTTCCATCTGGACTAATTGCGATCGCATTAATTGGCTGAGAATGTTTTTCTAGAGTATAACGTACTTTCCAGGTTTCCACATCCCAGACTAAAACCTTACTTTCTCCCTTCATCGCATGAGCAATAGTTTGCCCATCTTCACTGAAAGCGATCGCCTCTATACCACCATTATTATTTGTATTAGGTATAGAAAGATTTGTTAATAATTGTCCTTGCTCTACATTCCACAGTCGAATATACCTCGGTCCTCCACTAGCTGCCATGCGCAGACCACCAGCACCAAAAGCAATAGGTTGAGTACCATTCATCCTGTGTAGTAGTTCCCCTGTATAAATATCCCAAGATTTCATTCCGCGATCGGCGCTGCATCCTATTACTGTTCTGCCATCAGCAGTGAAACCAACTGCAGTGACTACACCAGAATGCCAAAAACTGACGAGCATTTCTCCTGTAGGAATATCCCACAATTTTACTGTACCATCTCCACTTCCGCTAGCTAGAGTTCTTCCATCTGGACTAATTGCTACTGAGCGCACATTAGCTTGATGGTCGGATAAAGTATCTAGCAATTCGCCTGTTTGTAAGTTCCACAGTTGGATATCTTGACCGCGACTACTGGCTAATATTTCTCCATCAAAACTAATTGCTACGGAGAAAGCAGAATCTGGTTGCGGGTTAGATAGAGAGCGAACTAACCTTGGTGCAGGGATTAGACTGTTACTAATATCTGGCTGCGTTTCTGTATTTTCTGTTTCTGTAGTTGCTTGGGATGAAGTTTCGGGTTGTTGTGTTTCAGGGTTATTATCTGTTTGTGTTGTTTCTGGTGGAAGTGTTATCGGTCTTTCTGTATTTTCTGTTTCCGTAGTTGCTTGGGGTGAATTTTCGGGTCGTTGTGTTTCAGCGTTATCCTCTGTTTCTGGTAGAAGTGTTATTGGTGTTTCTGTATTTTCTGTTTCTGTAGTTGCTTGGGATGAAGTTTCGGGTCGTTGTATTTCAGGGTTATCGTCTGTTTGTGTTGTTTCTGGTGGAAGTGTTATTGGTGTTTCTGTATTTTCTGTTTCTGTAGTTGCTTGAGGTGAAATTTCGGGTCGTTGTATTTCAGGGTTATCGTCTGTTTCTGTTGTGTCTGTATTTTCAGTTACTTGGGGTGAATTTTCTTCCGTTTCATTAGTTGCAAAGGTAACGGTTTCTTGAGTTTCTGTAGTAGTATTTTCAGGCACAACTACATTTCCACTAATTTGTCGATCGCTATCATAACCTTTATCTGCTAAAAATTGACGCAAATTATCAAAATATACTTCGCGATCGTTGTTTTGATATACCTTTTCTATTAATTGCCAACCATCTTCTTTTTGACCTAACAAATATTTATTTGCTAGATAAGCTGCTAAAACTCCTTTAACATTTTTATTTTGACTAGAACGCTGATAAAATTCCAGCCAAAGTTCCGAAGCGCTAGTATTTATTTGTACTGGATATTGCCTGGTAACATCCAACATTTCTCCTTGACGATACTGCCAAATACGAACGGGAAATTTCGCATCATTTATATTAGAAAATACCTTGGCAAATCTACTATCAACACTTTGAAATTCTGGAATATTATCTTTATCTAAATCTGTGAGTCTATAATTGACATTTCCCCAGAAATGACGCAGCATAGAATATTTATTTCGTGTTGGTTCGTAGAGATAAATCAATGAATAAGTACCACCATCAAATACAACATCACTATTATTTATAGTTACTAAATCTACTAATACTTCTGATTCTCCATTTCCATCTAAGTCTAGTAACTGTACTTTCACAAATCTACCTGCTAATACTTCTGTTTCAGTATCAGATTCTGAGTCACTTGCTAAAGATTTAACTGGTATTGGTTCATTTAAAATAATTTCTCCATCTCTGATAATTTTCAGATTTAAGTTGCTGACTAAATCTGTATTATTTGCTTGTTCGTAAATAATTTCTGCTTGTAAATTACCATTGCCAAACCTTTCTACTATTCCTGGTGGTTCTGTACTTTCTGTAGAAGATTCCGGAGTAGTTTCTGAGTTAGTATTTGCCGTAGATTCTGGAGTAGTTTCTGGTGCAGTTGCGGTAGTTGTCGATCGAGTATCTATCTCAATTTTAGCAATGTATTCTGAAGGGACTTGAGAAACTAAACCATCATTACTTGTTTCAGTATTTGCAATAGATTGACAGAGAAAAGTAGCCACCTCTGAGCGAGTAGCATCTCGATTAGGATTTAGTTTTCTCACATTGGGATAATTGACAACAATACCTTTTGCTGTTGCTGCGGCAATAGATTTTTTTGCTTCTTCAGGAATTGCTTCTGCATCTTCAAAAGTTGCGTTTAAACTTCGTTCCACAGATGCACTTGTTCGATAATTTAATCCTTTACTTAAAGCTGTTAATACTTGCCATCTTGTAATCTTGAGGGTAGGGTTAAAAGTTTTGCCAATATATCCGGATAGGAAACCCATTTCATAAGATTTTTGAATGGCATTATAAGCCCAATAATTTTGAGGAACATCTACAAATTTAATTGGGTCGCGCACTAATTTGGCATCTGGAAAAGCCCTAGTAATCATTGCAGCAAATTCCGCTCTAGTTACAGGTGCATTAGGGCGAAATGTTTGACTTTCATTATAGCCAGATATTATTTTTCGGTCTAATAAATCTTCAATACAAGCTTGAGCAAAATGATTTTCTATATCTTTTAAGGTTGTTTGAGCAAGTGCTGGTTTTATTATTTTATGGTCAAATAATTTGGAATTGATTATGGTGCTTAATATTACAACTAAAGCAAGGACAGGATGCCATTTATAAATTTTTATCATTAATTTTCCTCCACCACTTTTGAGTTCTAAAAAATAGCTCAACTTTTATCAGCATTCCCCAGGAAATGCTTGCACTTATTTTAGCCAGTTTATTTTATCTTTGACCAAATAAAATTATATTTAGTTCCATTTTTATTAGACCTCTCCAGAAAAGAGGGAGTAGGCGGTAGGGACGTTGTATGCAACGTTCTACAAAGTAGGGATAAATAATGGCTTTGTTGCATGAAAGTAGCGTTCTTAACATCCATTCGGCAGTTATATCGCCCTGCGACTGCAATTGTTACTATTGGACAATAGTTATTGCTCTGCTCTTGAGCGCCATTCGGCAGCTTTGCGGCAGCTTAATCGCCCTGCGACTGCAATTGTTACTATTGGACAATAGTTATTGCTCTTCTCTTGAGCGATCGCTGTGCGACTGCAATTGTTACTATTGGACAATAGTTA
>JAXHSW010000180.1:0-20306 GCA_034190295.1 Cyanobacteriota bacterium | reverse complement strand
AGATAATCTGAAAACTCTTCAAGCAAAAATGACAGAATATCTGGAAGAACCAGGGGTAAAATTAGGTTGGTTAATTGATAGAAAGCAACAGAAAGTTTATATTTATCGTCCAGGAATGCCTGCCGAATGTTTAGAAAATCCAGAGAGTCTGAGTGGAGACTCAATATTGCCTGGATTTGTTTTAAAGATGAGCAAAATTTGGTAAAATAATATTTTGTAAATAAAATATCGGTCAAAAAATGGATATTAAACAAGGTTTTATCGGTACAGTTGGCAATACTCCATTAATTAGATTAAATAGCTTCAGTGAAGAAACTGGATGTGAAATTTTAGGCAAAGCAGAATTTTTGAATCCAGGGGGTTCGGTAAAAGACCGAGCTGCTCTTTATATTATTAAAGATGCAGAAGAAAAAGGTTTATTGAAGCCTGGTGGAACAGTTGTGGAAGGAACTGCTGGTAATACAGGAATTGGTTTGGCACATATTTGTAATGCTAAAGGTTATAAGTGTTTGATTATTATTCCTGAAACTCAATCTATTGAAAAAATGGATGCTTTGAGAACTTTAGGTGCAGAGGTTCGCCCCGTTCCTGCGGTTCCCTATAAAGACCCGAATAATTATGTAAAAATGTCAGGTAGATTAGCCTCGGAAATGGAAAATGCTATCTGGGCAAATCAGTTTGATAATCTGGCAAATAGAATCGCTCATTATGAAACAACTGGAGCAGAAATTTGGGAACAAACAGATGGAAAAGTAGATGCTTGGGTAGCTGCTACTGGTACTGGTGGAACTTTTGCTGGTGTTTCATTATTTTTAAAAGAAAAAAATCCGCAAGTGAAAACTGTTGTAGCTGACCCGATGGGAAGTGGGATTTATAGTTATGTGAAAACTGGGGAAATTTCTACAGAAGGTGGTTCTATTACTGAGGGTATTGGTAATAGTAGGATTACGAAAAATATGGAAAATGTTCCTATTGATGATGCAATTAGGGTTGATGATAAGGAAGCGGTAAGAGTAGTTTATCAACTATTAAGAAAAGACGGTTTATTTATGGGAGGTTCTGTAGGAATTAATGTTGGTGCAGCAGTTGCTTTAGCAAAAGAAATGGGTCCCGGCCATACTATTGTGACTGTATTATGTGATAGTGGCGCTCGTTATCAATCAAAATTATTTAATGGTGAGTGGTTAGCTGCTAAAAATTTATTGCCGGATGATGTATAATACTATGTCTCAAAAACTTTTCTATATTTTCGCATAGTAGGGGAGTAAGGGAGTGGGGGAGTAGGGGAGAATTAAACATAAGAATAATTAACATTAACTTACCTCAAAGTAGTAAAAAGGTTATTCGACTTATGTTAATTACCTAATAACTGAAGTTTTAATGAAGTATACATTATTTTTGGGTTTTGGGAATTGGTATAACAGGGATAAATTATGGTGGAAAATAGTAAAGTTGAGAGACGTTTATTAGTCTGTCAAAATCGTACTTGTCGGAAACAAGGTTCGGCAAAAGTGTTAGCTGCTTTTCAGACATTCGATCTGCCTAATATTGCTGTTGAAAAAAGTGGATGTTTGGGGCAATGTGGCAATGGTCCAATGGTTTTAGTTTTGCCGGAGGAAGTTTGGTATAGTCATGTTCATATTTATGAGGTTTCGGCAGTGGTGGAAAGACATTTAGTTGCAGGGGTTCCTGTGAAAAAAATGCTTGATTCTAAGTTTCATTCTATAACGAACAAACAATCCTAATTCCATGAAAATTAAGATAAAAGTATTGAAAAAAAACATAAAAATTGAGAAAATAGTATGTAGAAAAACTGTTAATTTTACCGAATAATTAAGGTTTAAAGCCTCTTATGAGCAAGGAGAAACAATGAATTAATTTTACTTTTATTCAATCCTATCCGTTTTAGGGAGAGGTAATTATCAATTATCCATTATTAATTATTAATTGTTGAAAACGACCCTACAGGTAGAGTTGTTGCGTAATAAAATAGTATGATATCCATGTAGTCGAAAAGCTAGAAATCGAGGATAAAATATGTCTGATATGGATCGAGACGGCAAACTATGGATGATGAACCAATTATATGGCTTCAAAGCTATTCCATTAGATGAAGATTATCAGACTTTCATCAAAGCAGTTCTTATTTGTGCAAAAGGTGATGGCGTACTAGCACCAGAAGAAAGAAATTGGGTTGTTGGTCGCGCTGCCTCATTACGGAATCCTGGATATGAGTTGGCTAAAACTTACTCCGCAGATGAGAATTTGCTTGATGTTTTAGGTACGTCTACTGTAGATAAATCTGGTCGTCGTCTAATTATTTATGTTGCCATTCAAGCTTGTAGTGCTGATGGAAAATTTCACCCAGATGAACGGGCAAACGTTTATAAAATAGCAGAAAAACTAGGGGTGGAAAAAGAAGTAGTTGATTCCATTGAGCAAATTTGTGTTGAGGAAGCGAAGATGCGAGAAAAACGAATTTCTCTTTTGTTTCCTGATGGCCTTCCCTATTAAACTTTTTATTGGTGGGTAAATCGCCGAAGTTTCCCTATAAACTAAGCTGAGGACGAGAAACTATAATATTACAAGAAAGACATTTCGCCTTTTCTGTTTTATTTTATTGCTGAAAAATTGTTAAGTACGAATCAGAAATTGGAAAAAAAATGGCTGCTTTTTTGTCAAATATTCAAACATCTCTGGGTTTGGTTTATGATTCTCTTGAAGCCATAGATTTAATCTATCCAGTCTCGATTTGTGGTGAAAGTGTCAATCGTTTAGCTAGAAAATTTGTACAAAAAACAGAAATTAGAAAACGAAGTTCTACGGTAGATATGGCCAAGCTTCCCGATAAATATTTGGCGAGGGATTTCTACCATCCTGCTGCTTGGGGGTGCGAATTATTTAAACAGGTGATTCCGTCTAATTTATTCGCAGAAATAGGACATATTTTAACTGTTTATAACATCTCCAGTCACCAAAATGTTTTACCTAGCATTTCTGCTCAAATTGTTAATAAACTAGGTTTATCTGGAGATATTTTGCCAATGGATATGTCTTATCTTGGCTGTGGGGGAGGGCTTTTTGCGTTACAACAAGCGGTGAATTTAGCGAATAAAACTGAGAAAGGAGTATTTGTCTATATTTTCGATCAGTGTTTCTATATATTCAACATCTGTTACGACAAAAAAAATGATTATTTCAATCCAAGTATGATAGCAAATTCGATTTTTTCTGATGGTGCAGTTGGTTTTATGGTATTGCCAGAATCTTTGCATCATTTAATTTCTCAACCACAAATAGAGATATTAGATGTTTGTACGAACTTTATTTCAGGTCAAGAAATTTATATGGATGAAAATGTTTTTGTTCTTGGAGATGGGGTGAGTAAAGTCATTCCTCCAAAAGTGGTAGATTTGGTTATTAATCCTTTACTAAATCGGAATAAATTGAGATTATCTGAAATTGAAGAGTGGTCAATTCATCAAGGGGGAAAAACTGTTTTATCTCAGTTTGGAAAGTCGGAGATTTTAGGATTAACTGAGGAACAGCTAAAACCATCTTTTGAATCCTTTTATGAATACGGAAACTTTTCTGCACCGAGTTGTTTTTTTGTTTTGAAAAAGTTTTTTGAACGTCAGTATCTAGAATCAAAAAGTAATATTCTGGGTGCAATAGTTGGATTTGGTGCAGGCTATTATTTGGGAGCTGGTTTATATCGTTGGAATTGAAACAAACCAAACTTTAATGGGATATTCATCAGCTTAATTTAGACGATCTATTACTCTCAAAAATTGTATAAAAAATTAATCCAAGGATATCAAACTATGGTATACAATTACGATCTATTTGTAAAGTAGTAGTTGGATATCTCTAAATTATTGTCCTTATTTAACCGATCTGCCTAATGACAGAATTACATGAGAAGCCATAACAGGTATAATTTAAAAATACAAACAACAAAATAATTAAAATATCAATCAGAGGATATAAAATTATGGCATACGATTACGATCTATTTGTGATAGGTGCAGGATCGGGTGGGTTAGCATCTTCAAAAAGGGCGGCATCTTATGGGGCAAAAGTAGCGATCGCTGAAAATGATTTAGTAGGAGGGACTTGCGTTATTAGAGGATGTGTCCCAAAAAAACTGATGGTTTACGGTTCGAGATTTTCCCACTTGTATCAAGATGCGGTAGGTTACGGTTGGAGTGAAGTAGAACCTAGTTTTGATTGGTATAAATTAATAGATGCTGTAAATACAGAAGTTCTACGTTTGAATAAACTACACATCAGTTTCCTGGAAAAAGCAGGAGTGGAACTAATAGAAGGATATGCCAAATTTATCGACGCCCATACTGTAGAAGTAGGCGATCGTAAAATCACAGCGGACAAAATCTTAATTGCTGTCGGTGGGAAAGCAGACAAAGTAAATATTCCCGGAATTGAACATAGTATTACTTCCCGCGAAATGTTTCACCTCAAGGAACAACCAAAAAGAATGGCAGTTTGGGGAGGCGGTTATATCGGTGTGGAATTTGCCGGAATTTTGAATGGTGTCGGTACTGAAGTTACTCAAATTATTCGTCGGGATTTAATTTTGCGAGGTTTTGACGATGACATCCGCAGCAATATTCAAGAAGGAATGACAAAACATGGAGTAGACTTCCGCATCAATACAAATGTAGAAAAAATTGAGAAAGTCGAAGAAGGGTTAAAAGTTCACTTAACTGGAGAAAATACCGAACCTCTAATTGTCGATACTTTCCTCTGTGCAACTGGTCGCAAACCAAACTTAGAAGGTTTGAATTTAGAAAATGCTGGAGTAGAAACAGTGAGAGGTGCAGTTGCCGTTAGTGGAAACTGTCGTACTACTCAACCAAATATTTATGCGGTGGGAGACTGTATAGATAAAGCAAATTTAACTCCTGTTGCTATTGCCCAAGGTCGTGCTTTTGCTGATACAGAATTTGGTAATATTCCTAGATCGGTTTCTCTAGAAAATATTCCCACAGCAGTTTTCTCAGAACCAGAAGGATCTACTGTCGGTTTAACAGAAGCAGAAGCTAAAGAAAAATTTGGTGACTCTATCAAATGTTACCGTGCCAAGTTTCGCCCAATGTACCACAGTTTCACGGGTGCAGATGAGAAAGTAATGGTAAAATTGGTGGTTGAGAGTAATACTGACCGCGTTTTAGGAGTACACATGGTCGGTAAAGATGCAGGAGAAATTATCCAAGGAATGGCGATCGCTGTTAATATGGGTGCAACTAAAGCAGACTTTGACCGCACTATTGGTATTCACCCCTCCACTTCAGAAGAGTTAGTAACTTTACGTTGAAGAAAGTGTTCAAAAATTAATAATTAATAATTAATTGTTAATTATTACCAAAAAATGAGGTCCAAAGCTTCCCCTTTTAAGGGGATGAAAAAATATTCAGTTCAATATTTCAAGCCTTATGCTTTAGCGATCGGTACTGATAACTGATAACTGATAACTGAAATGACCTCTCCTTGAAAACGGATAGCATTGACTAATCATGAAAAATTTTTCTTCTCTTGGTCGATGGTCGGTAAGTTCCGAGACCCGTTCTTGCAGAACCGCTCCGAATTGCGCCATCCCACCTTACGGGAAGCTCCGAATATCGACCCCTTGTTTCTCCTTTAAAGGAGAGGTTTTCAACCTTAGTTATTCGGTAGGTTGTAGGTTGTAGGTCTGATTTAATCAGGACTTACGCAGTGAAAATAGATATAGGGTTTTGGTGTGTTACGCTAGCGCGCTTCACACCCTACCAGTAGCTGATAACTGATAACTGATAACTGAAATGGCGATCGCTATTTTCTCTCGTTTAATCCAGGTAAGTTGTTAACTATTTTGACTGTTTCTAAACTGACTCTGACTATCTTTTTTACTAAGTTTACTATATAACGGGAATCTTCTGACCAATTGTTGGGGTCGTTGACTATTCCACTATTTTTATCTTTGGTAATTTTATATCTTTCTATTACCCATTCTAATGCTGATTTTCCATTAACTATATATTGGTAGGTTTCTAGGGGAATTTGTGATAAGGTCAGTTTACTGTTATAGATGATGATGGTTTTATCTATGCCATTTTTGTTCTTACCAAATGTCATTTTTTCGACTCGATAATCTTCATCGTTTAAGAATAAATCTTTTTTAAATTCTTCTAATTCATAAGGTTCTATAGTTTCATAGTTTAAATGCCAATATGCTAATTCTTTTCCTGCTTTACTAAATTTCCAAAAGTCTTTGGTGTAGGGAATGCGGGGTAAATTTTTTTTCAGGTCTGCTGCAAACCGTTGTTTATATTCTGGGGAGTGAAAAACTCCATAAATGTAATAAAAAATGTCTTCTTTGTTGATGGTTTTATCTTGATATTTTTTCTGGAAGTCTTTTAAGATAGTGTCGGGAATGTTTGATTTTTTGGTGTATTCTTCTGTGTTGTTTGTTGCAAATAGTGAGCCTAAGTCGCTTTGTTTTTCGTAGGTATATAGAGGGAAACATTGACTTGTATCGTGGAAATGTAAATTAGGAATTACATCTGTAAAATATTTATTAAAATAAACCCAATTTTTACAATAAGGTCTATATATTCCCATGAATACAGAATCATGAGAAAATTCATAATTAATAAATCTTCCTAAATCGTTTTTTAACCCTCTTGACCAACTTATCTTTTTAGGATCGGCATTAATAAAACTTTCTACTTGTTTTTTCCGTTGTTCAACATCAGTAATTATTTTCCCCTTTAAATATTTTTGAAACCCTTCAACTTGTTGATTATAAAAATTAATCATTCTCGTCATATTGTCAATAACTAATTGTTGAGAGAAATTATAAACCCAAGTATCACGATTTGTTTTGACTCCATTTGAATACACATCAAAAATAGTTTATATTTTTGATTATCCTTTAAAGCAATATCAGGAGAAATGTCTGCCGGAATACCCACAGGCAAAATAATATAACCATACTTTTTACCGAAAATTGTGCTTTAAAGCCTCCCCTTTTAAGGGGATAATAAAGAAAAATTTTCATAATTAGTCAATCCTATCCCTTTTCAAGGAGAGGTAATAATTAATTATTAATTATTAATTATTAATTATTAATTGTTGAACCTCAGCTTTCCGCATCACCCTCCCCACAGACTGAACCACATCCACCACAGAATTACGAGGAGTAAGAAAAATAACCGCATCCAACGCCGGAACATCCACCCCTTCCGATAAACATCGGGCATTAGACAAAATTCGACAGATATTTTCTTGAGTATTAGTGTCAGCTTTTAACCATTCTAATTTTCCATTTCTTGCCAAAGAATTTTGTGTACCATCAACACGATCTAATTCACATTGTAAAAACTCCTCATCATCAGGATTTAACTGTTGATATTGATGAATAATATCAGCAAATAATTTAACAATTTTCTGTGAATCTTTAATACTACGGGAAAAAGCAACCGCCCGTTTCATCGGATAATTATCTTCTATTTCCTCCCCAGTTGCATCCTTAAGTAAACGTTTTGATAAACCATTCCAACAACCAACAATTTTCACCGCATCATCCAAATTCAACTCATTATTTGCATCAGCTAACTGTTGTTGAAAAGTTGCACTGACAAATTTTTCATCAACTGCTAAAACCATCACCTTATAATCAGTTAATAAACCAGTACTAACCGCTTCACCAAAACCCAAACGATGAAATTCTTGACCGTAAATATCCAAATCATCCATCGAACATAAAAAAGCATCATTTTCCTTCGTTTGAACTTTAGTATCATCGCTATAAATTTTCGGAGTTGCTGTCATGTACAGCCGTTTTTTAGCTTTAATAAAATCTCGATTATGAACTTTCACAAAATAAGATTCATCCGTTCCAACAATAGTTACTCCCGTGGTTCTATGTGCTTCATCACAGATAATTAAATCAAATTGTGGTAAACCAATTTTTTGAGCTTCAGATATTGCTTGAATAGATTGATAAGTAGAAAAAATAACAGTTAATAACCCCCCTAAATCCCCCTTAGTAAGGGGAAATTCTTCTTTCTCCCCCCTTTTAAAAAGGACTTTTTCTTCCTCCCCCCTTTCAAAGGTGACTTTTCCTGTTTCTTCCCTTTCAAAGAGGGGTTGGGGGGATTAAAAGCATGATAATATTCAATAATATCTTGAGCATTAGTTGTAGGAGGAAAAGCTAAATCATTAACTGTAATATCCGCCATATCATCATTTTTAGATTTTCTCTTATTTTTCCCCACCTTAGTATCAGAACAAACGGCAATACTATGAAAATTCATCTTGCTTTCTGCCGTTCATTCTCTTAAAGTTTGGGAAAGTAAAGAAATAGAAGAAACCAAAAATAGAATCAAATTATTTTCTTGAGGGAATTGTTCAGCAATTTTCAAAGAAGTAAAACTTTTACCGAAAATTGTGGTTTAAAGCCGACCCTTTTCAGGGGATAAAAAAGAAAAAAAATTCTTGTTTATCCTTGTAGAGCGACAGCTCGTGGCGCAGCCAAGGAGAGGTTTTAAACCTTAATTATTCGGTAAATTTAGTCAATTTTTCAGGCACTTAATATCATGTCCGAAGGCAATCGTTTGTGTCAAAGTTAGTGTGGATACCTACAGGAAATTTAAGTTTTTTTTCTGGCTCTTAAGCCTTCGGTGCCTGTTGCCTGTTGCCTGTTGCTTACCTTTACTATACAATACCGATGCTACCGGACATGATATAAAACCTTTTTTGAGGATATTTAGCAAACTTTTTTAATTTGCTATAAGATTGTGTTATGACTACTAATTAACTTTTGATTTTGGGTTTAATACCAATTCCCATCCATTAATGCTATACTTGAATAATACTTCAGTTATCAACTAATTAGCACAGACCGAACATTTTTTTGCTAATTAGCAGCTCATTTAATGTTAATTATTCTTATGTTTATTTCTCCCTGTACGGACGCCCTTATGCAACGTGCCTACCTACTCCCCTGCAATGCGAAAATGTAGAAAAATTTTTGAGAAATGGTTTAATACCCCGCCGTCTACAGAGTGTTGACAATTAGTTTAAGCTTGAGTCCCCATCCACTTCTTCCTTCTTTCTTATTCAACTCAATTTTACCTAACGCCTAGCTAATTTTTATATTCAATTTGACTTAAAAAAATGCTGAATAATTACACTTATATTTATTTACATGGATTTGCCTCTAGTCCCAAATCTAATAAAGCCATATATTTACAGGAACGCTTCGCCGAAATTAACCTCAATCTTAATGTTCTTGACTTAAATCAAAATGATTTTTTCAACCTAACTTTAACAAGACAAATTCATCAAGTAGAATCAGAAATAACAAAAAAATCTACACCAATAATATTAATTGGCTCTAGCTTTGGTGGTTTAACATCTACTTTTTTAGCAGAACGAAATTTCAATATTAAAGCAATAATTTTACTTGCACCAGCCTTTAAATTTTTATCCCATTGGCAACAAAATTTAGGAGAAGAACAATTACAAAAATGGCAGCAAAGAGGAAATTATTGGATATACCATTATGGAGAAAAAAAATATTTACTATTGAGTTATGATTTTATGCAGGATTTAATCGAGTATGAAGAAAAAAATTTAAAACGTACTTTACCCACTTTAATTTTTCATGGTGTAAATGACAATGTGATTCCTATTCAAGCGAGTCGAGAATTTGTTGTCCAACGCTCCGGGATAGAATTAATAGAACTTGATACCGACCATACTTTGAAGAATGTTATGGCAAAAGTTTGGCAGGAAATTTATCAATTTTTAAACCAAGACTTTAATTAGGGTTTGCATAAGGAAAGTCTTTTTGCTCTTTGTAGGAGACAGCTATACAGGAGACAACCCACCCGCGGGCCCCGACCGTGGATAACCCACCCCTAACCCCCACCAGGAGGGGAATACAGGAGACAACCCACCCGCGGGCCCCGACCGTGGATAACCCACCCCTAACCCCTCCCAGGAGGGGAATGAGCGAGGAGGTAGGATTCAATAATTAATAATTAATAATTAATAATTAATAATTACCTCGAGAGTGAAAACGGATAGGATTGACTAATCATGAAAATTTTTTCTTGTTTCTCCTTTATAAGGAGAGGATTTTTACCTTAATTATTCGGTAAGAATTGTCAGAATGATTTTTCTTCCCAACTATGCGCCTAAAATACTAACATGCATGAGCGTTTTAGACGTGATACCAGGCACTTTTTAAAGGCCCCAAAAAGGCACTTGTCTTTATATGTCAATGCTTTTAGATTTAATCGGTAGAGCAATAATTAAATAATTAAGATAAGGTTATAAATATTGTCATAGTAAAACAAAATTAATTATGATAATAATATGGTGAGCATCCAGCCATCAGCTATTGCTTTTAGTTTTAGGTAAAAGCTTTACTAATTGAGTCAGAATTTTTACTTAGTATAAAAGCTGACTTTAAAGCCTATATTCATTAAAACCCTGTGATGATAGCTGAGAGCTGACAGCTAATAGCTGTTTGCGCAGCATTCCGCAGGAAATGCTTACATAATATCTCATAAAAAAAAGACGTAAAAAATGAATGAAGTTAAAACTATACAAACTTTAGCTGTTGATATTGGTGGCAGCGGAATTAAAGTAATAGTCTTAGATGAAACAGGAGAACCTACCACAAAACGTAGTCGTGTAGAAACACCAGACCCAGCAAAACCAGAGCCAATGTTAAAAGAGATTGTCTCTTTAGCAGCAGAACAAGGAGAATTTGACAGAATATCCGTCGGTTTCCCTGGTGTAGTTATGGATGGCGTAGTTAAAACAGCAGTAAATTTAGATTCTGACTGGATAGGGTTGAATTTGGCAGCAGTACTTTCAGAAAGGTTGGGGAAACCCGTGCGAGTTGCTAATGATGCCGATATTCAAGGACTAGGAACAATTGAAGGTAAAGGAGTAGAGTTGGTAGTTACTTTAGGAACTGGTTTCGGTTCAGCATTGTTTGTAGAAGGAAAGCTAGTGCCAAATTTGGAAATGGGTCATCATCCATTTCGTAAAAAAGACACTTATGAGGAACAGTTAGGAAGAGCAGCATTAGATGATATTGGTAAAAAGAAGTGGAATAAGCGCTTAGAAAAAGCGATCGCTACTCTACAACATTTATTTAATTGCGATTGTATTTATCTTGGTGGTGGCAATACAAAAAAAATTAAATTTGAATTACCAACGAATGTAAAAATAGTGCCAAATGTAAATGGTTTATTAGGAGGAATTGCTTTATGGAAAGACTAATATCATGTCCGGTTGAACAGTTATAAATAAACGACTAAGGAAGACCTCCTCAGGAGTCTACCCACCCGCGGGCCCCGACCGTGGAGAACCCACCCCTAACCCCTCCGAGGAGGGGAAGAAAGAAGAAGAAAGAGGACAAGAAGGAGAAAGTTTGTTGTTTGCTGGCGCAAAACTGCGTTAACGCGGAGCGGAAGGTCGTTCGATCGCGAATTACCCGGACATGATATAATTCAGTAGTCTTGAAGAAGCCAGAAGACAGAGAGCGGGAGCTGTTTGCGTAGCATGACCTAGGAAAGGAAAAACTGCTTATGGATAGTCTTCGACAAGTCACTTCGTGTCTTATAACCCCAAACAATTTTAAGCACCGTGTAGACAGTGAGGTCTTAAACCCGCCACAGAAAAGATAATTTAGTATTTTCTATTTAGGGGTTTACCGAGCTAAAATCAAAGCATTGACAGATATAAGGTTTTAGCATTTAAAGGAGCGAAAAAAGTGCCTGGTATCACGTTGAAAACCCTGAAAAACTTAGCATAAAAGGCAGGGGGGATAGCATAAAAATTAAGGGACAAATATATCCAACTATCTCCTAACTACTCCCCTACTCCCCCGCTCCCCTACTCCCCCGCTCCCCTACCTCAACAAAAAGACAAGCGCTTGCGCAAACCCTATTTAATTAGGATTGACTAATTTTAAAAGCTTTTGCTTAACTTGAATATTAAAAACATCCCATTTTTTTTGAGCATATTCAGTATTAGAATTAAAACCAGAAAGAAAATTTATAGGAATTTCAAAACCTCCTGCTTGGGAACGTCCTCCACCAAAAAAATTTCCTTGGGTATCCATTCCAAAAGCTTCTTTAATAAACTCATCTGGGTCTAGAGTAATTTTATTAGTTCGTAACGATCCAGTTACTATTTCTAGCTCTTTTTCCTCATCTTGAACAATGCCATAAACAACAGCAGTATGAACATTTTCTTCTGTGATTAAAAAGTCAGCAGCTTGAGGAATAGCGTCTCGGTCTAAAGCACGAAGATAACCAACGCCAGAAATAGAAACATTGTTATATATAGAGCGATGAGACAAAGCTCTTTCAATAATATCCATAACCCGTTGAGACCTAGAAGATTGTAGCACCGCATTTAATAACGTTGCATCATAAAAACGACTTAAATAAGCCGCCGCCAAAAAATCTTCATCTGTTGCTTGTAATAATTGATTTGTATCCGATCTGATGCCATGTATCAAAGCTGTAGCACATTTTATATGTTCGGTAGTACTATTATCAAATTCTAGTAATCCTGCTTGAATATATTGGGTTAAGATAGTGGCTGTAGCTTTGATTGAAGGGCGAATATCTACAAACTCTGGCTTTAAGTTTTCTTGTAGAGTATGGTGGTCAATAATAGCCACCACAGGAATAGTTTTTACCACCAGTGAAGTGAGCTGGCTCGTAGTACCTTGGTTATCAATAAAAACACACCCCTGGTAACCAGATAAATCCTTTTTTTTAGCAGTTTCTAATGTCCATTTTTGGATGGGCAAACCAGTCAATTTAACAAGTGTAATATTTTCTTGATGACTGAGAGTACCAGCATAAATAATATTACATTGAATATCATATTGTTCGGCAATTAACTTATAAGCCCAAGCTCCTGAAAGTGCATCTGGGTCTGGAAAATCTTGAAGAATAATTAATTGACGAGTATTAGAATACTTCTCTAAAGTTTCGATTAAAGCATCTGTTTTTAAATTAGTAGGAATTGGGATAGTTTTAGATAAAGTTTGACTAGCAGATTTTTTAGTCAATTCCTGATTTTTAACTTGAGAGTGATTCATCATAATTATTGTTTTTAGACAACTAACTAATAAGCTGTCATAAATTCAGTTGATTGCTATTTATTTTGTAGCTGAAAGAGGATGTTGATTTTGTACAATAATTCTAATTTTGAGACAATTATCAGGGTAAGCATTCAGCGGTCAGCTATCAGCTATCAGCTATGAGTTATTAATTCATTATTTTAGCAGGAAGAATTACTCTCAAAGAAGAATGAAAAATTATTAATGAAATTGGTCATCAGCGAAGCTTAGTCGTTGCTTGAATATATTCAAAAGCTGTTTGCGCAGCATTCCGTAGGAAATGCTAATAGCTGAATGCTTACTTATCAGGAATACTTTTTGTTTGTACTATTTTTGGATTATGGCAGTCGAAGGAAAAGGGAGTGGGGGAGTAGTGACAATAAATTGTCACTATAGAAATGAGCTAGCTCTGTCCTTTGAAAGGAGGGGATGCCAACTTCGGTCTTCCTCCTTCCTCCTTCCTTCTTCCTCCTTTCTTCTTCCTTCTTTCTTCTTTCTTCTTCCTTCTGCTATAACTATCCTCTTTCATTAATCCTATTGTTTGTAGAATTTATCACCTCAAGTAAATTTTTAGCTATCTCAACTAGAATGCAGGGTTTGAAGAGATTTGTCAAGCTCCATTCTTTGTTTAGCTTGATGTAAAAAGTAACCACTCATCATCGCAGAAGCCAGAATTTGACCGAGGTTTTCTCTGCTTGTCGTTATAGTCATACCAAAATGCTCTGGTGGTAAATTTCCCAACATTCCTCTTAAATTTTGTTCCATAATTTGAGCAATTTCTGGCTCTGGTTTAGAAAGTTGAGCTACAGTTTCTGGGGTCAGAGATTGAACATATTGCCATAATAAGTTATCACTACTGGATCGATCGGCAGAATATTCAGAGGGATGACCTGGAAGATTATTCATAGTTCTTATTTGAAATTAATAAAGTTTAGTATTTAGTTACATATTAGCAACATTTTTCAGCTACTCCATTAAGTGTTACCGAACTTTTCGATCCGGTTTTTTCTACTCTTGCCAAAGCGTATTTCAGGTTTGACCGTTTGTGGATGGATTTTTTTATAGAGCAAATAAATCTTGAATGGCGATCGCTATTCAAATCCACTACCTTAAATTTTATTCCTTTGGGTAGAAGCCAGTTCTTGTCAAACTTGTTACAATTTATTTAAGTAAAAATTCTTAGATAAAAATATTTTTGGGAGATATATACAATGACTGGAATTATAGCTTGGTTAGTCTTAGGTTTAATTGCTGGTGCGATCGCCAAAGCAATTTATCCAGGACGTCAGGGGGGCGGAATATTGGCGACAATGGGACTAGGAATCTTAGGTGCGATGGTTGGTGGCTATCTAGGTAAAGTAGTATTTGGTAGCAGTGGCGCAGCAGCAGCTTCAGCCGGAGCTTTGACAATTCCTAGCATTATCTTTGCTGTCTTAGGAGCTATTTTGTTAATCTTTGTGTGGGGACTTGTTACTCGCAAAGGTTAAAAAAACTTGACTCTAACTCTAATTATCTACGTTATGTTATGCCTATAAATTTTATTGAGGGTAGATATTTTCTCCCTCTTTATCTATATCTATTGGAAATCTCCAGAAAATAAATCAACTTTTTAATTAGAGCAGTTAAGGAAATAAAAATTCACCCTAAAAAATCATTTTTCCTGCCAATTTCTGTGAAAATATCTTACCTGTTGCCTTTCGGAGCTGTTGCCTACTCCTGCAAAAAATCTATATCTTTTTTGGAGAGGTCTATTAGAAATCTCCAGGTAGGGAGTAGGGAGTAGGGAACCCACCCCTAACCCCTCCAGGGAGGGGAAATAATTAATGATTTATGTGCGATCATTGATTTTATCTTTGATGATTGGAGATGTCTATTAGTATTAGTTTTTACTTGTACAAAAAAATCTGGAGCTTTACATAATTCAATGTATAATTCCATACTAATTTTCACAATCTAAATACCATTGGTATTTACAAAACATAATATAAAATCTTTCTTTAGATAGACGCACTCATCAAAATACGAAAGTAAAGAAATCAGACGTACAGAATATTTATTTTGCTCGAATCAGAGGTATTTTAACTAACCTGAAAAACCCAGTTAAGTTGGGCAAACAAAAAACCTACTCTGTAAGCATTCAGCCATCAGCTATCAGCTATCAGCCATTAATTTTGGGTCTGCGTAAAAGCAACCTTTGAAACTGAGGAAAGAATAAAAAGTTACTGCTAAAGTCCCCGGACTAAACCTGAGAAGTAATTATTCATTACTAATTTCTGAATGCGAGTACATTCTGTTTGCGTAGGGACAGTCAGCGCTGACTGCTAATAGCTGTTTGCGTTTGCGTAGCATCCCATAGGGAAGCATTCCGTAGGAAATGCTTACTGTACTCTAAATAATTATATTTAACTTGAAATTATAACCTAGGATAGATATTATAACCTACGATAGATGAAAAAAATACTTAATTAATTCATATTTAAAAGTACAATTACTACTAACAGAGAAACCCATCACAATTTGAATGGATTAGTAATAGAAAAAAATAACTAAGGAATATCATGTACCAAACCATAGAACTAGGAGTAAGATTACATAATCTAGCATCCTGGGTAGCACAAATCGATGTTGTAACCGATGCAGAAACAGTAGAAAATTCAGCATTATTATTTAGCGGACCACAATTTTTTGCAGCTCTAATAGCAGGAGTAGTTCTAGCCTTTGCATTTCAACTTTTACTAACTAATCTCGGTGTAGCAGCCGGGATTTCATTATTAGGTGGGTCGTCAAGTTCCAAGAAAAAAAATGACAATGAAGATGATTCTGGAAGTATCGGCAGTACCATTCAAAAAATCAGTCTAACCGTAGGTTTAGGAACCTTAATTAGCGTTACTATTGCCCTATTTTTAGCCAGCTTATTAGCAGTAAGATTAAGCTTGTTTGTCTCTCCAATATCAGGAGCAATAGTAGGCTTAGTAATTTGGGGTACCTACTTTTCTCTAATGGTGTGGGTGAGTTCAACAACAGTTGGTTCCCTCATTGGCTCCGTAGTGAATACCGCAACATCAGGATTTCAATCCCTAGTAGGAACAGCCACAGCAGCCATAGGAGGAGCCACTGCTAGTAAACAAGTTGTAGCGACAGCAGAAGCAGCAGCAGCAGCCATCCGCCGGGAACTCAGCTCTACCCTAGATCCTAATAGTTTGCGAGAAAATGTAGAAGATTACCTCGAATCTATACGCTCGCCAGAGCTAGACATCAAAGAAATCAGGAAAGAGTTTGAAAACATCCTCAACGACCCAAGCTTACAAAAAGTTGCAGATAGCGACAGTCTCCGAAATATAGACCGCCAAGTTTTTGTCGATCTAGTCAGCAGTCGCACCGACTTATCTCGTCAAGAAGTCAACCGCGTTGCCAAACAATTAGAATCTGCTTGGAGAAGTACAGTCAATAAACTACCAGAACGCACAGACCCCATGGCTGAGTTAGTAGACTATCTTAAATCAGCCTCACCCCAACAGTTGAGTAGTAATGATTTAAGTCAAAAAGTAGATGCTCTAATCGCAGAAAAACGAGCAAATAGTAGTCAGTCTCAGTCACAAAATCCTTTATCTCAAGCTACATCAATGGGTTTTCAGAGTTTAGCAGGCTTAGTAATGGGGCGCGCTGACCTATCTGACTTGAGTGTAGAAAAAGTTATTAATCAACTGCAACCGCTCAAAGAGCAAGTAAATGAAGTAGTAGATCGAGCCAAGCAAGATAACCCTTCCCAGAGTAGTCTATTACGAGCTGATGTAGAAAATTACTTGCTTAATACTTATTCTTGGCAAATGAAACCAGATAAAGTAGAGCGCGACTTCCGCCATATAATTTATGACGAATCTGCCGATCCAGAACTATTAGCTAATGAGTTAAGACAGTTGAATCAGTCATATTTTGAGAATTTACTGCGCCAACGAGGTCTGTTCACTCAAGCAGAAATTCAACAGATTGTCAATAGACTCGAAGCAGTTCGTTTACAAGTTTTAGGTTTAACAGAAGCAGCAGTGGAGCGAGAGGCACAAATTGCTTTATTTGCAGAAGTTGAAAACTATCTATCAACTACTCCTGCACAAGAGCTGACACCAGAAAAAATTCAGCTCAACTTCAAGCCCATTCTTGAAGATACTGATGCTAGTCACGAACAAATGAAAGCTCGTCTCGGCCAACTAGACCGCCCGACTTTTGAACGGTTGTTAGAAAAACGGATAGATTTGAATCGGGAAGATGTAGCGGTCGTTATATCAGATTTAGAAAAAGCTAGAGATAACGTTATAGAAGAATCTCAGGATGTACAGAGTAAAGCAAAAGGCAAAGTTTCAGAACAATGGCAGAAGGTTCAGTCCTATCTGAGAGATACAGGTAAAGATGAACTCAACCCCCAAGCAATTGAACGGGATTTAAAATTGCTCTTAGATGAACCTCAAGCGGGAATTTCAGCAATTAAAGCACGAGCTGAACAATTCAATCGCGATACTTTAGTGCAGTTATTGACCACCAGGAATGACCTGAGTAAAGCTCAAATTGAGAGTACTCTCGACCAGGTAGAACAAACGTGGAACAGCGCGGCCTATGCACCTCAATACTTAGCAGCAAAAGCTCAGAAAGAATATGAAAATTTAACTACTTCCATAGCTAGTTATCTTAGTAAAACAGGCAAGGAAGAACTCAACCCTGCTGGTATTAAGCGCGACCTAAATAAATTATTAGAGAGTCCTAAAGAAGGAGCGCAAGCTATCAGAAGAAGGTTAGCACGAATGGACCGCGATACTCTGGTGCAGTTACTCAATCAAAGGGATGACCTAACAGAGGAGCAAATCGATCGGGTCATAGATGAAGTGTTGTCAACCTTCCGGGATATTGCCAAAGCACCTCAAAGACTTGCACGACGAACTCAAGCTAAGGTTGAAGACTTCAAGAGTTCTCTGGTTGATTATTTGCGCTCTACAGACAGGGATGAGTTGAATCCTGATAGCATTCAGCGAGATATTAATTTACTGATGAATGACCCCCGTTTGGGTATGGAAAGTTTGCGCGAACGTCTATCTATGTTTGACCGAAATACTCTGGTGGCAGCTTTATCTCAGCGAGGCGATATTTCTGAAGAAGATGTTAATCGTATTGTTGACCAAGTGATGGAAGTGCGCGATCGAATAATTGAGCAACTTCGCTCTATCCAACAACAGATTCTTTCTGTAGTGAAGCGTATTTTTGCTAAAGTACGCGATTACCTCAATGGTTTAGAACGACCAGAACTTAATTATGAAGGTATTCGCCAGGATGTGCGGACTTTATTTGATGACCCAGAAGCAGGGTTTGACGCTTTGCGCGATCGCCTTTCTCAGTTTGACCGGGATACTTTGATTGCTATTCTCAGTTCTCGTGATGATATTTCTGAAGCAGATGCTAATGAAATTGTAGTTCAGATTGAGCGAACTCGTAATCGGGTATTACAGAAAGCTGAAAGGTTAAATATGGAAGCACAAGTACGTCTAAGCAATATGAAGCACGAAGCACAGCGTCAAGTGGAAGAAACTCGCAAAGCGGCGGCGGTTGCATCATGGTGGTTATTCTTTACTGCTTTGATTTCGGCCATAGCTGCTGCAGGTGCTGGTGCTTTGGGTGTAGTTAGCTGAAGAAGGAGTCATATCATGTCCGGTAGCATCGGTATTGTATAGCAAAGGTAAGGAAGAAGGAAGAGGGAAGAGGGAAGAGGAAAGAAGAGGGAGGAAAGCTATTGAGCAAGAAAAAAATCTAAATTTCCTGTAGATATTCACCCTTGGGTTTACACAAACGATTGCCTTCGGACATGATATCAGGAGATAGAATCAATGGGATGGGGATAGTCTCCGACAGGCCACTTCGTGTCTACAAAACTCCAACCAATTGTGGACACCGTGCAGACTGTGGAGATTTATACCTGGTAATGCTTTCAGCTAGGAGCCAGCTACTCCCATCTATACACGCCAAAAAAAAATCTACCGACTCGGTCTTCCCGACTCCTGAGTTCCTAAATTGGGTCTATCTAGACCCAATATAAATTTCCAATAATAAAATATAAAATCAATTATCGTACAGAAATTATCAATTATTTCCCACTGCCTACTGCCTACTCCCTCATTTGGTGGAGATGTCTAGTTTTCAAGAAGGTGATTATGTAGTAATCTAAATAATATTCCCGATCAAATATTCCTTAAAAGTTATGGGTCGTTCAAAAAATAATTCCTCTAATATGAAATCTGCTAAAGGCGATCGCGTAGTTTACTCAGAGTTTGGTAATCATGCCACCTCTCCAGCAACAGAAAGAGCAGTACCAAACTTACCGCCAAATCAACAAAATTTAAAAGTACAAGCATCCCGCAAAGGTCGTAAAGGAAAAACAGTTACAATTATTAGTGGGTTTCAGTCTAACCAGGAAATTTTGACAGCTTTACTGAAACAACTTAAAAATCAATGTGGTGCGGGTGGCACTGTTAAGGATAATGAAATTGAAATTCAGGGGGAACATAAGCAAAAGTTACTGGAGATTTTAACTAAATTGGGCTACAAAGCTAAAATTAGCGGTGGTTAAGGTATTTAAGGATGATAAATTTCAACAAACTGTAATTAAAGCAGTAGAGAGTCAGGAATATACAGCAGATTCAGTCCTATATGAGCTACAAATATTAACGTTGAAATCTCTGTAGTGCGGGCATCTTGCCCGCTAATACTGTACCTGACTGAGATGAAATTCGCTATATAGAACCCCTAACCGTATCTTCTTGAAGAAGGCAGCTATGCTGCGGGAGCTGAAGGCAGAAGGGAAAATTGTATGGGGATTCGCTCCCCCAAACAATTTTAAGCACCCCCGTTGACGGTGGGGTATTAAACCCATAAGAGAAAAGATAAATATCAAGTTTTTTTAGCTAGGAGACAGAAGACAGGAGATAGGAGATAGGACACAGGAGACAGGACACAGGAGACAACCCACCCGCGGGCCTCGACCGTGGAGGTAACCCACCCGCGGGCCCCGACCTGGAGGGGAAGAGGGAAGAGGGAAGATGTGGGTTCTCGATCATACAAAAAATTCAACACTCCTTCAACTGAATTTTCCTCAAAATTGATGCGC
>JAXHSW010000018.1:48974-75037 GCA_034190295.1 Cyanobacteriota bacterium | reverse complement strand
AATTTTGACTGTAGAATAAAGAAAAATATCGCCAATTTTCCAAATATACTGCTCTACATATTTATAGATGTATGGGAGATGGTTGGGTTTTGTTGTTTATTTTCTTTAGTAGAGTTGAAAAATCTCTCATTCCCACTGAATTTTTTCTGGTTAAAAGTTGAGTTATCTCAGAATTTGAATGGCTATGAATTATTGATTTTCTCTAGATTACTTTCTGAGGATAATTGATTTTTTTTTGTCTCTGTGAGAGTTAGGGTTGAAATATATATATCACCTGAATTTTGACTGTAGAATAAAGAAAAATATCGCCAATTTTCCAAATATACTGCTCTACATATTTATAGATGTATGGGAGATGGTTGGGTTTTGTTGTTTATTTTCTTTAGTAGAGTTGAAAATCTCTCATTCTCACTAAATTTTTTCTGATTAAAAGTTGAGTTCTCTCAGAATTTGAATGGCTGTAAATTGTTGATTTTCTCTAGATTACTTTCGGAGGGTAATTGATTTTTTATCTCTGTCAGAGTTAGGCTTTAAATATATATTTCATCTGACTCTTGACTGTAGAAAAAAGAAAAATCTCGCCAAATTTTACAATATATATATAGATGTATAGAGAGTACTTAGATTTGGTAGTTAATTTTCTTTAGTGGAGTTGAAAGTATCTCATTCCTACTCAAATTTTTCTGGTTAAAAGTTGAGTTTTCTCAGAATTTGAACGTCGGAGAGTAATTGATTTTTTATCCCTCGGTGAAAATCATGGGTTAAATATATATATCTGAGTGACACTCTCCTAACAATATCTATGACTATCCCTATTTTTGACTTGAGAAAAATCTCGCAAAACTCCAAAATATACTGCTGTATATATATAGATGTATGGCAGATGGTTGGGCTTTTTTGTTGATTTTCTGTAGATAAATTTTGGAGGGTAACTTACTTTTTTGTCTCAGTAGAAGTCATAGATAAAATATATAGCAGTCCCCATTACTGTATTTGATATATCAAAAGCTAAAAACTCAGACAATGCCAGATTTTTTCCCTTCTTCCTTCTTCCTTCTTCCTTCTTACTTCTGATTGAAAAGTTTTTGATAAATGGTATTATTCAGAGCAGTTTAAATTAGAAAATATGACTCACACTAGATTTAATTCTTCAGAAAATTCCATTCACCAAGAACTTTTAAAATTTATACCTGCTGATGCTAAAGTTATTATCGAATTTGGTTGTGGCAATGGCACAATAGCTTCTCAATATAAACAGATTAATCCTCACTGTTATTATATTGCTATTGAATCTAATCCAGATTTTGCTAAAAATTCTGTCTTACAAGTAGATAAAATTATAGTAGGAAATTTACAACAAAATATTTCTACTCTAAATATCCAACCAGAAACTGTAGACTGTCTGATTTATGGTTTAGATTTAATGGCGATCGCTGACCCGACTGCTGTTTTGAAATATCATCAAACTTGGTTAAAAAATGATGGTCAAGTTTTGGCTATTGTACAAAATGTACAGTATTGGCGCAGAATTATTAGTTTGCTTAAGGGTGGTTGGGAAAATTCGGAAATAATTCGTCATTGGTTTACTCTGGAAAGTCTCAAGTCATGTTTCGTTAACGCAGGTTTACAAGTATATGAAATACAAACTCGTGGTGAAAAAGGAGAGGAGTTTCAACGGTTTCTCCAAGTAACTAAAGGTCTGGTTGATGCTTTGGGTTTGGATTCAAATAAGTTCGCTACTCAGACCGCTGCTGAATATTTCATTGCACGCGCCACCAAATCTCCTATTCCTCCCCGGAGATTATTAATTCAAACGATAATTATGGACCCGAAAGTTTGTGGCACTGTCAGAGTTTTGGAACCAGACCGCTTTAGCGCTACTATTCCTGGGGTGAGAACTTTTTCTGCTGCGAAAACTGCTGACTTAAATATAGGGTTGCCTCAAGAAGAAAAGGTGTTTATCTGGCAACGCAGTATTTTAAATTATCCGTCTGACTTTCACAAACTTAGGTCTTTGCTGGAAAAGGATTATTTGATTGTGGCTGAAATTGACGATAATCCGTTACGTCGTCCTGAATATGCTGAAAATAATTATCTTAGCTATCGTGGTTGTCACTGTGTACAAACTTCTACCCCATCCCTAGCTAATTTTTTACGTCAATATAACCCCAACGTTGTAGTTTTTCACAATCAATTGGCTAGAATAGTACCCCTATATGAGCGCACACTTTCCCACAATAATTATCTTACCATATTTTTCGGAGCTGTCAATAGGGAAGCAGACTGGAAAGAAATTATGCCGATAATCAATCAAGTATTGTCAGACGATCGAGATAAAATTAGGTTCAAAGTCATCCACGATAAGTTATTTTTTGAAAGTTTAAATACAGCCAATAAAGAATTTTATCCATTTTGTAGTTATGATAAATATCTAGAAATTCTTGGAAGTTGCGACCTTGGTTTATTACCTTTAAATGACAACCCAATTAATCAAATGAAATCTGACTTAAAATTTGTTGAATGTGCAGGTTATGGAGTAGCTGTGCTTGCTAGTCCAATAGTTTATCAAAATTCAATTATTGATGGTAAAACAGGTTTAATTTATCATTCTGTTTCAGATTTTGCTAGAAAATTTAGACAACTAATAACTGATGAAAATCTCAGAAAAAGAATAACAATTAACGCTTATAATTGGGTAAAAAATAATCGTTTACTTTGTCAACACTATCGTCAACGTTGGGATTGGTATCTGCAAATGCGAGATGAATTACCGCGTTTAAATGAAGAGTTAAAAAATAGTGTTCCAGAATTATTTGATAATTAAATAAGCGGTTAACACTCAGTACTCAGCAATCAGTAGGATAGAACTCCGTTCCGCTTCGCAAACATTTTTTTAAGTTTAGAAGGGAATTTTAACCCCTCCTAAACTATCCGGTTTATAGAAACCCTGAATTTTAACCCAGAGCTGCTGAAAGTTGAAAGCTGATAGCTAGTTAAAAACTAGAAGAGCCAAAAAACTTAAATTTTTTGTATATATTCACGCTTGGGTTTACACAAAAGATACCAGCAGACATGATATTAAACCCATTGATACCTCTACAGAGAAGCACACTAAATTCATTTGTAATATCTAATTAAATACAGCAATTGTCACATGAAAAAACTAGCATATTTTATTAGTCTATGTTTCCTAAAAAAATTCGATTATTAAAAACATTGTGTTCCAGAAATATTTAACAGATAATAACTTAACGTATAGAAGTTTTCATATTAGCGAGATACAGTATTTTCCCTCCTCTGTGTTCCCTTTTTACTGTTCCCTGTTCCCTAAAATCAAAAACTTATGTACCTCATCTATTTGAGAAATGCTATATGATTTTTGAATAAGTAGTTGAGCTGCCAAAAAAGTTAATATTAGTAGATTTTCCTACTCCCTATTCCTTGTTCCCTGTTCCCTGTTCTCTATTCCCTATTCTCTATTCCCTAGCGCGTAGCGCCATAAATAAAAATGCGAATATTATTTACAATTGCTCATTTTTTTAACCCTGAAGGTAGTGGAAAACATGGTTCTTTACGCAAAGACCCGCAAACACGACGCATAGCATTAACTACCTGTTTAACTGCATTGCGTGCCTTATATGCTAAATCCCAGTACATAATTGATATTAGTAGATATCAAGCAACTCCAGCCAATCAAAATCATAGCCATGATATTGATATTATTGTTTGTACAACTAAAGGTCTTCATTTATTATCTCAAATTCCTTTACCCTCAGATTTTCTGATGCATCACAGCACTAATGTAGAACCTATGTTACTGGGTTTTGAATGTCAGGAAGTAATGAAATCAAGTCTTGGGAAATATGATTATTATTGTTACTTAGAAGACGATTTAATACTGCACGATCCATGGCTATTTGTGAAGTTAAATTGGTTTAATCACCACACAGGAAATGGTAATTTACTTCAACCAAATCGTTATGAAATTTCTCCTTTAGGAGCTGTTCCCAAAGCTTATATAGATGGAGATTTAAAACCAGAAATAACAGCTAAATTTCAAAATATTCGAGAGCAATATCAGCTTAAGGGAAAAATTATGGAAAAGGTAATTGCCTTTCATAGAACTCTTAACCCCCACTCTGGTTGTTATTTTTTGAATGACGAACAGATGAAAAAATGGGCTAGTAAACCTTATTTTTTAGACCGAGATACCAGTTTTATTGGTCCGTTAGAAAGTGCTGCTACATTAGGAATTATGCGGACTTTTAAAATTTATAAACCTGCTGCTGCTGATGCCAGTTTTCTAGAAATTCAGCATTTTGGCACTACATTTTTAAGTTTAATTGATAATCAAATAAAATTGCTTCAAGAACAAGCTCCGGTTAACGAAAAAACTCAGATTGAAGATACAAGTCAAGAAGAAAAAGAAGTCAAAACAGAAACTAATCCAGAAAAAAATGAGGAGTGATTAAAAATAAATCACAACCTCATAATTTTGCTTAATACTTAAGCATTCAGCTATTAGCAGTCAGCTAGCTTCCTGTGGAGGAACCATGTTAACAGCAATTAGTAATGAATAATTACTTCTCAGGTTTAGTCCGGGAACTTTTGCAGTAGCTTTTTATTCAAACTCAATTTCAAAGGTTGCTTTTACGCGGAGCCAAAATTAATGGCTGAATGCTTACCTTAATACTAATAGATAATATTAGATAATAAAGATGTCAGATTGAAGTAGGTTAGGAGTACCATTGAGACGAGCAATGGTAATAATAGGATTACTATCATCATTTTCTAGATTACCGTTAGGATCGTACTTTAATAAACCTGAACCAGCTAGTTCTTGGTCGTCTTCTGGATCGCCAGGATTTCGTACCGGGTTTCGTTCATAGATGATCGTAGGACCGCCAGTTCGAGCAAAGCTATTTTCATAGTTATCACCTGCAATAACAGGAGCAAAATCATTAAGGCCAATAATTGAGTTTTTGCTGGAATTTTCCAAACCAAATCCACTCAAGTCTAGAATTATTCGGTCATCAGCAGGGTCGAAATCTACAATAACAGTAGTTTTGCTGTCCTCCGAAATACTAAAGTAAGCAAAACTATCGTTACCTTGACCGCCAATTAAGGAGTCCCCTGTAGCAAGGCCAGGTGCAATATAGTCATCACCTGCACCACCAACAATAGTATCTCTTCCTCCACGGCCAAATATCACATCATCCCCTGCACCAGCACTAATACTATCTCCCTCTGAGTCATTTGCAGTACCACCAACAATGGAATCATCACCTGCTCCAGTAATTAAAGTGTCTGCTCCATCACCACCACTTAAAGTATTACTACCTTGAGTATCTTCTATCAAGAATGATGGTACTGTACCTCCATCCTGAAATGCTATGACTGTATCGTTACCTTGTGTATTCCCAATTAATTGATCGCCTGTGCCACCAAACTGAATAAAGTCATTACCTGTACCACCATTAAAGAAGTTTGTGACACCAGCGTTGGTACTACCCAAAAGGATATCATTACCTGAACTACCAATCAGAGTAACTTCAATACTAGCACCACCCGAAGCATCGGTACTGATATTTGTAGCATCAATGGTATCGCTACCCTCGCCCCCATCCACACGACTAAAGATACCACTGAGACAATCATTTCCCAGACCACCAATCATAGTATCTGTCAAAAAGCCTGATACTAGAGTATCGTTACCGGCACCACCATCTAATCTGTTTTGACCAGAAAAACCAGGAACGGTAACTGCTATACCATTAGGGTTAAAATTATCTTCGTTTTCTTCAAGCAAACCAGTGATAATGGAGTCATTACCTGCACCACCAACCAAGGTATCTCTTGAAGCTTGGCCTCTGATAGTATCGTTGCCAGCTCCACCATCTAAAGAATTTCTACCATCACCGAATGACCCTACTGCTCCTTGAATAGAGTCAGCACCTTCACCACCTAGTAGAGTAGACCTCTCTATTGCAGTTAAAGCTATAGCTGTGCTATTAACAGGAGTACCTACAGTTTCCTGATTTAGCTGAACTATTGTGTCACTACCAGCATCTCCGCTTAAACGGACTTGGTCTCCCAAAGAATATAACGTGTCATTATTTTTACCGCCGTAGATAGTATCGCGATCGCCAAAAGCAACAACTAAATCGTCTTGTCGGTTTGCAGAAATAAAGTTCTGGCCTTGACCTGTATTACCTGTAAATCCAGGTAAGGTGTCAAAATCAAGCGCCGCTACTACATCTGGATCAAAAACACTAATAGTGTCACTGTCCCTGCCACCATAAATACTATCTCTTGTGCCGATAAGTAGGATATCATTACCTTGATTGGCAGAGTACCAGTTATCTCCAATCAGGCCACGGAGAAAGTCATCTCCCACACCTCCATAAAGGCTAGTACGGGAAACAGCGACTAAGGTGTCATTGTCTGCATTTCCAAATCCGAAACCAGCAGCAGCTTCAAATTGCACGGAGTCATTGCCTGCACCACCTTCGAGAGTATCTGGTTGACCAGAGTTGTTAATACCAGAAGGACCCCTGGATACCAGTGTATCGTTTCCTGCTGCACCTCTTGCTAGACTGCCACCTAAGGTAGAAGTCAATATCACGTCGTCTCCACCAATAGCATTAATTGTATCAGGTGCTATATTTCCAGAATCCTCCTGATCGAAGCGATCGTCTCCATCAGTTAGTGTTACCATACCGTTTCACTCCTCTACATCATTTATATCTAAAATATGGACAATTGTTTTGTTTGGCTAAACTACCAACAAATACCAGTAATTTTATATTCGGCTGTAGTTTAACCTGTTTATCTGGCATAAGTCTAGCCTTTTAACTACATAAAGTATCAGCCCAAATCTGGCCCCCTATCTGCCTGTGAGTTTACCTTTACTGACTTTAAAGTACTATTTAGTTATACTAAGGCATCTCATTTTTAATGATTGATTATAGTCTTAACATTATCGGAGGACGTGGATAGTCGATCTTAGGTTCCCATATAGTATGGTTGACTTTTAATGTATCTAGAGTTTAGATGAGGTTAGAGATTGTTTTTTTTCCATACCTATATCTTTTGGTTGTAAGCTACGGTTAGCAACTTGATGAATTAGTTCTAAATGTTTTACTAATAAGTTGGAAAGAGCATATCGCTCTAAAACTGTTTGGCGGGCCTTGACACGGATTTCTGCCATGCGAGTTGGATGATTAAATACTTCATCAATGCGGTCAGCTATTTGTTTGGGGGAGAAGAAATCTACTAATAGGCCATTTTCACCATCTTGAATAACTTCTCTGACTGGAGGTGTATCTGAGCCTACAATTAAACAACCAGTGGATAGAGACTCAATCATAGACCATGACAGAACAAAGGGTCTGGTTAAGTATACATGAACATCTGATGCTTGAATGACTTTTAAGTATAGACCATAGGGCAATGACCCAACGAAGTGAACTCGTGATAAGTCCAAGGGTATTTTTTCTAGCATTTCTTGTTTGTAAGTTTTACCATTGGGTAAGGATTTACCGTAGCAAACTCTTTCAGAACCGACTATTACTACATGGCAGTTTGGCCTCCTTTCTTGGAGATAGGCGATCGCTTCTATAAATTCTGGGAAACCTCTATAGGGTTCCATTCCTCGCGCTACATAGGTAACAAGTTCATCAACGCCAGACAGGTCTAAGTTAGGCAGTACTAATTTTGCCCCTGGGTTGGGTTTGAAATAGTCTGCATCTACTCCATCGTGGAGTACTGATAGTTTGCTTTGGAGTTCTGTGGGAAATTGCGACCGCTGCCAATATGTGGGGGATAATCCCCAATCACAGGTGTACAAGTCTATTAGTATGGGAGCATTTTTTACTCTAATTCTGGCCATATCATCTACTGTTAAGGGTTCTGCGGGGTCGAAGTCAGCGTCAGAGCCATGAGAATGATAGAACCATTCAAAGTAGCAAAGAAGTGGGATGTTAGGAAATGCTTCTTTGACGAATAAGGTTGGTCCCCAGCCAGAGTGGCCACAAATGACATCTGGCACAAACCCCTGTGCTTTGAGTTGTTCTGCGGTTCTAAATACGGCTTGTCCATAAATTACTGCACTTTCTAGGGGACGAACGTAGTGATGGGTTTCTGGACGTGGTTCGCGACTTGGTTTGAATAATGCTTTGTGAACTCCTGGTATTTTCCACTCTGGGCGTTCGTTTTTTGTGCCAAATACAACTTGATTGTTAGGATTTGCTCCTAAGGCGGTAATAATATGACGATATTGGGCAGGAAAGTTTGGGTGTAGGAATAGATATTTCATAGGTTCTAATTTGTATTATTTATGATAATTTTTTAATGTTGAAATAGGGTTTACCAAAGAATTAATAATTAAATAATTCAGGTTTAAAGCCTCCCCTTTCAAGGGAAAAAAAGCGGTCGAGGGATGGATGGATTTCCTAAGCATATCCAATCGACCAAGAGAATAAATTTTTTCCTTTTATTCAATCCTATCCGTTTTAGGGAGAGGTAATTATCAATTATCCATTATCAATTATCAATTATCAATTCTTGAACGTTCTAATCTCAAAGCATTGACTGAATATTGGCTTGAGTCTTTTTAGGGTGGAAAAAAGTGTCTGGTTTTCGGTGTCTCAGAGCTACAAAATCTGAGCATTTTGGGCGCATAGTTGGGCAGGAAAATTAAGGGACAAAACATCCAACTATCTCCTCTATAATTCCCCTAACTCCTGAATTCCCCTCCAGGGAGGGGCTAGGGGTGGGTTTACTTCCCCTCCACGGTCGGGGTTAGGGGTGGGTTGACTCTTCCCCTTAAACCCTAAATAATGTCTGGTGCCTGGCATATCCAAATACAATCTCTAGGAACTGAATCAGTATCTTGATGAATAATTTTGTATTTGAGATGGGATAGAAATTTCTCCATTATTGTATTAGTCATTACTGAGTGAGCGGTTCCGTTTCGTTTTCCCATAAGATTGTTATCCCAATCTCTAAGAAATCTTTGCCAACCTAAATCGCTGAGAGTATTTGTATGGTGAAATATGCAAAATTTTTGCCCTCGTAATATTCGCGGAATTTTAGTTAGATAATTAAAAATATCTCTGGGTTCTAAATGTACCATTGTGTCGTAACAAAAACAAACATCTGCTGTTTTTGAAGCAATTTCGTTTAATGTTATTCCATCGAGTTTTACATATTTTACTCTGGCTTCACCGAGTCTATTTTTAGTAGCATTTAACATAGAATTGGAAATATCTGCACATATTAATTTTTGGCAATATTTAAGTAACAATTCTGCGGTACGTCCTCCACCAATACCTATTTCTAGTACTGTATGTTTTTCATTGATATATGGTGCTATAAATTTTTGTTCGATTAATTTTTCATATTCTACTAATGAGTTGGCTGCTCCTGCTGCTTTCCCTATCCATTCGTCACCTATATTAGTTAATTCGGGATAATCTTCGTGCCATTTTTTAGCATATTCTTCCCAAGCATTTTCGTAATCAATAGTCATTTTATTTTGTTTATTTGTGAGATTTTTGAGTTAACATAGCAATCCTATTTTAGTCAGGGTTGTTTCATTCTAAACTGTACAGTTTTATGTCTTGACAAAACCACGTTATTTCAAGGTTTAGGAAATTTATCTTTCGCTGTCTGAAAATCAATAAATTCCGCCGCAAAAATATAGAATGAAATGACCCTGTCTTTTAGTTGTGAAAAAATATCTTTGAATTTAGGGAATAGGGAATAAGGATAAAATTTTCAGAGTTTTTATATGTCCTGATATTTTTGACAAATTATTTGGGATTACTATATTAATCAATAGACTAAATCAAATGTCAAGTATACTGTTTTGTGATTGTTTTAAAATAGTGATTTTTTCTACTTTATCGCAGAAGGAAGAAGGAAGAAGGAAAAATATTACGTTGTCTGAGTTTTAAGCTTTTGAACTGTCCTTGCCCTTTCCTGAGACTGCTATATTTATGACTTTAATAATATTTATTATTCGTAAAATTCTTTTTTCAAATTGGTATAATTCCCCCATCATAATACTTGTTAACGCAATTTTGACCCAGGAGACTAACTAATTCAAGACTAGGTACTTAGTATTTTTCTCTTGAATTAGTTAGCTTTTAGCGTGCTGAAATCTGAGTGCTGTTTGCGGAGCATCCGGTACGGAAAATGCTGATAGCTATATTATTACCAGTTTAAATCAATATTGAGATATTCGGCTAGCTTTTGATTATCAGATTGGAAATATTGATTTAACTGCTGATATATTTCATCATTAGGTTGTGAGTAATTACCGGAATTATATGGAAGATATTCTGCTGAATAATGGGCAGGTAGTTCTAAAAATTGGAATATTTTGTTCATGGTTTTCCGTGGGTGGCTAAATAAGTCTTCACTGAGGATAATGAGAAATTGTTCCTGGGGAAAAATATTCATCCAATTTTGCAGTTGTTCAATATATTTCCCTCTTGCTAGATATGTATAATGTTGATGGTTAAAACTGTAATATGTTCCTGTTTGAATGATTTTTTCAACTTCTCCTTTTAGACGAGTTTGTTCGGCAGCGATCGCTTCTTTCAAAGTTAATTTTTCAGTTCCTAATCTAACTTCGTGATAATAATGAGATATGGCTCTTTCTGCTGGGTTTCTCAACAAAATAATTAATTTCATCTGAGGATATATATCAAAAATTCGTTTGGGTACGAGAGGATGAAATAAATAGTAAGGGCTTGATTCTCCTGTAATTATTCCTGGCTCTAATTCGGGAAATTGTGATTGATACCATTTTAAGTCTCGCTCAAATTTTAAGTCAAAGTAATGAATTTCATGTTGTAAGGATGCTGCCACTAAAGGATGTTGCACTAAATATTTATATAAGGAATTAGTACCACATTTCTGAGCGCCGATTATCAGAAAATGTGGCTTTTGATAGTTGATTGGATGGTCTATTTTTTCGTGGAATTTGATTCCCATATATTCATTTAGTTTCTGGTTATAGGGTTGAAAGTATTCTGTTAATTGCTGGTATGTTTCAGAGTTAATTTCAGGTTTTTTTTCTTGATTATGATCGATATAATCATCTATTAATTCTGGCTTCAAATCGAGAAACTTAAATACTTTGTTCATAGTTTCTTGAGGATGATTAAACAAGTCTTCACTTTGCAGAATTAAAAATTGTTCTTTTGGGAAAAAATTCATCCAATTTTGAAGTTGTTCAACGTATTTACCGCGAGATAAATATGTGTAGTGTTGATGGTTAAAACTGTAATATGTTTCTGTTTCTATAATTTTCTCTACTTCTCCTTCTAAACGGTTAGATTCTGTAGCGATCGCTTCTGATAAATTTAAAGATTCATAACCTAATTTGACTTCATGGTAATAGTGGTCGATCGCTCTATCTATAGGATTTTTTAGTATGACAATTAACTTTATATTAGGATAGAAATTGTAAACTCTTTGGGGAACAAGAGGATGAAATAAATAGTAAGAACTTGATTCTCCTGTAATTAGATCGCTTTCTTCTTCCACTACAAATTGATTTTTATACCAGTTTATTCCTTGATGAAAATTTATATCGAAAAAATGTAATGATGGTTGTTTAACTGTTGCTATTTTAGGATGTTTAAAAAGATATTTATGTAAATAATTTACACCACATTGTTGCGCTCCAATTATCAAAAAATCAGGTTTTTGAGATTGTTTTTTTAAGGTTTTATGTCGGAGAATACATAAGCAAAAATCACTTTTTAAGCCTCCTGGAATCTCCATTAAAATTTTCTCAAATTCCAGCAATAATCTGATTATTGTTTCTCCTTTGGGGTCTTCAGTAACAAATTGATTACTATCTAGTAGTTGATATAGTTCGTTAATTAATCCACCACCATAGTGATTCAAAACTTCTATATGAAAGTAGTATTTGATAAATGCCAATATCAATTTTGAACGTACTGCCTCAGATGGGTCTAATGTAAATACTTCTTCAATACTTGGGCTTTTATATTTTGAGACTTTGACAGATTTTAGACTATCATCGAAGCAATTATATATACGATTAATAATATCTAATTGTTGTTGTTCATAAATATTGAAACAATCACCAATATACTCATTTAAGATTACATAACCTTGAGGCTTTAAGTTATTTTTGATTGTGGATAAACAGTGTTCTAATTCTTTCACATGATGCAAAGAACCAAAACAGGTTATTAGGTCATATTTTTTGTTAAGAGTAAAAGTATTAAAATTATCTTGGTAGAAATTAATCTTAACTCCTGCTTTTTCTGCATCTCTTCTAGCAATTTCTAATGCTGATTCAGAAAAATCAAAGGCATCAATATTCTTAGCTAAACCTAACTTAGCCATTAGTATTTCGTGATTACCAACGCCACAACCAATAGATAATAAACTATCAAATTTTCTGCCAGCAAAAAAATCTTCTATCAACCAAGCTAGCCAATATTTTTCTGTTTTTCCACCAGAGATTCTTTGATTAATAGCTTTTTCAATAATCAAATTAGATACCCACTGATTACTGTTTACTAAAGCTGCTTTTGGATTTGTTTGCCAATATTTTTGGGCTTGATTCTGATGCTGATGATTGAAACTCTTTTCTGACATATAAAAATTTTATTTTAATTGTGAAATATTATATAGCAGGGAATAGGGAACAGTTCAATAATTGATAATTGATAATTGATAATTATTTCTCCCTAAAAGGAAGAGGATTGAATAAAAGGAACATTTTTTCTTGTTTCTCCTTTAAAGGAGAGGCTTTAAACCTTAATTATTTGGTAAGGAAGGCAACTTTTGTAGTAAGACAGTTAAATATTGCTTTTATCCTCAACTAAAAGTAATAGCTGATGGCTGACGGCTGTTTGCTTACCTATATTTAGGGATTTTCAACAATACATTTTTTTGTAGTTTTTTTACCCTCAAAAAATATTCCTGCTGCTAAAATTTCTCTCCCTTTTTCCCCTAATACCATATCTAAATTATCACCTTCCTGTACTAAAAAAGCGTGCCAATCTTCTAAACGTTCTTGCCATTCTTGTTGTTGAATATAAGGCCAGACAGTTTGAATCAACATCATCATACTATAGGATGGATAATGATGGGGAAAAATACCACTATTGATTTCTTCAAAGTCTGACAATATTTGCCGTAAACCATGAATTGTCATATTAAAATAATGGCTGGGGTCAGCGTGAAGTGGTTGTAAAAATGCAGTATCAATAAATATTAAACCTCCTGGTTTTAAGATACGATAAAGTTCTTTTGCGGTAAAAAATGGATTAGGTAAATGTTCAAAAACTGCATGACTAATTATGCCATCAAAGCAGTTATCTGAAAATGGTAATTTTAATGTAGAGCAGACGACATCTGTATATTGATATTGCTGTACATCTAAGTAACAAATATTTGGCTTTAGATATTCTTTTTGAGTATTACCTGCGCCAAAATCTAAAACTATTCCATTTTCTCCAATTTTATTCAATACTGTTAAAATTCCTTCTGAGTAAGGGTGGGTAGTTTCTGTTTCTGTGAGTTTAATAAATGGTAAATCTCCTGATTGCAAAATATGAGGAGTATTTCTTCTGACCCATACAGGACAATTTTGTTTATTACATGGTGCAACTATGTTTCCACATTGGGGGCAAATTAACAGTTTTTGTAGGTTGAAAATTTTCTGTCGTTGAGGTTGGTTAGGAATATTTCCAATAATCTTAAATTGATTTTGAAATAATAATATTTTTTCTCTTCCATCGGCAAATATTTCTATTTTTATATCTGTCTCTGGTTGAATATTTTTTGGCAGTAAAAGCTCGCCCCCAAAACCACTATGACTAGCATATTTTTTTTCTGGAAAAGCAGCAGCTACATCTGGTCGATATCCACCATGTAAAAGTGAGACATAAGGTTTTCCATTTAGATACAGACTTAGTTGAATATTGAGATTATTTTCAGAAATGTACCAACCAGAAAATTTAGTTAAGTAATCTATTTCTGTGCTTTTAGGAAAATCTAGATTAAACATTATTAATTTTCATAGATTGCTGATTTGAAGACCAATTGTTCATACTTTAACTACAAATTTTGATTTAAAACTTACCAAATAATAAAGATTTAAAGCCTCTCCTTTAAAGAATAAAAACGGTCAAGGGATGGCGAGGTATCCTCGCCATATCCAATCGACGAAAATAAACAATTTTCCTTTTAGTCAATTTTCTTATTTTCAAAGAGAGGTAATAATTAATTATTAATTTTTGAATGCTTTGTTTTCTCGTAAGTATTCAGCTATTAGCGTTTAGCTCTTCCTGCGGAATGCTGCGCAAACAGCAATAAAAATGAATGAAGAAAGATTTGTTTAACTTCTACTACACTTTTAATCCATAAATTGAAGTACAAGAACGACTAGCTTGCTTTAAAGGTAATGAAGCTGATAGCTGATAGCTGACCGCTGAATGCTTACGTTTTCTCTATCATTGGTTTCTCAAGTTTTGAACTTATTCTAGACTTAAACCTGTATTTTGACTAACAGTTTCTGCATCTAAAAATTCTAGTAATCGTTGGGCAATTTCGATTTTAGCTTCTTGATTTCCTTGCTCAATACCTTAATTAATGGCTCTTTTTATAGCATTTTTTTGGTCAGCAATACAATATAAGTTTACCGAATAATTAAGGTTTAAAGCCTCTCACTCGCCGTGGAGAAACAAGAAAAAATTTTGCTTTTATTCAATCCTCTTCCTTTTAGGGAAAGGTAATTATCAATTATCAATTATCAATTATTGAACGTGCCTCTAAATTTTCAAATTATTCTCTACTAAAACCAGCTTGATTAGCAACTTCAAATGCTTTCTGAATTTCTGGAACTTCCCTCATTTTTTCTGCACAGAATCCAATTTTTTTGCACTTTTGAGAAAATACAGCCATTTATCAGTAATTGTTGTTAATTATGAGATTTATTTAGTAAATTTGGGCAATTCCACAAAGACTAATTCAATATCATAAACAGGATAGTCTATTAAATAATCTTTTTCCTTGAGCAAAAAGCGAGAAATAATTTTATCTAACCCAGAAAACATTTCAAAATCTGTAATAGTTAAGGCAATAACAGGATTTAGCAAAGTGTAATCCTCTCCTGAATCTAACTGAGTAGAATAAGCTTTAGCTGCATTATATAAAATCCGTTTTTCAAATCCTTCTAAATTTCAAACTTGCATTTCAATAATTACATTAGTAACATTAAACCCACTAATTAATCCGTACATCCGTGCCATAATCTGTGTGTGCTAATGTCTGAAGTCAAAAGTAACATCAGGTTGAAAATTATTAGTAATATTAAATCCACTAATTAATCCGTACATCCGTGCCATAATCTGTGTGTGCTAATGTCTGAAGTCAAAAGTAACATCAGGTTGAAAATTATTAGTAATATTAAATCCACTAATTAATCTGTACATCTGTGACATAATCCCTGTGTGCTAATTTGTCTAAAGAAAAGTATGCTTCACGGAATATTTGACCATAAGTTTCTGTCATTTCTGCAAAGGTATTTAATGACTCCAGGACATATTTAGAATTACCTGCGAGTCGATGACGCAATGTTTCATCTGTCAACAAAGATGTTAAAAAATTTGCTAATTCTTCTGGGTTATCGGGAGTATAGAATAAACCATTAATATTTGGTTTTACTTGTTCAACAATGCCAAATACCGGAGTAGTAATTATAGGTAAATCATAAGCCATTGCTTCTAATATGACTCTAGGAAAACTCTCAATGCGAGAAGTACAAACAAATATATCTGCTGCTAGATAATATTTCGCTGTTTCTGGAGTTTCTTTTACTATTTCTACTCGCTGTTGAATTTCTGCTGGTAATTCAGTCAAAAGTTCATGTAATTTTAAACTGTAAAGATTTGGGCGATCGCCTACTATAAAACATTTTATTTTTTGACTTTCTGTTTCAGGGATAAATGATAAGGCTTTTACTAAATCCTGTTGACCTTTCCTTTCACAAACAGTACCTAATAATAGAATGACAATTTCATCATTTTTTACTTCTAAAGTTGACCTTGCCGATTGTTTTGACCATTTCTGAGCTGCGGATTTTAAGAACTTTAAATCTAAGCCATTATGTATCACAGTAAAATTGTGATGACTATTCAAAGGTAAGTATCTATTTCGAGTAGCATCAGCAACAAAAATTACTCGATAAGGATAGCGGAAACATTCTAATGCTCTAGCAGCTATCTCTGTGCCAAACCGATTAAAATAAGTTTGCCAAGGTTCACTTTCATGTACATTCCAGACACTGGGAATATTTAACATCTGAGCGACATCTACCATGAAAAAGTTTTCTAAGGTATTGACATACATAACATCAATATTTAGCGCTTTTATTTCTTTGGCAAAACTAGCTAAAGCTGCATCATAAATATTTATTTGATAAATATGTTCTAGTGGATTATCTAGAACAACTACCTGAATATTATGTTGTTCATAAATTTCTCTCAATTCTCCATCATTGACAGAAAAAATTATTGGTTCAACAATTCCATCATCTGCCAATTTTAGGGCAATTTCTAATTGATGAAGTGGTGCACCAGTTAAATCTAGGGAATTACTACACATCAATAATTTAATTCTGGGAAAAATGTCTTTAGTCTCAGCGAGTAAGTTTTCTTCACTATAATTAACCAGTTCGTTTATTTCTGGTTGATTTGGAGAATTTGTCTCTAGTTTCGGATTATTTATTTGTGATTTTTGCTGAAACTCATCAACTTTTGCCTGACTATTTATTTGTGGTTGATTTGGAAATTTTCCAACTTTTGCCGGATTATCTATTTGTGATTTTTGCTGAGACTCATCAACTTGTGCTTGACTATTTATTGGCGGTTGATTTTCAGGATTTGCCTCTAGTTCTGGATTATTTATTGGCGGTTGATTTTCAGGATTTGCCTCTAGTTCTGGATTATCTATTTGTGATTTTTGCTGAGACTCATCAACTTTTGCTTGACTATTTATTGGCGGTTGATTTTCAGGATTTGCCTCTAGTTCTGGATTATTTATTTGTGATTCTTGCTGAGACTTATTAACTTTTGCCTGACTATTTATTGGCGGTTGATTTTCAGAATTTGCCTCTTGTGCTGGATTATTTATTTGTGGTTGATTTTCAGGATTTGCCTCTTGTGCTGGATTATTTATTTGTGATTCTTGCTGAGACTTATCAACTTTTGCCCGACTATTTATTTGTGGTTGATTTTCAGAATTTGCCTCTTGTGCTGGATTATTTATTTGTGATTCTTGCTGAGACTTATCAACTTTTTCCCGACTATTTATTTGTGGTTGATTTTCAGAATTTGTCTCTTGTGCTGGATTATTTATTTGTGATTCTTGCTGAGACTTATCAACTTTTGCCTGACTATTTATTTGTGGTTGATTTTCAGAATTTGTCTCTTGTGCTGGATTATTTATTTGTGATTCTTGCTGAGACTCATCAACTTTTGCTTGACTATTTATTGGCGGTTGATTTGGAAATTTTCCAACTTTTGCCGGATTATCTATTTGTGATTTTTGCTGAGACTCATCAACTTTTGCTTGACTATTTATTGGCGGTTGATTTTCAGAATTTGTCTCTTGTGCTGGATTATTTATTTGTGATTCTTGCTGAGACTTATCAACTTTTGCCTGACTATTTATTGGCGGTTGATTTTCAGAATTTGTCTCTTGTGCCGAATTATTTATTTGTGGTTGATTTTCAGAATTTGTCTCTTGTGCTGGATTATTTATTTGTGATTCTTGCTGAGACTTATCAACTTTTGCCTGACTATTTATTTGTGGTTGATTTGGAAATTTTCCAACTTTTGCCGGATTATCTATTTGTGATTTTTGCTGAGACTCATCAACTTTTGCTTGACTATTTATTGGCGGTTGATTTTCAGAATTTGTCTCTTGTGCTGGATTATTTATTTGTGATTCTTGCTGAGACTCATCAACTTTTGCCTGACTATTTATTTGTGGTTGATTTTCAGAATTTGTCTCTTGTGCTGGATTATTTATTTGTGGTTGATTTTCAGGATTTGCCTCTTGTGCTGGATTATTTATTTGTGATTCTTGCTGAGACTTATCAACTTTTGCCTGACTATTTATTTGTGGTTGATTTTCAGAATTTGTCTCTAGTTCTGGATTATTTATTTGTGATTCTTGCTGAGACTCATCAACTTTTGCCTGACTATTTATTTGTGGTTGATTTTCAGAATTTGTCTCTTGTGCTGGATTATTTATTTGTGATTCTTGCTGAGACTTATCAACTTTTGCCTGACTATTTATTTGTGGTTGATTTGGAAATTTTCCAACTTTTGCTGGATTATTTATTTGTGATTCTTGCTGAGACTCATCAACTTTTGCCTGACTATTTATTGGCGGTTGATTTTCAGAATTTGTCTCTTGTGCTGGATTATTTATTTGTGGTTGATTTTCAGAATTTGCCTCTTGTGCTGGATTATTTATTTGTGATTCTTGCTGAGACTCATCAACTTTTGCCTGACTATTTATTTGTGGTTGATTTGGAGAATTTGTCTCTAATTTTTGACTTTTTAATTCCCTTTGAGAATTTGCCTCTAATTTTTGACTTTTGACTTTTGACTTTTGACTTTTTAATTCCTTCTTCCCTCTTCCCTCTTTCTTCCTTCTTCCTTCTTCCTTCTTCCTTCTTCCTTCTTCCTTCCCAATAAAATATCGCCTTGGTTGAATTTCAAATAACTCGCTTTCCAGAGAAAAATGAGGACTATAAAACCCATCAACCATCTGAGAATATTTCCGACGATAATTTGCTTCTTCCTGAGGATTATCAGAATAACCGCGACTCGTTCCTTCTTTATGAATTAATTCAGCATCAGGACAATAAACCGAACGATAACCTTTTTCCAAAAGTCGATAACCATAATCAGCATCATTATAAGCAACGGCAAAATTTGACTCATCAAAACCACCCAATTCTAAAAATAATTGCCGGGAAGTTAACATACAAGCAGCAGTTACTGCCGAATAATTTCTTGACACGGAAGCTTGAGAAAGATAACCCCTATTTTCACTATGTAATAATTTAAAAGCATGACCTGCTAAACCATGATGTAAACCATGAATTACACCTGCGTGTTGAATCCTTTTATCCGGATAAATTAATTTAGCACCTACCGCACCAACACCAGGAAATTGTGCATAACCAATCATTTGACTTAACCAGTTAGGATAAATAATTTCCGTGTCGTTATTTAAAAATAGAACATATTCACTATCTACTCTTTCTACAGCACGATTATTAATTGCAGCAAAATTAAATTTACCCCCACTATTCGGAATAGAAATAACCGATATATTTGCCGACCCAGAAAACGAACCTTTCAGACTTGCCAAATATTCTAAAGTCTCAGACTCATCACTTTCATTATCAATCACAAATATTTGATAATTCTCGTAAGTTGTCTTTTTCAAAGACTCAATACAACCCTTCAATAACTTGACTTGATTTTTAGTCGGAATAATAATACTTACCGCAGCACCCTCGTCCGGAAAAAGAGGCTGAAAAATTCCCAAATTTTCTCGCATTGCCCAATCTGGTTGATAAATATTTCCTTTCACACCACGACGTTTTAAACTTTCTTGAACTGCTGTTTTACCTGCTAGAAAACTCTCAGGTTTTTCCCCACCAGAAATAGCAGTCGAACCAGGAGAAGTTCGCCAATGATATAACACTAAAGGTAAATGCCCAACTTGACGAGAAATTTCCGTTGCTCTTAAAGCCAAATCATAATCTTGAGAACCTTCAAAACCAATTCTTAAACCTCCAACTCTCTCAAAAATTTCCTTTCTAACTACACACAAATGACCCATATACATATAGGAAAGTAACAGCTCTGGAGAATATTCCGGTTTAAATTGAGGGTCGAATCTTTTGCCTGATTGATTAATTTTATCGTCGTCCGAATAAAGGAAATCCGTTTCTGGATTTTGACCTAAATATAAAGCCACCTCTGCCAAAGCATCCGGAGTAAGTTCATCATCATTATCCAAAAAGAGAATAAAATCTCCCGTGGCAAGTTCAGCAGCAGAATTCGTCGCAGCACTAATATTTCCATTCTCCGAACGGAATATTAACTTAATCCGAGAATCCGTCTCAGCTATTCCCGTCAGAAATTCCCGAATATTTGGATTACTACTAAAATCATCCGCTATACAAAATTCCCAATTTTGGTACACTTGGTTTAGTACACTGGCGATTGCCTTGTCTAAAAATTCCACAGGTGGGTTATAAACTGGCATAACCACAGAAATTTTAGGCAAAATTGTCTGGCAACCCTCTAACCGAGCAATTAAATATTGAAGGGAGCGATCGCCCCAATTATTTACGGCCAACCAAGCGTCATAAACATCCATAGTTTCTGGCACTACAAACCCAGGAGGCGCTAATAAATCCCCCTCTTGCCATTGTTGCTGTTGATATATCTGTAATATTTGTCTGGCAATACCAGGTAACTCTGAGGGTAGGGGGATGATGCGACCCAACCTTTGTTTCCTTTCGGCAGTCCGTTTCCCAATAGCTTTGGCAAATTTGGATAATTTCTCGAATTTATCCTTAGCTTTTTCCCAGAAACTATAACGTCTTAGTTTTAAAACATCCGAGCAAGGGAAACCCACTACTTCTCCATTTTCCAAAAGTGCTTCTAAACTAACTTGCCATTTTCCCGGTGGAAGTTCCACAGTTGCTTCAAACCCACTATGGTCACTTGCCATCCAGTCTGGAAAAACTTCCCCCACATCCTTTCGACGCAAACCATAAGCGCAATCTACGGAAATATCCCCACATTTGAGAATTAATTTTGTAATTTTCTGTTCTGGATGGCAACACCAACCCGCAAATAAAATTACCCCCTCCCGTTGTTGCCAATTTGTCGGTGCATCAAAATTTGCTTCGACTGTAGATACTAATATTGGGTAGGAGGCAAAATTATGCCACTTTCCTTTTTTATCCTGAGCTTCCAGAATTAATTGATAATTTCCTGGGGACAATTTTAGGGGGATTTGGAAACCCGAATTTTTCGCAGCGGAAATATCTGGAAACTTTTGGGCAACATCTAGTCGTTCGATATAGTAATTGCCTGCAAAAACTTCCTCTCCCACTCTCGCACGAATAGCTTCAATATCCAGACCAGCATTGCGAAAACACCAACCCACTATTTCTATTTGAGAACTAGCAAAATTCCAATTAGTAGGAGAGTCGATAGAAAAAATGAGGCGCATTTGCAACCTACTCAGTTTCCGTTTTAACCCAGACCATTTTTCTCGCAACTTCCAAAACTTAGAAGACTTCATAGCCGAAATTTCTGCCTTGAGAGTTTCGTTTTCGTAGTGTTGAGTTATTAACTGGTCTTGAGTTTGCCCCAAAATTGTCTGAGTTTCCCCCAAGATTGTCTGAGTTTTTCCCAATTCAGCTTGAGTCTGTTCCAGAGTGCTTTGAGTTTTTCCCAATTCAGCTTGAGTTTGTTCCAGGGTGCTTTGAGTTTGCCCTAAATCTGTTTCTAATATTCCTATTTTGTTCTGAGATTCTCCTAACTTTATTTGAGTAGCATCTAACTTTTGTTGAGTTTGCCCAAAATCTGTTTCTAACTGTTGAATTTTGTTCTGAGACTCTCCTAATTTTATTTGAGTAGCATCTAATTTTTGTTGAGTTTGCCCAAAATCTGTTTCTAACTGTTGAATTTTGTTCTGAGATTCTCCTAATTTTATTTGAGTAGCATCTAACCTTATTTGAGTGCCATCTAACTTTTGTTGAGTTTCCCCTAAATCTGTTTCTAAATATTGAATTTTGGTTTGAGACTCTCCTAACTTTATTTGAGTGCCATTTAACTTTTGTTGAGTTTGCCCAAATTCTGTTTCTAATATTCCTATTTTATTCTGAGACTCAGCTAATTTTATTTGAGTAGCATCTAATTTTTGTTGAGTTTGTCCGAATTCTGTCTCTAACTGTTGAAGTTTGGTTTGAGATGCTTGTAACTTAACCAAATTACCATCTAATTGTTGTTGAGTTTGCCCCAACTCTGTCTCTAATATTTCTACTTTTTGCTGAGATTCTTGTAACCTAACTTTATTCCTATCTAGTTCGACTAAATTTTGCCCTAATTCTGTTTCCAGTCCTAGTAACTTTTTCTGAGATTCAGTTAGTTTTATCTGAGTACCATCTAGTTGAACCAAAGTCTTACCTAGCTCAGTTTCTAGACTTAATATTTTCCCTAAAGCTTCTTGAAATCTTGTTGCTGAGTTACTGAGTTGTGCTTGAGTTTGTCCCAGTTCTATCTCTAATCTAATGACTTTCTTTTGAGAATCATCTAACTTAGTTTTAGCACCTTCAAATTGCCCTTGAGTCTGTCCTAGTTTTCTCTCTAATGTGGCAACTTTCGTTTGAGATTCTTGTAATTTTGTTGCTTTGCCATCCAGTAGAGCTTGGGTTTCCCCTATTTCTGTTTCTAATGCTTCTAATTTTTTAGCAGATTCTTTGAGCTTAATTTCTCTACTATCAAGTTGTTGCTCAGTCTCACCCAGTTGTTTTTCTAGACTATCTACTTTTTGCTGTGCTTCTCGAAAAAATTCTTGCCTTTTTTTGACATCTGTTTCTAACAGATTAATTTGTTTTTCTAAACCTCGAATATTCAACCAGTCTTGAAATTCCCAGAATTGGCGATCGCTCTCTATATTTGCCATAAATTCTGCTCCTGACTCGCCACCTATACCAATTTTTTCTAGTTGTTGATAAATTTCTAACGTTTCTGGGAAATATTTTTCTATCAGCTTAGGTCTACTGGTTTTAATAATATCCTTTACTAATAATGATTCTGCAAAATTTCCTGGGGGAGGCGCTGGTAAGTCGAGTACAAATTTCTCATTTACTGCTTGAATAAAATTTTCTGGATTTTTGCCAATACTATCAACCTTTGCTATTAAACATTGCCCAGAAAAATTTTGATAAAAATCTAAGATTCTTTGATTATAATTCAGCCACATTTTCACTGCTATTTCTGGCTGTTCCAATAACTTGTCATCCGTAGCTCGTCGATAAAGTGAATCTGCCACTTCCCACGGCGATCGATAGACAAAAATCAACTTAGCATCTGGTAATAAGTCTAACCAAAAGTTTAAAAATAAAGTTGTTCTTGGGTCTTTCCATCCCCAGATTTTTCCTAAGACATCTTGAGTTTCTTCACGGTTTTTAATTAATCGTTTAGCTGCTTTTAAATATTGTTTCTTGACGGGAATTTCTGTAACTTCTAAATTACTTCCTAAATCATCCAAACCTTGGGAACCTAACATTCCTTTTTGCAGTTCCACAAATTCGATATCTTCAAAATGCCCCCTAATATTTCCATACTCTGGCCCAACTAATCTTTCTCCAATATTTACCCCTACACTCTGAAATAAAGAAGCTGTTAATGAGGTTCCCGAACGATGCATTCCTGTAATAATAAAAACTGTTGATTTCATCTAATTTTTCTCCTTTGTAAGCAAACAGCTATCAGTTATCAGCTATCAGCTATGAGTTATTAAGTTATAACTTATTATTACATCGAAGTCCTAATTAGTTTAGTCTCCAAAGAGAATAAAAAGTTATATTTGTTTCCACATTGTTGCACTGAAATAAAAAGGTTATCGGTTAACTTTAGTAGTTGTTTGAATATGTTCAAAAGCTATTTGCACAGCATTCGGACCGAAATGCTTAAACAAAGTTGGCAAAATTCCCAGATACTAAATAATTAATAATTAATAATTAATCAGCAATTACAGCAATTTGACAACTACTTCCCCAGAATACTGAGGAATTTCTACTTCTATTACTGCATATAATTTCATCTAATTTTTCTCCTTATTTTAAACAAAGTTAGCAAAATTCCCAGATTCTGGGTTAACGGCAGTTAACCCCTACTATATGTTCTGATGCTAGAGATATTCTGTCTGTAATTACAGCATTTAATCTGACAACTACTTCCCCAGAATACTGAGGAATTTCTACTTCTATTACTGCATATAATTTCATCTAATTTTTCTCCTTATTTTAAACAAAGTTAGCAAAATTCCAAGATACCATTACTTCCTGTTCTGGTGCTAAAGATATTCTGTCTGTAATTACAGCATTCAATCTGACAACTACTTCCCCAGAATACTGAGGAATTTCTACTTCTACTACCGCATAATTAGTTTTGCCAAATATATGATTGTGATTAAAAGGAATAGTTTTCTGTACTAACGTTTTTCCATCCTCACTTTTAATAATCTCAATTTCACATTCTATTGAATAAGCAGCAATAGGTTCTATTTGTGGATAAACTCGAAATCTTTTTTGACCTTCAATTTGAAATTTAATTTCAGTCTGACACTGATGACTACCCGGTAAAATTTTTTCAACAAATTTCCAAGTTTCTCCATCATCAAATAAAGGTAGTTGGTCAATTTTTTGTTCATTCTTTATTTTTTCCTCTTTCCCATTTCCAACTTCTTCCTTTATTATTTCTGACTGTCTTGAGTGCGTCTTACATTCTGAGGAAACCTCGCCAATTAGCAATCGCTTTTGACTTTTTACTTTTGATTTTATGACTTCTCCCTTTATAACTTCTGACTTCTGACTTCTGACTTCTGACTTCTGAAAAACTTCTTCCTTCCTACTTAAAGGTTGAGCAACTAAACCACCAGAAATTGGCTTTTGTAAAATATATAAATCTTGCCCATTTGCCATAGAACTTTGAGGAAATCTTTTAATATGTTTGAACATAGAAAATATTTCCTGATAAGCTGCTGGTGTATGTAATGCTGCAACAGTATGTTGACCTTGACCGTCTGTTTCTCCTTGATGGTCTAGATACAAAAATAATCCCTCTTCTCCAATACTATACATTTCAGCTTGATGAGTATTTCCAGTACGAAAAATATCATAAACTATCGGAAAAAATTGAGGTCCGTGAAGTGTCATAAATAATATTCCACCAGGACGTAATACCCGATAAATATCCCAGGCCCAAAGATGTTGTAAATCTAAACGTAGGTGTGTGAATACTGAGACAGCATTGACTAGGTCAAATTGATTATTTTCAAAAGGTAATGGAGGTTGAATATTGTTATGTTTAACTGTGGCAAATTTGATATTTTCTTCGCACCATTCAGCACATTCAGGAAAAACGTCACAACCAAATAGTTTTTGATTGGGCAAAAGTTCTGGTTGAAATGCCATTAAATAACGTCCTACTCCACAGCCAAAATCTAGAATATTCTCAAATTGATGAAAATCAAATCCTGCTTTTTGCAGATAATTTTTTACTGTATATTTGAGGTCATCGAATGAACTAAGAAAGGCTTTAACACTGGAGTTGCCACTAATTCTGAGTAACAGATGGTTTGGTGGTAATAAGACGATGGAATTAACTAGAGAAATATTAACGACTCGCTCTAAATGGAAATTATTAATAATTTTGACCAAGATAACGTCATCTGGGGATAAATGTTCGCTGTTAATGCTACATGACCATTGATATTTTTGGGTTTTGTTTTCATATTTTAGTAAACAGCTTTTGACTTTTATTCCATTTACTAAAACAACTACTTCTTCTACTTTTTCTTCAGGATTAATATCTGCTGCCCATCCTTCTATATAAATGTCTCCTGTGAATGTAACTTCGATACTTCTACAACCACCATCAGGATGACAATAAAAGTTTAATAATCTATCTCTTTGTTCCTCAAATTCTCCGTTTCCAACTTCTTCCTTTATAACTTCTCCGTTTCCAACTTCTTCCTTTATAACTTCTCCGTTTCCAACTTCTTCCTTTATAACTTTTGACTTTTGACTTTTGACTTTTGAATTATTAAAAACTTCTCCGTTTCCAACTTCTTCCTTTATAACTTCTCCGTTTCCAACTTCTTCCTTTATAACTTCTCCGTTTCCAACTTCTTCCTTTATAACTTTTGACTTTTGACTTTTGACTTTTGAATTA
>JAXHSW010000018.1:0-48874 GCA_034190295.1 Cyanobacteriota bacterium | reverse complement strand
CCAACTTCTTCCTTTATAACTTTTGACTTTTGACTTTTGACTTTTGAATTATTAAAAACTTCTCCGTTTCCAACTTCTTCCTTTATAACTTCTCCGTTTCCAACTTCTTCCTTTATAACTTTTGACTTTTGACTTTTGACTTTTGAATTATTAAAAACTTCTCCGTTTCCAACTTCTTCCTTTATAACTTTTGACTTTTGACTTTTGACTTTTGAATTATTAAAAACTTCTCCGTTTCCAACTTCCTCCTTTATAACTTTTAACTTTTGACTTTTGACTTTTGAATTAATTACTTTTGACTTTTGACTTTTGACTTTTGAATTGATAAAAGCTTTTGACTTTTGACTTTTGACTTTTGAATTAATTACTTCTTCCTTCCACAGAATATATAGATCGTGATATCCACAAAGACCTTTTTTAATCCGATGCCATTTTCCTTTTCCCTTAGTTGCTTTGTGAATAATTTTGCCTACCCATTTTTCTCCTACATAAGTAACTCCATAATCTTCAGTTTTGAGAAAAAGACTTTCACTTTCTGGAGTAAAGTAAATTTCTTCTGCATCTGTTTCTGTTTCTATAGTCATTAAAGATAAGTCATGGGTACTGAAAATTAATATGCCGTTTTCTGCCAATAAACTATATAACTTTTCTAACCAACCGCTAAAAGTTTTTTGAGGAGTGTGACTAAAAAATGAACAGGCAAAAATGCAGTCAAATTTTTGATTGAGTTGATAATCTTCAGGATGATTAGTTGACACTATCCCCTCTACTCCAAGTAATTTTTTTTGAAACTCTACTGCTTGAGGATAAATATCAGAAATCCAAATTTTATGAACTGGTATTTCCTGAACTAAAAATCTACTAAAACGCCCATATCCACTGGCAAAATCTAGAAAATAAGAGATATTTTCAAAGCCATCAAAATGCCATTCTACAATTTGTTTAACTGCATCTAATATTCTTTTGCCATTAGAAAAATATCGTAGTAGTGCTTCATCAATCTTTCCTTCAGTATTTTTCAAAGCATAGAGATACATTTCATCTTGTGGATGAATATTTACCTTTATTTCTTCAGGTTTTCTCGTTTGGTCTTGAATAAATGTATCTATAATTAGCTGATTATCTATTTCATTTTTTTCAGGATTCATATTTTTAAATAGGTTTTAGGTTTTAGGAGAAGTACAAATAAAAGTTTTTATTGAAGAAGGCAAAAAGCAGAAGTGAAAATTGTATTTAGATTTCAAGCTACCCCTTGTAAAAAGGATAAAAAAAGAAATTCAGTATTTTAAGCCTTCTGCTTGACCTTTGTCATGCTGCGCAAACAGTAGGAGGTACTGTTAACTGATAACTGATATGACAGTGCGGTATTAAACCCGCCACTTAAGGAAGTCAGAAGTCAGAAGGCGCGAAGTCAGAAGTTAACCCACCCCTAACCCCTCCGGTGGAGGGGAAGTAGGGGATTTAAACCCCGCTCCAAAAACCCTATCGCCTTAAAAGGCGGGGTTTTAGACCCATGTTATTTTGATAAAAGATAATGTTACTGTAATTTAATCCGCTTCAGAGCAGACAAAAATTTATCTGATAGAGAGCTTCAAGAACTTAGAATTAAGAATGCGCGAATTACCTCTTCTTTTCAAGGAGAGGATTGACTAATTATGAAAAATTTTTCTTGTTTCTCCTTTTAAGGAGAGGCTTTAAACCTTAATTGTTCGGTAAAAATTAGCTTTTTTACATTAGATATTTGCCCAAAAAATTTTAATTGAACTGTATTGTACTGTAATATTATGTCCATAAGAAAGTGAGAAATATACCAATTAACTTAAAAAATGTCACAAATAGTTAGTAATTCATAAAGTCAAATAATAAGCTTAAATTACTGTAAAATTAAGGTTTCAAATTGCTAAAAAATCACTTCTGACTTCTGACTTTAGTGAAACGATATAATGAGCTAGTTCTCAGGTAGGGGAGTTGTCGAATTTGCGACTTACAAGAAGTAAGAGGAGAATAAAATTCTTTTTTCACTAATTGTAAGCATTCAGCTGTCAGCCATCAGCTATCAGCTATTGCTTTTAGTTTAGGATCAAAGCAATATTTAACTGTCTTACTACAAAAGTTGCCTTCCTTGCCCTGAAAGTTTATATTAATTGAAATACTGTCCTTTAAGGAGAGAGTCTTGTTGCTGATAGCTGATAGCTAATAGCTGTTTGCGCAGCATTCCGCAGGAAATGCTTACCACTAATTATCCAAACATGGTATAGCTATCTTGATTAATTTTATACCAGTCGAAGGAAAAGTTAGGACAGTTCAAAAGTTTAAAACTCAGACAAAGTAAGACTTTTCTTTCTTTCTCCTTCCTTCTGCTATACATAAGCATAAGAATAGTATTTTTTATTTAACTTATAGCAGTTTTCACAAAAGTAGACTATAAAACTTCTGCCTTCTACCTTTCAGCCAAAATATCTCCATTTTATGTTAATGGAAACTGCTATAATTTACGGCTGTAATTAAAAGTATTTACATCTAGTTTAAAATTAATTTTATTTCTTCCTGCTTCAATAGTCACAGTAAAAATTTTTCCCCAACTATTAACATATTTGTATTACTGCTAACTCCAAACTCCTGAGGACTGAGGACTGACTCCTGACTCCTTTTCTTCCCAGTTATTCAGAGTATCATTGTCAATATTTAAAGTAGGTTCTATTAAAAAGTCAACTACTCCCGTACCACATGAATCACTACAATGCTGCACTCTAAACATAGCAATATCAATGCAACGAGATAAATAAGTTAGATGGTCGCCTGCCATACCAACAACTCCAGCATTTAAAAAATATACCCCAGGATTTAGCAAACATTTAAACTTAAATTTCACTATAACTTTCTGTTGTGCTTCTACATATTCTACTGATTTAGTATAACCATGTAATGATGCTCCACCTAAGTCAAATCCACTCAGAGTTTTAATCAACATTCCAAACCTAACTTTAGATGTAGAGTTAATAAATTTTACTGTATAGGTATAGTAATATTCTCGACGATTAATTAAATGATTTACTCTCTTACCATCCAAAGTAATAATATGAGGGTCAATAATTTCCGATCCTTTATTAGGATAATGTATTGTATTTGAAGGTATCATTTCCGGGTCATAAATTTCTTCATATTCTGTTGATTCTGAAATTTTATTTTCACTACTTTGTTCTGATTGAGAAGATTGTTCATCTGTTTCTTGATCGTCCAAGAAATCCTTAACTGTTAAATTAGGAATCTGACGAATTTCTTCCTTAATTGATGGAATTTTATCAGGAAAAGCATAAATTAATTTCTGATATTTAGATACCACATATTTAGGAGCATGATAAAGTAACATTTCACCACGATCCATCAAAATTGCTGAATCACAAAGTTGTACAACTGTTGAAGCAGCATGAGATACAAATAAAATTGTTCCTCCCCTTTCTTGAATGTCTTGAATACGAGCAAAACACTTTCTCTGAAATGCTTCATCTCCCACCGAAAGTGCTTCATCAACTACTAAAATATCTGGGTCAACACTTGTCGCCACAGCAAATCCTAACCTAATAAACATTCCACTAGAATAAGTTTTTACAGGTTCGTCAATAAAATCACCAATGTCGGCAAAACCAGCAATTTGCTCAAATTTTTCTTCTATTTCTGATGGTTTTAATCCTAATAATTGACCGTTAAAAAAAACATTTTGTCTACCAGTAAACTCTGGATTAAATCCACTCCCAAGTTCCAAAAGTGCAGAAACTCTACCTTGAACTTTTACCGTTCCAGTTGTCGGTGTAAGAGTACCAACAATTATTTGTAGAAGGGTACTTTTTCCCGAACCATTCCGCCCTACAATTCCTAAAGTATGCCCTCTTTCTATTTCTATACTTATATTTTGCACTGCCCAAAATTCATCAGCACGACTTTTTCCTGGGAATAGAATTTCTTTTAAACGGTCTACCGGATGCCCATATCGTTTAAAGCATTTAGAAACATTTTTCAGTGAAATTACAGTTTCAGCCATGAATTTTTTGGGAAATATTAACTAGCTATCAGAATTTTAGCATTTCCGTCAGGAAACACTTTTTAATCTTTTATATAATAGCTAAGACTGGTAGTTAACAATTAATTATTAATTATTAATTATTACCGAAAAATTGGGTTTAAAGCCTCCCCCTTTTAGGGGGATGAAAAAATTTAAATGAGCGTATTTTCGTTTTCTCCGGCTTTAGTGGTCGGTACTGATAACTGATAACTGATAACTGATAACTGAAATGACCTATCCTTAAAATTAAGGGTGTTAGTGGATTGTAATGGTCTTGCATTATCCGGCAATGTTTGTTACAAGAACAGTGGGAGAATCTTGCTCCCGTGCCTGTTATTCCTTTTTTCTGTATACCATTAATATGCACGATTACCAAATTAAGAGTATTGACAAACAGGATTTTTTGGATTTATTTCCTATTTAAATCAGAGACTTTCAACCTTAATTATTCGATTTTCAGAGAGTTTTGATTATTAAAAAAGTAAGTATTTGTCAGCATTACTATAGTATCTATTTGATATAAAAAAGTATTTTTATTTATAAAACATCTGCAAAAGCAGGACGTAATTTTATGTACACCCACAAGCCAAAATAAAATATTAATACAGACATCAAACTAGCAATTCCTAACTCTCCCCAGTGTTTAATTTCTCCTACTAAAACCAGGTCTCGATATACTTCAGCGATCGCTGTTAAAGGATTACACCAAAATACCCATATTCGCCAATTTTCAGGAATTACAGATGCCGGATATACTATCGGTGTAACGTAAAACCAAAGATTTAAAATTACTCCTAAAGTCTGAGGAATATCCCGTAAAAATACTGTTAATCCTGCAGTAAAATAACCTAAACCTGCCGTCAATAAAAGCTGCGGTAAAAATACTATCGGTAATAGCCATAATGTTTGATGGAGTACCCCAGATGATATACATATCATTCCTATTAAAACTATTAATCCAAATGTACTTTCTACAAAAGTTGAAAAAACCGGAACTAAGGGTAATAAACTAAGGGGAAATACTACTTTTTTGACTAAGTTTGGCTGTCCAATCACACATCCAGAAGCTTGAGTTAATCCATTAGTAAAAGCCAGCCAAGGAATTAATCCAGCAAATAACCATAATCCAAAAGTCACCTTACTATCTTCAGGTAGCCCTTCTAAGTTAAGCTTGACTTTAAGAATAATTGAGAAGACGTAGGTATAAATTAAAAGTTGGGATAGTTGATTAAGTAGTGGCCATAAATTACCCAGAATTGAGCCTTTATATCTAGCCTCTAAATCTCTTCGTACTAATGTTAATAGCAGGTTCAGATTTACCAACCAATCAGTATTTACCACAGTTAGCCACCTACTAACCCTGCTAGTTTTGCGGACAATTCCTTTCATAGCCCTATTCTTTTCCCTTTTCTCCTCTACACCACACTCAAGCAAAATTGTTCATGTTGAGTGTATATAATGTACTGTTTCCATCTACTACACAATCAGCAGTTTAATCACTTTTGCTTAGTAGATGGCTACAGTTTTTGAGATTATATCAGGGGATTGCTCAAAATACTCTCTATAGACTAAAGTTACTACCGAAAAATTGTGGTTTAAAGCCTCCCCTCGATCGGGGATAATAAATAAAAATTTTCATTATTAGTCAACCCTATCCGTTTTCAAGGAGAAGTAATTGTTCATTATTCATTATTAATTGTTGAACAGATATATGTGGCATAATTAGAGTTTGCGCTTCACTAGTCTGATGGTGATGAGAGGCAACAGGAAACAGCTCCGAAAGGCAACAGTTTAGACTATCTGCTACGGCCAAATTTTCTCGTAGTTAGGGGAAAAGTATTAGCATTTTGAGACTACAACAGCCAAAAACCTTACACCCCCTCAGCAATATTTAATCCTGGAAGCCTTTATAAGTATTGATTACAATCTTATTCAGCAAACCCTAATTATAGTTTTTACCAAATAAAAAACTTAAGAAAGAAATTATTTTTTCCGTGATGGGTTTAATTACTGACTTCTTCAAGACAATATTCTCTAATTAAGTATCGGTTCAATTGCTTGCTGAATGACCTTTAACTGTTCCTCATCGTAGCCCCAACGTTCTAGAAACTGCTTGTAATTTCCCACTCCAGTAGTTGTACTTTGATATAACTCCTCAATCTCACCTTTTAAGCTGGGAATATCCACGCTTTTAATTAATCTTGTGGTTCGCGATCGCACTGTTTCTGATTGGGAAGCTGTCTCCTGGTCTTGATTTCTTTGGTGATGGACTACCATTGCCGAACACATGGCCAAATTTTTGACTAATAATTCTGTCACTGTTTCTGGAGATGATTCCAGCGCTCTAAATATTGATGGTGAGGGATTATCTGCTAAAGGTCTAGAGTCTGTAAGATATGCAACGAAAAATCCTCTAGCACCATTTTTACTCTTGACTAAATCTCCAATTAATGACTCTATTTCGGCTGCCGATATCTGACCTTTTTCCATCACAGACATTATTTCTTGAGTTAAGGCGATCGCTTCTTCAAATGTTATATTTTCTTTTACTGACAATGATGTTGATTTCATAGCTTGGGACATTTTCTTAAATATACTTTCTAGTATGATAATCAATAAATAACTTAGCTATTATTTCCTAGTTATGGCCATAATTTCTTCCAAAAAACAATCTCCACAACCAGAAAGGCCAGATGAAAACATTTTCTTAGCCTCAGAAAGTAAAAGTTCATATAAAACCAAAAAATCAAAATCCAAAACTGAAACAGATGAAGTAGAAGCTTTATTAGAAGCAGAGGCAACTGCTGAAGACAAAAATAGTAGTAAAAACGAAGAAAAAATCAGACCTCAAAAGTTAGCGGAATATATCGGACAAAAAGACCTGAAAGAAGTATTAAATATTGCGATTTCGGCGGCCAAATCGAGAAAAGAACCTTTAGACCACCTGCTACTTTATGGCCCTCCAGGGTTAGGTAAAACTACCATGTCTCTAATATTGGCAGCAGAAATGGAAGTTAACTGTAAAATTACTACTGCTCCTGCCATTGAAAAACCAAGAGATATAGTTGGTTTGCTAGTAGGTTTACAAAAAGGGGATGTTCTGTTTATAGATGAAATTCATCGCCTTTCCAAAATGACAGAAGAAATTCTATATCCGGCGATGGAAGATTTTCGACTAGATATTACAGTGGGTCAAGGTAAAACTGCTAAGACTAGGAGTATTCCTCTCAAACCTTTTACTCTAGTCGGAGCAACTACTAGGGTTGGGTCTCTAACTTCCCCTCTACGCGATCGCTTCGGAATTATTCAGAGGTTACGTTTTTATGAGGTTGATGAACTAAGTCTAATTATTCTCCGAGCAGCAAAACTTTTAAATACAGATATTACAGAGGATGGTGCTGAAGAAGTTGCCCGTCGTTCCCGGGGTACGCCTCGAATTGCTAATCGTTTACTCCGACGGGTGAGAGATTATTCGGAAGTGAAAAAGTTGACTCCTGTGAATGCTGAGGTTGCAAGTGAAGCCTTAGAGTTGTTTAATGTTGACCCTCTAGGTTTAGATTGGACAGACCGTAATTTATTGAGGACGATGATTGAGAATTATAATGGTGGGCCTGCTGGTTTAGAGACAATGGCAGCAGCGACGGGGGAGGATGCTCAAACTATTGAGGAGGTTTATGAGCCATATTTGATGCAAATTGGGTTTATGCAGCGTACTCCTCGTGGTCGGGTTGTGACTTCTGCAGCTTGGAGGCACTTGGGTTTTACTCCGCCCGATGAGCAATTGAGTTTGAAGTTGTAGAGAAATAGACATTTATAGACATGTTCATCAGAATTGTGTTGGCATAATCTAAAAATAGAGTTATTAATGGTGCATTCTATCTGAATTCTCATAACTACTATGAGGAACGATAATGCTTGGTGATTTTTTACTAGATAATTCAACATCAACAGAGCAAGTTGAAATTAGAACATCAATTATCAAGATTCGAGGCAAAACTTTAATATATGGGAATGTTGTTTATCAAATTCGCAACATTACAAGTATTGGTTTAGTCAACCGTACAACTGTGAAGCAGACACGTGACATACTCCCACACTATAGCGTCAGCTTAGTGTGGGCTTCTCGTTTCGCAGTCCTGCTACTGCATCGGACTCCACGAGCTTTAAGGACGGGATGCCCCGCCGCCCTATTTTTTATATTTATTGCCGCATTTAAGTCGCGGTCTATAACTATTCCGCAATGTGGGCAAGAATGAGTTCGTATATTTAATTCTTTCGGCACTTTTTCACCGCAATTTGAGCAATCTTGGCTGGTATTTTTGGGGTCCACTGCTATAGTTTTCTGTCCAGCATTTCCGGCTTTGACAGTCAAAATAGTCAGAAATTGGCCCCATCCAGCATCGTTAATTGATTTACTCAAATGAGTTTTTGCCAGTCCTTTAATATTTAACTTTTCATGGGCGATAACTTCAGCTTTTGATAACAATTCATTGGCTGTTTTGAAGTGAAAGTCTTTACGTTTATCAGCTACTTTTTTATGTTGTTTAGCCACAGCTTTGACAGCTTTTAACCATCTTTTGCTGCCTTTATTTTTACGAGATAAACGTTTCTGTAGAGTCTTTAATCGCTTCACAGATGAGCGATAATATTGAGGTATTGGAACTGATTCTCCTTCACTTGTTACCAAGAAGTTTTTCAGCCCCATATCTATTCCCAGAGTATTTTCTGTTGTCGGTTCGACCTCAGAATTAAATTTAGGAATCGATTTATCTTCTAAGGATAGGGTGACATAATAGCCATCAGCTTTACGGCTAATAGTAACGGTTTTAATTTGAAAACCTGACGGCAATGGTCGATGTTGAATCAACTTGACTTTACCAATTTTCGGTAAATTAATCTGATTTTCTTCAATACAGTTTTGTTTGATTTGAGGATAAGTAAAACTGCGATAACGTCCTTTTCCCTTAAATCTTGGTTTCCCTAATTTATATCCATTTTTGTCAGCTTTCAACCATCTTTCAAAGGCAAGTTTTACTCGTTTTATGCAATCTTGTAACACCTGAGAATGAATCAGTTTGTACTCAGGAAACTTGTCTTTGGTATTGACCAAATCTTTTTTTTGAGAGTAATAATCTGGATGATCTCTGAGTTGAGGAATGGGCATCACCAAGGGGCAGGTATTAACTGGACAACGGTTTTCTGACCACCATGAGAACCGCTCGCCTAACCGATAGTTGTACTGCCAACGCAACAATTCCAACCACATTTCTATTGTGGCTATTTGATCTGAGTTTGGCCTTAATTTATATTGGTAGGCAGTCCGCATGGTGGAAAATTTCTGGGGTGAAAGCAATACAATAATACAAGTTTTTCAATTCTAAGCGATCGCTTGCTGCTGGGATAGCATACCAATTGAATCGGCATCGAACCCATTCAATTGGCCGCCGATTCAGCTAAAAATATTCAATTTATTTTTTTGAATGAAATAATCTACATGACGCTATGTCCCATATAAATCAATCTCCAAATAAAAATTGGACACCACTACATGACCAACTACATAAAACATTACGTCAACGAAAATTATTACCAGAAAACCAAAGAATATTAATCGCAGTATCTGGTGGTCAAGACTCTATTAGTCTAACTAAATTACTGTTAGATTTACAATCAAAATGGGGTTGGTATTTAGCAATAGCTCATTGTGACCATAAATGGAGACCAGACTCAGAAGCTAATGCTAATTATGTGAAAAATTTAGCAACAAATTGGCAACTGCCATTCTTTTTAGCAGTAGCAGATAAAGTTTATCAAAGTGAAGCAGAAGCTAGAAAATGGCGTTATCAAACTTTAACTAAAATTGCTTTAGAGTCGAATTGTCAATACATCGTAACTGGCCATACAGCCAGCGATCGCGCAGAAACTCTCCTATATAATTTAATTCGTGGTAGTGGTACTGATGGTCTACAAGCTTTGACTTGGCAACGTCCTCTGACAGAAAATTCTTCTATATTACTGATACGCCCTTTATTAGAAATTACTCGTAGTCAAACAGGCGACTTTTGTCAAGAGCAAAAAATTGGTATTTGGGAAGATTCTACAAACCAAGATTTACGTTATGCTCGTAATCGTATCCGCCTGGAATTATTTCCTATCCTACGCCAGTTTAATCCTCAAGCTGAACTAGCACTGGCACAAACTGCAGAAATACTAAGTGCAGAAGTAGATTATCTTGAAAATGAGACAGAAAAGTTATTAGAGAAAGTTACAAAGATAGATATAGATAATCTGAATATTTCTGAGCTTGAGTCTCAACAGATAAAATATATTAATCGTTTAGTATTACGCGAAGTTCCTCTAGCATTACAAAGAAGAGTCATAAGACGTATCTTACAAAAAGTTCTACCTGTTCATCCTAACTTCAGTCATATTGAAAAGCTAACAAATCTGATCGATGCTCCTAACCGTTCTCAAACAGACCCATTTCCTGGAGGAGCGATCGCCAAAGTTCAACATCCTTGGATTTTATTAGTCTAATAAGGGAATAGGGAATAGGAAATAGGTATGGAGGGAACAGGGAAAGAAAAACATAATAAAAAAGGTTGAATTTTTAGATTTTATGGAATATTGATTTTTTTATTGTAGGAATAAATCACAAATTTAAGATTTAACTACTGCGTGAATTTAGTAGAAAATATCTTAAATTCAACTAATGGGGGGTTCGGAGAGCTATAAGTCCCGCATTATATTTTCTTTTATCGGTTTGATACCGCTCAACTAAACTTACTCAAACTTATTCAAAAGCCTGAAATCTTAGTCAAACGCAAGTGGATCGAGCACTACAGGGTTAAATGGCAAACCCTTTATTCCCTGGTCAAAGACATCAGGACTTACTTTTTTAATAATGTTAAACGACCCATTTACAGATGAACTTTAGATAAGTTTTCGCTTTCTGTATTTACCCCCAGCATCTATAACGGTGCTTAAAATTACTTGGGGTTTGAGACGCTGAGTGGCGTTTCAAAGAATCCCCATACAATTATCCCTTCTGCCTTCTGCCTTCTTCAATCCGGTTGACCAATTATATTTTGAAGGACTTGCTGTAACTGCTCCACCTGTGTCCCTATACCCTGTACTTGATTTACTTCTCCTACTGCTTCTTCTAGTTGCTGCTTGAGTTGTTCTAGATAATCTTGCATAGGTAACATAACTTCCTGATAAATAGCTCCACTTCCTCCCTGTGAATTTGCCTTCTGCTTTTCCCGTAAACTCGACTCTAGTTGTTCAATTTCATTTTTTTTCGCTTCTTGTTCCTGAGTCTGACTATTAATAATTTCTTCTTTTTGGGCAATATCTGTTTGTATTTGTTGAATTTCAGCTTCTAAATTTTGTAAATTCTCTGTCAGCTTCTGCCTTTGAGCATCAACCTGTGATAATGCAGGTTTTAAGTCTATCTGATTGTGCTGCTGTTGGCCAGAAGAATTACCCAATCTGCGCCAGAGAACCTCTTGATGTTGACTTAATATTTCTTGTCTTTCCTTAAGATTTCTTTGAGAACCTACTAAAGATTCATTTAACATTCTGTAACAATCTTGTTCATCTGAAAGCTCTGACTCCAAGGTAATTCTGTCATACTCACTAGCTCTATCTATTCTTCTTTGAAGAGCATCAATTTCTTGCCGCTGTAAAACTAATTCTTCTTCCTGGTCCTTAACAAAACTCATATCTCTTTGCAAGTCTTGTTGTAAACTTTGAACCAGTTGCTCTAACTCATTAAGAGAAATTTTTTCCAAAGCTTCAACATCCACTTTCTGAGAAATACCATCATTTTCTTCTAATGTTGTTGCTAGATGACTGAGTTGTTCATAAAGTTGTGTCTGTATCTCTATTTGACTATTCAATACTTGACTATATTCTTGCTTACTTGCCAATATAGCTTGTTGCGACCTCAATTCTGAAATAGATTCGGCTAAAGACTCCCGGTCTTGTCCCCATTCTAGCCATTGGTTGTGGACATGACTAATCAAACTTTCTAAATCTTCCTGTTGTTCGCTAGAATTCGTATTTGGCAGCTCTTTCCACCGTTGTCCATGTTCCTCTAGACTTTCCTGTTGATAATTAACTATTTCTAAAGACTGACTTAACTTTTCTCCCAAAAGATTTGTAGGAGCGATCGCCTCATTCAACCAAGTCAGTACATCTCGAATATACTGAGATTGTTCTTCATCTAAAACTGCTCCTTGAGACAGTTGTCCCTTATTTTGGTCAAATTCTTCTTGTTGTCTGTGTAATTCTAAACGAGTTGCTTCTAATTCTTCTCGGTTTTTTTCTATCTGTTCCTGAAGCTCCTGAGATGCTTCTTGAGCTTGACTAATTTCCTGACGTTGTTGCTCCAACCTATCAATTTCGGCTTGTAGTTCTTCAAGCTGCTCTTCCTTAGCTTGCAATTCCATTTCTCTACGATTCAATTCTTGGGCCTGAAAAGTTAGAGAAGCTTTCCATTGCTCAATTTCCTCCCATTGTGTTTTAGATTTTTCTTGAGAGCGAGAGAAATTTTGCAGAATTTTCACCAACTGACGGGCTGCATCTTGAATTTGCTGCACCTGCTTACTATTGTTCAAATCTACTAAGACTAATGAACCAGGAGAAAATTCCTTAGCTTCATCGGCTGGAATAATTTCTTCCCCAGGTACAGCCACCCAATTATGTTCGCCACGCTGAGAGGCTAGTAGCTTTAAATCAGTTTTACCACCACCTAGACCAAAACCACTTGGTCTTTTTTGTACTTCTGCTAAATACAGCACACTGTTATCCTCTTGAGGTTTCTATGCTAAAAGCTTGATTTTTATAGTTTTTTATGTTAACAGTAAAGTAAAGACTATCACTATACTGCCTTGAATTTAATAAATATTAATTTTTTTTTCATTTAAAAAGCCTTTCGGTCTGGAATGTTCCGCAAGCAGCCGATCGGCGTTTAGCTGTCAGCGCGGGCGCGAAGGAGATTTCTATCTCTCCTAAAATTAAACGACAAGCTAGAAGTCGGGAATCTAAACCCAAGCTTTTAGCGCGCTGAAAGTTGAGTGCTGATAGCTAGTTAAGTGACCTATAGTAGGATAGTTTTACAACCATTTGACATCCTCCCGACGCTGCTCTACGAGACAGCGTGGGATTCCTTAACATTACTGTTAGGGACTTTCTGTTTCTTAGCACCCGCATAAACGAGATTTACTCTCAGAAGGTCTAAAGGCGCGCTCCACAGACTGACACTGCGAGTCCCGCAGCCAAAATATTTACCGAAGCGTTTATGTCACGGTCATGGTGAGTGCCACATTCTGGGCATTCCCACTCTCTAATATTTAGAGGTAATTTTTCCACTACATGACCACAATTAGAGCAACGCGCGCGAACTAGGGAAATATCTGTCAATTTTAATTAATTGACGACCACACCAATCAGCTTTGTATTCTAATTGCCTTACTAACAAAGGACCAGTTGGCATCACTTATTGCTCTAGCTAGCTTATGGTTCTTGACCATGTTTTTTACTGCTAAATCTTCAACTACAATCAATTGGTTTTCTTTGATTAATTGAGTGGTTAGCTTATGGGTATAGTCAAGCCTTGAATCTTTGATTTTTGCGTGTATCCTAGCTACTTTAAGTCTAGCTTTTTGATAGTTATTTGATCCAAAGGTTTTCCTAGATAGAGATTTCTGAGCTAACCTCAGTTTCTTGTGTAATTTGTTGATATTTTTAGGGTTAGTAACTTTTTCTCCATTACTGGTAGTAACTAAACTGGTAATTCCGCGCGTCAATACCTACTTGTTTGGTTACTGGTTTGAGCTTTAAATCTCTAGGGTCATTGACTCTCACCAGACACTGACCATCTGCTACTGGGGTCGAGTTTTACGGTAATTGTGCTTGGTACGCAGTTTTGGGGTAGTTGCCTACTCCATCTAATAGGTAATGCTTCAGCACCCGATCGCTAGATATACTTGACCATCTTTCCACTTAAATGCGGACTTTGTAAATTCTGCACTACCACCCGGCGCGCTTTTTGTTAAAGTTGGGATATTTGGCACGTCCACTAAAGAAGTTGGTAAAAGCTGTTTGTAGATGTCTTAAACCTTGCTGTAATGGAACACTGCTAACTTCTGCTCCGAAATCTAAATCTTCCTGCTTTTTCCAGTGAGTCAGCATAGCAGAAGTTTGCTTATACCCTACTCGCTCTTTGTTTTCATGCCAAGCTTGAGTTCTAGCCGCTAAAGCTTTATTGTAGACCAGGCGCACACAACCAAAAGTCCTCCGCAACAGATTTTCCTGTTCTGGAGTTGGGTAGAACCTAAATTTGTAAGCTTTTTCGACCATCTACTGTTTACTTGTTTAAGACTTATGTTTTAGCATATCATGTGAAAGCGCAACATTGATTGGTTTTCCCATCTCTGAGCTCCCCTGCGGGAGAGCGCGGGTCTTCAACCAACGTTGAGATAAATTTATCTTATCGTAGTATTCTATCGTTCCTTAACTTTAATTAAGATACTACTGTTTTAGATTATAGGCAACCCAATACTATAGTAAACATACTTTTAACTGAATTTTTTTCTTCAGAATCTAGTTTATTTATTTAATTATGACTATATTATAGTATTATATTACTTATTAATTGTATTTTTTAAATTTAGTAATAAGTATATTTATTATTTTTGTAGCTATACAAAAATCTTAATTTAAGTAATAAAAATTATATGAACTATATTTTTATCTCAACGTTGGTTTGGCCTCGGAGGCAGGTGCGGAGCGAAGCAGAAAGTCCTGAGCCGCGAGGTTTAGGAATCCCGCGGGGCTCGCGCCATGCGCAACGTCGGGAGGATGTCAAAAAATGTTGCTTTGTTAGGTTCTATCTAAAAGTTAGGAATCTCAAGTAGAATTTTCAAGCAAGGCGTATGTATAATTATAGCTTCTTAGGTTTTGAAATAACTGTGAAATAACTGATAGGTAGGTAGTATTGAGCTAGTACCGCTACCCAGAAGTTAAAAGTCATGCATTTAAAAGTCAATCATTTTTGATTGGTAAGGCTTTTAGGATTTTGTAACTGGTTAGTTACTTCTGCCATCCTGCACTATAAATATATTACTTTAAAAATTAATAATCGTAAAAAATTATGTTCCATAATCACAAATATGTACTTTTTTTTAAATTAAAAACAACTGTAAAAGTAACATAAAGCATAGCAATACCATATAACTTTAGCTCGATCTACTTTATAAAATACGATCGAACTCTGGCACTACTGCATAAATGCCTTATGATATTTAGACATCCGCGCCCCCGACATAAGTAGTCAGGTAAGAGTATAGTTTATGTAGTTTTCCCTAAGATAACATTAACTATATTAAAGCTTATCAAAGTGTTGCGAGAAGACCCGCGCTCTCCAGAACGGGAGCGTCCTATGGGAATCGCAATCAATGTTGATATTTCACACACAATGTGTTACTCTTTGAAAAGTAAATTAGCTAGCAGTAAATGGTCGAAAAAGCATACAAATTTAGGCTCTATCCTACAGCAGAACAGGAAAACTTGTTGCGGAGAACTTTAGGCTGTGTGCGGCTAATCTACAACAAAGCCTTGGCAGCCAGAACTCAAGCATGGTACGAGAAACAGGAGCGTGTAGGATACAAGCAAACTTAGGCCATGCTTACCAATTGGAAGAAACAGGAAGATTTAGACTCAATCGCTGAAGTCAGTAGTGTACCATTGCAACAAAGTCTGAGACATTTACCGAAAAATTGGGTTTAAAGCCTCCCCTTTGAAGGGGACCTTTTATTTTATTTGCAAGTAAATTGAATATATGCTAGACTTGTATAAGTTGCCGGGGGGCACTAGGAAACTGTAAATGGACGTGGAGGGAAGCGTTAGACTACCGCCAAGGAAGCAGCACCCTGTGTTAGCGGCAGCTATGCGAAGCAAAGCGTCAACCCGCCGAGGGGCTACGATCCAGTAGGAATCCCCGCGCCTTTAGGCCGGGTAGGATGTCAAAAACAGCTTTTACTAACTTTTTCTCAAAACGTGCCAAGTATCCTAACTTTAAGAAAAAACGCAATGGTGGAAGTCCCGAATTTACCAAGTCTGCATTCAATTGGAAAAATAGTCAAGTCTACATAGCTAAATGTGCTGAAGCATTACCGATTAGATGGAGTAGAAAACTGCCCCTAGGTTGTAGCCCCAAGACAATAACAGTTATGCTTGACCCATCTAATAGATGGTCGGTGTCTTTGAGGTTTAACGACAACAGAGATTTAAAACTCAAACCACTCAATAAACAAGTTGGTGTTGATGTTGGTATTAGTAGTCTCATCGCTACAAGTGATGGAACAAAAGTCAACAACCCTAAGTATTTTAATCAGCTATACAAAAAACTCAGGAGTTCTCAAAAATCTCTATCTAGAAAAACCTTGGGGTCTAATAACTACCAAAAAGCTAGACTCAAACTAGCTCGTATTCACGCCCAAATTAAAGATTCAAGGCTTGACTATACTCATAAACTAACCTACGTCGCCAATTCGACGGCTCCCCTACAGCTAATTAGAGAAAATCAAACTATTGTAGTTGAGGACTTAGCAGTTAAGAATATGGTCAAGAATAATAACCCACCCCCATCCCCTCCCGGGAGGGGAGCAACAGGGGAGGGTAGTGATGCGAACTGGGGTGAATTAGTTAGACAACTAGAATACAAAGCAGAGTGGTATGGACGGGAATTAATTAAGATTGATAGATATTTTCCTAGTTCGCGCGCGTTGCTCTGAGTGTGGATATATAGTAGATAAACTACCTCTAGATATTAGAGAGTGGGATTGTCCAGAGTGTACAGCTCACCACGATAGAGATATTAACGCAAGTATAAATATCTTGGCTGCCGGGCAGGCAGTATCAGTCTGTGGAGCGCGCCTTTAGACCTGAAGGGAGTAAATCCCGGACGGCTGGTGCATTGAAGCAGAAAGCCCCTACCAGTAATGGAGCGGGAATCCCGCGCCGTCTCGAATATAGCAGCCTCGGGAGGATGTCAATCTCATTGATTATAATACTTGCTTGCTTGTTTTTGAAAAAATGAGAGGGTATGTTAATCTTCCCTAGATATATATAAATTGTTCATCAAAAGTTATATTTTACAAGCTGCATGCAGGGAAATTTGAGTGAAATTGATATCCGCAGCATCCTGCAACTTATAGAGTTAGGTCAGCGAACTGGTGAACTGTTTGTGGAATCTTACAGCTCACCAGTTAACAATAATGTTGCCGAACCCCAACACCACTTCCCCACAAAACCATCTTGGTTTGTATTCTTTCTCAATGGTCAAATCATTTATGCCACCCAAAGTGCGGGTAGCTTATCTCGTTTAAGAGACTATTTACGTCGCTACAAAGCAGATCGAGAGATTGACAATATTGAAGTTCCTTCTTTTGCCTCTATTCATGCACCTGAATATGGATATTTATGGGCAATGCTTGAAAAAGGAATTCTTACACCAGCTCAGGGACGTGGAATTATCCATAATATGGTTCGTGAAACTCTCTTTAATTTACTAAGTCTTCGTCGAGGATCATTTATCTTCGATCTTAGTCCAGCTCTCACACCTCAGTTAACAACCTTTGAAATCAGCTCGTTGTTGGCCAAAATCATGAAGCAGATACAAGAGTGGAATCAGTTTTCTCCATATATTCACTCTGCTGAACAGTGTCCAGTCATTGCAGATCCAGCTCAGTTACAGAAAGCATTACAACCCCACATATATAAAAGATTAAAAAATTGGTCAGATGGCCAAACATCTATGCAGCAAATTGCTAGATATCTAAACAGAGATGTATTAACAGTAGCTAAGGCCATTTATCCCTTTTTGCAAAAAGGTATAGTACAACTAATCGATCAATCTTCAGAAGCAAGCACGATCAAAAAACCAAAGCCATTACGCCGAGAAACAAAAATTCAGAAAGTAGTGTGTATTGATGATGATGTAATTATTCGGGAAAAAGTTGAATCAATTCTCAATCAAAATGGTTATAAAGCAAGTAGCTTAAGCGATCCTCTCAAAGCATTAGGTGAAGTATTTCTAATGAAGCCAGACTTAATTCTATGTGACATTGCTATGCCTGAACTAGATGGCTATGAGATTTGTGCAATGCTACGTAACTCTACAGCATTTCGCCAAACACCTATTATTATGCTCACTGGTATAGAAGGATTTATAGACCGGGTTAAGGCCAGAATAGTTGGAGCTACGCACTACCTGACCAAGCCTTTTGGAGAAAGTGAATTACTAATGTTGGTGGAACAGTACATTGGACCAGGAGTAACCACAAACTCTCAAGTTGACAGAACTTTGTCAAAACTTCAAAATACTTAGGGACTTCCAAATAAAAAATTATCCCATTAGCTATGAAATTCAATAATTGATAATTGATAATTACCTCTTCCTAAAACGGATAGGATTGAACGATCGTGAAAATTTTTTCTCTCTTGGTTGATTGGATATGGTTAGGAAACCCATCCATCCCTCGACCGCTTGTTTCTCCACGGCGATTGAGAGACTTTAAACCTTAATTATTCGGTAAGGGAGTAGGGAGTAGGGAGTAGGGAGTAGGGAATAAATTGAAAAAGTAAGAGAGTAGAGAGTAGCTAGTTAACGATCTAAGTACAAAAATTGGGATAATTTATTTTCTGCTATTCCCTTAACTATAGCGATTCTTAAGAAGCTTGAGGTACGCGCATTCGTTGGTTTTAAGGAACAGGGAACAGGGAATAGAAGACAAATAAAGATAGGTGTACCTCACGCTTACTGAGAAACGCTATAGCGATCGGCATTTCAGCTTACTAAAATACAAAAACAAGAAAATGTCAAGAGAAAATATAATATTATTTGAAATACTATTAGTTAGGTACCATCTGAACTTTAGTCGGCAGGCCAAAAAATTTCATGTTGGAACTTAATACAAACAAAGTTTCTGGGTAGACTATATTAAATTAAGCCAAAGAGAATAATGATTAATTGTCCACTATTAAGTTGTCAAATTAAAGCAACAATATAGATAGTCTTTCAATAATTGATAATTGATAATGGATAATTGATAATTACCTCTCCCTAAAACGGATAGGATTGAATGATCATGAAAAATTTTTCTTGTTTCTCCACGGCGAGTGAGAGGATTTTCACGTTAATTATTCGGTAATTAAATATGTATTTGATTTTAGATAGAATTATCATGGCTAAATATGCACCAATATAGGAAATTTTTAGAGTAACAAACTTACTTATTTAGTAGATCAAACCACTTAATAAAGACCAATACTGTTATTATTATCAAGAATAGTTCCCAGAACGTGAAATCTTGAAAATAGATATTTATTGGTGGATCTAAATCTAAATTAATTGAGCTAGGCCAAAAAACCTATCTAGAAAAATGTTAATAAATATATATGTTTTAACTATCAATAAATCAAAACCCAAGCTATCAGGTAGAAAAAAATGAGTAAAGTTCTAGTTGTAGAAGATAGCGTTACCCAAAGAGAAATGATTTCACAGCTTCTCAAAAATAGTGGATTAGCAGTTACTGTAGCTAATGATGGAGTAGAAGCTTTGGGACGACTTAAGAATACTAAACCAGATATAGTGGTACTAGATATTGTGATGCCAAGAATGAACGGCTATGAAGTTTGTAGGAGGATTAAATCCGATCCTAAAACTAAGAATATTCCAGTAGTTATGTGTTCTTCCAAGGGAGAAGAGTTTGACCGCTACTGGGGCTTAAAGCAAGGTGCAGATGCTTATATTGCTAAACCATTCCAGCCCACAGAACTGGTAGGAACAGTTAAACAATTGTTAAGAAGATAGGAAATTATTCAGAACTATGGTAGGCAATCAAGACTTTTTACCAGGCCAAGGTACAGGAATTCAGGAACTAGAAAATCCTGAAGGTGAACTTCATCTGCGGTTTTATCTACCTTCAGGTAATGAGTTTGCTTTACCAGCAATGGATATTCGAGAGGTGATTTCTCAATCTCCAGAAGGTATTACAGCAATTCCAAATGTTTCTCCTTTACTTTTAGGTACGATAAATTTAAGGGGACGAGTAATTTGGGTAGCTGATTTAGGTCAATTCCTCGGAGATCAAGTCCCAATCAATACAGATAAACCTGAGATTCCTGTAATTGCAGTAGAAGACCAAGACACTATATTAGGATTAGCAGTTGAACGAATTGTGGAAATGGAGTGGCTTGACGAAAAGAAGCTAAAAATGTCCACAAATATTGCAGATGGCATGGCTCCCTTCTTAAAAGGAGAATGGATTTTTGATGAAAAGGGAGAACAGGTTCTCAGGTTACTGGATCAAGAAGCAATTATTCGTTCGGCTCGATGGGCAGCCTAAATAAAAGTCAAAATTGGTAAGTCAATATAATTTTTTGATTGAGTAGTTTATATATTAAAATTTCTGACTGAGGCTGATTCCCAATTCCCAATTTCGTCAACAATAAAATTAAAAAACTAAAAAATAATAAAATTATATTGAGAGGGGGACAGCATGACATCATCCAGCACAGACTTTTTACAAGATTATCAAAAAGTAGAAGATGCCTATAATCAAGGTAATTACGAAGAAGCAGCAGCTTTAGTTTATAACTTAATTCAGGATTATCCAGAAGACCCTAGTGCTCGTCTTCTTTGTGGTCATATATATTGTTATGGACTCCATCAATATGATGTGGCAACAGAACAATATCATTCGGTATTAGACCTAACTGACGAGCCAGATTTGATTAATCATGCTCAACAAGGTATAAGTGATAGTGAACAACTTATTACAAATAATCCTGCTGCTAGTGAATCAGAAGAATTTCTAGAAGATATTAACTTTGATGACAATCTGGATGAAGTGACTATGGGAGAAGAGATTCATAACTCTCAAGAATCTATAGCAGACAAAGGATTATTTCTAGATGAAAACAGCCTAAACCCAGATAAAAATAGCCTAGAGCTAGATGAAAACAGTCTAGAACTAGATGAAAGTAGCCTAGAACTAGATGCAAAAGACTTAGAAAATATTACAGGTCAAGAACTATTTCTGGATGAAAATAACGATGAATTAATAACAGAAAATTTTGACTTTGATAAATTAGATTTAGAAGATATAGATGATTTAGAACTGACAGATCCAGAGAATAACCCTTTTAGCACAAATGGTAATTCTAGTAATGGAAAAGATGAAGATTTAGAAGATATAGATGATTTCACAACATATGGAGAACCTTTTGGTGAAGATGAACAAGAATCAGAAGATCGGTTGCCGACAGAAAATGATAAAAATACAGAAAAATCACTAGATGATGTTGTTTTAAATAATAGCGATAACCTAGAAAATATCTCTGGAAAAATATCAGATTTTAGTTTGAATGAAGACTTAGATGAAATCTGGAACAAGCAACAAGAAGAATTATTTAAAGAAGAAGAAATAGCCGAAGATGAAAGAACAAAATATGAAGATATAAAATATGAAGATATAAAAAATAATGCAGTTAATTCAGATGTAGAAACAGACCATGGAATAGAAGACTTAGATTTAGATGAACTTAATGATGATTTTGAGAACGTAATAGATGAAATTTTAGATAGTTCAGAAGGGATGATTACTGAACAAACAAATAACATAAAAAGCAGTAATTCTCGTTTACGAATAACTCCAGAAACGGAAGAGAAAAAGCCTAACCGTAATTTTTCAGATTTAGACCAAGCTACTATGTTGACGGGAAATAATAATAGCTTCGGATGGGAAGAAACAGAAGATATTGATGAACTAAGTGATGGAATAGATGAATTAGAAGACGGATTATATCATCAATGGAATAATGATGTAGGTACAGGAGCAACAGAAAAACTAGAGAGTTTTGAGATCAATGAATTTGATGAAGCAGCATTCAGCGAAGCTTTTGATATAGATGAAGAAGGAAATACTGAAGGTAGAAAAGCAAATGGTTTTCTAGAAGATGACGAATTTGGTGATTTTGAAGAGTATGGGTCTCTAACTGACGAGATGGAAATGCCGACCGATATGACTACTCCCGATCTAAATACTGCAGCATCCAATATAGAAGCAATGGACACAGGAATGGTGGTAGGTGCTACAACAGGAGCTTTGTTTGACAACAGAACCGATCCTAGTGCGATTGGTAATGAAGAAACTATCCCAATAGATAATCAACTCCCAACTTTCAGTAAAATTAAAGGAGAGGCAGTAGATACAACTGTAATGGTTGAACAAGGTGGGTTGGCATTCTGGGAAAATGCTTCTCTATCTACAAAACAACTATACACAGCCATAGGAACAGGATTAGTATCCTTAATTGCGGTAGCCATTGTAAGTAATATTGTTTCCTACAGAGCGTATCAAGAGCAAAAGACAGAAGTAATTTCTTCTTTGCGTGGCACTGGTTGGATAATGACTGGTATCGCAGGAATCAGCAGCTTTTTAACTGCTTATGGTCTTGGTAGTCTCACAACAAAGCAAATAGAAAGAGCTAACAAAGATTTACATACTCAATTCGATATTATTTCTGACGGGAACTTAAAGGCTAGAGCAACGGTTTATTCAGAAGATGAATTTGGTAAACTTGCTGCTAAGTTTAACCACATGGCTAAGGTGATTCAAGCAACTTACACTGATGCTCAAAGGAAGGCAGAAGAAAATGAACAAGCTAAGGAAGATTTACAAAGGCAAGTAATTCGTTTACTGGATGATGTAGAAGGAGCAGCTCGTGGAGATTTAACTGTTAGTGCAGAGGTTACCGCTGATGTTTTGGGAGCAGTGGCAGATTCCTTTAATTTAACAATTCAAAATTTGCGGGAAATTGTACATCAGGTGAAAGAAGCTGCTCAGAAGGTGAGTAGGGGTTCTATGGATAGTGCGACTTTTGCTCAAGGTTTATCTACGGATGCTTTGCGACAAGCAGAAGAGTTGGCTGCGACTCTACAGTCTGTGCAAGTAATGACTGATGCTATTCAAAGGGTGGCTGAAAATGCTCGTGAAACCGAGGATGTAGCAAGGTCGGCAGCAGCTTTAGCATTGAAAGGAGGGGAGACAGTAGATCGTACTGTAGCTGGTATTCTCCAAATCAGAGAAGGTGTGGCAGATGCAACTCGAAGAGTTAAGCGTTTATCAGAGTTTACTCAGGAAATTTCTAAGATTGTAGGTTCAATTTCTAGTATTGCTTCTCGCACAAACTTGTTGGCATTGAATGCCAGTATTGAAGCAGCTAGAGCAGGAGAAGCAGGCAAAGGATTTGCAGTTGTGGCAGATGAAGTCCGACAGTTAGCGGATAAGTCAGCTAAGGAATCTAAGAATATCGAACATACAGTGATGCAAATTCAAACTGAAACAGGAGGGGTGATGACTGGAATGGAAGAAGCAACTCAGCACGTTATTAAAGGAACGGAGTTGGCAGAGGAAGCAAAGCAATCTTTGGAAGATATTGTTCAAGTTACAACAAGAATTGATGTGTTGGTACGTTCTATCGCTGCGGATACTGTAGAACAAAATGAAGTGGCTCAATCAGTATCAAAGGTGATGCAGGCAGTAGAGTTGACTGCTCAAGAAACTTCTCAAGAATCTCAACGAGTTTATAGCTCTCTACAAAATTTAGTGGGTGTTGCTCGCGATCTATTAACTTCAGTAGAGCGTTTCCGGGTAGATCCAACAGAGCAATAACGAAGTCAGAAGTCAGGTCGGGGAGATGGGGAGATGGGGAGATGGGGAGATGGGGAGATGGGGAGTGGCTCACACAGATTATGGCACGGATACACGGATAGGTCAGGGAGTGGGTAGGGACGTTGCATAAGGGCTTCCGTAGTAGGGGAGTAGGGGAGTAGGGGAGATGGAAGTAATTATTAGACATCTCCAAAAATTCTCAAGCACTTACTATAACTATATTTCAAGGAGCGATCGCCATCTCCTCCAAATAGTCATTTTTTACGCACTTTACAGTATTACCGAATAATTAAGGTTTAAAGCCTCTCCTTTAAAGGAGAAACAAAAAAAATTTCCTTAATCGTCAATCCTCTTCCTTTTAGGGAGAGGTAATTATTAATTATTAATTATTAATTATTAATTATTAATTGTTGAAAGATAGTTATTGTTAATTATTCAACATTTTTATCTAACTTTTTTATGATTTTTTTTAATGTCCAGAGTATGATTCATACTAATATTAATGCTCCTATTCTTAATCTTACCAAACCACATATTGTTAAAATTACTCAGGACTTACGCAGAGACACTATATATAGTGTTTACCTTTCAAGGTCGATCTATTTGGCGATCGCTTGAATAACAAAATATAAGAATCTTAAAAATTTTCTTTACTCCCAATCACTAGGTATGCTAGGTTAGTATCATACTAATTACTTGTTAATATCTTTAAGATGAACTTTAATTATATAAAATATTGTCAGTATTTAATAAGTAGTCAGAAAAATTATACTTTAACAAATCTTGCCGATCATCTAGAAGAAATTAGTCACGATCAAATTAATCGTTATTTGAAAAATGTTGAAACACGGGACAGAAATTTTGTAGCCAAATGTCAGGGAAGAAATTATTACTGCTGAAGATGGTTATTTGATTTTTGATGATACAGTTATTAACAAAAAATATTCGCATAAATAAAATTGAACTTGTACGACGTCAGTACAGTGGTAATGAACATGGAGTAGTCAGTGGAATAGGAATAGTTAATTGCTTATATTTTAATCCTCAGATAGAACGATTATGGATAATAGATGATCGTATTTATAATCCAGAAAGTGATGAAAAAAGCAAAATAGATCATGTAGAAGAAATGATGATTGATGTGGTTAAAAAGAAGAAAATATCAGTAAAAACTGTACTAATGGATAGCTGGTATGCAACTCAAAGATTAATGGCCTCAATAGATAATTTAGGTAAAATTTACTATTGCCCGTTAAAAAGAAATCGCGCCCGTAGATGATAGTGGAGGTGTAAAAAAATATCAAAAATTGGAAGAATTAACATGGAATAAGTCGGAGTTAGTATCAGGGAAAATAATTAAAATCAAAGGTTTTCCTAAAGACAAAAAAATCAAACTATTCTGGGCTACTGTTTCCACAAACTTCAGCAGAATATATTGCCACTAATGACCTAAGTTATCAAAGTACAGATGATGTTGAGTTTGAAATTCAAACTAGGTGGAAAATAGAGGAGTTTCACAGAGAAGTTAAACAGCTAACAGGACTTGAGTTTTGGATTGGGTCGTCAGGCAAAAATCCAAAAAAACAGAAAAGCTTGCGCCATGTTAGTCTGGAATTATTTGAAAAAAATGGCAAATGTTTTGGGCAAAACTATTTATCAACTTAAACATCAATTGTCATCTAAATATCTAGTCTCTGAACTCAAATATCCGACAATTAAAATGACAGTTATTTAAGTTTTTATAGATTGTTTAGAATTAACAAAAACTGGGGGATGGCTATAATTTTTAAGGCGATCGCTCTGTTTAGTATACGCTATATATAGTATCTCTGCGTAAGTCCTGTTACTTTTTCATAATTAAATTCTTTTAATCTGAATCTTTCTCCTGCCACTCGCACATATTTTTATCAGTCTTATTATATGCTCTACAAATATTCTTTTTTGAGCTTTTCGTTTATTATTTTCCTTTGCTTCTTCTGACATTTTCTGGTTTCTTTTTTTTTTGTATCAACTTTTTCCCCGCCTTGATACCCTTTGTCCCCTTAAATTTTTTGTTCTTTATCAAACTTTTTTTGTTGTTTTTTGAACAATTTTATATCACTTTCTGGACCTTTATCTCCTACTACTACATCTATTATTTCTTCACCCTTCTCTGTGATTATTATTTGATTTTTAAATGTGTGACTTTTTTGTTTGCCTGAGTAATACTTTTTCTGTTTTTCATCATTTTTTGGTCTTTATCTATCTTGTTCTGTACTATCAACTACCAATTCTATTTCTGTTAGAGGATATGCATATCCATAAGTATTCATTTTCTTTTTCGGAAAATTATTCTAGTAAGCTTGATGGTAATAATTCCCTCAAAATATCTATCCAGTAATGAAAAATATTATTTGCTGTTGAAGAGCTAACTCCAAACATTCTTCCTAATAGTTGAAATGTTGGTACATAATGTAAATAATATAACGTCAAAATTATCTCTTCCGGCTTGTTTAAAGACTTTTTTCTCCCTCCTCCTGCCTTAATTAATCTTTTTTCTTGACTAGCGATCGCATTAGCGATGCGGAGCATTATCGCCTGTCTTTTTTTTTCTTCAACTTCTTGAGCCTTTTCTATTAACTTTATTAGTTGTTTATCTGTAATACCAATAATTCTTTTTGTTTATGAGTGGATGGTCATAAATATATTCTAATACGTTATTCATTTGGGGACAGCGTATATCTAATTGGCCACTACAATTTTACCTTAATTTCTATTTTGGAGAGGTCTATTGCTCTGCTTATTAAATCTTAAAGCACTGCTAAATAAAGGTTTTAACCTTTTTATCGTCGAAAAAAGTGCCTAGTTTTCAGTGCCTCAGAGCTACAAAAAGTGAGCATTTTGAGCAGACAAGGGCAGAAAAATCTAGGGACAAAACATCCAACTACCTCCTCTATAATTCTCATTTATCCTGACTCCTGAGGACTCCCCGAACCCATGCATACTTTTTCAGCAAACCCTAATTAGACATCTTCACCAAAAGAGGGAGTAGGGAGTAGAGGAAAAGAATTGATAATTTCTGTGCAATAATTGATTTTATTTTTTGGCATTGCTGAATTAAGGTATGAAAGTAGGTTTATAGGTATGGAGGGAACAGGTATGGAGGCAACAGTTAATATTAACAAGTAGTTCAAACTATCCAAAATACAAAATCCAAAAAACAAAATTATCAAATCATACCCAGAATCAGCAATGCCTATTTTTTATTATTGGAGATGTCTATTATAATTAATGTATGTGAACAAATAAGCGATCGGCATATTTTTCAATCGATGCAAAACAAAAGTTAGTAGTTGAAAAGATATACTGTTGAATCCAGAAATGTAAGAAATATGCAAACAGAACAAACACAAAAGATTATCGGCTATTTTATTGAGGAGGCCAAAGACCACTTCAATACTATAGAACATGGAATATTAAACTTACCAAATACTATAGCAGATCGAGAACTATTAAGCGAATTATTTAGAGCGGCTCATTCTGTTAAAGGTGGGGCTGCTATGTTAGGAATTAATAGTTTACGAAATATTGCTCATAGATTAGAAGATAGCTTTAAAATTCTGAGAGAAACTTCCATCGAAGTAGATAATAAGTTAGAATCTTTATTTTTGAATGTTTTAGATACTTTACAAGATTTATTAGAACAACTTTCCAACTCTGATTTAACAGAAAAGGAAGAAAAAATTCAACTAGAAAAATTAGAGCCGGTATTTCAAGAGTTAGAAGAACATCTAGATGATTTAGCAGGAGAAACTCACGGAATAACTATAGGAAAAGTACCAAAATTAAATGTTGACAAACAAAGTTTTTTTATGGCAGAAGTCTCAGAAAAAATGCGAGAAATGTTGCTTTTATTTAAGCAAAATGATGATGCCAGTACAAGGAATAAATTGAAAAATATATGCGATTTTTTAGCAGACAGGAGCAGACAAGAACATCTGTCATCAAATTGGCTAGAATTAATAGAGGCCATGAAAAAGGCGATCGCTAACACAGAAAATACATACTATACGCTGGCTCATAATATAATTAAAAATTTGAAGCAAGCTCAAGAATTGATTATAGATAATCGAGGGCAAGAAATAGTAGTAGATGACACATTAAAATCTTTAACAAAAAATATAGAAACAATCAATAAAAATATAGGTGAAATAGATATGTTAAATGAAACAAATAATCAACAAAATAAAACTAACATTAACGAGGGAATAAACAAACAAAATGACATATTAGCTCAAAAAGGAGAGTCTATAGATGACTGGTTTAATAACTTAGAAACTACAGATATAATAGATAATAATAACTATGACTTAATAGGAGATAAACAAGAAGTAAGGCAAGGACCAGAAGTTGGATTGACAGAATTAAATAGTTTAGCAGATTTATTTGAAGGAGAAACACCAGAGCTAGATTCTAGTTGGGAAGAAGAAGAAATGCTAGATCAAGGGAATGTGGAAAGAGGGGAGTTAAAAATACCTGAAATTGAGAGTGATGATTCTGGTGATTTGTCTGACTTGTTATTTGATGTTAATGAAGTTGTACAGTCATCCAAAACCAAAAATTACAATGAATTTAATTTTTTAAATCCAGTAGACGAAGATTTGTCAGATTTGTTGAATAAAAGTACAGAAAATACACTACAAAATCAGAGTAATGTTAATCAGCAAAATACTAATTTACAACTAGATAATAGTAAAGCAAAACAAGCAGAAGATTTGGATGACCTATTCAATGCTATAAATGAGGGAGATTTAGCAGCATTAGAAGATGTCAAAAGTCCTGAATCTGGCGGGAATTTACAAGTAGATTTACCCCAAAATAATCCGCAAAAAAATATCAAATTAATCCCCCAAAGTACAAACTATCAATTAGATGAAGATTTTAGCGATTTATTGGCAATCCAAGATGAAAAACAAGAAATTAAAAATGATGTAAAAATAGAAAATAATCAAAGTCAAATTCAAACCCAAAATGATTTAAATTCAAAAGTAGCAGACTTAGAAGCACTGTTTGAAGATTTAGAAACAGTAAATGAAGAACAAGAAAATCAAATAGAATCAGAAGATTTGACATCCAGCTTTTCTCAACTATTCGATCGAGAAGATTTAGAATCGTCAGACTCACAGAAATCAATTAATGTGGAGCAAGTAAACTGGGAAGATGATAACAATGATTTGAACAGTTTATTCGACGATCCAAATCTAGATTTAATTAACTTAGATTCTAATGAATCATTAGAACATTTAATTGATAACAATAACGAACCTCAAGAAAATTCAGAACTTTCAGCAAATATAGAAGATTTATGGCCTACCGTAGAAAACCCTGAAATTATAGATGAAACAGTAGACTTAAATGAGCTATTAAATGATGTAGTTAGTGAAACAACTTCTGTAGAGTATGAAACAAATCAACAATTAACAGCTAAAAATCAAACAGAATTAGAAAACTATGAATTTGATGAATTTATTGAATTAGAAGCAATACTAAATGGAGAAAAATCACATAATAATTACAATATTTTTGTACAACTAGAAAAACTATTAAACGGTGCAGAAATTAATTCAAAACTCGAATCAAATATAGCAGTTGTAGAAAAGACTCCTGCCCATGAAACAGCAACTATAACAACAAAACTACCAGAATTAGAAGACCCGTTTAGTGACTTAGATAAATTATTAGAAACTCCTCATATAGATACTTATAAATCTAGTGGGGTTTCTTCTACTAATACCCCTCGCCGAAATAGACGCCCTCCAGAACAAACAGTTAAAGTACCTGCAAAACAACTAGATAACCTCAGTAACTTAGTAGGTGAGCTAGTAGTAAATCGTAATAGTTTAGAACAAGGCCAAGAACGAATGCGCCAGTTTCTAGATAACCTGCTCCATCAGGTAATGCTATTAAGTGATGCTGGACAAAGAATGCACGACTTGTATGAAAAAACCCTTTTAGAAAGAGCAATTTGGGACAGTCGTCAAGGACATCATTCTACTAATATCTCTAATTTACCCGATCGAGCCACCGAAAGTACTACTGCAAAAAGAAAGTTTGATGACTCTCTCGATCTTGACCGAGTAGAAAATTTCACTCCTTTTCATTTATTGGCTCAGGAAACCATAGAATATATTGTCCGAGTACGAGAGTCTTCTTCTGACATTGAATTTCTGGTTGATGACGCAGAGCAAGTAACCCGTCAGCTACGACAAGTGACAACTCAACTGCAAGAAGGGTTAACTAGGTCGAGAATGATACCCTTTTCTCAGACGGTACAACTATTACCTCGTGCTGTGCGAGACATTTCAATGGAATGTGGCAAAGAGGTGGACTTACAGGTAGAAGGGAAAGAAACCTTAATTGATAAAATGATTCAGGATAAGCTTTCTGACCCAATGAAACATCTAATTAATAATGCAATAACTCATGGAGTTGAAACACCTCAAGAACGTCTAGCAGCAGGTAAGTCTTCTAGGGGTCAAATCACAATTCGTGCTTTTCACCAAGGTAATCAAACGGTGATTTCGGTGGCAGATAATGGAGCGGGAATTAATCCCGAAAAAGTCAAGAAGAAAGCAATAGAAAAAGGTCTAATTACTCAACAACAAGCTCAAGGGATGACTAATATTGATGTTTATGATTTACTCTTTCATCCGGGTTTTAGTACAAAAGATAAGGCTGATAATTTTTCAGGTCGTGGAGTAGGGTTAGATGTGGTGAAAACTAATTTAACTGAAATTCGAGGTACTATTTCTATTGACTCTACTATTGGTAAGGGTACAATGTTTACAATTCGCTTACCTCTGACTTTGAGTATATCGAAAGCATTATGTTGTATTAGCGATCGCTCCTGGATTGCTTTTCCTATGGATGGGGTAGAGGATATGATTAAAGTGTCTAAGGAGGAAGTTAAAGCAGAAGAAAATGGGCAACACTATATAGAATGGCGTGGATCGAAGTTGCCTTTCCGTCACCTACGAGAGCTGCTTGTTTATAATCGTCATCTCCGTCGCGGTAATGTGTATGGTATTAATGCTGAGGAAGATATGATTTCAATTGTTGTTTTGCGCTCTGCTTCTGCTGGTATATTTTTGGCGGTGCAAGTGGATCAAGTTTTAGAACAACAGAAGGAAATTGTAATTAAACAATTAGAGGGTCCGATACCTAAACCTATCGGTATTGCTGGAGCAACAGTTTTAGGGGATGGTAATATTGTCGCGATCGCGGATGTTATTGAATTAATTAATCTGGCAACAGGAAGATTACGTCGAGAGGAGAGTAATATCTGGTCATCTAGTGAAGAAGATGATGCATCTATACCTGTACAACAAAAGAGTGAGTTAACAGTATTAATTGTTGATGACTCAATTACGGTGCGTGAATTGTTATCCATGACGTTTAGTAAAGCTGGTTACCGAGTTGAACAGGCAAGGGATGGTAAGGATGCCTGGGAAAAAATGCGTGCAGGTTTACCGTGTGATTTGGTATTTTGTGATATTGAAATGCCTCGGATGGATGGCTTCGAGTTATTATCTCGGATGCAAAAAGATTCTAATTTGAATACTTTACCTGTGGCGATGTTGACATCTCGTGGTGCAAAGAAACACATGGAAATGGCATTTGAGTTGGGGGCAAAGGGTTACTTTACTAAACCATATATTGAAGAGAAGCTATTAGATGGGGCGGTTAGTATACTAGAAGGTAAATCTGTTGGAGATATATTTAGCGGTGGTGGTCATTGATTGTTAACTATTAGACATCTCTACCATGCTAGGGAATAGGGAGTAGAGAACCCACCCCTAACCACTCCTGGGAGGGGAAATAATTGATAATTTTTGTACGATAATTGATTTTATTTTTGATTTTTACGCCTATGTCTATTCAGAATATGCGTTGCATTTCATATTCGCTATGACAGAAAACCTATGGTGTTTATGGTGATAGTTCTATGTTATAGAACCCATTTGACATCTAAGACTAAAGAGCAAGCCTTTTAATCATCAGCCTAATAAAACAAAGATTAATTTTGGCAGTAGCATTAGTTAGATTCCTCTCAAAGTTCTTGAAGAGGATTTTGCATCTTTCCATCCAAGCATTTGACCGCTCAATCACCCACCTAGCTGCAACCGGAATCAAGCCAGATTTACCTTGTATTTTTTTCTCTTGTTTTGATGGTTTCGGCGAAAGCTTAAATTTGATTTTTGTCATTATTTGGGGATCGACTTTCTCTAACTTTTCTCTCAGATACTGGGGGTGATAACCATTATCTAGCAAGATAGTAATTTTGGGGATTCTGGATCGACTTAGTATCATGTTCGGACGGGTCAGGTATATGATTATTTGCAAACTAATCCTAATATTAGCAACAGCGATCGACTTGTATGCGATTATTGAAGAAAGTTAACTAATCTGTCGTAAGCGATATATCTTCAAGAATGCGCGAATGCGCGAATGCGCGAATTACCTCTCCTTTAAAACGGAATTGATTGACTAATCATGAAAATTTTTCTTTTTATCCTCTTAAAAGAGGAGGCTTTAAACCACAATTTTTCGGTAAGTGGCGTTGCATAAATGCGGAATGTAGGTTAATAGTTTTGTGCTTGGGGGCATCTTCCCCGTTCCTCGTTCCCCGTTCCCCGTTCCTGATATTTTCACTCCATGGCAGGGACAGGCAGGATGCCTGCCACTTATATTCATCCTGCCTCTCTGCAATGCCTCTTCAACAATTAATAATTAATAATTAACAATTAATAATTATATTACCTCTTCTTTTCAAGGAGAGGATTGATTCAAAGGAAAAGTTTTTTCTTTTTTCCCCTTAAAAGGGGAGGCTTTAAACCACAATTTATCGGTAAGTAATCTGTCGTAGGTGATATTTCGTAAGTAATCTGTCGTAGATAAAAAAAATTGCGATCTTGCATCTGTTGCATTGGATACTTATCTACTACTTTTGGAGTATATGAATAAGAAGCCGGGAGTCAGGAGTTAGTAGCTAGATACAGTTCTTTATTCATCAAAAATTAATTATTTTAGCACATTCCCAGTTACCCATTACTTGTCTTCCAGATATTATAAGAATTCAACCGAATATCATATTATTAAGTAAATATCACGATCTTTTTAAGATCCGAATCACACTAAAAATCCGAAAATTTACTGATAATAAGAATATGTTGAGGAATAAACAAATAACTCAACTATGTAATGTCAACATCTTACTTTTTCAGGGTCAATCTAGCTATGACTATTTCACAATTTATCAAAAAACTTTCAACAACCTTTGTTGGAACAGCTTCTGTTGCTCTCAGTGGCATCACAGCAGCTCAGGGAATTTCCATAACTCCCACCAATAACGGCGGCAATGATTTAGTTGATGAAATTCTTGGCAGTGGGATTACCGTTGTACCAGATTCTATCAACTATATAGGTACATCTGCGGCTTCAGGAATTTTCACCAATGGATTATCATCTGGTATTGGCATTGATAGCGGCATTATTATTACTACAGGTACAGCTACGGATGCTGAAGGTCCTAATGATTCAGATGAGCAAACTACGGAGAATCAATTGCCTGGAGATTCAGATTTGGATGGGTTGATTCCAGGATTCACTACCGAGGATGCAACAATTCTGGAATTTGACTTTCAAAGTCAAGGAGGAAACCTTTACTTCAATTATGTATTTGCCTCTGAAGAATATATAGAATGGTCAAATAATGATTACAACGACGTTTTTGGCTTCTTCCTAAATGGAGAAAATATTGCTTTAATTCCTGGTACATCTACTCCAGTTGCTATCAATACAGTTAATGGGGGTGAACCTCTGGGAACTGATGCTAGGAACCCGGAATTTTTTAACAATAATGACCTGACTGAGGGGGGGCCATTTTTTGACATAGAATATGATGGTTTTACTAATCTATTTACTGCACAAGCATTAGGACTTAGTCCTGGATATCATCGTATTAGATTAGCGATCGCTGATGCTGGAGATGCTAAACTCGACTCTGCTGTATTTATTCAGGCAAAAAGCTTTTCAGATATGCCTACAGATGTATCTAAATCAACTGTAGATGTACCTAAACCTAAACCTAAATCAAATGTAGATGTTCCTAAATCTCAATCAACTGTAGATGTTCCTAAATCTCAATCTCAATCAACTGTAGATGTTCCTAAATCTCAATCTAAATCAACTGTAGATGTTCCTAAACCTAAATCAAATGTAGATGTTCCTGATTCTAAATCAAATGTAGATGTTCCTGATTCTAAATCAACTGTAGATGTTCCTGATTCTAAATCAACTGTAGATGTTCCTGAACCTTCTGTATTAATTGGGTTATTAGTAGTTGGTTTTGCTGGTTCGTTGCTCAAGAAAAAAAACCAACAAAGCTGAACATCATATCAAATCCATTTAATTATAAAAACATTCCCCACCTTCACCATTTCCAAATCTTGATAGCTGTTTTTCTTCCTGTAGATGCTTTCCCTACCTAACTCCTCGCTTCTGACTCCTGACTCCTAGCTTCAAAAGATAAAGATTTTATACTCCTAGCTTCAAAAGATTTTATACCGAAGAATATAGGTTTCCCCTACCCCCCCACTCCCCTACTCCCTGACCTATCCGTGTTATCCGTGCCATAATCCGTGTGAGCCACTCCCCTACTCCTCTACTCCCCCACTCCCTGACCTATCCGTGTTATCCGTGCCATAATCCGCGTGAGCCACTCCCCTACCCCCCCACTCCCCTACTCCCTGACCTATCCGTGTTATCCGTGCCATAATCCGTGTGAGCCACTCCCCTACTCCTCTACTCCCCCACTCCCCCATCTCCCCGGAAAATCTAGAAAAGTTTTTGAGAAGAAGCTACCTCTCAACCGCACTAGGAGTAAACCGAACCTCTATCCGACGCCGACTCTGATTAGGATTACGATTTGCCCCCGCAAAATCTCCACCAGGATTATATAATTGTGCAGCAGAATAAGCCCGAAATTTTAACCCCAATTCTTTCAAACGAGGATTTTTTTGAAGTTCTTGTACAACAGATAAAGCACGCATCAAACCTAAATCTGCATTTGAACCTGGTACTAAACTATTAACAGATTCATTACCCTTAGCAACTTGTTCTAACTGAGTATCTAAATTACTTCCACTTCTCTGATTTACCTGACCATCAGTATGACCTATTACTTCAACAACATAACCTTTATATTCCTTAGCAAAATCTTCTATTTGTTTGATTAAATCTCCCTCAATAAAACTTTTTAAATCTCCCGATATTTCCGCACTTCCTGATTCAAATCTTCGAGACTGAGAATCTCTAATTACTATTACAGGTGGAGATTTCAATTTTTCAATTTCTGTTTCTAGTTGTGTGACTCTATTTGACTTTTGCTCTAGTTCATTTTCAGATGTAGTTACTAATCCTTGTAATCTTTGACTTTCTTTTTCTAAAGAGCTTATTTTTCCGCTTAAAGCTGTTACTTGACCAGTCCTTTGTTGCAGTTGATTTTGCAAACTACTAATCTCTTCTTGTAGTTGCAGGGCGCGATTTTCATTGGCATCAGAAATTGATTCTATAAACAGAGATTTAATAATAGCTAATAGCAATAATAAACTTAATATCATGAAAGAATTAGACATTAAGTCTGTAAACGCTGGCCAAATTTCTAGGTCGCGATTATCTTCAACAAGTCGTGAACGATGACGCATAATTATTTTAATTCCTTAAAAAGAGGGAGTAGGGGAGTCGGGGAGTCGGGGAGTGGCTCACACGGATTATGGCACGGATACAGGGATAGGTCAGGGAGTAGGGGAGTCGGGGAGTCGGGGAGATTGAATATTGAAGTAATTATAGAATTATAAATATATTGTATAACCGGATTCTATAATTCTATCCATTACCGAAAAATCTTGGGTATGCGCCTCCCCTTTTAAGGGGATAAAAAAAAAGAGAATTCCGTATTTCAAGCCTCTTGCTTTCCTAGGGAATGCTGCGCAAACAGCTAGAGGTACTGATAACTGATAACTGAAATGACCCACATCTTTCTTAACATAAAACTTGACAAAAGAGAGAAGTTATGTTGTCACTATCAAATGGATATTTCTCAAGAGTAAATGTATTTAATTAGAGGCTTTTCCCTTTGCTTTCCTAGGTCATGCTGCGCAAACAGCTAGAGATACTGAAGTCCGCAGTTCTGACCTTATGAGGCTAACTGATAACTGATAAATGAAATGCCGCCTACTTATTTGCTAATCTATCTATAATATGTGTCAGCCGATAAATTTCATTTTTAGTTTCTTTCATTTGACTGATATATTCTTGTAAATTTGTGGCAATGACGCTTAAATGGGAATTATTTAGATTGGCTTGATTACTCATACCTTTCCCTATTTGGTCTCCTAAAGATTTAATGCTCTGACTAATACCATCTGTAGAGTTATTCAAGGCATTTGCTAAAGTTTTTAATTGAATTTGTACTTCATCTAAATTATCTGCTTTAGATACTACTCTTCTTTGTAAAGTATCCAGAGTTCCCACCGCTAATTGAAAACCTTGTGATGCTTCTTGTAATTGTCGAATCATCTCAGCTAAAGATTTTTGATTACTTTGATGAGATTCTAATAGTTTTAATGAAGTTTGATTATTACTGGTAATTTGTTCTCCAAACTTTGCTAATCTCTTACTATATCCCTGTAATTCAATTACTACTATTTCTATTGCTTGAACAGCAGTAGCTAGAGTCGAGGTTGATTGAGAAAAATTACTTTGAATATTGGCTAATTCTGCTGTTGAATTAGCTAACTTTTGCGGGAACTGACTATGTTCAAATGTCTGTGCTACTTCTAGAAATTTATCCCCTGCCATCTGAAAATCTTTAGAACTTTTTGCTACTGTAGCAGCAGCTTCTCCTAATCGTACAAAAGTCTGTTCTGCTAATTTACTCGTAGTAGCATTGGCATTATGAATTTCTTGAATTTTATCTTGCAGAGCTGACTCTACTCCTACTCTGACTGTTTGACCAAATCTGGTTAAAAATCCTTCAAAAGAATAAGCAACAGCTTTTACTACTTTGTCAAGCTGAGTTTGACCTTCTATTGTTTGTAAGTAAATATTATCTAAATAGTCTTCTAGTAAACTGATTAATCTAGTTTTGGCAAGGCTAGTATTAAAAATAAAATTAACTGATGTAACTACTGCGCTACATAATATTGCTACTAAACTGCTAGTAAAGGCAATTCCCATGCCTTGTAATGGTACTTGTAATTCCCGGAGCAAACTACTAACATCGGTAGCGTTAGTATCACTAACTGTTTGACTTAAAGAAGTCAAGTTAATGGTAATCCCGATAAAAGTACCTAATAATCCAAAAGATACAAGTAGATTGGGTAAAATTCGACATAAATATTCTATTTGTTCATAAGATATTAATCCAAATAATCTTTGTCTACTATAAACTTGGTCTATTAATGCTCCTGTATTAACTTGCTCTAGTTTACTACTCGCATCTGTAAATCTGTCCTCTAAATATTCGATAAATCTTGGCTTATTTACTGACTGCTGATTAATTAGTCTTCTAACTTTATTTCCTTGATTTACTAAGTCAAAATGAAGTACTATTCTTAATAATATAGCAACCACAGATGGTACAATTACTAAAATAATTACTAGAGGGATTAAATAAGACGGTATTGGTGGCATAGCAACATCTCTGATGTTTCAATAGTTAATTAATTCAGAATTACTATAATTCTGCTCGATCATCTTAATTATTTTATCTTAATCCCTAGAAAAAATGTAATTATGTTGATATTAACTACTGATAATTAAGACTTTTGTTTGATATTCTAGAGTAGGTTTCAGGCTAGATATTAGAACCATTATTACTAAAAAATTGAGAGAGGGGACAGTTATTAGTCCCTGATATTTAAGCAATAACTAATCTCCCTCACCATTAGCTGCAATCTGATTTGCTTGCCAAGGCCCGAATTTAGATTGATAATAGGCCAATATTTGGTCTACTTTTTGACGGACAGCATCTTCAGCATCTTCAGCATACTCCAGCCACAGACTTCCTATTTGGCTTTTTTCATAGTCAAATGGTTCTGAGGCAGGAGTCAAAAATAAGTCCACTTCTACTTTGCCGACTTGACGCAAATGAGCTGCTACTTCTCGATATACTGCCAGTGGTAGTCCCTGACAGCTAATTTGATAACGTTGTTGTTTTTGTTTCGCAGTCTGCATCTTAATATTTACCTTCCCAATAGATCGCCCTCTAAGCTATGATGTACCAATTGTTCAGTTGTATCTGGTAAATTACAACAGTTGATACTATCCAAACATACTTTGCCCCACTGCAAAGCCCAACGAACCAGTTCTACTCGATTATGGGTTGAAGTTTTACTCAGAATATTACTGATATGATTATCTACCGTGCGCTTGCTAATTTCTAGCTTCTCGGCGATTTTTTCATTAGTCAACCCGTCTGCCACTAACTCTACAACTTGAAGTTCCCTTTCAGAAAGGGATATTTTGGTTTTAGACTCGCAACCAGTCATAACTTTTGCCTATATATGTATATCTGCCTAATTATAATTTTAGAGACATCTTGACAAAATTCACCTTAATGACAATCTATAAGTGGGAAAAGTATGAAAAAGCTGAGGAAAAATAAAATTAATTATGCTTTTTAAAAAAGAAAAAAATATTGATTTTAAATATGCCTTAGATTTTAATTACCACTAAAATATGATGAATTTCCTCATATAACTTTAAATACTCTAATCAATATGACCCATCTTCATGTTCTCTGTCTTGGTGAAATTTTATTTGATTGTGTGGCCAATCGACCGGGAATAGCTCTAAATCAAGTTCAGTCTTGGACAATCTATCCTGGTGGTGCCCCCGCCAATGTTGCTTGTGGTTTAGTCAAACTAGGGACTCCTACTGCTTTAATTAGTGCAATAGGTCAAGATACAGAAGGCAAAACATTGGTAAAACTTTTGCAAGAAGTGGGAGTAGACACTACAGGTATCCAGCAAAATTCTGATGCACCGACACGAAAGGTCTATATATTACACTCTAAAACAGGGGAGCGTGAGTTTGTTGGTTTTGGCGATCGTCAGACAACAGAATTTGCTGATACCCATTTACAAGCTGAACTTTTGCCAGAATCTTTATTTTTAAATGGTGAATTTTTAATCTTAGGAACCCTTGGACTAGCTTACCCTGAAACTAGACAAGCAATTTACCAAGCTCTTGAATTGGCTGACCAATACCATCTCAAAATCATGGTAGATGTCAACTGGCGTCCTTCATTTTGGCCGAATCCAGATGAAGCTAAGGAGCTTATATATTCTTTACTAAAAAGAGTGGATTTTGTCAAACTCTCTATAGAAGAAGCTGAGTGGTTATTTGAATCTACCGAACCTGCTGCAATTACTTACCAATTAAATTCAGTAGAAGGCACATTAATAACTGCTGGAGATTTAGGTTGTGCTTACTACCTGTCAGAAAATGAAGGGAAAGTACCAGCTTTTTCCATAGATGTGGTAGATACTACTGGTGCTGGGGATAGTTTTGTCGCAGGTTTTATACATCAGTTGCGCCAATATGGTATTCGTCAATTACAGCAACCAGGAGTAGCAAAAAAAATTGTCACTTATGCTAGTGCTGTGGGTGCTTTAAGTACTACTAAAACAGGAGCAATGTCTGCTCAACCTACTGTAGATGAAGTTGAGGCATTTTTCAGTAGCTATTTGGGTCGCTAAGATAGATAATTAAAGACGACTTCAGTAAAGGTTATTGGCCTTTCTGAAGCTCGTTGTCAAATAAATTATCACAGTTTAAAAATAATGGGACTTTTCGATCAAATTGTTGGTGCTATTAATAACCCTAATAAAGAAGCTAGTACGAGTCAATTGGGTAGTATTCTTGGTACAGTGCAGCAAATAAGCAGCAATGTTGGAGGAAATTCTGGTGCAACTCAAGCTGCTATGTCAATTTTGGGTGGTTATGTACGTTCAGCTTTACAGCATAAGCGAGAAGAGTCTGGTAATGGAGCAGTTCAAGCAATTGTCAATCAGTTTGCAGGTACAAATCCTAACCCCCAAGCTGTTGCATCTCTATTTTCAGCTAATCAAATAACTGAAATTGTTCAGAGTATATCCCAAAAAACAGGTTTTGACCTCTCACAAATCCAGAATTTATTGCCTACTTTAGTGCCACTAATTCTGAATTTATTGAAAACTGGTAATGACACTCAAAATCCTAATCCGGCATCTAATAATGTTTTAAATAGCTTTTTGGATGCTGATGGAGATGGGGATGTTGATATTTCAGATATGATGGGGATGGCAAGTCGTTTTTTGAAGTGAAGGAAAAGTTTTAGGGTAAGCATTCAGCCGTCAGCCATCAGCCATCAGCTATTGTTTTTGGTTTTAGATAACAGTTTATTAATTAATTGATGTCAAATTAGAGCTTACTACACTCATCTGAGTCTTATTGCTGATAGCTGACAGCTAATAGCTATTGCTTTTAATGAGTGATAAAAGCTTTATTGACTGAGGTAGAAAAATCTTACTACAAAAGTCAGCTCTAAAGTCTATATTCATTTAAAACCCGTCCTTAAGCACAGGTTCTTACTGCTGAGAGCTGACGGCTAATAGCTGTTTGCGCAGCATTCGGACCGAAATGCTTACCTCCAAATACTTTTTTTAGATGGTTTTCTATATCCCTGAATTTCCTATTCTCTATCTCCTTCCCTTTACCAAGTTGACCAAAAAAATTGGGTCTCAAGCCTCCTCTTTTAAGCGGATAAAAAAAGAGAATATTCCAGATTTCAATTCACTTTGCTTCGGGTGCATCTCAGTTTTGAAGAAAGCCAACAATTTATCGGTTTTAGGTATGGAGGAAAAAAGTATTTTTGTACATAAGAGATGCACCCCAAAAATCAGGATTCTCTATAGTCTGAGTTTACCTGTAAATTCACCATAGTGTTTTGAGTCTTCCCTCTTTTTGAGTAGAATTACTTATCGCTTAATTGAGATGCACCCAATGCTTGACCTTTGTCATGCTGCGCAAACAGCCTTAGGTACTGATAACTGATAGCTGATAACTGAAATAACTACCTTTATAAATAAAATTTCTACAAACTATTCCTAATAGAATTGATAATATCTCCGGGAGACTTTACAGCATCTATTACTATTGCTTCCTCTGGTTCTTCAAGGTCGTCAAATTGACTTCTTAGCATTCCGACTTTCATAAAGTGATTTTCTCGTTCTCTTAGTCTTTGGGCAAACAAATCAAAAGAACCTTTTAAGTAGACAAGTTTAATATTTTGTGAGTCTTTTATCAGTGGATAACGATAAGCTTTTTTCAGAGCAGAGCAGGCTAATATAATATTTTTATTATTCCCTAACCATTGCTCAATTGCATTTCTCATTTCTACTAACCAAGGAATCCGGTCTGCATCATTTAAAGGATTACCACTATTCATTTTTTCAATATTAGTTTGGGGGTGAAAAGAATCAGCATCATAAAAGTCATAATCTAGAGATTTTGCTAATAATTTTCCAATAGTAGATTTACCAGAACCAGAAACTCCCATTATGATAATAATCATTGTATTAATTCTCAAAAGTTCTTAAATATTAAAATGGCAATAGAAATAGAACGCAAGTTTTTAGTTAAAGGCAACGGGTGGCGCGATCGAGCTGTTGGAAAAGTTTATTGTCAAGGTTATATGTCTACAGAAGATGGTATAACACTCAGGGCAAGAATTGCAGGGGACCAAGGCTATTTAACTATTAAAGGACCTTCTGTGGGTAATTCACGGTCAGAATATGAGTATCCTATTCCAGTTGAAGATGCTCAAGAAATGTTGAATACTTTGTGTGGTTCACCTTTAATTGAAAAGGTTAGATATAAGGTTTCTCATGGTAATTTTATTTGGGAAGTTGATGAGTTTGCTGGAGATAATCAAGGTTTAATTGTGGCTGAAGTTGAACTTGATAATGAAAATCAAGAAGTTGAATTGCCAGATTGGATAGGAGAAGAAGTATCTCACGATAAGAGATATACTAATTCTAATTTATCTAAAAATCCTTGGAAAAATTGGTCTTCAACAATTAATTATTAATTATTAATTATTAATTATTACCTCTCCTTGAAAACGGATAGGATTTAAACCTTAATTATTCAGTAAGTTTAATGGAAAAAGATAGGGAAAAAGTTCATAAATAGGGGATTTTTTGGCATTTTTTGAATAATTTTTAATTATAGCATCTGGGTTATTAGATTGTAGATAAGTTTTTTTATGGCGATCGCTATGGTGTAGATGGCAGATTGATGATTTTTTCAACTATAGCATCTGGGTTATTAGATTGTAGATAAGTTTTTTTATGGCGATCGCTATGGTGTAGATGGCAGATTGATGATTTTTTCAACTATAGCGCCTGGGTTATTAGATTTTAGATAAGTTTTTTTATGGCGATCGCTATGGTGTAGATGGCAGATTGATGATTTTTTCAACTATAGCGCCTGGGTTATTAGATTTTAGATAAGTTTTTTTGTGGCGATCGCTATGGTGTAAATGGCAGATTGATGATTTTTTCAACTATAGCGCCTGGGTTATTAGATTTTAGATAAGTTTTTTTATCAAAATAATATGGGTCTAAAACCCCGCCTTTTAAGGCGAAATATTTTTGGAGCGGGGCTTAAATCCCCTACTTCCCCTCCTGGGAGGGGCTAGGGGTGGGTTAACTTCTGACTTCTGACTTCTGACTTCTGACTTCTGACTTCGTTAAGGCGATCGCTATGGTGTAGATGGCAGATTGATGATTTTTTCAACTATAGCGCCTGGGTTATTAGATTTTAGATAAGTTTCTGTTGATTAAGCTTACAGTTTAGCGTTCTAGTTAATATTATTTATTTCTCTAGAATTTATCAAAAAACCAGTCATTTATTTATTAATGTCCGTGTGTAAGTCCTGACTATAATTTATGAGTCAACATAAAGGATAAAGGAAGGATGAAAGTCGGAATTATCTGGGAATATTCCGGCATTTTATGTCTGCATTGAATGGAAGTAGAGAGTGCAATAACTGTATAATCGGATTTCATATGACTACTCACTCCAGAAATATTTTGTGGTTGACTTAACAGCAAAAGTGCTTGAAATAAAGTGTCATAAACTTTTGTGATATTAGCAAGATAAAGTAGCCAGGAGTCAAAATTAATTAATGCTGTATTTGGTAAATTTCCACTAATCAAATATCAATCAATATTAGATTTACTGGAAAATTTTAAACAATTTATTCATTTATTTATACATACATAATTCAATTATGACTCCTGAATCCTAAATGGTTTATTGATAAACTCGCAAGAAGTTTACATAAATTCTCGTGGATCAGTCACATATCCAGTCAGTGCTGAAGCTGCTGCCGTATAGGGAGAAGCTAAATAAACTTGTGCCTGTTTATTCCCCATTCGACCAGGGAAATTACGATTAGTTGTAGACACACAAATTTCTGGTTCATTTAATCGCCCAAATGTATCTTTTGGTCCGCCTAAACAAGCAGCACAAGAGGGAGCAGCAGGTTCAATACAACCAGCATCTAAAAATATTTCTGAGAGGGTTTTTCCATCATGTTTTAAACTAAATAAATCCTCATAAACTTTCTGAGTTGCTGGTACTAAATAGGTGGGAACTTTCACCTGATGACCTTTAATAAGTTTAGCTGCATGAAGAAAGTCAGAAGTTTTTCCACCTGTACAAGAACCAATATAAACTCGGTTAATTTTAACATCCTGACAATTACGAGCAAGTTCCTTATTATCTGGAGAGTGGGGTTTGGCCACCACAGGTTCTAATTTTGTCACATCGTAGGAGCGATCGCTATAAAATTTCACATTTTCATCTGTCTGAAATGACTCAAATGTTTGATCTGTTCGACCTTGCAAATATTTAAAAGTAGTTTCATCGGCAGCGATAATTCCATTTTTACCACCTGCTTCAATGACCATATTGCAGAGAGTCATTCGTTCTTCCATTGTCATCTGTTTCACCGTCTCCCCTGCAAATTCCATTGTTCTATAAGTAGCACCGGAAACAGAAATATCTCCAATAATTTGCAAGATTAAATCTTTTGCTAATAAATAGTCCGGCATTTCCCCATTCAAGACAAACCGCATAGTTGCTGGAACTTTTACCAACAGTTTGCCAGTCCCTAAAATAAAAGCAGCGTCGGTATTGCCTATACCTGTGGCAAATTGTCCAAAAGCACCTGCATTACAAGTATGGGAGTCTGTGCCAAATAAAACTTCCCCTGGACGGGTGTGTCCTTCTTGGGCGAGAGCAACGTGGCAAACTCCTTTGTAGTCGGGGTTAGCTTTGAAATTTGAGCGATCGATAATGTCGTAAAAGTATTTGATGTTTTGTTCTTGGGCAAAGTCTCGCAAGATATCTACATTACGGTTAGCTCGTTTGTCGGCGGTGAAAATATAGTGGTCTGGGATAAGAACGATTTTTTCCCGGTCCCAAACTTGGGCTTTTTCGCCAAATTCTTTTTTAAAGATGCCAATAGTACCAGGACCACACACATCATGGGTCATTAGTACGTCTACGTCGATCCAAATATTTTCTCCTGGGGTAACGGTAGATTTTCCTGATGCTTTGGCCAGGATTTTTTCAACCATAGTCATTGCCATAAATGCTTCCTCTACTGGTGATAATTTAATTAGTTTACAAATGTATTTTAGACAAACTAATATTGCTTCGGGCAAATCATTTTAGTTATCGGTTATCAGTACCTTATGGAATAGGGAGGCTACGAAAATACTGAAGTTGATTTTTTTTCATCCCCTTAACTTAAAAGGGGAGACTATTGACCTTACTTTTTGGTCAAGGGTGAGGAGGTAATTCTGAGAGTGTCTCAAAATGTTAGAAATACTCTAGAAAGTAAGCAAAAAATCAAAAATTAAAAGTTACCGAATAATTAATAATTAATAATTAATAATTAATAACTAAATAATTCTGGTTTAAAGCCTCCCATTTTAAGGGGAAAAAAGCGGTCGAGAGATGGATGGGTTTTCTAACTATATCTCATCGACCAAGAGAAGAAATAATATTTCCTTATATTCAATTCCGTAACGGTTTTAACCAGAGGTAATTATCAATTATACATTAATGAAAACATTCTACTCTTGACTTCTGATTTCAAAATTGGTTTATTTTTGTGATTTTGAAAGCTAAAGGTGATACAAAAACAGTCAAATAAATTATTTTAGCGATCGCCTAATCATCAAAATATATTAAAAGGTAGTTGTTGTAGAATTAGGATATAGATGAATGTCCTAACCTAATTTGTGTAGTGCCATAACATTTTTAATTAAGGAGTAGGAAGTAGGGAAAAAAATATACTTGTATATTTGAGCAGTAGATATAAAAATCATTTTACCGAGAAATTTTGGTTTAAAGCCTCCCCTTTTAAGGGGATAAAAAAAAGATAATATTCGCCAAGGTCAAGGCTCCTCCGAAGCAGAGGTACTGATAACTGATAACTGAAATGACCTATCTATTTAACCTAACCATAAAATATATAATTAATTGTACTTAATTACTTATCATGCCAAGTTGAATAATTATAAATAAGTGAGCATAAGGGAAAGGAGGCTAAAGTGCCGATAAGACAGGATCAAGTTTTTTTTCATGCCTGGAAAACGGAGTTTTATCGTGTTATTAAGCTGACATGAGACATAATAATATAGTTGATTTTACTTGTTACCATAATTAACTGTAAGAGTGGGTTTTTGGAATATTGGAAGTTGCTGATGATTATGATGATAAAATTGTGGAAAGTTTGGTCGGTAAACGAGGATGAGATATTTCACCTCAATAGTCTATAAATCTATTAGTAATTTTACTATTAATTACAATGACTTTAAGTAATTTAGAATTTTTTGAGCAATTAGATGAACTGGTAAAAGGTTTGCTATGGATGAGTGAATCTGATTATCCTTTTGAAGTTTTTATTTGGGAATTTGGAGAGGGAGTTTCATTAAATAATGAAATTTTTTTGAAAATTACTAAACATTCTTTAGAGACTACAGTTAAAGTAATAGAATTTGAAGTTTTTTTTAGGTTGGTAATTACAGAAAAAGATTGGCATAACGCACAAGAATCTGAAGTGGTAAGGAAATATCAAAAACTTGTCAGTATGATGAAGAAATATTTGAGCGATTTAAAGGTTTATAAGGTGGGAGAGGTTAGAAAAGATGTTTATATAGTTGGTAAGACAAATACAGGAGATTATGCAGGTGTAGCTACAGTTTCTATTGAAACTTGAATTTAGGAAAAAATAATTAGAAATAGGTAGTTTCTAGGAGAAGAAGGAAGAAGGAAGAAGGAAGAAGGAAGAAGGCTTAAAAGCCTGAAAAAACTTAAATTTCCTGTAGATATTCACCCTTGGGCTTACACAAACGATACCAAGGGACATGATATTATCTGCGATAGTCTGAGAAAGTACATCTAAAACTTAACCCAATTTTTTTAGATGTACATTAGCTATTTAAAATGTCAACATATAATATTTTGAGAGTCTTTTAGTATGGGAACATTAATTTCAAATTAGGCATTTTTTTTCTACAGATAAAATTTTCAGCAACAGAAAAAAATGATGATTTACACCACATGAAAAGTAAGCATTCAGCTATCAGCATTTCCGTTTGTCACCGCGAAGCAAACAGCTATCAGATGCATGAACATATTCAAGAAATTACTAAGGTTAGCTGAAGACATTTTTTTTATAAATTTTAATTCTCCTTGAAGACTAATTCCTCTTTTGAGCTGATTATGAGCTAATAACTCATAGCTGATAGCTGATAGCTGACGGCTGTTTGCGCAGCATTCCGGAGGAAATGCTTACCATGAAAGAGTTGGTTAAAACATAGACTAATGATTTCTCTTAGACAGGGAAATATTTTTACCACTCTTACCTTCTCTAGTTTTACAACTTATCTGGAAACTATATATACGATGTATACTATACATAGTATATATATATGTACTCGAAAATTTTCAACCTAAAACCTAAAACCTAAAACCTAAAACCTAAAACCTACCACCTACCACCTTATTCAAGTCAATTTTGAACCCATTAATTTTAACTTATCTATTGGTTATCAACTTTACTTTCAATTACATCTTGAATTTCTTTAGGAACTTTTGAAAGAAAATCATAACCAGTAGCTGCTTCAATTTTATCGACTGAAACTCGGTAAGCTTTCCAGTCACTTCTAATCCGATTTGAATTAGGCATATCAACTGTAATTACTCTAGTATTTTTATCGACTCCCCTCAAACCAGAACCAGGTTTTAGCACTACTATAATTTTCCATGTACGACTAGGAATAGTTACTTTACCTTCAGCAAGAGTTGCTTTTTTTCTGTACCCTCCAGCAACGATATAAAGTTCATTTCCTTGTTGTACAAGTTCGCGAGAATATTGTTCTAATCCCCGCCAAGTTTCACGATTATTATCTGGACTCTGAGGAATTATATTTGTCATTAAAAATGTGGCTGAATTATCTTCTTGATTAGCGGTACGGTCTGCGGAAGGAATTAAATGTCCTCGGTCATAACCACTATTTCGATAATCACTAGGTCTGACCTGATACCAGTCTTCAGGTAAACTATCATCAGGGCGAAAATCATCCTGTCTTTCTACATTTCCTAACGAAGATTTATTTAGTTGCCAACTTACCCAATTAGCTGTTCCTTTATCTCGGTTATATGACAATACATATTGAGGTTTTTCTATTAAATAATTATCTGTATTTTCGATAGAAGCTGTGGCATTACTTGGATTTCCTAGAGTTATATGAACTTTCGGAGAAGGTTTTAAGAATAGAGAACATCCACTGGCAAGTGTCAGTAGAAGTATGGTGATTAAAGTAGTCAGTTTTTTTGGTGAAATTAACATTTTTTTAGTTCATCAATAAAAAGTTTTTTTCTCTGAAATATCGAATAGCAATCTGATTTGAGTTTTGAGATATCTTAGAGTTTTAAGGAATAGAGAATATGGGGATATAACAGACCAAAGTAATCAAATGCTCGTGAATAATCTCGGATTGCCATAGTATTCTTAGAAGTAACAATGTGATTCATTTTAAGTTTAAATTGTTATTGTCTAATTAAAATTGGGAGCAATGAATATAGAAAAAGTAATAGCCAAGAAGTCAGCGGACAAATCTATTAAAAATTTCACCGATAGTTCTGTTTAGGTAGTCAGAGCAGTATCTCAATTCAAATATTATTTTACTATGGCAAGGATTGGGAATAAAAAAAACAATTCATAATTTTTGTTAATCTTAAACATCTTCAGTGGGCAGAACCAATAGTATCTTGATTCGGAAGAATAAATTTAATAAAACTAGGGTTTATCGCAAATCTCAAAAATTAATTACTAGGTTTTGAGTATGGCTAAAAATTACTAAACTATTATTTGGAGTAATGTTATTGACAGAATATTAATAGCAGTGTTTTCCTTTACCATTCTATTACTAATTTTTCCCCACAGTTTCTGATTAAATAATCAAACCCTGGTGTAGAGTTAGCTTCAATCAGTCAGAGTTTATTATTTGTATCTAGAGCTATATCTAATCCCGTATATTTTAATTCACAATTTTGAAATATGGGTTTACAGAAAAATTTTACTCGTTCTAAAAAATCTATATTCAGTACAATCTTAGCTTTTGCTCCTTCCCAATGTAGTCTGCTTAAATTTCCAACAAATTTTGCTCCAGTAATACTCTTTTCATATACACAATGTAAATCATCTTCTAGAAACAAAGCTCTAAATTATTTCTGAATCTGAATATATTCTTGACTAATAGCAATATAATCGTATTTTTCAATAATTGATAATTGATAATGGATAATTGATAATTACCTCTCCCTAAAAACGGATAGGATTGAATAAAAGGAAAAAATTTATTCTCTTGGTCGATTGGATATGCTTAGGAAATCCATC
>JAXHSW010000179.1:0-20307 GCA_034190295.1 Cyanobacteriota bacterium | reverse complement strand
ACTTTTGTAGTAGAATTTAATTATTGCTAAATTAATACAGCTTTGAAGCCACACCAAAAACAATAGCTGATAGCTGATAGCTGACGGCTGTTTGCGCAGCATTCCGGAGGAAATGCTTACATCAACAATCAAATAATATAGCGTTTTTTAAGTTACTGAGATACAGTTTTTTTTCTGATTTTTCTATTCCCTACTCCCTAAAACAAATAAATTTTTACCTTATGCTTTTTGGGAATTGCTATATTTTTAGGGTTTAGTTCCTAGATATTAAGCAAAGATGAAAATAGTTAAATTTATCTTTTTCTTTTGGGTTTAATACCCCACCGTCTAAACGATATTTACAATTGGTTGGGGTTTGAGTCCTCACCCACTTCTTCCTTCTTCCTTTAACTAACAATTGGTTGGGGTTTGAGTCCCCACCCACTTCTTCCTTCTTCCTTCTTCCTTCTTCCTTTAACTAACAATTGGTTGGGGTTTGAGTCCCCACCAACTTCTTCCTTCATCCTTTAACTAACAATTGGTTGGGGTTTGAGTCCCCATACACTTCTTCCTTCTTCCTTCTTCCTTCTTCCTTCTTCCTTCTTCCTTCTTCCTTCTTCAACTAATTTTGCATACTAAGTTGAGATTTTTGTAGTGTAAATTTCAGTTTTGGTTGACCAACATTGTAAGTTAAGGCATAACTATTAGCCAATATCCAAAACCATAAACTAGGATAACGAGGTTCTAACCAAGGTTGAATCCAGCGGGCAAAACTAGGCAACCATCCTAATAGGAAATTCATTAAACTAAACAAAGTGAAATTGATATAGCTTATTGTCCAGAGTAATACTTCCTGAAAGTTGATAAAATCAAGAACCCAGAATAAAAGATAAGGATTTTTTCTAGCTGCTTTTAGAGCTAATCTAGTAAAAGTAAACCAATTAGCTCTATCCTTAATAAAAGTATCTGCTACTTCTGGAGGTTCCTCTGCTAATAATCCAAAAAATGTATTCAATATAGAATTAATTCTTTGGGGAGGTAAAAACTTTCCAGTTGGTACCATCATTGCTTTAGAAAATAACCAAGTAACGGCAATATTGCTTTGATAAGCACGAATTTGATTTAAGTTATTAGCACTGAGTAAATCATATTTCAAAGCAGTATCTAGAAGGTCAGTTAAACGAGGTAAATTTCTGACTAAAGAACCAAAACCAGTAAACACTAAAGGAGATTGGAGAGAAGCAGCATCGCCAATACAAATTAAACGGTCAAAAGCCACCTGGCGATCGCTACCTTTGATACTAAAATGCCCAGGAATATAACCAAAAGTTGGTTTTTTCCAGGCTAATTTATCCATGTCACACCGTCGATATTCTGGCAAAATTGTGAAAAAATCTTCATACATTTCTAACAAAGAACCAGGATTTTCAGGATGAACTTGATGGTAATGAAATAAATAAATTGCTAACTCTTTACCAGCACCAGGGAACAACTCCCAAATTAATTGTCTGCCACGAGAAATATCGCCATGACTATTTAGAACATCTCCATAATTTGAATCCCAGACTTCTGGTTCAATTCCACCATTAATTACTGCTCCAACTGTTGGGCAAATACTATCAAAAGCACGTTTACCATTTAACTGCCAAGCGATGGGAGAAGCACTACCCATAGCATCTATTAACAAACGCCCAGAGAAAATTTGTTCAGTTTTGTTAGATAGGTTTTGAGTATGAACTACAACTTTTTCTGGTTCAACTTCAGCTTTAATAAATTCTGTTTCATCTACAATTTTTCCTCCTGATTCTTGTAGCTTTATCCCACATAAAGTCAGTGCTTTTTCTGAATCTAATGCCACATTTAAAACTGTAGGAGTATGCAGAATTGCAGCTTTAGCAAAATCAGGGTTATTACTATCAAAAAATTTGTTAAATCCGTCTTTATATTCTCTGGCAATTAAACCTTCTATTTCTGCAGCAGTAAATAAACCCAAGTCAATTAAACTTTGTAGTTCTGAGCGAGAAATATTCCACTCTCGATTCATTTTGCCAAAAGTTAAACGTTCCAATAATAATACTTTGTAGCCTAATTTTGCCATCACAGCCGCATGAATAACTCCCAGAGCACCACCAACATAAATAAGGTCATATTCAACAGAATTATTATTTGTTCCTAACTCCTTTTTCCACACTACTTGTTTTGGTGTTTGAGGATTTTTAACTGATTCGCGCCAACGTTTTTCCCACCAGTATAAACGTTTAAGATCGTATTCCCCTTGAGGCATTTTTTGAAAGTATTTTACAGTCAGAGGATAATCAGATGCTAAAGCTGTAAATATTGACTGATTTGATAGATCAATTATCGGAGGTTCTGGATAATTTAAAGGAAATTCTTTTCTCAAGTTGGTAGTCAAAGATGAAATGAATTGTTTTTGTATTGAAGATACATTTCCTTGAGCAAAAACTTTGAGATAAGTAGTTCGTTGTAATGACCAGGTAAATACAGAAAGTTCTTGAGTAGAATCTTGAGAAAATTTCACAACAAAACCATCTGAAGTCAGAATTTTATCACCCAACCCTGGTTGAAATTTATGCTGTAACCATTGACAAACAGTTTTTGTATCTGGCGTTGGTATTTCTAGGTAGAGAATTTCTTTCATCTGTTTTTTTGGGAATTAATTTGTAAGCATTTAGCCGTCAGCTATCAGCCATCAGCTATTGTTTTTTTTAGTTCTAGATAAAAGCTTTACTAATGTAAGCATTTCGGTCCGAATGCTGCGCAAACAGCTATTAGCACTCAGCTATCAGCAATGTGAGTAATAGACATCTCCTCCATGCATAGGGAACACCGGAGCTGGGAAAAATAATTAACAATTTATGGATAAGAATTGATTTTGTTTTGAATTTCCACGCCTATATCTAATCAATAATTACTTCTAAGAGCTAATAGCTAATAGCTGATAGCTGACCGCTGTTTGCGCAGCATTCCGGAGGAAATGCTTACTTACTAATTGAGTGAGAATTAAATTTTACTATAAAAGCTGGCTTTAAAGTCTATGTATTAAAATCCCCTAATCAGAGCTGAGAGCTGACAACTAATAGCTGTTTGCGCAGCATTCAGACCGAAATGCTTACATTAATTTTTAATCTTAAAGTTGACAATATTTTAATTTATGCTATGGTTGTTAGATAAATTTTTAATCTAATATAAAAGTTTACAATATTTTCTATCATTAAGTATACCCAAGAAAAATTTTCCCTTGGGTAGTATATTTTTAAGTTTCTACTCTCTCTTGATAGGTAAAGATAAATCTGTCTCTAGATGACTATCTTGAATTGGTAAACTTCGTTCAAGCCTACAAAATAGTTTAGCCTCAATCAGTAGAGTAGTGACAAAATCTCAAAGACAGTAAGGAAGTAGATATGAATTATCCTGTACCTACAAGCGATGGAGAAGTAATTGCTTTGCGAGAACAGCCAGTTAACGATGAACTTGTCGCTGTAGCTATGGCTGGTATAGTTAATGTTGCTCGTTCTCAAGGAAAGTCTATAGAGGAACTTAAGGCAGAAATTCTTGCGGACGATCGTTTATTAAATATGGCCCAAAGACAACTGCTAAGTCAGATTGTTAATGAAGCTTGGGAGTATTTGCTATGACTTACAAGAAGAGGGAAGAGGTTCAATAATGGATAATGGATAATGGATAATGGATAATTACCTCTCCCTAAAAAGAAAGAGGATAGTTTTAGAGAAAGAGGAAGTATAAAGATGAGATTTACCTTTTCTGCAAAGATTCATCTCTTGGTTCAGGAACAAGGAAGGAAAAATATTACTTTGTCTGAGTTTTAAGCTTTTTATCTGTCCTAACCTTTCCTGAGACTGTTATAGGAATCCTAAATTGGTTGTGACAATTTTTATAATAGTTAATTGGAACTGAACATCTTTAAAATTCTGACTCCTGACTCCTCTTCCTGTTATTAAATCTAATTTTGTTGAAATTTATCTAACATATCTACTGCAATTTTTTGATTATCAGAATCGCCATCCAATCCAAAGAAAAAAGCTGCCTGCTGAAAATTTTCCATCGCCTCACTTTGATTTCCAATTAAGTAGTAAACTATGCCTCTATTAAAGTATGACTTAGGATTATTAGCATCAATCTTGATAGATTTATTTAAGTCTTGAAGAGCCTTTTTCTGCTCTCCTATTTGTAGATATTCATCCCCTCGATAATAATAAGCTTGGGCATTTTCAGGATTAATTTCTATCGCCTTATCAAAGTTAGCGATCGCTCCTATTCTCCTTCCCAATTGAGAATAAGCAACTCCCCTACTTAAGTAAGCTTCACTTTGACCAGGATTGAGACTTATAGCTTTATTTAAGTCTTTGATGGCACCTTGATAATTGCCTGCTTCCATCTTTTGTTTAGCCTGATTATTTAGATTAATTGACTGTTTAGCCATATTGAATCTTTGAGTTATTACTTGATAATTTTCTCGATAAAGTTTTAATTTTTCTCTAGCTTCTGGATATGAAAAACTTTCTTCAGGAATTTCTTCTAATAAATTAATTGCGTATTGCCATTTTTGTTGTGCTTGATACCAAGTATCCACCGGATGAGGAGGATTTTGTACTAATAAAGCTGCAGCCATTGCAGATTGTTTTGCTAACCTTAAATAGATTAATCCATGTTCTGCTAAATATAGTTTTCGTTTGACTGCAATGAGTTGATAATTTAGTTTAGTTATTTCTTTAGATACAGGTTGTAAAGGTACACCAGGCAGTTGAATAACTTGTTCTAAAGTATCTATTGCTTCAGGCAATTGAGTTAGAGCTGCTCTAAGTTTTTTAACATCAGAATCTTGATTAATATCTCCTAAATTAGCTATCTTTGCTTGAGCTAGAGCTATGGATTTTTTTTGTACATTATTTAGCCAAAAAATTGAAATGCCGTAACCTAAAATCAGGATAAGTATAGTAACTGTGACTGGGTTTTTCTGACCCATATTTGCTCCTTTCAATTTCATCAGTAAAGCAATTAGCACATGGCGTATTAGCTGTTAGCTTTTTTTTATTTACCGAATAATTAATAATTAGATAATGATATAATTAAACAATTTAGCTTTATTAGCCTCCCCTTTCAAGGGGAAAAGAATAAATTTTTTCGGAGTTGGTCAATCCTATCCCTAAAAGGGAGAGGTAATTATCCATTATCAATTATCAATTAATGAACATACTTATATCATGTATCTTTAAGTAGGGAGTAAGTAGGGACGTTCCATGCAACATCCCTAGTACTCTGAAGGAGATGTAGCAAGTCAAGAGATTAAATTGTTGATTTCATCAAAATTGTGGGTATGCGCCTCCCCTTTAAGGGGATATTAACGCGCGTTAGAAGTCTGCAAGTCAGCAAGTGTACCCACCCGCGGGCCCCGACCGTGGAGAACCCACCCGCAGGCCCCGACCGTGGAGAACCCACCCCTAACCCCTCCTGGGAGGGGAAGTAGGGGATTTGAGCTTCGCTCCAAAAATATTGCGCTTTAAAAGGCGGGGTTTTAGACCCATGTTATTTTGATAAAGAAAAATTTTCATGATTAGTCAATCCTATCCGTTTTAAAGGAGAGGTAATTATTAATTATTAATTATTAATTGTTGAACTATTCCCTGACTTCTGCAAGAAATCTAAAAAATATATCAGAATAATTTACTTTTTTGTATGCTACAGATATGATAGATAAAGATTTTAGACCAGAACAGCAGTATGGACTTGAGAGGAAATAAATATGGCCGGGGTATGTAAAATAGAAATTACAGAAACAGTCCCAGAACTAAAAACATTGCTAAATGACCAAAAAACTGCTAGTGGCTTTCAGAAGATTCAGGCACTATATCTATTTAAAATTGGTCAAGTGACAACTGTCAAAGAATTGGCAGTTACTTTAGGAGTAAATCGGATTACAGTACAAAGGTGGTTGAGACAATATCGTAAAGAAGGATTATCGGGGTTATTACAGGTAAAACAAAGTGGGGGGCGCAAACCTGCAATTCCACCTGAAGCACGGGATGGGTTACAAAAACGACTTAACGACCCCGATAATGGTTTTCACAGTTATGGAGAAATTCAAAAATGGTTGAAAGAAGAATATGATATCAATGCTTCCTACAAAGCGGTTTATTCCACAGTTAGATATCAATTAAAAGGTAAACTCACAAAAAATAAGTAGTATTGTAAAGTATAGTGCTTTATATCATCTCCGGTTGAATACTTATAAATTAACGATAAAAGAGTTAGGATTCAGGTGGCGACTAACGTCATCGCGGGGTCGCATCAGCTTTTTCCCCTAATTCTAGTTCCTGAATTTCCACAACTTTTGAGTACTGAGGACTGCAGCCAAAAGTACATACCCCATGCAAAAGAATATAATCAGGACTTACGCAAAGGCACTATATATAGGGCTTTGCTCAGTTACGCTAGCGCTAACACACCCTACGAATAGCGTTCATGCGTAAGTCCTAATAATGTTATAACCGGAGATAATCTCAATTAGTTTTTTCTTGCCTATTTCAATGTTTTGCTTAACTGAGTCTGTGATAAAGACCGCACCAAACTTAGATTAAAAGGTTGTTCGCTGATGCTCTGAGCATAAGATGCTTGCAAATAAGAACTATATTCAGGGCGATCGGCAACATGAGTTTGGAAGAATGCTAAACCAAAAGCGTTAGCATAACCATTTACTACTTCTGGATCTGGTTGAATCAACTCTGCTAGAGAAGTGAAACTATTTTCTCTAATTGCCTCAAAATCAATATTGATATGATCTGCTCCTTCTGTTAAGACTAAATATTTGTCAGCAGTTGTCAACCAAGTAAAAGAATTTGCTTGTTCTAAAACAATAGGAGTAATTTTATCTTCACTAGCGCTTCCCCACAACACAGGTAACTTAATCTGACTCAAACCAGCTTTTCCAAATAAACTACTATTGACTGGATCGAGTACAAATATTCCTCCTACTCTGTCATCTTTCAAATTATATTTTTGAGCTTTCAATTCCAAAGCACGACACTGTAGCAGCAACGACATATTCAAAACTTCCATTTGTGGTCCACAGTCTTTTTTTAATTGTTGAAAGTTAATCTCTGCACCTGCTAAAGCAAAGGCAGTATAAGCACCAAAGGAATGACCAAATATACCGACTTTTTTCAGGTTTAATTGATTGTGGAATTGATATTGATTTAACTGCTCTAATTCATTTAATAAGAAAGAAATATCCAAGGGGCGGTCAATAAATTCATTGCCGTGGAACATATCCTTAGTTTTACCTGCTAAAAATTTCTGGATATATTCATAATCGCTACCTGGGTGTTGAGGTAGAGCAACAGCAAATCCATAAGAAGCTAAATGTTTAGCTAAACTTTCAAAATTCACTCCATTTGAACCTAAACCGTGAGAAATTACAACTACAGGAATTGATATTTCTGCTGAAGAGATATTGGGTAAATAAAGTTGTGCAGAAAAATGGCGATCGCGCCCTTCATCTTGCAGGATAATTTGTTGCTTTGAGAAGCTATATTGTCCTTTTTTTCTAATATCTGGTAACCGAGAAAAATCTACTTTTTCTTCTTGATAAGCTTCTGTTCGTGTCAGATTTGCTACAGTTTCTATAAAGGTTTTTGTATTTTCTTGTACAGCAGCAATTTTGTCAGTTACAGCAAAGACTTCTTTTGTATCCAGCCACATAGTGTTGCGGGGAAAATGACGGATAAAATTTATGACAGTTAAGCCTTCAGCATCATTTGCCGCCTTTAATAAAGCAGTTCTAATTTCTTCAGCACCATTTTCAACATTAGTTAAATTCTCATTTTCATAATTTGATGAAGTTTTGATTACTTTCCCTAAATTTTTCAGGAATAATTCTCCCATAGGGGAGTTGATAAATTGAGAGACTATTTGAGGAGGAAAATTATAGCGGTTTTGTAATAGTTCCCGATATGTATCTTCTTTTTCAGCTTCTAAAAGTAACATATAACTAGCTAGTTCATAGCTAATTTCTCCACTTTTTGCATAATTTTCTAATGCCGATACAGGAATCAAAATATTTAGACCTTTATGACCTAGAGAAATCTGCTTGGCTGCATTCACTGGTAAAGCAGTTAAAAGGGCAGGAATTATACTTAGGGTTAGAGATTTGAACCATTGGTTCACAGTAGAAGAATTGGTTTTTCTCTTGTTGATTTTTTTTGCTGGAAATGCTTGATTTTTCATTCTTCTATTACTCCTAATTACTCCTAGAATTAATTAATAACTTTTCAGCAGTCTCTTCTACTTTTAGAGAAAGCATACTAACCCTAAAGTTGTTAATATTAGAGTAAGCATTTCGGTCCGACTGCTGCGCAAACAGCCGTCAGCTAGCCTCCTATGGTCGTAACTTCGTTAACAGCTATCAGCTTCCGGAACACATCTACATTTCCCGCCATACAATGTATGGGTTGACAACTCAAACTCTTGTTCTTATACTTCAATTCTCTGATTGAAAATATACTATCAAGTTAAAGGAAGAATTGCTTGATTCATTAAAGAGCTGAGAGCTGATTGCTAATAGCTGTTTGCGCAGCAGTCAGATATCAGCTTTTGAGCGTTTAAATTCTACTATATTTTCAACTCTATGGAGGGAAATATAGGTGTGGCTCGCGCTTACTACTCAGGTTAAATGATTGGCTTTTACCCATACTTTTAATTCTATAAAGCTGATAGCTGATAGCTGAGTGCTGAATGCTTACAATACTATTCAGTATGTCAGAGTGTTAATTGACTTTTTGCATTGTTTTATACTGATTTTTTTTCGTCAATTTATAATATTATTTACCAACGAATCAATCAAAATATTAAATCAGTAATTGAACATTTAACTTGCATATATTTCTAAAAGCGCATCAGAAAAATAGAAGGATTTAGTAAATTTTGCACTCTTACAGTGACTAAAAATAAGAAGCAAACTAAATGTGTAGTTTATTTGCCACTGTGTTTTGATAGCCAAAACATATCATAATTTAATATTTCTGAACTGAGATAATCAATTGCTTTTTCCAATAGCTCTTGGAAGGATTGCTATAAGAATATAATCTATTATCTCATATTAAATCTATTTAATTAATTATAACAGAACTTCTTAAGATTCTTTTGTCAGATCATCTCTAAAATATTAAAGCCATGAGAATCCTGTATGCTAAAAACAACGAAAAAGGGTGTGTTAAAAAACTAACACACCCTAAAAAGAAGTATCGTATTATTGTGAGAAACTTTTTAGATATACCTGCTATTCAAAGATAGCTATTTCCCATTACACGCCAATGCGACGATAGCGTGCTTCTACAAACAAGTACACGGCGTATGCTATCAGACCGAGCGCTAGCAAACCCAATAAAATCTTACCAAAAGGTTGTTGAGCAGTAGCTTGCAATGCTCCATCAAGCCCCCTAACTTCACTGGGATCGTACTGTCTCGCAGCCTTAATTAAGAAAAAACCAATTATAATAAAAACTATGCCTCTAGCTGCAATACCAATTCGACTGATGCGAACAGCCCAAGTTTGTTCTTGAGAACTCATTTGACTCAACTTCAATTGTTTACGGAATTTAGCTTTATAAGCTTTGTAGAGTCTATAGAAACCAAGTCCAATGACGAACGCTCCTACAATTCCTACCAACCACTGTCCAAAAGGTTGTTGAAGTAACCGCCCTGTCCAATCTTGCTTAGAATTATCACCACCGCCCCCGCCAGATCCTAATGCCAACATAGCAGCATTTACCGCTAAACCTATATAAACCAAACCACTAGATACATATCCTATACGCGAAATTATCCCTTTTGCATCTGTACCCTTATTATCTGGATCTGCAACTGCTTCTATAAAACGCCAAAGACTATATCCTACTAAACCAACTGCCAACAAGATTAATAAAAACTTGCCAAATGGTTGAGCAGCGATCGTATGCAAGGCACCTTTTGTATCAGTTGTTCTCCCACCAGCAGTAAACGCGGCTTGTACTGCTAATACTCCCACAATGGCATATACTATTCCTTTAGCTGTATAGCCCAGCCTTGCCATCATTTCCATAATTTTTTTTCCTTAAATAGCTAATTATAAATAATCATTGGTTTGGTGGTAAAACTTTAACATCAATACTTACTTCTTGGACACCTTTAATTTCTTTTGCTAAAGGTTCAATAGTTTCATACTCTTTTTGGTTGGGAACTGTACCGACAATAAAAACTTTTCCATTCTCAGCTTTAACTGTGAGTTTGCCCCGAGGAATATTAGCTTCTAGCTTGGCACGAACTTCACTTTGCAAGTCTCCATCGGCTCTTTTTTGTTCGTCGCCAAACCAATTATTTCGTTGCTCTCTGGCTCGAATATCTGCATTGAGTTGTGCTTGACGGGTATTATTCTCGCTGTCTTCTAAAGTTTCTTCTACTGTGTTGATATTTTCTACTTCATCATTGAGACTGTCTGGAGCATCAGCGCTGGTTTTAGCGACATTACTGCAAGCAGAAATACCAAAAATCAATATACTGTTAAATATAAAGGTAGTAACTTTGATCATTTTTACTATTGGTTTAAAATTACTTTTCTAGTTAATAATACTTTCAATAATTCAAGAAATAAAATATGTAGAATATAGGAATATTTGAAATAAAAATAACTCATATTTAGGAGTCAAAAAACAGCTAAAATATTAGTTATAGCGCTACGCGCTAGGCAACAGGCAACAGGCAACAGACAACAGTAAGCTGTGAGTGGGTTTGGTGGATTTAGGAATGTCATAACCTCAACTTGTAGCGCTATATAACCAGATATTTTTCCTATATTCTACATATTAATTTAATCAAATTTAATTAATTAAGACTGCTCTGGGGATACAATTTTCACATCCATACTTACTGATTCAACACCTTTAATTTCCTTTGCTAACGGCTCTATAGTTTCATATTCTTTTTGATTAGTAACTGTACCAGCAATGTTGACTTTGCCATCTTCAGCAGTTACAACTAACTTAGACCTGGGAATATTAGCTTCGAGCTTGGCACGAACTTCACTAATGAGATCGGTATCTGCTCTTTCTTGTTCATTACCAAATACTTCATTTCGTTGCTCTCTAGCTCTAATATCTGAATCGAGTTGAGCTTGGCGAGTCTCACTGCTTGCGTCTTCTAAAGTTTCTTCTACTGTATTAATATTTTCCGTTTCATCATTAAGATTATCTGGAGCATCAGCACTTGTTTTAGCTGTTTCACAGCCTACTGCGCCCATTAGTAGTAGACTACCTAATAGCAAAGATGTTAAATTTTTCATATATATTTCACCTCAATAAATTACTTTTTCGATCGCTTCTTTGCAATAAATTAGAACTATTTATCTGTAGTAGTTACTTTTGCAGGAATATCATAGATAGCCCACTCTTGAACATTACGTTTGTGCAGAATACTATAAGCGTGGTTAATTTCTGCTTCTGTACCTGTTACCATAATTAAATAGTTACCATTGCCTACCTGTTTGCTATAATGTATAGCTTTATCTTCAGGAATGCCTAACCCTACTAGAGCACCAACTAAACCTCCTGTTACAGCTCCAATAGCACCGCCCGATAGTGTGGTAGCGAGGGCAGTTGCTTCCATGCCAGCCAATAAAACGGGACCGACACCAGGGATAGCCAGAGCGCCTAAACCAACAAGTAAACCTGTTAATCCTCCTAATGCACCACCTGCAAGAGCTCCTGTAGTTGCTCCTTCAGATGCTTGATTACCTATCTCATGCTCCTCTTTCAGTTCATTAGGGCTGATTTCATGTTTACCTTTAGGATCTCTTGTAATAATTGACACTTTATCCATATTAAATTTAGCATCTTTGAGTTCATGGAGTGCTTTTTCCATGTTGTCATAATTATCAAATATTCCTATTGCACGCTTGTTTGTGATTACAGGAGTTGAAGTGTTACTCATGGATTTTTTTCTATACTGTAGTTCATTTTTGCTATCTATAATAACATATATTAAACATTAACTAATTTTCATCTGTCTATTGATGTATTTTTGTTACATCAGTGCAGAGATATGACCTATGTCTGAGGGGCGTTTTTTTGTCTATGTGTGCTAATTTCATTGATTTAATTAGATTAGTAATGATAATTAAACTTGATTTTGATGATCTATCGTAAGGAAGATGAATATTTTTTATAAAATCTATAGGATCGAAATAGAAAGTAAAAGAAAAAACAACTAAGGAGATATTTAATATGCCTTTAGCCAAAATGACAGATACTTATCCTAACTATAAGGAACAAATATTTGGTGGGGAAGATATCAAAAAGTATAGCGTATATACAGCAGAATCAGAAGAGAAAGTAGGTGAAATTGATGATGCTCTGGTTGATGAACGCGGTCGCTTTCGCTATCTTATAATTGATACCGGATTCTGGATTTTTGGCAAGAAAGTATTATTGCCCACAGGTCGTGCCAAAATTGATTACGACCGCGAACGTATCTATACTATTGGCTTCACCAAAGACCAGGCGGAAAACTTGCCTAAATATGATGATGATATGGTAGTTGACTATGACTACGAAGAAGAAGTCAGAAATGTTTACCGTACTCCAGCTACTAGCAAGCATAGTTATACTGCTGATACTTACGACTACGATAATGAAGCAGAAATGTACCAAGTTGATGAAGGAAATCAACAACGCTTGAAACTCTACGAAGAGCGTCTAATTACAAGCAAAGACCGTCAAAAAACAGGTGAAGTAGCAGTTGGTAAGAAAATAGAAACTGACACTGCTAAAGCTTCTGTACCCATAGAAAAAGAGCGAGTAGTTATTGAGCGCAGCACCCCTGGTAGTGCTGTAGAAGTTAAGCCTGGCGAAGCTAACTTTAGTGATGGAGAAGTAGCTCGCGTGGAAGTATATGAAGAATCTGCAAGCATTGATAAAAAAGCTTTTGTACGCGAAGAAGTTAGCGTCCGCAAAGAAGTTGAACGCGATACAGTAGATGCAAAAGAAACAGTACGTCGTGAAGAATTAGATGTTAATACTGACGGCAAACCTGTTGTAAATAAGAATATCTAAAATTTGGCATTGCTGAGGGGCGGGGGAATGGGAACGGGCAAGATGCCCATTCCACAAACAAAACTATTAAAAACTATTAAAATCATCCCGCATTTATACAACGCCTAAAATTTTAACTGAGGTAATTTCTCTCAATAAACTAAATTTAAATAGATAATACTGGTTGGGTCATTACATATTGTGACTCAACCTCCTGTTTACAAATAATTGTTAATTCTTCATAGGAGTAGAGTTTAAAGATGTCTAATGAAAATGAAGAACAAGAAAAGATTAGTTTACTAGAAGAAAAGTTAATTGTTGACTGGAGCAAAAAAAAAGTAGGAGAAGTTGTAGTTCGCAAAGAAGTAGAAACTAAAATTGTTGAGGTTCCTATCAGACAGGAAAAGTTAGTTATTGAGCAAGTAAATGTAGGAGAAGAAACCAAAAAGCTTGGAGAAATTGATTTAACAGAAGGGGAGGTTTCGGTATCAGGAAATCAAGTAGATACTAATGATAGTTCCTCATCTGAATATATTGTTAGTGGTGAATTTATATCTCCTAGTATTGCGAGTGATGTCTTATCTGCACTACAGAATGGGTGTACTAAAGTACGGGTAGAAGTTACTGTGACAAATCCAGAAATTCAGAAAGCTTATCAACAAATCTTCGATCGTTGTACTAAAATTTAATCATAATATTTATTTATATTTTCACAATTATTAGAGAAAATATGACTCGTTCGGCCTGTCTCATTTTTAATCCGGTAGCTGGTCAAAATGATGCGGAAATAGACTTACAAAATATTGATGTACTATTGTCCCCTGAATTTGACTTAGACCTAAAGTTAACTACCCCAGAAGTTAATGCTGCCCAACTAGCTCAAGCAGCAGTTGAAAAAGGAGTAGAATGTATTATCGTTTCTGGCGGTGATGGCACAGTTTCCGCTGCTGCCTCCGCAGTAATAGGGACTGATATTCCTCTAGGAATAATTCCCCGTGGTACTGCTAATGCTTTATCTTTAGCCCTGGAAATTCCTACAACTCTTGAAGCAGCTTGCTTCACAATACTAGAAGGAAAAACTCATTCGATCGATACGGCTATATGCAATCAAAAACCGATGGTATTACTATCAGGAATTGGCTGGGAAGCAGAGACGGTAGACAGCACTTCTAGAGAAGCAAAAGACCAGTTAGGTTCTTTGGCTTATTTTATTTATGGAGTCAGAAAACTATGGGAGTTTAATACTTTTGAAGCTAAGATAGAAACAGATAATGAGCAATTTACTACTAATGTCGCAGCTATTACTGTAGCAAATGCTGCTCCTCCAACCTCTTTGTTAGCTCAAGGTCCGGCAGGAATTGTTTATGATGATGGACTATTAGATGTAACTATAGTGGCACCTAAGAGTAGAAGGGGTGCAATTAGTGCGTCTTATCATCTGCTCAAAACATCTTTTGAAGGTAGTCCTGTAGAGCGAGACGACCTTACTTATTTTCACACAAAATACCTAAAGGTTTCTACAGAACCAGTGCAGAAAATTGTTTTAGATGGAGAAATTATCGGCAATACTCCTGTAGAAATTAATTGTGTTCCTAATAGCTTAAAAGTTTTTGTGCCAATTAAATCTCAATAATATACAAACTGGAATTTGGTTGAAGAAGGAAGAAGGAAAAAGTTGATGGAGATACTCTTCAACACGCCACTTATTGTCTACAAATCACAACCAATTTTAATGAATGGATAATGGATAATTACCTCTGGTTAAAACCGTTCATTATTAGTCAATCCTCTTCTTTTCAAGGAGAGGTCATTTCAGTTATCAGTTATCAGTTATCAGTTATCAGTACCGACCACTAAAGCCGGATCAAACTAAAATACGCTCATTGAATATTTTTTCATCCCCCTAAAAGGGGGAGGCTTTAAACCCAATTTTTCGGTAATAATTAATTATTAATTGCTGAACAGTGATTTCATATTTTTCACTATTTTTTCTACACAATTAAGACTCTAGTGCCGCTATGGGGAAGTTAAAAGTCATACATTTAAAAGTCAATCATTTTTGATTGGTAAGGCTTTTAGGATGGGTGCAACGATAATGCATGAATAAAGCCAAAAATTTATTGCTTTTAGGCAACAGGCAACAGGGAACAGGGAACAGGAAACAGGGAATAGAGAATAGGGAATATATAGGAAAAAAGTATTTTTGCTTGCTATGAGATGCACCCTTTAGGATTTTGTAACTGGTTAGTTATTTCTGCCATCCTGCACTAGGTTCAAAGTTATTTTTTTTGAGCAAAAATAGAAATAAAAATAAAATTTTATGAGAGTATTACCGAAAAATTATGGTTTAAAGCCTCCCCTTTTAAGGGGATAATATCGAATGGCGCCCGTACAGAAGTTAACCCACCCGCGGGCCCCGACCGTGGAGAACCCACCCCTAACCCCTCCTGGGAGGGGAAGTAGGGGATTTGAGCAAGGCTCCAAAAACCCGATCGCCTTAAAACGCGGGGTTTTAGACCCATCTGATTTTGATAAATAATTTTTTTCATGATTAGTCAATCCTCTTCTTTTCAAGGAGAGGTAATTGTTCATTATTAATTATTCATTATTCATTATTAATTGTTGAATAAGTTCTCTCAAAACTTATTTGGAGTAATGATTAACTTGGGTTCAGCAATATATAGTTCTGTACGATATACTAAATAAACTAAACCTTTTTGATCTACCCATCGCTCATATAATGCTTTCAAGTTTGCGGTGATTTGTTCTCGTTCATAACCTTGATTTGGCACTGATGAGGAACTCATAATACGACCTATTAATCCTGGTAAATCTAACTCTTGTCTGTGAGCAAATGTTGAATGTTGGAAATTTACAAAATAGGAACTTTTTTCTATAGAAGCAATTGAAAAGCGTCGCTTTTTTTTAGTGCTTGGATGATGTTTAGATATCTGCTTCATTAAGTTACTATTTTCTTTAGTAAATCCATCTTCTCTATTCCAGTTATTCCATAAAAGTGCTAATTTGCCAGATGGTTTTAAAATTCTGTGAAATTCCTGTAAAGTAGGTTCTAAATTAAACCAATGAAAAGAGTGAAAACAAGTTACTAAATCAACTGATTCATTAGGAATATTAGTCGCTTCTGCTGTTGCTTCTCTAAACTCTATTAAAGGATGAGATTTAGCAGCATTTTTCATTTTAATATTTGGTTCAATAGCTATTACATTAATACCTTGTTCAGCTAACACTCTAGAACCAATTCCTGTACCAGCTCCAATATCTGCTGCTAGTAATTCTGAAGGATTTTCAAATCCAGAAATCATTAAAGCGATCGCTTCTTTTGGATAATTTGGTCTATACTGAGCATAATCTTCGGCTCGATCGGAAAATCGATTTAGTTGGTTCATTTTATCTCAGCATACCTTAACTAATATTACTTTTAATAACCTTAACTCAATTATCAAATCATGGCATTTAACGAAGTCAGAAGGCGCGAAGTCAGAAGTCAGAAGTCGTAGGGGCAAACGGCCGTTTGCCCGTACAGAAGTTAACCCACCCCTAACCCAACCCACCCCTAACCCCTCCCAGGAGGGGATCCAGCAGGGGAAGTAGGGGGTTTGAGCAAGCCTCCAAAAACCCGATCGCTAATCAAGGCGGGGTTTTAGACCCAATAGACATCTCCAAAAATCAAAAATAAAATCAATTATCGTACATAAATTATCAGTTCTTTTCCCCTCCATACCTATTCCCTCTTTTCTGGAGATGTCTAATTAGGGTTTGCTGAATAAATCTTTTAAGACAACCCACCCCTAACCCCTCCCAGGAGGGGAAGACAGGAGACAGGAGGAACGGGGAATTATAGAGGAGGTAGTCGGAAAAATTGTCGATCGTGATTTTTCTGCCATAATCGTCCCAAAATACTAGCTTTATAAGCTTTTTGAGCTGATAAGCTGGCACTTTTTTAGATAAAAAAATGCTAAAACCTTTATCAGTCAATGCTTTGATATTAGATCGGTAGAGCAATAATTATTTTGATAAATTTCAAAAAATATTAGACATAGCTGTGAAAAAGAGTTGAAAGACATTCCATGAACCGTCCCTACAGGGGTTTGAGAAAGGTCTTATTCATTTGGAAATGTTGGCGATCGCCTCCTCAATTCCCACCCAAAGTTTCAGCTTTATTCTCGCTATTGCTTCACCTCGACTAAAAAGCCATAATCAGATTAGCAATTCTGAGGATTTCCCAAAATGGCAGAAATAAATGGCGTAATGATGCAATATTTCCATTGGTATATTGACCCAAATTCGATTCTGTGGAACCAAGTGGCAAGTAAGGCCCAAGAATTAGCAGATGCAGGCTTTACCGCGATGTGGTTACCACCAGCTTACAAAGGTGCAGGGGGCACTTATGATGTGGGATATGGGGTTTACGATATGTATGACCTGGGGGAATTTGACCAAAAAGGTACTGTTAGGACAAAATATGGCGATCGCCAACAATATCTAGATGCCATTCAAGCTTTACATAATGTTGGTATCCAAGTCTATGCTGATGGAGTTCTCAATCACCGCATGGGTGCTGATGGAGCTGAAATTGTCAAAGCAACTCCTTTTGCCAAAAATAACCGTATTTCTCCCAAGGGAGAAATGGGTGAAGTTAAAGTTTATACTCATTTCGCGTTTCCGGGTCGGCAAAAAAAGTATTCTGACTTCGAGTGGCATTGGTGGCATTTTGATGCGGTTGATTATGATGAGTACAGCAAAGAACAAAATACAATTTATTTATTTGAAAGGAAAAGCTTTGATGATTATGTAGCGTTGGAAAATGGCAACTACGCTTATCTGATGGGATGTGATATTGATTTCCAGAGTAGAGAAGTTCGCGATGAAGTGATACGTTGGGGTAAGTGGTATCTGGAAACGACGGGGGTTGATGGTTTTCGACTTGATGCCATTAAACATATTTCCTCTTGGTTTTTTCCTATCTGGATCGATCTACTAAAGGATTATTTTCAGAAAGATTTATTTATGGTGGGTGAATATTGGTTCAACGATATTAGTACCTTGCACTGGTACATCAATTCAGTCGGTGGCAAAATGTCTGTGTTTGATGTTCCCCTACATTACAACTTTTACTATGCGAGTAAGTCGAGCGGACATTATGATATGCGCTATATTCTCAATGGTACTTTGATGCAGGAACGTCCGATTAATGCTGTGACTTTTGTGGAAAACCATGACTCACAACCTTTACAAGCATTGGAAGCTCCTGTTGAACCTTGGTTTAAACCTTTAGCTTATGCCATTATTTTGTTACGTCGTGAAGGATATCCTTGTGTTTTTTATGCTGACTATTATGGTGCAGAGTATGAAGACTATGGAAAAGATGGTAACCGTTACAAGATTTTCTTACCGTCCCACCGCTGGATAATTGATAAGTTACTTTTTGCCCGCAAATACTTTGCTTATGGCGAGCAATATGATTATTTCGATCATTATAATACTGTCGGTTGGACTCGTTTGGGTAATGAGGAACATCCGAAAGCAATGGCTGTAATTATGAGCGATCGCTATCCAGGTTACAAGTGGATGGAAGTGGGTAAACCAAATGCTAAGTTTTACGATCTCATGGAACATATTCAGGAACCTGTTTATACTAACGAGTCTGGTTGGGCTAAATTTCGTTGTAATGGGGGGTCGGTTTCTGTTTGGTTACAAGAATAATAGCTATTGAAGAAGGGAGAAGTTGATGGGGACTCAAACCCCAACAAGCTGTAAACACCGTGTAGATGACGGGGTATTATATAGAATCCGGTTATTTAACGTGCGTCAAAAGTCATATCATGTTCGGTTGAACAGTTATAAATAAACGACGAAGGAGTCAGGAGACAGGAGACAGGAGTCAGGAGTCTACCCACCCCTAACCCCTCCCAGGAGGAGAAGAGAGGAGGAAAAGGAGAAAGGTTTTTTTGGTCGCGTCAGCGGAACGGAGTTCTATCGCTAATTATCCGGACATGATATCAGAAGTCAGTAGGGGTGATTTCCGTTTGTCATGCTCCTAATTACGCGAATCACCCGTACAGAAGTTAACCCACCCGCAGGCCCCGGAGAACCCACCCCTAACCCCTCCCAGGAGGGGAAGTAGGGGATTTAAGCTCCGCTCCAAAAATATTTCGCCTTAAAAGACGGGGTTTTAGACCCTTATGATTTTGATAATATATGTTGATAATTTGATCGGGACTTACGCAGAGACTCTACTTATGGGGAGGGCGAATGCCATTCGCCCCTACAGATGGTGGTTTAAAAGTCGATTTGTGTAAGTCCTGTTTATATAGACATCTCCAGAAGGGAACAGGGAACAGGGAACAGGGAACAGGGAACCCACCCCTAACCCCTCTCAGGAGTGGAATAATTGATAATTTATGGATAAGAATTGATTTGATTTTTTATTTCCGCCAGATGTCTAATTACTTCAATATTCAATTCCCCCATCTCCCCTAACCATATAATAAGTATTCAACCGGATTTGATATTACAGCGCTTTTCATTTAAGCAGGACTTACGCAAATCAACCTTTAGAACCCTATATGTAGGGGGGGATGGCATTGGCCAACGCCAAGCTCCGCTAACGCCCTCTCTGTATGTAGAGTCTCTGCGTAAGTCCTGTTAAGTAAACCACAAAATTATTTTTGGGTAGGGATTAGGGAGATTTGCCCTGTATAGAGAGGATAGGTTTTTCATCACGAATTATCCGGATTTGATATTACAGCGCTTTTCATTTAAGCAGGACTTACGCAAATCAACCTTTAGAACGCTATATGTAGGGGGGAATGGCATTGGCCAACGCCAAGCTCCGCTAACGCCCTCTCTGTATGTAGAGTCTCTGCGTAAGTCCTGATTAGCTAATCCCTGTTCCTAACTTCTACCCTCAACAAAAACAGTTATTCAGTAAACCCTAATTATTGCTCTACCGGTCTAATCTAAAAGCACGGAAAAATAAAGAATTCAGCATTTAAAGGAGCGAAAAAAGTGCCTGGTATCACGTTGAAAATCCTCAAAAACTTAGCATAAAATGCAGAAATTTTAGCAGAAAAATCAAGGAACAAATATATCCGACTATCTCCTAATTAATTCCTCGTTTCTCCTAACTACTCTCTACTCCCCCACTCCCCTACTCCCCTACTCCCCTACTCCCCCACTCCCCCACTCCCCCACTCCTGAAAAAGCAAAC
>JAXHSW010000178.1:0-20363 GCA_034190295.1 Cyanobacteriota bacterium | reverse complement strand
CCCCCGCTCCCCCGCTCCCCTACTCCCCTACTCCTAGGTAATATGCTATATTAAAAGACTGTCCCTAAATCAAAATTAATAACTCTAAACTTATAAATGTCTACAAAACCTACAATTTCATTCTCTCACTTAGGGTGCGAAAAAAATCGTATCGATACCGAACATATCATAGGTTTACTAGCACAAGCGGGTTATCAAGTAGATGCTAACGAAGAATTAGCAGATTATGTAGTTGTCAACACCTGTAGTTTTATTCAAGCGGCCAGAGAAGAATCAGTTCGTACTTTAGTAGAACTAGCAGAAGCTAACAAAAAAATAGTCATCGCAGGTTGTATGGCGCAACACTTCCAAGAAGAATTACTTGCAGAACTGCCAGAAGCAGTAGCACTTGTGGGTACTGGTGATTATCATAAAATAGTTGATGTGATGCAACGGGTAGAAAAAGGCGATCGCGTCAAAGAAGTTTCTGAGCAACCTACCTACATTGCTGATGAAACAACCCCACGTTACCGCACCACATCCGAAGGAGTTGCTTATGTGCGAATAGCGGAAGGTTGTGATTATCGTTGTGCTTTTTGTATCATTCCTCATCTACGAGGAAATCAGCGATCGCGCACCATAGAATCTATTGTCACCGAAGCTCAACAACTAGCAGACCAAGGGGTAAAAGAAATCATCCTCATCTCCCAAATAACCACTAACTATGGAGTCGATATCTATGGCGAACCCAAACTCGCCGAACTTCTCCGCGCCTTGGGAAAAGTTGATATACCCTGGATTAGAATGCACTATGCTTATCCTACAGGTTTGACTCCCAAAGTAATAGCCGCCATCCAAGAAACTCCCAATGTTTTACCCTATCTCGACTTACCCTTACAACATTCTCATCCTCAAATTTTACGGGCAATGAATAGACCTTGGCAAGGTCGGGTTAATGATGATATAATCGAAAAAATAAAAGCAGCTATGCCTAATGCCGTGTTGCGGACAACTTTTATAGTAGGCTTCCCTGGTGAAACGGAAGAGCATTATACACATTTAGTAGAATTTGTCAAGCGCCACGAGTTCGACCATGTTGGGGTATTTACTTTCTCTCCAGAAGAAGGAACACCCGCCTATAGTTTGCCTAATCAGTTGTCCAAGGCGGTGATGGAGGCCCGTAGAGAAGAAATTATGCAAGTCCAGCAGCCAATATCTAGGAAACAAAATCAAAAATCAGTGGGACAAGTAGTTGATGTACTGATTGAACAGGAAAATCCCCATACAGAAGAGTTAATTGGTAGATCGTCGCGGTTTTCTCCAGAAGTTGATGGACTTGTTTATCTCCAAGGTCAGGCCCGTTTGGGTTCAATTGTGCCAGTGATGATTACAGATGCAGATGTTTACGATTTGTACGGTTATGTAGATTTAAGTCAATCAAGAAATTAGAAATCTCCACCAAAAGAGGCAACAGCTCCGAAAGGCAACAGCTCATCTGGGAGAAATAATTGACAATTTATGGATAAGAATTGATTTTATTTTTGATTTTTACCAGATGTCTATTAGACATCTAGACATCTCCTCCATGCTTATGGAGTAGGGAGCAGAAAAAGAAAAGAATTGACTAATTATAGTGTGATAATCGATCAAAATAATTGGGTCTAAAACCTCGCCTTAAAAGGCGAAATATTTTTGGAGCGGGGCTCAAATCCCCTAGTTCCCCTCCTGGGAGGGGTTAGGGGTGGGTTAACTTCTGTACGGGCGAATGGCCATTCGCCCCTACTGACTTCTGACTTCTGACTTTGTTAAATGTCCCAAAATCTCTATATCAATGTACAAAATCTAAAAAAATTAGTTAAATTCAGGAAAATTTGTAATAAATGTGGCAAATGTTAAGTGATTTGTTATTATGTTAATGATTATGAAGATAAAGACGAGCTAGCCTAAAGTGAGCTGCTAAGTATAATAATATACCTATAACAACTTAGGTAAAGAGGTGGGGACATGGAAAACCTCAAAATAAAGGTAATTTTTTCCTCCCTTGTCAACGGAAACTTGATATATACAACAGCTTAACGATAGCCAAATATTGGCTCTAACCTTTCTCAACAGAGCTTCTAGGAAATTCCTCTCTATAGCCCTAGGTTTAGGAGTGACAGGAAAGAAGACTTAATCCCAGGGGCTTAAAATTCCTGAGATTGACATCTGTGAGACAGTAGTAATTTCTATATCTTTATATTATTGTAGTGGTTAATAACCAGCCTGACCTACTTAATAAGGTCGTAGAAACAATATAAATTTTCTATTATATTTACTAGCGGTAGTTCAGGTAATCAGACAAACTACAGAACTTATAATGTTTGCATTTGTCTGCCTGTCAAATCGGAAAACCTCTACAAAAAAATCAGAATTTATCCGCCTTGAGAAGCAGGGTGGCTGCGCGTATTCTCCTTTTGAGGAGATAAAGGTTGAAAAAAACCAGAGACACTGAGTAAGACCAAAATACTTCTTGATGTTGTATGGAGGCATCAGTGGATGAGACGCGAAGCCTTCGTTTAAGTCAAAGACTAAGCAGAGGTACTTCAATATACCCAACTAGAGAGAAAAGGAACAGGGCATTTTGCCTTTATTCTGTCGTGGAACTTCAGGTTAAAGCCTAGCCGTTGAGAACATACAGACACTACTAAAATGTTAGCTATTAACTATAATGCTATGAGGTTAGTAGAGATTGCGATCGGCAAAGGCATACTGCCCTACCAAATAACTACAGGTTTATAGTTAGCAAGGGCTGATAAGCAGCTATAGTTGAGCATAAATCTGCCTCCAAGTTGGGTAACAAAACCAGATGTAAAATAGTTTACTTAGGAGAATGAATGGATTTATCGTTTGCAAATTTAGGAATTTCACAAGAGCGTGTAAATCATCTCGAAACAATTGGTTTTACTGAACCTACTCCGATTCAAGTCCAAGCAATACCTCATTTGCTGTCAGGAACGGATATTGTAGGTCAAGCCCAAACAGGAACAGGTAAAACCGCAGCGTTTTCGTTACCCATATTGGAGAGAATTGACCTAGAGAAAAAGGCAGTTCAAGCTTTGATTTTGACTCCCACTCGTGAGTTAGCGCTGCAAGTTACAGAAGCGATCCGTCAAATTGCTGGTTTGGAGAAGAAGGGTCCAACTAAACACCGATTACAGGTCTTAACTGTTTATGGCGGTCAATCTATTGAACGTCAGATTCAGCGCCTTCAACGAGGTGTTCAGATTGTAGTAGGAACGCCAGGACGAATTATCGATATGCTGAATCGCAATAGTTTAAAACTAGATAATTTGAAAATGATGGTTTTAGACGAAGCTGACGAAATGTTGAGTATGGGTTTTATTCAGGATGTAGAAAGAATTCTGGATGCAGCACCTACCGATCGTCAAACAGCTTTCTTCTCTGCTACTATGGATCATTCCATGAAGAAACTGGTGAATAAGTATTTGCGATCGCCAGTAACAGTCAAAGTTGCTCAACAAAAGACAACTCCGAAGCGAATTACTCAGATTGCTTACATGGTGCCCCGTGGCTGGCCGAAAGCTAAAGCCTTACAGCCAGTTTTAGAACTCGAAGACCCAGAAGCAGCTTTGATATTTGTGCGGACAAGGCAAGCTGCGGCGGAATTGACAAACCAATTACAATCAGCAGGTCATAGTGTTGATGAATATCACGGTAACTTGAATCAATCCCAACGGGAACGGTTGCTAAGTCGCTTCCGCAATCAACAAGTACGTTGGGTAGTGGCAACTGATATTGCAGCTCGTGGTTTAGATGTAGATCATTTAACTCATGTGATTAACTACGATTTACCTGATAGCGTGGAAAATTATGTTCACCGTATTGGTCGTACTGGTCGTGCAGGTCGTGAAGGTATAGCGATTTCGTTGATTAATCCTTTAGATAAGCGGAAGTTACGGTTGATAGAACGTCATCTGCGTCAACGTTTGGACACTCGCTCGATTCCTAAGCGGTCTCAAATTGAGGCCAGACAGTTGCAGAAGTTACAGAGTAAGGTACGAGATGCTCTGAGTGGCGAACGGATGGCTTCTTTCTTACCATTAATTGCTCAGTTGGGTGAAGAGTATGACCCCCACGCGATCGCTGCTGCAGCTTTACAGATAGCTTATGATGAAACTCGTCCTGCTTGGATGGGACCTGATTATGCTCAGGAGGAAGATATTCCTGCCTATGAAGCTCCCAAGCCCAAGCCAAAGCCACGCTCTTCTAAGACCCGTCATCAAAAACCTTCTCCTAAAAATCAGAAGAAAAATGGTGACAATGTTGTAGAAGAGGCTTCTGTTTCACGCAAGAATTAAGTTATTTATTTTTGACTGAGATAGTCGAATAGTAATTTTAGAGATGTGAGCGATCGCATCTCTAAATTTTTTTCAGGAAGAAGGAAGAAGTAGGAAGGAAAGCTTAAGAACAAGAAAAAAACTTAAATTTCGAGATATTCACCCTGCTCGCCCACACCCCCTACAAGAATGATTATCAAAATTCAGAAAAACATTGAATTATCCAAGCAACTTCAAGGCTCTCAGTCCTTATATATCAATTGCTTTGACGTGCTTGTAACCCCGTGAGTGAGTATGGTATTTAGTTTGACACCTTAAGAAACTTCGTCTAGAACAGGTTATGGTGTTATATCATGTCCGGATAATAGCGCGATAGAACTCCGTGACCCTTACGCGTTAACGCAGTTGTGCGCCAGCAATCAAAAACTTTTTCTCGTAAGCGCCTTTTCTTCCCTTCTGCCTCCTGCCTCCTGCCTCCTGCCTTCCTTCCTCTAAAGTGTAAGTATTCAACCGGACATGATATTAATATATGAAGATATGATGAAAATGGAAAAGGATTTGATGAAGATTTGATGAAGTAGGCAGTTTTCCCTTGACACGAAAAAGGGGGAGGATTACAGTTGAGAAAACTCAATCAAATAGAAAGAATGAAAAATATATTATCTACTTTAGCTATTAGTGCTCTAGTTTCTGTTGGTAGTAATGCTTTAATTTCTAATTCTGCTTCTGCTGCAATAAACTTTGTTATGGGTGAAAGCGGTAATGACATCCGAATGGAATGGACGGGTTCTGTAAATACTAATGGTTTAGGCACTCCAAACCCTTTCCCTGTAACTTCTGGTCAAACTCGTGCTCAATTTAATCTTTGGTCTGCAAATGGTGGCGATAATGCTGCCGATGTTTATTTTGTAAGTGGTGTAAATTTTAACTTTACTAACCCTGCTACTTCTTTTTGGGATGTTACAGGTATTGGTACTGGAGGAAGTATTGGAATCCAATCTAATGGTCCAACTTCTGGCTTTATTACGTTACCTGAAAATTATGTAAGTGATACTCAAGTCAATGGAAGTTTAATCTTAGCAAATACGAGCTTTGCGAGTTTGGGAGTCATAGACGGAGTTACTTCTAGTGTTAGTTGGGATTTTGGCTTTGGACTTCAAGAAATTATAATGGAAACTGACCGAGATGCTTTTCCGACAGGAGAGATGCCAGAAGACGTACCAGAACCATCAACAATATTAGGAACATTAATCGCTGGTGGAATTGGAATTGCTCTCAAAAACAAAAGAAGACAAAGTTAAGTCTTAGCTACACTTGACTTTCTACATCGCACCTCTAGTTTTAACGCCCCTACGCATAGTATAACGAGCAACGGAATTATATTACTCCGATTTATCGGGAACCGTAGTCAACGGAATTAATATCAGGTAGGACAGAAGCTATTCATTCTGACTCCTGACTCCTGACTACTTGAGAAGAGGTAATTAGTTAATTATCAATTGTTGAACTCAACATATCTCGTACTGTCATTAAAATTTTGCCTAATTTATTTTCTCCACTACCATCTTTTCTCTGACCCCAATATAAATCTACGGGAGACCTATAAACAATTTCTTCACTTCCAGTAGACAGTAATATTTCCCTAATCTCAGAATTATTAGCAAATTTGTTGAATACTGCCTTTTGCATAATATCATATTTTACCTGTTCCCAATCTGAACGTAATGGACGGTTGCGATCGCCTCCCAGATTTGCTGCTTCTCCTGGTGTTGCTGCTAAACGAATTTCATCAGCATCAGGCAAACCAGGAAATTTTTGAGCTTGAAAATAATGTTCGCTGGTTGCCCACCAATAACCATCTAATTCAAAACCATGAGCAGAACAGTTGGAAAAACAACCGTATCTGCTGAGAGTGCTATAAAATGAAATTGCCATAATTTATCTAAATATAAAGAAGTATTAATCCACCAGTATTTGCTATATAAAATTACCGAAAAATTCTGATAACTGATAACTGATAACTGAAATGACCCTACCATGTGACTCGATCGCTCAACTGCTCCAATATTTTAGGTCCAATTCCAGGTATCTGGTCTAGGTCGTCTAAAGATGTAAAAGGTTTATTTTGTCTAGCTTGAATAATCCGCTCTGCTAATTTTGGTCCAACACCAGGTAATGTTTCCAATTCTTTAGCGGTAGCTGTATTGAGATTAATCTTAGTGTTAGTATCTATTGTAGGTTTTCCAGTTTCTGTTAATAGATTGCCACATTCTTTTTGTTGTTGCTCTACTTTTTTAATCAACCAGGGTGGTATACCCAGAGCAGCTATTTGATAAAGTCTTTGAAATTCACGGTCAAAATGAGCTGCTACTGTAGAATTTTCAATTATCAATACGGTTTCATCGTTGTTTTTATTCGCTGCTTCAGTCCAATTATGAGAACCAGTTATGACAATCGAATTATCAATAATTCCAAATTTGTGATGCAGGCGATCGCCAGGGGGTAAATTTGGCACTCCTACTGTAAAAATTGGTTTTTCCCAAGTCCGATTATTTGCTTCATATTTGCATTTATCAGCCAAAGCAATACCCATCATATCTAACCCTTCACTATAATAACGATAAGCAAAACTCCGATCTATTAAACCTTGAATTAAAACTCCTTTTTGAGATTGATTTTCTAGGGTATTAACTAATTGTTGTGATGAAAATACAAAGAGGGATAAATTAATAGATTTTTGTGCTAATTCTAATGTTTGATTAATTAAACCATTGCTACTTTGCTGCCAAGATTTAGTATTAGAAGTAGGAGAAAAATTTACTGACACTTTTGTATCTCCAATCAATATTTGTCTGACAGGTCTAAAGGGTTTTTTTATGCCAAATTTACTATCCTGTTTTCCACCAGGTCCATCTCCCCACATTAGATTAAATTCCTCTGTGAATAGTTTAGCTAATTCATAACTTTCTATTTTTAAAAGATTATTAGCATTTCCTCTACTCATAGATTCTGAAAAATCTCCATGAATACCACTATTAGTAAAATTAGCTGAAGTGATAATAATAGTTTGACCGTCCACAACTAGAAATTTGTGGTGCATCAGGTCACTCCCCTTAGAACCATCAGCAGTATCATCAATCAAGGGGACTCCTGCATTAGTTAGCATAATCAGAGCATCACTGCTATTAATTTCATCTTGACTAAGATAACCATCCATGTTATAATCAGCTATCTGAAAAAAATCTTTGTAGCGTTTGTGTTCCCGTTCAGACAGTTGAGTTACTTCAAATTCAGTTAGGTTTCCCCAAGAACGATTGTAGTTATTTTCAATAATTACTCGTACCTCGATCCCTGCTTGATAACGTTCGACCAAAGCTTGAGCAATACCAGGTAAACGTAACTCTTGAACCGCCACATCTACACTAGAAGTAGCATTAGCAATAGTATTAATGATTATTGCTTCAAGATTATCTCCTAACCTTGTTTGTTGGCGAGCGGACTCAGTATAGGTTGAAGCTTGGGACTGATTAAAGTAAGCTTCAATTAAGGGGTCTTGTGGTAACTGGGGAAGTTGAGCAACCGACTGCCGATTTCTATTCAGACAACCAGTAAGACTCAGGACCAGTAGTAAAATATAACCAAAGCGCAGTTGAGTAGAAAAAAATAACACTTCAAGAAAGTTGTAGACTATAGGTGAAAAAGCTGACCGCTGGAGAAGATCGTAGGTTGTAGGTGAAAAAGCCTACTGTGCTACCTACAGCGCTTTTCAGATTGATAAACCACATCGTCATAACCAAAACCAAAACCCTGTAAGGGCCAATGGCATTCGCCCTGTGGTCTACTGAAATGAAAAATGCTGTAAAACTTAATACTAATCCTTATTCAAGCAGTGGCCGAAATCTTAAATATTTATATTTTAATTTTAGAAGAAGTTCATTTGAATATTGTGTCATAATGGCCGATAATGTTAAATTTAGAGTGGACAATAACGCTACTAAAGTCTAATAAGTAGTTTGTTGATTTTTCAATCAGGTCTGGAAAAAAATATTTGAAATAGCAGTCAGCGGTCAGCGGTCAGCCATTAGCTCTCAAGGGATAATATGGGGGATTCAAACCTCCAGAACACTCACACCACGCGCTTTTTCAAATATAGTGGGGGATGCTCCCAGCCACTGATTTTAGCTAAAAGCTGATAGCTGATAGCTAGTTAACGATGACCAAAACTGAGAGAACTTGGTAAAAACTAACTTTGCTGTTTTATGCCGAAAAGAAAAAGGACTTTTCCGTGTGGCCATAAAGGATATGGGAGAAAATGCCATCGCTGTGAACAACAGGAGATGGCAAAGCAAAGAGTTGATGAAAAAATAGCGGAAAAGCGAGAAAAAAAGTTAGAATGGGAAGCTTCTTTCGATGGCGATTTGATAGACTTGAGAGGTTTACCTGATTATGTAGTTGTCAAAGCTAGGGCAATTATTTCTGCATTAAATGATAATCAAAGCTATCGAGAATTTGGAGGTAAGCGGCTCCGCCATAATCGTTTCATAGTAAGTATACCTGTTACTCGTAACTATAGAATGATTTGTCAAGATTATGGGAGTTTTGTTATACCACAAAAAGTTATGTCACATGAAGATTATAATGTTTGTAAACCTAAGTAGCTATTTAATAATTAATAATTAATAATTAATAATTAATAATTAGGGAATGCTCTTAAAAGTATGAGTGGTCATTTCAGTTATCAGTTATCAGTTATCAGTTATCAGTTATCAGTACCGACCACTAAAGTATAAGGCTTGAAATACTGAACTGAATATTTTTTCATCCCCTTTTAAGGGGATAATAATTAACGAAGTCTGCAAGTCAGCAAGTCTGCAAGTCAGCAAGTGTACCCACCCCTAGCCCCTCCCAGGAGGGGAAGTAGGGGATTTGAGCAATTCTCCAAAAATATTGCGCCTTAAAAGGCGGGGTTTTAGACCCATGTTATTTTGATAAAAATTTTCATAATTAGTCAATCCTCTTCTTTTCAAGGAGAGGTAGTTGTTAATTATTCATTATTCATTATTAATTGCTGAAAGTCTTCTCTCACAAATGATTTCATATTGCTATATCTGAGTTACAACAGCCACATTAAAAAGAATTCAGGCACATAGCAGTCCTATTAGAATTGTGTAGAAAATATCTGGTAATTTATAGAGTAGATAGATAGGGTGATTTTCCCCGCCGACTTAAACAATTTTTACCGAATAATTAAGGTTTAATGCCTCTCACTCGCTGTGGAGAAACAAAAAAAAATTTCCCTACCGCGTCAATCCTATCCACTTTCAAGGAGAGATAATATAATAATTAATAATTAATAATTAATAATTAATTGTTGAACTACTTTTTTACTCCTTTATATGAAAACTTTTGTGACGATATTTTGATTATATTGTAGAAGTTAACGATCAAAACGGATAGACATGATGCAAATTTATCTAGACTATAGTGCCACAACACCAACAAGGCCAGAAGCGATCGCTGCTATGCAACAAGCTTTTACACAACAGTGGGGTAATCCATCTAGCTTACATACATGGGGCCAGAGGTCGGCAACATTAGTCGAAAGGGCAAGAATAAAAGTAGCTAATCTGATCCATACAGTGCCAGAGTCAATTATTTTTACTTCTGGGGGGACTGAAGCTGATAATATGGCAATCATGGGCGTGGCAAATTGCTACAAAAAACCCCAACATATCATTATCTCTAGTGTAGAACATTCTGCGATTTCACAACCAGCAAGAATGTTAGAAAATTGGGGTTGGCAAGTGACAAGATTACCTGTCGATCGCCAAGGAAGGGTAGACCCTCAACAACTACAAGCAGCATTACAACCAAATACAGTTTTAGTATCCATAATTTATGGTCAAAGTGAAGTAGGCACTCTCCAACCTATTGAGGAATTAGGTAATATTTGTCGTTCTCATGGGGTTTTGTTTCATACTGATGCAGTTCAGGTGGCAGGACGTTTACCGATAGATGTACAAAAACTGACAGTAGATTTATTATCTTTATCAAGTCATAAAATTTATGGCCCTCAAGGTGCAGGTGCGCTTTATATCAGAGAAGGTGTAGAGCTAGTACCAATATTGACTGGTGGTGGCCAGGAATTGAAATTACGTTCTGGTACTCAGGCCGTAGCAGCGATCGCTGGTTTTGGAGTAGCTGCAGAATTAGCGGATGAGGAAATGACGACAGAAACATTAAGGTTAATAAGATTGCGCGATCGCTTATTTGAACAGATGGCACAAACTCCTGATGTAATTTATACTGGGGATAGATGGCACAGACTACCTCATCATGTTAGTTTCTGTATTGTTCCCCCAGAAGTTGAAATAGGGGAAACGGAAGATAAAATTACAGGTAAAACTTTGGTGCGGCAGTTAAACCTGGCTGGAATTGGTATTAGTGCTGGTTCAGCTTGTCATAGTGGAAAGGTAACTCCCAGTCCAATATTACTAGCAATGGGGTATACAGAAGAGGCTGCAACTAGAGGTATTCGTTTAACATTAGGACGAGAAACGACGGAAGCAGATATTGATTGGACAGCAATGGTACTGAAACAAATTTTTGAAAGACTGATGCCTAGAAAACTAGCTATTGTGAATTAAACAGGACTTACGCAAATTGACTTTTAAAGCACCATTTGTAGGGGCGAATGGCATTCGCCCTAGTGCAGGATGGCGGAAATAACTGACCAGTTACAAAATTCTAAAAGCCTTACCAATTAATACTTCTGACTTCTGACTTCTGACTTGCTGACTTCCGCGTAGCGGCCCTCACCATAAGTAGAGTCTCTGCGTAAGTCCTGTTAAAAATAAATAGAGCATTTCAGGAGTCAGGAGTCAGGAGGAAAGAAGAAGGACAAAGAGAAGAAAGTTTTTTATCGCTAATTAAACGGACATGATATGAAGTATAAATGACAAATTATTTTGTCTTCCTTTCTATCTGTAGGTAAGAAATTAGGATATGTATATTGCGATCGCTTTATTCAAAGTCAAAGTAGTACAAATTTCAAATATATCAGGACTTACGCAGGCACACTACTGATGGTGGAAAAGGTGCGTTACCCTACGCGCTTTCACACCCTACAAATAGAGCCTTTGCGTAAGTCCTATATATTAATTATTCCTAATATTATTTGTAGAATGGGAGTATTTAGTTTTTCATAACTTTTGTTATTTTGAAACTTAGTATTAATGTGCAAAAAATACTATTACTTAAGAGCAAGCACATTAGTCAAAAAAAGTAGTAATTATCTTTTTCTTTTTGGGTTTAATACCTCGCCGTCTACAGGGTGTTTACAATTCCTTAGGTTTTGAGTCCCAATTCACTTTTTCTTCCTTCCTTTTTCCTCCTTTCTTCTTCCTTTTTCCTTCTTCCTTCTTCCCGATTAAACAAGTCTAAAAATATTATATAATTTGAATGGTAATTTTCAATTTGAACTAAGATTAACAAAGAAAATATACCAATAAGTGATAATCTCATAATTCGGAGAAAAAAATTGAAAAATCAACAACAAAGTTTACAAACAGTAATATTAGCAACCGTGTCATCATTAGTATTGCTAATTGGCTTCAATTCCTTTGTAATTATTAATCCTGGTCAAGCTGGTGTCATTAGTATTTTAGGTAAAGCTAGAGATGGCGCTCTCTTAGAAGGTATTCACTTTAAACCTCCCTTGGTTTCTCAAGTTGATATCTATGATGTGACTGTGCAAAAATTTGAAGTTCCAGCCCAAAGTTCTACAAAAGATTTACAACAATTATCAGCAAGTTTTGCAATTAACTTTCGCTTAGATCCCGTGTTGGTAGTAAAAATCAGAAGAGAACAAGGAACTCTACAAAATTTAGTTGCCAAAGTAATTGCACCACAAACTCAAGAATCTTTTAAAATTGCTGCGGCTAGAAGAACTGTTGAAGAAGCTATTACTAAAAGGGTAGAATTGAAAGCAGACTTTGATAATGCTTTAGGTTCTCGCTTAGATAAATATGGCATTATTGTATTAGATACTAGCGTAATTGATTTAACATTTTCTCCTGAATTTGCTAGAGCAGTTGAAGAGAAGCAAATTGCCGAACAAAAAGCACAACGAGCAGTATATGTTGCTGAAGAAGCAGAACAAGAAGCTCAGGCAGATATTAACCGTGCAAAGGGTAAAGCAGAAGCTCAAAAACTATTAGCTGAAACACTAAAAGCACAAGGTGGTGAGTTAGTTCTACAAAAAGAAGCGATCGAAGCTTGGAAATCAGGTGGTTCTCAGATGCCTAAAGTTTTAATTCTGGGAGGTGAAAAATCTCCGAAAGTTCCTTTTATTTTCAATCTTGATAATTTGGATGAAAATCAATAAATCATCTTGAAGAAGGCAGAAGGAAGAAGGAAGAAGGCAGAAGGAAGAAGGCAGAAGGCAGAAGGGAAAATTGCATGGGGTATAGTCAACGACCGGTCGCTTTGTGTCTATAAACCCCAAACAAGTTTAATCACCAATGAATGAAATAGGTACCTAAGAACGACAAAACAAATTCAAAACCTAGAGAAACTATACTAGGTCCGGTCGATCCAATATCATCAGGACTTACGCATAACCACCATATCTTGTAGGGGTAAACGGCCGTTTGCCCCTATTAGCCCGCCAGCATAGATATTTCATGGGCTAAAGCCCAACTACAAACAAAAACTTTAAATAACAACTATTCAACTAAAATTTGAGAATCAGATGAAGTTTCTTCTGCTGGAGTTGGTGACGGTGTTACCTCTGTTTCTGGAATCACAATTTGCTTTTTAGGCTTTTTAGAAGGTTTATCAAGTTCTTCAAGTGGGGTTGATACGGGGAATGATTTTTTTATCTGCTTCTTAGAAGGTTTATTGAGGGGTAAACCAGAAGGTGATTCGGTTGCTTCCGGTTCTTGTGTGGGTGCAGGTGACTCAGTTGCTTCCGGTTCAGAACTAGGAATAACTTTAGGTATAGGGTTAACTAAACTAATATCTAGCTTGTAGTCAGTACCAGGTAAACCAGGTAAGGGAGTGAGAGTTATTTTGTAGTCGCCATCACTGGGTAGAGTTCCTTTCCAAATAGATACTTTCTCAGAAATTCCATCTACTGGTTCACCATCTACTGCTGCTAAACTCATTAATACTCCTTCTCCTGTAACTAATAAATTCAAATTTTGCCCAAGACTCCCAGAAATTATATAGTCAATACTTTCATTCCCTTTTAAGCGACCTTCAATAGATATAGGTTCCCCTGGGGATATATTCAGACGTTCTTGTGAAGTAATTGGTGGAGATGGAATTATCACAGGAGCAGGAGTCTCCGGAATAGGAGTAGCACTAGGTAATGGTCGGATCGGTACTTCCGGTGTTGCAGATGGTGCAGGAACAACAGGTGATGGCGATGGTAAAGTAGGTGATGGTGTTGATGTAGTTGTTGGAGATGGGGATGAAGTGGGTATTGGTGATGATGGAGGAGGGGTGAGAGTTGGTACTGGTATCGGATTCATTTTTGTTGGTTGCTGAAGTTGAGGTTCTTGTTGTCTGCGCTGGAGGAAAAAATTAACTGCACTCCAAGATGCTATACCAGATAAAACGACTAATACTCCTACTAATGCAGTTGCAACCCACTGATGATTATCAAAAAAGCCATCGTTGTTATTGGGGTTAGGGTTTTGATTTGGAGTTGCTCCTACTGTTGGTTGTTGGGACAATGAAGGATTATTTTGTTCCTGGTTGATGGTAGGTAATTGTTGAGATTTGATATCGGGTAATTTTTCCAAAGCTTGCTCTACTTCGGTGACAGACTGATAGCGATCGCCTGGTTGATGACTTAACATTCTATTGATAACCTCAGCGAACCCTGGACTAACTGCTACCCATCGTTGCCAATTCCAAGTTAATGTGGTTTGGTCGATTAATTGTTGTGGTTCTTTTCCCGTCAATAGTACAACTACTGTAACTGCCAAAGCATATAGATCGCTATTTGCTGTTGCTCTTCCTAGTTGAATTTGTTCCCAGGGAGCGTAACCAAATTTTCCTACATTTGTCAAGGGTGCAGTTAAGTGGGAAGATTGAATTTTTGTTACGAGTTCTTTAACTACTCCGAAATCTATCAATACTGGCATGCGATCGCTATCTCGCTGAATAATATTATCTGGAGATATGTCTCGATGAATTATATTAAAACTGTGAATATGAGCTAAGACGGGTAAAATTTGTTGCAAAAAAGTTAGTACTTCTGCTTCTGAGAACAAACTATCTGTTATTTGACGCTCTTGCAATATGCTGCGATAGGTTTTGCCTTCGATATAATCTTGTAAGAGGAATAAACGTTGATTTTCTTCAAAAGTGGCTCGAAATTTGGGAACTTGGGGATGTTGAATTTGATAGAGAATAGCTGCTTCGCGAGAAAATAGTTCTTGAGATTTAGTTACTGCATAGGCATTTGTCTGTTGGGGAATAAATTCTTTGAGAGCGCAACGCTCGTTAAAGCGACCTGTATCTTCAGCTAGATAGGTACGTCCAAAACCACCTTGACCGAGAATATTAATCAAGCGATAGCGGTTTTGTAAAATAGTTCCTATAGGAATTGGTGGTTGCATAGTCATAAATTTAATAGAATTGTCTGTAGTTACCTACATCTACAAATTACTCTATTATTGATAGGTAAGCATTTCCTGCGGAATGCTGCGCAAACAGCCGTCAGCTATTAGCTAACCTCCTATGGTCGGAACTGCGGGCTTCAGCTATTAATTTTGGGTCTGTGTAAAAGCAACCTTTGAAATTTAAAAATAATAAAAAGTTACTGCCATGAGTCCCTGGACTAAAACTTAGAAGTAATTAGTAATGAATAATTACTGAGAGCTGACTGCTGATAACTGAATGCTTACATTAATAGATTAAAAGTGCTAATACTTGTAGGAAATTAGTAATCAATTTCATTACTATTTTAACTGTTGATGGCAGAGTTTAATTTTATAGAAAGAATCAAGATATTGCCTAAAATCATACACCTTTCCCATGTTGTTAAGGCCATTAAAAATATCAATATTTATGACCTTAACTATCCTATTTAGGTAAGCTTAATTTGTAAGAATTTTCTGCGGAATGCTGCGCAAACAGCTATTAGCTGTCAGCCTTAGCAATAAGGATGGGGTTTAAATGAATATAGACTTTAACAACTTTGGTAGTAAGTATAAATTCTGCCTCAATTAGTAAAGCTTTTGTCTAAAACTAAAAGCAATAGCTGAAGTGCTGATAGCTGACGGCTGAATGCTATTATGAATTAAGCCTAGCCTTAACAGCTTCCTGCACTTTCTTTCCATCGGCCTTACCCTTCAATTTTTGCATGGCCGGACCCATCACTTTACCCATATCTTTAGGAGAATTCGCCCCTACCTGAGCGATAATTTCATCAACAACCTTAGCAATATCCTCATCAGACAATTGTTTTGGTAAATATTCTTCAAGAATGGCCAATTCTGCCGCTTCTCCATCTGCTAATTCCTGACGACCTGCTTGAGTATATTGTTCTATTGAATCTCGGCGTTGTTTAGCCAATCTTGTTAATATATCCATTTCTTGAGTCTCTGTCAGAGAGTCCTTTCCTGCTGCCCTAGCATTAGATTCCTCTTCTAGAATTACTTTTTTAATGCTACGAACTGTTTCCAGACGAACCTTATCTTTGGCCTTCATCGCCGCTTTAATATCTTCTGTAATTCTGTCCTTTAAACTCATATTCTCACTCCAGATACCAATTGACTCTAAAAGTTATTTTACAAGCTATTTAGGCGTTGGTGAATTTAGCTATGATTTTCGTGGCTGTAGGAATAGAGAATTTAATTAATAATTAATAATTAAATAATTCGCGCCTTGAAGCCTCCCTTCACCAATGGATAATTGACAATTGATAATTGATAATTAAAGAGTTATATCATGTCCGGTTGAACAGTTATAAATAAATAACGACTGAGGAGTCAGGAAGGAAGAAGGAAGAAGAAGAACAGGAAAAGAAGGAGAAAGTTTTTTGATCGCGCTCTTATCCGGACATGATATTAGAGAATAGGGAAATATTTTTCCTGCTGTTCCCTATTCCCTATTATCTGCTACGATTTTAAGTTTTTCAAAGATTTCTTTAATTTTATTACGATAGCAATAGCCAGAGTAGTTAGGACTTATGCTGATGATTAACCTCAGACTAGGCAATGTTTTTCCCACTGTTCCGTATTTCCTGTTCTCTGTTCCCTGTTATAAATATTAAATATTAATCTGATTAATCTAGCAAATATTCTTGAGTTGTACTAAAAAAAAATAATATTTCTGTCGATAAAAATACGGAAGGATATTTTTGGTTTGAGATGATAAGATTGCAATGAACAGAGGTGCTGCGAGGGCTTGCCGTGATTCGTGCTACTTTACCAATTCAGGCTCCTGTGCCTGCTACTGCTAACGATCATAATAGATTGAGACTTTTCTCTGGCTCTGCTAACGTTCCTTTAGCTACGGAAGTAGCTAGATATCTGGGTTTAGATTTAGGCCCAATGGTGCGTAAACGTTTTGCAGATGGAGAGCTATATGTTCAAATTCAGGAATCAATTCGAGGCTGTGATGTTTATCTAATTCAGCCTAGTTGTCGTCCAGTTAATGACAACTTGATGGAAATGTTAATCATGGTAGATGCTTGTCGTCGTGCTTCTGCCAGACAAGTTACTGCAGTTATTCCTTACTATGGTTATGCTAGGGCGGACCGTAAAACTGCTGGTCGAGAATCAATTACTGCTAAATTAGTGGCCAATTTGATTACTGAGGCGGGTGCTAATCGTATTCTAGCAATGGATTTGCATTCTGCCCAGATTCAGGGTTATTTTGATATTCCGTTCGATCATGTTTACGGTTTACCAGTCATTTTAGATTATTTAGTAAGTAAGAATTTATCTGATATTGTTGTTGTTTCTCCCGATGTGGGTGGGGTGGCTAGAGCTAGAGCTTTTGCGAAAAAGTTAAACGATGCCCCATTAGCAATTATTGATAAGCGTCGCCAAGCTCATAATGTAGCAGAAGTGTTAAATGTGATTGGTGATGTTAAGGGAAAAACTGCTGTGTTGGTAGATGACATGATTGATACGGGTGGTACCATTTCTGAAGGGGCACGACTTTTGCGCGAACAAGGGGCGCGACAAGTTTATGCTTGTGCTACTCATGCAGTATTTTCACCACCAGCGGTTGAGCGTCTTTCTAGTGGGGTATTTGAGGAGGTAATTGTTACTAATACTATCCCATTCTTGGAGGAACATCATTTTCCTCAGTTGACTGTTCTTTCGGTGGCAAATTTATTGGGTGAGACTATTTGGCGCATTCACGAGGATACTTCAGTTAGTAGTATGTTTCGTTAAAATTTGCTGCTCTGAGATACTAGCTCACGGTTTCCTCACTATTTTTGGGAGGGAAGAATTTGAAGAATTTAATCTTCACTAAAAATTAATAGAAAGAAAATTTTTGTGAAATTTCGGGAGCTGGATATTTGGAAACTTAATCCTTTTTTAACTGTCGAGGGTTAGACTAACAAGGGTCTACTTACTTCGCTCAATTATGAGAAAGAAAATTTCATCTTTTTTGGTTAACAGTAGGGTCTATTCTCTATACTCTACTGTTATTATTTAAAATATAGCAATCAGGAATCAGATGTGAGAATTGAAGTGTTCCTTTACAGCATAGAATATAGCAGTTATCTTATTCTTATGTATTCGTTTCTTCCCTCCATACCTATTCCCTATTCCCTCCATACCTAAAACAAAAGTTTCCAATATCTCACAACTAAAATCATATTGCTATATCTTTTTTTTGTTTATATTAAGTCCGTACAAATCACATTTCTCAACTTAAAGTAGAAGTGGGTTTAAGTTATTAGATATTATGATGTACCTGACGCTTAGAAAATGTTATATTACTTCTTCCTTCTTGACTAACTTGATTAAATTGCCTACTTTTGTTTTGCACAAATAACTAAATTTATATAAAAAAATCATATTAAAAAGTATTCCGGTACGGAAATGCTGAAAGCTAGTTAAAAATATTAAGGTTATTATATGGCAACTATCGAATCTCAAGACATGACTCTAGAAAAGTTATTTGATGAGTTTTATGTCATTCCTGATTATCAGCGCGAATATGTTTGGGAGGAAAAAGAGGTAAATGAATTTATTCAAGATATATATGAAGAATTTTCTGAGCAAAATCAAAACTCCTATTCTGAGTATTTTATTGGCAGTATAATTGTTTGTAGTCGTGGGGATAATTTGTATGAAGTAATTGATGGGCAGCAACGGATGACTACTGCTTATTTGGTTCTTTGTGCAATTCGAGATTATCTATTAACTATTAATTCAAATGAACGTATTGAAGCATTAAAAAATAAGATTACTTCTCTATATACAGATGATTGGGGTAATGACCAGTTTAAACATAGGGTAGAACTGCAATATGAAGAAAGTAGGGGAATACTAGAAAATATTGCTATGCAAACAGATTTAGACCAAATATCTCCTACTCGTTCTGTTAAACATATTCAGAATGCTTATGCTGAAATTAGAAAGTTTCTTGCTCTTAAATTTGAATTAGATGAAGTTGTTATTTCTCATCTCAAAAAATTTTATGCCTATTTTCTCAAAAATGTTAAATTAATTCGCGTAAAAACAGCTAGTGTTGCTCATGCTTTGAAAATCTATTCAACTTTAAATCATCGTGGTTTACCCCTGGATGATATGGATTTACTCAAAAATTTGATTTTTGCTAAAGCTAAACAAACAGATTATGAGAAAATCAAAGTAAAATGGAAAAAAATGATAGATTTACTCTATCATTCTCAGGAAAGACCGATGCGTTTTTTGCGCTATTTTATTTTGGCAAGATATGCAGAAGATGGAAATTATATTGCAGAAAAAGAAGTTTATGATTGGTTCTTAAAAAATGAATCCAGATGTGGATATCATACTGAACCTATTCTCTTTGTGAATGATTTATTAGCCTCGGCAGAAGCTTATGTGGCATTTTTGTCTGGTAATAATCTTGATGGAACAGTAAATCGTTATTTGGCAAATATTCGCTGTCTCAGTGTTAATGTTAGACAACATTTAATCTTACTTTTAGCTGCTTATAAATTGCCTCAATATTGTTTTATTGAATTATGTCGGCAGGTAGAAAATTTATTATTTGTGGCAATGTTGACTAGCGATCGCAATCAAAAGGCGTTCGATGGGATGATTCTTAAGTGGGCTAGTGAATTACGTCAAATTACATCAACAGAAGAATTTGATAGATTTATTGCTGACCAAATTATTTCTAGTAAGCTGTTAGTGGCAGATAAATTTGAGAAAGCATTTCATAAACTTAATAAATCATCATTTCAGCCTTATCAAATTAAATATATTTTAGCAAAACTAACACAATACATAGATGAAACTGCTTGGGGTAGTGGGGGAGGAATTGATGATTTAAGTAATTATCTTTTGAAATTAGATGTAGAACAAATTTTACCAGAATATCCGACTAAAAACGTAATTGCATCTTTCGATAAACCTGATGAAATAGAAAGTTATAGTAAACTTTTAGGCAATCTGACTTTGTTAGAAAGTTCGATTAAATCTGCTATTAATAATATGAGTTTTACGGAAAAAAAATTAGGCTATACTAACTCAAGATTTCTGTTGACTAGAACTATTGCAGAACAAATTTCTGTGGGGAATAATACAAGTATTGACTTAGCGGTAAAAGATTTAAAGACCTTTATTAAATGGGATTCCCACGCCATTGAAACTCGACAAGAAATATTGACTCAATTAGCTAAAAAAGTATGGGATATTCCTGAGTAGGGAAGTGGGGGAGTAGGGGAGTAGGGGAGGCAACGTTCTTCAAATGTTAGAGTTTCCTCTGGAGATGACATTCTAGACAAAATGTGTGGCGGTGGTTTCTTTAAAGATTCAATCATATTAGCGACTGGAGCTACAGGTACAGGAAAAACTC
>JAXHSW010000177.1:0-20445 GCA_034190295.1 Cyanobacteriota bacterium | reverse complement strand
TGGGGGGATGGGGAGATGGGGAGATGGGGGGATGGGGAGATGGGGAGATGGGGAGATGGGGGATTTAATATTGAAGTGTGGATAGAATTATAAACATATACTGTATAACCGGATTCTATATAAATAGTATTCTTTCTCCCCATATGTAGAGTCTGGTGCGTAAGTCCTGACTTAAAGCAAGCTAGTCGTTCTTATGCTTCAATTTATGGATTGAAAATGTAGTAGAAGTAAAACAAATCCTTGCTTCATTCATTAAAAAGCTGTTAGCTCCGCATTCCGCACCGAAGAGATGAACGCTAATAGCTGTTAGCTCCGCATTCCACAGGAAATGCTTACGTTTAACTAGCTATTAGCTTTTCGTGATAGTCATGCTCTGCAAACAGCATTTAGCTATCAGCGCTCATATCCGAGGGTTTAAGTCCCCCACGCTTATTTGAAAAAGCGGGTGGTGCGCCTTTTCTGAGGGTTTGTAGACGCGGAGCAGCAACTCTAGAGTATCCCCCATTATACACGCCAGATAAGCTGATAGCTGATAGCTGAGTGCTGAGTGCTACTTCAATTGACCTACACTGACGCTAAGACTTTTCAGTCATGCAGCGAAACAGTGTAGGTTTCTAATTGTCAGAATTTTAATGTTTTCTCTAATAAATTTCTGCCTATTCCCTATTCCCTATTCCCTAAAAATAAATCCGATCGCGAGTAAATACTGATACATTAATTTCATTATTACTGAATACTACATATATTTTCAGATACCCTTGTTATTTGATAATTATGGCTTCTACCTATTAATACTTAATGTCCTCACCAATTTAAAGATTGTGTAAATTATTACTATTTTAGTGGCGGATCGGCTTATCGGTAGTTTAGATTGGAATTATAGAAAAACAATAGGGTCAAGGAACAAAGTAGATGAATAAGTACAAATCATTTCTAGCATTAGCAGCAGCAGCGGTCGGATTCTTGGGAGCGCCAATATCAGCAAACGCTTTTACTCTAGGAGGTGTTATCAATGGCGAAGAAGCTTTTAATGAACTAGGTGCAACAATAGATGTTGCTGCTGAGGGGCGAATTGGGGACTTATCAGGAGCAGCAGAACATGAATTTAACATCCATTACGATAATGAAAATGGCGGTCAAACAGTTCCCACTGAGTACCGTCGCTTTGATTGGGTAAGCGGACAAGGAGAAGATTTCACTCTGACATTCGAAGACGGTACTCTAACCTACGAAATTGGTGGACAAACTTTGGAATACGGTATTACAGATACTTTCAACGATTTATTTATCCGCACAACAGCTCGTAAGCAAGGTAGTAGCGTTGTGGTAGATAATCTAATGCTAAATGATGAAGCGATCGCGGAAAATTCTAGTTTTGCCTGCTCTGGAGAGGGATGTGGTTATTGGAATAGTTCGCAATATCTATGGTTAACCGATCTAGAGGAGAGTTTCACATTGACAGGTACAACAACTATGACTTGGACTGGAGATGCTAAAAACCTTAGAGATAAGACAGCTCCCCATCGTTCGGAACTAGCATTTCAACTTAAACTAGGCGATGCGATTATGGGAGAAGGATTGGCAGATGAATTAGCAACAGTGCCAGAACCGATTTCTATGTCACTGTTTTCTGTTGGAGTTATGGGTCTAGCAATGACTGGTTTGCGTCGTCAGCAGAAAGGTTGAAGAAGGAAGAAGGAAGAAGGAAGAAGGAAGAAGGAAGAAGGAAGAAGTAGTTGGGGTTTGATATAGAATCCGGTTATATAATATATGTCTATAATTCTATAATTACTTCAATCTCCCCTACTCCCCTACTCACAAACATAAGATAAGTATTTAACCGGATTTGATATGAGTCCCCATCCAATTGTAAACACCCCCGTTGACAACTGATAACTGATAACTGATAACTGATAACTGAAATGACGGTTGGGTATTAAACCCAAAAGAAAAGGATAACTAATTACCCAGGTTTTATATAATAAATCACCGAAAAATTGTGGTTGAAAGCTTCCTCTTTTAAGAGGATAAAAAGCGGTCGAGGGATGGCGAGGAGACCTCGCCATATCCAATCGACCAAGAGAAGAAAATTTTTCATGATTAGTCAATCCTATCCGTTTTAAAGGAGAGTTCAATAATGGATAATGGATAATTGATAATTGATAATTACCTCTCCCTAAAATGAAGAGGATTGAATAAAAGGAAAAAATTTATTCTCTTGGTCGATGATCGGACAGCGCAGGTTTCGGAGCCATCCCTCGACCGCTTTTTTCCCCTTGAAAGGGGAGGCTTCAAGGCGTGAATTATTTAATTATTAATTCTTCGGTAATTCTAAATTCTTAATTCTAAATTCTTAATTATTGAAATCTATACAAAGTGAAGATTACTCTTAAGTTAGCAAACTTATCCGGTTTATAAAAAAGTTTAATTTTAATTTTTTTAATTAATATCAATATCTAAAATATTTGTATTTGCTTCTGTTGATATTTATGTGTAATCTGACTGAAAAATTAAAAGGGAGTAGGAAGTGGAAAATTGATCGCTAAATACTACTCCTCATCTATAAATTAACTCTAATTCATTAATTGGGTCTAAAACCCCGCCTTTTAAGGTAAGCATTCCGTAGGAATAGCTGATAGCTGATAGCTGACTGCTGAATGCTTACAATAAAATTTAAAAAACCTCTGCTTCATCAAACTTTTTAACCTGCTGAATATTAGCAGACTCTCCACAAGTTCGAGGTGTAGGAAATATTTTTTCAGGATTAGCTAAACCCTTGGGATTAAAAACACTTCTTACCCATTGCATCGTTTCTAAATCTGTCTCATTAAACATTAAAGGCATATAACATTTCTTATCTGAACCAATGCCATGTTCTCCAGATAAACTACCACCAACTTCCACGCAAATCTTGAGAATTTCTCCACCTATTTCTTCCACAGTTTCAAAAGCACCTTCAACACCATCATCATATAAAACTAATGGGTGAAGATTCCCATCTCCCGCATGAAATACATTAGCAATACGATAACCATATTTTTGACTTATTCCTTCAATTTCACCTAAAACATAAGCCATTTTTGTCCGAGGAATTACTCCATCTTGTACATAATAATTTTTACTAATATTACCAGCAGCAGCAAAAGCTGCTTTTCGTCCTTTCCATAGCTTCATCCTTTTTTCTGGTTCATGAGCAGTAGTAATTTCTATAGCTCCGTTTTTTTCACATATTTCTTTGATGCGCTTTTTGTTTTGGTCAACTTCTACTTCTAAACCATCTAATTCTACTAATAAAACAGCAGCAGCATTTCGGGGATATAAATTGGTTTTGACCACATCTTCCACAGCATTAATACTGAAATTATCCATAATTTCCATCCCCCCAGGAATAATGCCAGAACTGATAATATCTGACACAGTTTGTCCGGTAGATTCAATATTAGGAAATCCTGCTAAAAGTACGCAAACTGATTCGGGAGATTTGAGGATTCTGAGAGTAATTTCTGTGGCTATTCCCAGAGTACCTTCGGAACCTACAAATAAACCTGTTAAGTCATAACCAGGCATCTCTGGAATTTGTCCGCCAATATCAACTATTGAACCTTCAGGAGTAACTATTTTTAATCCTAAAACATGATTAGTTGTTACACCGTATTTGAGACAATGAACCCCCCCAGAATTTTCGGCAATATTCCCACCAATAGAACAAATAATTTGACTGGAAGGGTCAGGAGCGTAATAAAAACCAGCTCCACTAACTGCTTGTGTCACCCAATTATTTATAATTCCTGGTTGTACAACAACTTGTTGATTTTCTAAATCTATTTTCAGGATTTTTTGCATTAATGAAGTGACAATTAAAACGCAGTTTTCTATTGGTAATGCACCACCGGAAAGACCAGTTCCTGCACCTCTAGGAAGCCAAGGAATATTTAAGCGATCGCATATTTTTACTGCTTCTGCGACTTGTTCAGTAGTGCGTGGTAATATTACTAATGCGGGACGTTGACGATAGCTAGCTAGACCATCACATTCATATACTAATAATTCTTCTTTGCGTTGAACTACGCCTTTTTTACCCACAACTGCTTCAAATTGTTTGGCTATTTGTTTCCAATTTTGTTTTGTTTGTTGTTGATTTTTGGTAAGCATTTAAGTTTTATTTGTAATATTTGAACTTTAATTAGGATTTACACCGTTTCACGGAATTCAAAAGTCAAAAGTCATGCATTAAGATTTTATAGCTCAAAACTTTGATGCTTCAGTAATTTCAGCAAATTATTCGACATCTAAAGTTTGAAACTATTTGTAACATTCTTTTTTCAAATTGGTATTACACAACATATCAGTCATGAACGCTATATATCTATAACGTTATAGTTTTTGTTCGCTATATATAGTGTTTTTGTGTAACTAGTCTTAAATTAGAATCTTTTAATTATACCATCTGATGAAGGATTTTTTCTAGGGAATGATTTAGCATATCAATTATTTTTACATGACTCCTAAATAAAATATGATAGTGGGAGATTCTTAGAAGTTATAGCGCTACGCATTAAGGTGTTTGACATTAATAGTAAGCATTTCCTCCGGAATGCTGCGCAAACAGCAGTCAGCTATCAGCTATTCCTACGGAATGCTGCGCAAACAGCTTTATTGATTTTAGTGGACAATTTAAGCTTGCTGTTCTTGTGCTTCAATTCTTTGTTTAAAAATGTCGTAGAAGTTAAGCAAATGCTTGCTTCATTTATTAAAAAGCTGAGAGCTGACCGCTAATAGCTGAATGCTTACCATTAATAGAAGCTGAAACCCTTTTGTATTCCCCTGTTGCCTGTTGCCTGTTGCCTTGCGCGTAGCGCCATAACAGAAACTTGGGATATTTAACTAATTGCTGAGTGGAAGTAGCTACAAAACTTTTTATCTCTGTACAATTTGTTGTATTAATACCAATTAAAAAAAGAATGTTATGAATAATAATGGGAATTAAAAGATTTATGGTCAAATATTTCCCGATGGAACCTCATCTTTAAGGGTAGGGTTTAATAAAAAGGAATATTTACACTAAAAAATTATATTTAAGCTATTCCCTTCTAATACCGTTTCACGGAAGTCAGAAGGCGTGAAATTAGAAATCATAAGTTAGATTTGAGATTACTAACAACTTTGACATTACAATAGTTTCAGGCAATTATTTAACATTTAAAGTTTGAAACTCTTTGTGACATTTTTAAAGTGAAAATGCTTACATAACTTTACCGAATAATTAAGGTTTAAAGCCTCTCCTTTAAAGGAGAAAAAAGAAAAAATTTTCCTTTTAATCAACCCTCTTATTTTCAAGGATAGGTAATTATTAATTATTAATTAGGGTTTGCTGAAAAAGGTTTTTAGTAGGAGGAGGAGACAGCTATGCTGGAGACAACCCACCCCTAGCCTCTCCCAGGAGGGGATGACAGGAGAAATGGGAATTAAGAGGAGGTAGAAGTAAGAATTTTAAGAATGATTTTTCTGCCCAACTATGCGCCTAAAATACTAACTTTTTGAGCATGAATATCTGAAAACTAGGCATTTTTTTTTACCTAAAACAGCTAAAATCTTTATCTATCAATGCTTTTAGATTTAATCACCAAGCCCTAATTATTAATTATTAATTATTAATTATTAATTATTGAAGTTATCCTACCTAACTCGTATAAAATACTAACTATTTTGTAGCAAACATTTGAGTGCATCTCAATGCAAGAATAAAGCCAAAAAATTATCGTTTTTAGGCAACAGCTCCGGAAGGGAATATAAGGGAATATATAGGAAAAAAGTATTCTTGTACATAAGAGATGCACCCAAAAAGTTAGTAGAAAAAACAGGGAGGATAGCAGAAAAATCACGATCGACAATTGTTCCGACTATCTTTTCTATCATTCCTCGTTTCTCCTAACTACTCCCCCACTCCCCTACTCCCCCACTCCCCTACTCCTTAATTATTATCTCTTTTTCCCATTCTTCAGGAATGCCGTAAATTTGAGATCTTTTACAACGTTTGAGATAAAGTTTTACAGCTTTGTCTTCAGGGTTGATCTCGAAAATATTTAAGAAAATTTCTTTTGCTGCTGAATATTTATGCTGATAATAAAGAATAACAGCTTCTTCAAATTCAGTTTTAGTTTGAATTTTTAATTGCTTTTGTGCTTCAGGATCTCCATCCAAAATTTCAAATACTGCAACTGCTTCTTTTTTCCCTTTTACTTGAACTCTATCTAAAAAACGATAATTATATTTATCGAATTCTTCTAAATCAAATAAAGTATTTTGACTGATTAAAATATTGGCTCCATAGAACTTAGTTAAATTTTCTAAACGAGAAGCTAAATTAACAGCATCACCGATGGCTGTACCATCAATTCTTTTCCCACCTCCCACAGTTCCTAACATTAAATCGCCGGTATTAATTCCAATTCCAATTCTAATAGGTTGCTCTTGAATTTTTTGGCGTTCTTGATTATATATATCCAGACGTTTTAACATATTAATTCCGGCATTAACTGCATCATCGGTTCTTCTGCCAAAAAGAGCCATAATTGCATCACCAATATACTTATCAATAAACCCTTCATTCTCTAAAATTGCTGATTCCATTCGAGACAAATAATTATTAATAAATTTAAAATTTTCCTCTGGAGTCATAACTTCACTTAAAGTCGTGAAAGAGCGAATATCAGAGAATAAAATTGACATTTTTTTCTTGACATGGTCGCCTAATTTGACATCCACAATACTCTCGCGTTTTAGGAAACGTAAAAAACTATGGGGAACAAAACGACCATAAGCAGCATTTATTTTAGCCAAACGAATATGTGTTTTAATTCTTACTAGCAATTCTGGTTTAGAAAAGGGTTTAGTTAAATAATCGTTAGCTCCAGAAAGAAAACCTTCTACCAAATCAGAAATTAATGGTTTTGCAGTTAACATCACAATCGGTAACTCACTTTGTAAAAATTTTTCTCTCAGTTTTTTTGCCACTTCATAACCTGTCATGTGAGGCATCATTACATCCAGTAAAATCAAATCTGGCATCAAACCATTTTCAATTATTTCTAATGCTTCAATACCATTATTAGCTTGAGTAATAGCATAATTTTGTAAAGATAGATTATTTCTGAGAACTTGGAGATTTACTGGTTCATCATCTACAATCAAAATTTTAATATGTCCGGCTTCTGCTGCTAAATTTTCTAATACTACTCCTTGATTTTCTGGCTCAAATTCTGTAACTAATGGTATTGGTCGAGATGATAAAACTTTGGGAAAATCAACTACTTGAATTTGAGATATTGGCAAAGTAAATTTAAACTGAGAACCGACTCCAACTGTCGATGAAACATACAAACAACCACCGTGTAATTCAACTAATTTCTTAGTAATAGCTAAACCCAAACCTGTTCCACCATATTCTCTAGCGGTAGAGCCATCTCCTTGTTCAAATAATTCAAAAATTCTCTCTAATTTATCCTCTGGAATTCCGATACCCGTATCGGCAATAGTAATTTCTAATAGGGAAATTTCGTTATTAGATTCATTTGCTTGATTTTGTAACACTTTAGCCGACACTTCAACAGTGCCTGACTCAGTAAATTTAATGGCATTACCAATTAAGTTATAAAAGATTTGCTGAAGTCGATTTTCATCAGCATCCACAAATGGTAGGTCTTGTCTAATAGAATTAATTAGTTGTATAGATTTTGTGCCAGTCATGGAATGAGAAAGAGTCAGCACTATTTCTACTATTTCTCTAATTCCTACTGGCTTTAATTGGAGTTCAATATTCCGATGTTTGAGTTTAGAAAAATCGAGAATATCGTTAATCAAATTTGATAACCTTCTACCAGAAGCAGCAATCATAGAAAGATTAGTTTTAACTTGAGATGGTAATTTTCCTGCTGCTCCATCTATCAATGATTCTGCAATGCCAATAATTCCATTTAAAGGAGTACGAAGTTCGTGAGATGTATTAGCTAAAAATTCATCTTTTAATTTATCCAAACGTTCTAGTTGTTCATTTTTATTTTTGAGAATATCAAAGGAACTTTGTAACTGAAAAGCCATAGAATTAAAAGCTTTACCAAGAACACCAACCTCATCCTCGCGTTCTAAATTTATTGTCTGATTAAATTCCCCTTCCGATAAAGCTGTAGCTGCATCTTTCAGTTGTAAAATAGGCTGCACGAGCCAACGAGATGTTAAAACTCCAATTGCCGTTGCTAAAAGTAAAGCTAATATACAAAGTATAATCGTTATTTTTGTTTGCCTATATATTTGTTCTAAAAAATCTGTTTCTGGAATTACTACTACGATTAACCAATCTAAACCATACTTATCTTGAAAAGGTTTGACATTAATAAACTCTCGTTGACCATCAAACTTAAATTCTAGATATTCTTGACGATTAATTGATTTATTAAAGTTAAACTCTTTGGCTAAATATTTTGCTGTAGCTTTAGTCAAATCATTCTGGCTTTCAGTAGCTTCAACTCGTTTGGCTCCGTAAGCTTTATTTATAGTATGAAAAGGCTTTTCTCCTGTAGAAGTTGCCACTAACATTCCCGAACGTTCAATAATAAAAACTTGTCCTGTTTTACCAATTCTGAGACTACCTAAAAAATCGCCAATTTGTGACAGATTAATATTAGTTAGTAATACACCCTGCAATTTTCCCTGCTCATTATAAAAAGGCATAGATGCACCAAGATAAGCAGTAATACCAGCAGTATTAGGATAAATTTCACTCCAAATAGATTGACCGCTCGCCACAGCAGCTTTATACCAAGGTCGAGTGCGCGGATCGAATTTAATACTACTTAATAACTCAACCCGCTTGCCAAATTTATTTGTAGAATAAGTTTCAAAAATATAGTTACTTTCTTGAGTTGAAACTCTCACAGTCAGAGTACCATTATCAAATCTTTCCGCCCCCAAATTAACCTTATTTTCTAACCCTAATCCCGTAAAAGTTAAAACATCAAATATTTGTAGTTGTTGCCAAAAATATTTCTCTAATTGAGAGGTATTTTCTAAATCTAATTGACCATTACGAATAGCAGCAGCATTAATTTGATTAACCTGATGAGGAACATGAAGATAAGCTTGTAAACTTTGTTCAACTCTAGCAACTTGTTCATTTAAAAGTTGAGTAACTACATCATTAACAGCTCTCTGGCCATTTCTCATGGAAATATATCCCACCAAACTTACCACCCCAAAAATTTGCACTACAAATGGCACTATTAGAGTGATACGGATGGGAACTTTTCCGGAAATTTGAGCAACTAATTTAGTCAGAGATTTGAAAGACATATTCAACAATTAATAATTAATAATTAATAATTAACAATTACCAAAAAATGAGGTATAAAGCCTCCCTTTTAAGGGGATGAAAAAATATTCAGTTCAGTATTTCAAGCCTCCAGCTTTAGTGGTCGGTACTGATAACTGTTAACGTTTGCGTAGCATTCCGTAGGAAAGTTACGACCATAGGAGGCTAACTGATAACTGATAACTGAAATGACCCCTCCTTGAAAAGAAAAGGATTGACTAAAAGGAAACTTTTTTCTTCTCTTGGTCGATTAGATATGGTGAGGGGGACTTCACTATCCCACCCTTCGGGAAGCTACGCAACAACGGCTTTTTTATCCTTTAAAGGACAGGGTTTAAACGTTAATTATTCGGTAAGGAATGGTTATTTGTTTATTTATCAAGTTATTCTATCTCCTATAGGGATTGGCTATTCAACAATTAATAATTAATAATTAATAATTACCTCGAGAGTGAAAACGGATAGGATTGACTAATTATGAAAAATTTTCTTTATTATCCCCTGAAAAGGGTCGGCTTTAAACCACAATTTTTCGGTAATTATTTATATCAAAAATAACACAACGCATGAGTGCTAAACACTAGATATTTCTAAAGTTATATAGCAGTCTTAAATCATTTATAAAAAACGAATAAATAGACCGAAATTCATAAATTATTTTCCCATCTTTGATATTCTCAGTTCAGATGCTCCTTAATTTGAAGATATTTTATGCCTAACTAAAATAAGATGATTATAGTTTTTGTTCACTATAGAACCCATTTGATATCTATATAATTATGGTAGTCAAGTCTTTTCGCGCATCAATTTTGAGGAAAAATCTGAAGAAGGACTGTTGAATTTTTTGTATTATTGAGAACCCACATCTTCTCTCTTCCCTTTTCCCTTTTTCCTCTTATCTCTTCCCCTCCTGGGAGGGGTTAGGGGTGGGTTGTCTCCTGACTCAAGGCTAAAAAAACTTGATATTTATGAAGATACGATCGGGGGTTCTATATACTATAGCAATTCCCAAGAAGCGTGAGGTACAAAATTCCTTTGTTTTATGGAGTAGGGAATAGAAAATAAAAAAAAACAACTGTACCTTAGTAACTTGAGAAATGCTATATCTGAAGTACAGATATTAACAATTAAATGAATGCAAGTCCGGGAATTTTACCCGCTATAGTATCTTGCCTGCGATGGGTTTACCTCATCAAGATGGAATCCGCTATATATATTATCTTTTCATTTCTTCTGTATATATATATAGCAGTACGCAAATAGGTTAGGACATTTATAAATGCTCAAACTCAGTCAGATATTACTTTTAACTTTTGACTTTTGACTTTTGACTTGCGCGTAGCGCTATAACAGCAGCTATGAATGTATTTGACTTATAAAATAGCTGCAAGCTTGGGAATATCAATAATTAAACTTTTTCTTTTTTGCCTCTTTGTTTGTTCTTTCTGCTATAACTTATAATTCTAAGTTGTGACAGTATTTTCAGATATAAAAATTCCTATGACCGTGAGGTACAAAATTAATTTTTTTTAGGGAATAGGGAACAGGGAATAGGGAATAGAAAATAAACCAAGATAGGTGTACCTCATTACCTGGAGAAACGCTATATATTTTTTTATGTATAACAGATGATTAAGTCGAATCAATTCAAGATATTTTTATTTATGCTTGATTTAATAACTTTAAAAATTCGGCTATAACTTTATCTGGTTGTTTAGTACAGGAGAAAATATCATAATGCCGAACAATTTTGATGTTAGGAGCTAAGTTTAAATCTGCTGGAAAAGGTTCGCTACTTATTTGAAGAATTCCTAATTTTTCCCTGTGTAAGATGAGGAAATTAACTATTTTATTTTCTCTACCTGTGGCAGAGGTAAATCTAATTTTTGTCTTGGATAAAAATATAATATTGGCGCGGTCGAGTGCTTCGGCAATTTTTACTTCTGCCTGAGAATTAAAATCTAAACCATTCCAGTTAATTGTGTTTTTCAAGTATGATTTATTTTGTTGGTTATCAGCTTTAGTCTTTGTACTTTCCTCCACTAATTTTTTACCATTTGTAAGTACGATTAACTCATGTAAGTCTGTTTGACGCAGGTTAGCTTCATTAAAACTTAGATTAGCTCCATTAAGATTTCCTTCTATAACTTGATTTCTATTGAATATAAATTTATGTCTCTGTAAATATCGTCGAATAACAGACCGATTTTTTTTTTACCTAAAAATTGTGGTCTAAAGCCTCTCATTTTAAGGGGATAAAAAAAGATAATTTTCCATATGTCAAGCCTCCTTATTGCAGAAGTACTGATAACTGATAACTGATAACTGATAACTGAAATTACCTTTTCATTAAAAGCTTTAGTTTTCGATAATTTTTTCCATAATTTTGCTGCAACAGACTTAATATATTCACTATCATAGGGAGAATTTTGAGCCATTTCTTCATAAGACTGTTTACCTTCCCAACATTCCCTAAAAATAAACTCTTCAATATCATTGAGACGAGTATTATCATCTAATACCGCTTCTACAATAGCCAGTGCTTCTTCCACATTCATTCTCGTAAATTTAGGAATTAGTTTTGTATTGTACTTTAACATAGCTTTGGATAATGCGCTACTTTTTGTCACTTTTTATCAATATTTATCACTGACAAAGCGGAAATTTAGTTGTTAAGATATGGCTATTTACTGTTTTTTTACCCATTCACTAAAATCATGTCATATATGATTTTCAACTTTCCGATGAAATAGTTGTATGAAATTATTGTCAGTTAAACTATTCAGCTAAATCAATCTTTGCTTTAATTTTTTAACTTTCCTGAAAAGAGATAGAAGTTGTTGTATAAGAATTACTATTTGTATTCTTTTGATGCCAACTTCTCTATGAAGTTTGAACTGATTTATACTTCCTACCCTCTTAAAAAAACTAGGTATATTTCATTTTTGTTAAAAACTTTTATTTTGCTATTTGCTATTAGCTGTGAAATTTATTTCCAGATGACATCGTAACTAGAAAATCAGGAAAACCACTGCACCTCACTAACTTGAGAAACGCTATATTAATAGGATTTAACTTCTTTGATTTTTCAAGTTAGGAAATAAAATAACTCAAAAAAAAAGCCTAGAAAACTGGCAAATCAAAAAAGTATTAATTATAGCACTACGGATTTAGATGTTTGACACTACTAAACCCTGTTTGCGGAGCATTGACCTAGGAAAAACGAGCGTCAGAGATTACTTTTGAATGCATGACTTTTGACTTCTAACTTGCGCGTAGCGCTATATCGATTACTTAATCAATACTAGACAGGAGGTATTTAATTGAATTCTGACAAATTTACTATGCAGGTAAGTTTTTTCTTTGCTTTTGAAGTACCGACCCAAGACAAAAAAGAATTTTTAGATTCTTGGAAAAAATTAGAAATTAACTTAAAAAAAACTGGTAGTTTGATTGACGCTAAAACTTATCTAGAATTTATCGATCAAAATAATAACAATCAATTGCCAATCATTAACTGGTCTATTCAAACTTCATGGCACTCCTGGAAAGACTTTATTTATGCTATATCCACAAAAGAATTTCAAGATTTTATTAACAAGTGGGAGATTAAAGACGAATCATCTACCAGTTATCCTGTAATTAACCAAAATAAATCTCCTCGCAAACAAATAAGAATCTCAAATAATTTCTTCATGGTAATATTTTTTCTTGTCGCAGTTATTATTGTTGGAATTATTCTTTATTTCAGATAAATAAATTTAAACAAATTTGGAGTTAAATAAAATGAAAATGCAAGGATTTTTACTTCTTATATTTGCAGTAGGGTCTATTTGGGACTTTGTTACCAGTCTTTTAGGTATAATTGGTATCTTTGGAGTAACTGATTGGAGACAAGAATATATTCCTATTTATATCACTGCTCTGATTGGTAGTGCTTTGATTTTAGGGTTGAGCATAAATGCAGAAGAGATTTGGTCAAAATCCGGAAATGATAAATACAAAATTTTAATCCCATTTCATATAGTTGCTGTAATTTTTGATGCTTATAGTTCTTTTTTAGGAACTTCACAAAATGTTTTATTAAAGGATAGTCGCACAGCTTTTATAACTATAGGTTTTGGAGAAGTTTGGGAAAAGACAACTTTTGAACAAAAAATAGCACTGTTATTCGTGACAGTATTAGTCACAATGAGTCCTATTGCATTCTCAAGATTGAGAGATTAAAAATTATTGATACCAAATTTAAAAAAAATAGTTACAGTTAAGCAACCTACAAAACCTACAAAACTATTAAAGAAGCACTTCCTAGGTCATACTCCGCAAACAGCACTTAAAAAATCAGTAAGATAATTTTTTTTAACGTGCGATAAGGAGATTTAAACTCCAACCCGCACCATCTGATTTATAGAAACCGGGGATTTTTACCTCTTATAAAAAAACTAATAGCTGAATGCTTTAAGCTGATAGCTAATTAATACCAATTTAATAAAATATTGCTGTAGTCAGAGAGTAGGGAATAGGAAAGATGGAACAGATAAGTATTTAAAAAAAGAAGATAAATGGTTGAAATTTTACAATCTATGCTTTTTATAGTCGGTGCATCTCAGTTTTACCAAAAGACGCTTTGTCCAAGGCTGAAACTTTTATTATCTCCTTACCGAATAATTGAAGTTTAAAGCTTCTCCTTTCAAGGAGAAACAAGAAAAAATTTTCCTTTCAGTCAATTCTCTTTCTTTTAGGGATAGTTCAAGAATTAAGAACTTAGAATTAAGAATTTAGAATTACCTCTCCTTTAAAACGGATAGGATTGACTAATTATGAAAAATTTTCTTTTTATCCTCTTAAAAGAGGAGGCTTTAAACCACAATTTTTCGGTAATTATCAATTATTAATTATTGAAAATATATGCTTTTCATAATCGGTGCATCTCGGTTTTACCAAAATATGCTTTATCCAAGGCTGAAACTTTTATTATATCCTTACCTGAATTATCAATTTACAAATATGAAATACACCATTTTATGATTTTCTGACTGTAAAAATAAATCATCGATTTAGATTTAACAACCGGGTGCATCTCAATTTTGAAGAAAGCCAAAAATTTATCGCTTTTAGGCAACAGGGAACAGGGAAAAGGCAACAGGGAATATATAGAAAAATAGTATTTTTGCAAATATGAGATGCACCCTAACAACCTTTGCGTGAATTTGGTATTAGAGATTTCTACTCCTCCTCAATCTTGTACGAGCAATTTCCTACGGAATGCTCCGCAAACATAAATTTTCCATACTTTGACAAACAACTTTGTAGCAATACTTTTTGAAGCTGGTTTCTCTATAAATAGATGGAAAAACTAAACTTATAAACAAACCAAATTAACAAGATTATTAATTTAACTAAAATGAACAACTGGCAACCAGGTACTACTTTAAATCACGGCAGGTATTCCATAGAAAAAACTTTAGGAGAAGGAGGCTTCGGCATCACCTATTTAGCATGGGATAATCAGAATATCCACACAAAAGTAGTTATTAAAACCTTAAATAATCGCGTACAAAAACTACCTAATTTTGGCAAATTTCAAAAGCGATTTCGAGACGAAGCAGAACAACTAAAAAAATTCCAACATCAGAATATCGTCAAATTTTATCATTCCTTTCAAGAAGGGCAACTCTATTGTATTGTCATGGAATTTATAGAGGGAGATAACTTAGCTATTGTTATCAATAAACAAGGAATATTACCCGCACAAACAGCACTCTATTATATTCAGCAAATTTCTAATGCACTAATAGTCATTCACAGCAAAAATATCCTCCACCGGGATATCAAACCAGAAAATATTATATTGCGCAAAAACACACAAGAAGTAGTTTTAATTGATTTTGGTATTGCCCGTGACTTTATTCCCAATCAAACCAACAGCTTCACCCAATTTTATACACCAGGTTATGCACCTATAGAACAATATACTCGCAAACATAGACCAGGAGAATATACAGATATTTATGCTTTAGCAGCCACACTTTATGTACTTCTCACTAACTCTCAATTACCTAACTCTATAGATAGATATCATACTCAATTAGCAATACATAAAACCCCCTTACCAAAACAAATCCGTTTCGCTTTAAAGTTGATTTTAAAACTTATAAAAAAGCAAGGCAAACAAGACTTATTAGAAGAACCAAAAAAAATCAATACAAAAATTAGCGATCGCGTGAATAATGCCATTATGAAAGGAATGGAAATTCAACCTGAAGACCGCCCTAAAACTGTACAGGAATGGTTGACATTACTTCAAGTTAAACCTCAGAGTATTATTTCTCAAATATCTCAGGTTTCTCAAACAATTATGTCTCAAATGGCTACCTTAAATATTCCAGGTATCAAACCTCTTTATCAAAATTCTGTCAAAACTTTTTATCAAGGAGAAGCAAATATATTACCAATTGGAGCAGGTATATTCATATTGATTGTTGTGACTTATATCTATTCTCCCAAACTGAATTTTTCGATAACTTCTCGTCCTTTACCCCCTCAACCTATTCCTATCCCACAACAAAAATCTCATCCCACTATACAACCTCAAAAAGTACCCCAACCTTTACCCGAAACTAATATTCCAGATACCTCCCAAACAACTATTAACTATATAGATAAAAAAGTAGATTACACAACTTTGGAAAACCTATTATCATCCGATAAATTTCAAGGAGCAGACCAAGAAACATTCAGAATTATACTTTCACTTGTAGAGCGAGAAAAAGAAGACTGGTTTAATATAGAAGATATAGAAAATATTCCCTGCAAAGACCTAAATAAAATTAATCAATTGTGGATTAAATATAGCGATGGTAAATTTGGATTTAGCATTCAAAAACAAATTTGGAGCGAAGTAGGAGGTAAACCAGGAATTCATAATGTAGCGATCGCTGACATTTTTATCAAGCAAGTAGGATGGGGCGTTAACGAAGTCAGAAGTCAGAAGTCAGAAGTCAGAAGTTAACCCACCCCTAGCCCCTCCCAGGAGGGGAAGTAGGGGATTTAAGCCCCGCTCTAAAAATATTGCGCCTTAAAAGGCGGGGTTTTAGACCCATATTATTTTGATAAGCATAAAAGATATAAAAATATTACATATCAAATTTCAGCCCCTTACCGAATAATTAAGGTTTAAAGCCTCTCACTCGCCGTGGAGAAACAAGAAAGATTTTTCATGATTAGTCAATCCTCTTCTTTTTAAGGAGAGGTAATTATTAATTATTAATTATTAATTGTTGAAGGACATCTTCCTTTTAAAGTTACTTCTCGTGTTTGGGATTTTGGCGCTCCTTATCTAGCAGAAAAACTCACAAAATGTAACATTTAATAGTCGAGATTATTTCCATTCTGAAAAATAGAAATAAGCCAATCATCAGAAGTCAAATTTACATAAATAAATTTCCCATAACTAAACCAAAATATTTGCTTAATTGACCGAATCATATCATTAAAGTTTAATGCCAATTTTAGATGAGGCTATACAGAATTAGGTTTTAGGTTTTAGGTTTTAGGTCTTATACCAATTTGATGCGAGACTCCACAGAATTATGAAATTTATTAACTGGTCTGTCTCGATATATTAACTATGATTAAAATATTACTCTATTATAACTTCATATTCATTTGCTATAAAGTCTCTACTTTAAAGAAGAAATAAACAAAAAAAGTCGGTTCGCGAATCCTATCCATTTTCAGGAAAAGTAATTATTAGTTATTCATTGTTAATCATTTAATTATTGAAGGTACAACTCCAGATTAGTAGCTCACGAATAAAACAGTTATCTAATTTTTAAATGTCATTATATACTTAAAATTCAAGCAAAATAACACCAATTAATTGCTAGATTCATTACCGAATAATTAAGATTTAAAGCCTCCCCTTTAAAAGGGATAAAAAGCGATCGTTACTTTTCTGGTTTCCTACCTAAATTATCGAACGGAACGCCATATCCAATCGACCAAGAGAAAAGAAAATTCAGTATTTCAAGCCTCCTGCTTTCCTAGATCATGCTGCGCAAAAAGTAGGAGATATTATTAACTATTAATTGTTAACGTATTTCCTCCTCAGTAGGCTAACTGAAGTCCGCAGTCCCCCCCAGGAGGCTAACTGAAGTCCGAAATTCCTCCAGAGGAGGCTAACTGAAATGACCTCTCAAATATCCCAAATATTAATCCTGAATCATGGAAAAAACATCAGGATAAGCCTGCCAAACTTTCCTCACAAAATGTTGTAATTGTTGATGGGAAATTTGCAGATTTTTCTCTTGACTATCTAATAACTCTAATTCAGTCAAAAGTGGAATAAACTCTGTATCAATAGCTTCTCTGAATAAACATATCGGCCAAACCAAATCAGCACCATCTCGCAAATCCCATAAACTTGATTTTTCTAAATTGTTTTGATGATTTTCACACCCAATTTCTGAAGTAGATAATTTCAATAACAAAGGACGAACCCAACACATTTTGCGTGTTTCTAATACTTGAATTACTTCTGCATATAAACAAGTATTTTCATACTCCAAACAAACAATTTGGCTAGATTGAAAACTAGGGATAAAATTTGTTAATACTGGCTTCATATACAAAATATCCTCATATAGCAGTCTTAAATTTACAGCAGTTTTCGACTAAATAAAGAAAGTACAAATTTTGATTTTTTTTGGGAATAAGAAATAGTGATTGATATTAAACTCTTCCTAACTATCCGTGTAAACTTCTATAATTTGTGCAGAAATACAGAAAAGGTAAAAAAGATAGGAGTTTCAAATTTTGATAGTTCTGTAGATGTAGTGATATTTGGTGGTAGTGCATTGTTATATCAATTTGATAAATGTTTGCTACAAATAGTTAGGGTATTTATTAGAATTTCCGTTTGTCACCGCGAAGCAAACAGCAATCCTGCAATTCAGAATCCACAATGAATAGATTTAATACCAGTTTTCAGGTCGTAAGTTCTCTTTTTTGTCAAAGAAACATTTTCTAAAAAATATTTTTATTGCACTTATTATTCGTAACATTCTTTTTTCAAATTGGTATTATAGTGGTCTATTGTAATTATTTTGGTCAAGGACAAAAACAGTGGGAGCATCTTGCTCCCTTTCTCATAAATCAGATTTGGAAAATTCCTTGAGTTATAAGAAAATGCACAATAAATTTCTCATAAATCATTCCTGATTGATATAATATTTTTTAGAGTCTTCAGGTGTGCTGAAAATTGAAGATAATCGAGAATCATTCAAAATCACTATAAATAAGCAATACTCTATTACCAAATAATTAAGGTTTAAAGCCTTTCCTTTAAAGTAGAAAAAAGCGGTCGTTCGCGTATCTCGGAACGGAGTTCTATCTTCGGAGCGCACCCCTTGGGTGGGATGGCGAGGTCTCGGAGCTGTCCGACCATCGACCAAGAGAAGAAAAAATTTTCCCTACCGCGTCAATGCTCTTCTTTTCAAGGAGAGGTAATTATTAATTATTAATTGTTGAAATATCCTCTACCCAAGAATATTGATTGTGCCATAAAATCAAAAACTTTAGACTCACAATAAAAGTTAATTATTCCCTCTGATTGACTAGAAAAAATCTATTTATTATTCCTCCCTCTTTCTTCTCTTATTTATCAAATTATTGATGTTTATAACTTCTGATTTAAAGAATAAATAAATCAAAAAAATCTTGTTTTCCAATTATATCTGTTTTCAGGAGAAGTAATTATTAATTATTAATTGTTAATTATTAATTGTTAATTGTCCATCTAGATTTTTAAGTGCTGCTTCTAAATCCATAGTTAAATTTTTTGCCTGCTTTTTCCCCGATCCATCAATATAATCTTTTACAGATAAAGGAACACCAATACGAACCATAACATTACAACCACGACGTGGAATAACAGGATTGTAATTCAAAGATATAGGCACTATTTTAACATCAAGATTTTGTCGATCGGACTCAGCTTGTAATCCTATTCTAGCTAATCCTGTTTTGAGAGAATGAACTTGGCGATCGCGATAAATTTTACCTTCAGGAAATATCACTAACATTTCCCTATTTAACATTAGCTCTACTCCATAGCGAAAACAAGAAACTGCCGGATTTTTCGGATTAAGAGGAAACCCACCCAAATGTCTAATTAACCATCCTTGTAAACCTATCATTTCATCCATACTAACCATAAATCTTAAGTCTCGACCAGTAACTAACCGACCTGTAGCATAAGGTATGATTAACCCATCCCAACGAGAACGATGAGTAGGAGCTAAAATCACAGGTCCATCTTTCGGAATATTTTCTTTTCCAATAATATTTATTCTACGAAAATAAAAAGGCATTATTATGTGACGACCTAAAAAATAACACAAAGATGCTAACCAAGGAGAAATACTAGAAGGTTTTGAATTTACTCGAGAATGTAATTTCCTTAAAAATGCTGGAATAAAGTCAAGATTTATCATAGTGTTTTTAGCTCAATCATCTAACTTGATTTCTTGACTCTAAGCTAAATTTTATTCCTGCTCTAGTGACATTCTTAAATGACACTTATTCTACTGTCAACTATGATAAAAATTCACACCTCAGTTATCATATTTTTAATTTCTCTGTGCCTATTTTATACTCAATCCGGCTTTCATAAACCTCTTATATTTATAGCGTAACTGCTTGATAAAAAAAGACTTAGTCAATATTGAAAAGTTGGTTTTAGCAACCGGATTTAGTATTACTTTCAAAGTTAGTTACTTTACCCAAACCACACAAAAATTGCCCATTATCTGTCATTGTGGATAGTAGATTTCACCACAAAATAATTCCCTTTCTTATACCAATTTTAAAAAATAATTCTATCCTTAAATGGTAGTTAAATTATTAAGTAATTAACACAGACTGAATAACTTTTTTGATAATTCTTAGCTAGTTATTGTTAATTATTCTTATTTTTACAACTGATAACTGATAACTGAAATGACTACTCCCCCACTCCCCCACTCCCCTACTCCCCTACTCCCCCACTCCCCCACTCCCCTACTCCCCTACTCCCCCAC
>JAXHSW010000176.1:11694-20523 GCA_034190295.1 Cyanobacteriota bacterium | reverse complement strand
ATAGGTCAGGGAGGACCGGGAGTGGCTCACACGGATTATGGCACGGATACACGGATAGGTCAGGGAGGACCGGGAGTGGCTCACACGGATTATGGCACGGATACACGGATAGGTCAGGGAGTAGGTAGGGAGGTTGCATCAGGGCGTCCGTACAGGGAGTGGGGGAGTGGGGGAGGGTTAATTCTTTGTCATCAGAGAATATTTACAACCCTATATTTTTTGAGTCCTGTACTTCCCACACTTCCGACACTTCCGACACTTCCCACACCTCTCACACCTCTCACAGTTCCTACAGTTCCTACCCTCTCCTCCTTTTTTTTCTAGTGACAATAAATATATCCTGGGGGAGTAGGTGAGTAGGGAGCATTTTTCTACCTTTTTCCCTTATTCTCTAACGGGACTTACACAACTTGTGAGGACTGATATCAAGTTGCATTGATTGACCACAATTTAACGCGCTTCAGAAGTCAGCAAGTCTGTAAGTCAGCAAGTGTACCCACCCCTAACCCAACCCACCCCTAACCCCTCCGGTGGAGGGGAGCTAGCAGGGGAAGGGGATTTGAGAAAAGCTCCAAAAACCCGATCGCCTTAAAAGGCGAGGTTGCGCGACCCATGTTATTTTGACAGGACTTACGCAGAGACTCTACTTATGGGGAGTAGGAATGCAATTTACCCCTACAGATGGTGGTTTAAAAGTCGATTTGCGTAAGTCCTGTTTGATAAAAAGATGAAAAAGATGGCATACTCTTCAAGAGTCATCTTAAGATGAAAACTGCTATAATTTTTTGCTCCTCCTTACTTCTTTCTTTATTCACAAATTATGAGCAAAACAACAGATAAAAAGTTTACTCCTCCTCTGATGAATTTACCTTTGGTAGATTCGCCATTTTTTGAACAAATTTTTAGCCAGTTAATTTTAGACGAAGACACAAAAAAACTTGTTAAACAATTTGCCGAACAAGGATATGTAATTATAGACGACTTAGGCATAGAAAATATTGCAGAAACTACAGACAGAATAGTTAAAGATTTAACTCCTATATATGGAGACAAAGGCAAAGTAGAATCAGCTTGGATTTATCACGACCGAATTCAAGATGCTTGGACATTCAATCAAGATGTCAAAAAAATTGCCACTTCTCCCAAAATAATTAACCTATTAAAAATACTTTATCAGCGAGAACCAATCCCATTTCAAACCTTAAATTTTAAGTTTGGTACTCAACAATCTACTCATAGTGACAGTATACATTTTAGTTCAATGCCAGCTAGGTTTATGTGTGGAGTTTGGATAGCTCTTGAAGATATAGATGCAAATAATGGTCCGCTACATTATTATCCTGGCAGTCATAAATTGCCAATGTTTGATTTAAACGACTTAGGAATTACAGGTAGTTATCAAAATAAACCTTATGATGTTTATCCCATATATGAAGAGTTTTTACAGTCATTAATTGAACATAATGGTTTAGAAAAAGTAGAACTTTATATTAAGAAAGGGCAAGCTTTAATTTGGGCTGCAAATTTACTCCATGGGGGTAGTCCAGTTTTAGATAAAAACCGAACTAGATATAGTCAAGTAACGCATTATTATTTCTCTGATTGTATGTATTATATTCCTTTACTTTCAGACCCATTTTTACATAGAATTCATCTGAAAGAAGTGAGAAATATTATGACAGAAAAGGTCGTCGATCATATTTATAATGGAGAGAAAATTGAAGTTAATCCCGAACAGTATGAAATAGAAAGATTAAAATATCAACTATTACAATTTCAGGAGGAATTAGAAAAATTACGACCTATGGCAATGGAATCTCAGGATGAACTGAGTGTATTAAAACCTCAACTGTTTGAAGTTGAGTCAGAATTAGAAAAGTTACGCAGTCAGCTATATAATTATCATACAAAAGTTCAATTATCAGAAGCTAAAAATCAGCTTATTGAGGAAGAATTAGAAAGGTTAAGAACTCAGTTATATCAATCTGAATTATAGTCAGTATTTCCTGCGGAATGCGGAGCTAACAGCATTCAGTTATCAGTTATCAGCTATCAATAGGATTTAATATCATGTCCGGATAATTAGTGATAAAAAAACTTTCTCCTTCTTTTCCTGTTCTTCTCCCTTCTTCCTTCTTCCTTCTTCTTTCTTCCCCTCCTGGGAGGGGTTAGGGGTGGGTTTACTCCTGACTCCTGACTCCTGACCAAAAAATAAGGTCTCAAGCCTCCCCTTTCAAGGGGATGAAAAAATATTCAGTTCAATATTTCAAGCCTCTGACTTTAAGCAGAGGTACTGATAACTGATAACTGATAACTGATAACTGAAATGACTCCTCAGTCGTTGTTTATTTATAACTGTTCAACCGGACATGGTATAATAACGTTTCACGGAAGTCAAAAACGAGTGCGTAATTCTGAGGAAACCTTAGAATGTAAGACGCACTCAAGAAAGTTAACAGTAATATTTTTAGGACTCAAAACTTTGACGCTATAGTAATTTCAGGAAATTATTTCACATCTAAAGGAGCGAAACTATTTGTAACATTTTTTTTCACTCTCCGCCTACTTGTCTTGAGGCGTTATATCATGTTCGGTTAAATACTTATAAATAAACTACTTAGGAGTCAGAATTCAGAATTCAGAATTCAGGAGTAAACCCACCCCTAACCCCTCCCAGGAGGGGAAGAAAGAAGAAGAGAAGGAGAAAGTTTTTTTATAACTGATTATCCGAACATGATATTAGCGGAGCTTTGCGTCAGCAATCGCTACAAATTTTTAAGCGTTAGCGGAGCTTTGCGTAAGTCCTAATTATTAGAAAAACATTGAATTTTCCCAGCAACTTCAAGGCTCTCAATCTTTATAAATCAATGGCTTTGACGTGCTTTTCACCCCGTGAGCTTTTAACTTTTAACTTTTAAGAGATAACCTCCTGGATTAAATGTCATATAAAATTTTTCCCGCTCTCGGTCAATTTTGAAGTCTGAATTTTCCTTGAGAAAGTCTTCAATTGCCTCCCATGGACCGGGGCCAAAATTTTGTTTAACAGGGTTCCCGTTGTAACCGGAATCTTCAACAATCATGTAGCTTCCTGGGGTAACAAATTCGTGATAAAGCCTTAACTCATCCAGAACATGATGCTTATGGTGATCGGAATCAAGAATCACTAAAACTGTGCTATCAGTCGGTATCAGTTGACGAATTTGATTGATAATTTCATTAGATGTTGAAGAACCCAGTAGATAGGTAATTCGCTCATGTTTAGGTCTGTTGCCTCCCCCATAATGATCTGCTATATCAATAGAAATTACTTTGCCATTGCTGACTAAATCGCACATCTGTGCTAGGTATAGAGTGCTACCACCATAATTTGTTCCGCTTTCAATCACAATATCTGGCTTGAGCGTAAATATAATTTCCTGGTAGATCCATAGATCTAAAGGACATTTAAAAGTGGGATATCCCATCCAGAAGGTTTCACTCCAAGTTTTGCCAAAGAGATAAGAGTCAAAGTACAGTTTCTTGTATTTTTGGACAATATCCTGAATGGCTTCTGCAGAGGTGTATCTTTGATAGTTTTCTTCATCCTCAATAAACGTTTTGATATGGTTTTCTGGCAAAACCATGAAACGGCATTTAACCACTTTACCCTGCTCAATCACCCAACGAATAGTAAAGTCACTATTGAAAGACTCTCCCCCAGGAATTGGAGACCAAGTCGAATCACCTAAGATCACCACTTCTTCATGCTGAATCACATAATCTTGAGCTTGAAATTTTTTGACCTGATAAAGTCCAAATAACTTGGTAAAAAACTGTTGAACTTCTTCAGTTCCTGAACAGGGATGCAGACCAAATAAAGACCCACCCTCATAAACTCCTTCTCCTTTCCAATCCACCATCCATTGAACATCATCTGCAATTATCCCCATTAAATGAGTCGTATCCTTTTGCTCAAGAGCCTGGTAGAATGTTTTGAATATTGTTTGTGCTTCACTTGTAGTCAACATATTTTTGAATTTATCTAGGTTGATATTTGTGGGATAAAGTCTGAATCATCAATGATTCTAGTGTTTCTACCCAATCCTTAAAGATGCCTCAAAGGACAACAGCACCATCACGTTTGAAGGTTTTAATCTGCTCATCAGACACGAGCATTAAAGAATTGTCAGTCTTGTTAATCATTATTATCCACAATTTCTACAGTTATAGCAGTGACCCTAAGGGGTTAACGGCCGTTAACCCCTACGAATGGTTTATATGGCGCTGTGCGCAGGCAACAGCTCATCTGGCAACAGGCAACAGGGGGAATAAAAGACCCATATTATAAGGCTTTTAGCTATTGGACAATTCTTGTAATTTGTAAATACGCCAGCGCACATTGCTATAATTTCATTTTTTGGGTAAATCCTGGTATGTATAATGTTCCCAGTGCAGAAATTGCCTGCTATGGGTATAGCTCACGCCTGATGGAATCTATCGAATCTACTGTAAATAATATTGTCTGGTAAAAAAACTCAATTTTATCAGGACTTACGCAGAGACTCTACTTATGGGGAGTAGGAATGCAATTTACCCCTACAGATGGTGCTTTAAAAGTTAATTTGCGTAAGTCCTGTTTATGATTCAAATAAATGAACTTTAGGAGCATAAAACTGGGTTAAATAAATTTCCTAAATTCGCACAAAATTACCGTTAATATAAGAGCGATCGCTAGGTTTTAAATAACCTAAACTCTTCATTTTTAATATAATTTTATCCTTACTTTCAGCAACTGTTTCTAAGTCAGTTAAACATTCAACTTCAGGGTGAGGAGGTGCTTCATAAGGTGAATCAATGCCAGTAAATTCTTTAATTCCTCCTGCTCTTGCTAGTTGATAAAGTCCTTTTTGATCCCGCGCTTCACAAACTTCTAAAGGTGCATTAACATATACTTCTATAAAATTGCCAATTCTTTTTCTAACCTCAGCTCGAACTTGATTATAAGGAGAAATAGCAGATACTAAAACAATTACACCATTACGAGTTAAAAGATGGGCTAAAAAACCAATTCTGCGGATATTTTCATCTCGGTCAACTTTACTAAAACCCAAACTTTTACCAATATCTTGACGAACAATGGTACTATCGAGAACTTCTACCGTATAACCAAGCGATCGCAACTCTTCTGATACAGCTAAACTCAGAGTAGTTTTACCAGCACAGCTTAAACCAGTAAACCATACTGTTACACCAGTTTGATTGATTTTTTCCATTCACAACATCCTATAAAAAACAAAGTTTAAATCCCGAATAAAAATAATAATTTTAGGAATTTAAAGTTTCATCATTTTCTTGACTTGATATGTTTACTATGATATCATAAACATTTAATTTGCTACTATTCAAAATAGTGTAAAATATAACAGCCCAATCAGTTATAACTATATTGAAACAGTAAAAACTATCTGAAAATGTTGCAAGAGGACTCCCATTATAATCTTCGATTTAGCGGGAGATGAATTGCAACTTAAAAATTAATTGAGCGGAGCGCGAATCCTTATTTTAGGTTGATGAGCGCAAGTTTTTACAGTAGTCTTAAATTACTTCCGACATTGATACTTGCATTACTCTGGCATAATATTCTAGTCTAAACTTTCCATCATCCGTTAATCTTACCATTAAATTATTTCTTCTAACCATTGGCAAATTACTAAATCTACAATAAAATATCAGTATGTTCAGAAAGTAATAAATTATCAATGATTACTTTGACTTACCAGTACAAACCTTTTGCCCAACAAGCAACAAGAAGCTGATATTAATCATATTCTTGATGTCTGTAAAAGCGTGTATAACTATGGCTTAAGAGAGGGTAAAGACTGGCTAAATTCAAGAAAGTCACCAATTAATAGTTGTTCAATTGTTTCTGAATATATTATCTCTGCTGATGCAGCTTATCCTAATTACAATCATCAAGCCAAAAACCTAACAATAGCTAAGAAGACTAATCCTAAATTAAAGTCAGTTAATGCTCAAGTTTTACAACAAACTTTAAAGACTTTAGAACGAGCATTTTCTGACATGAAGTCTGTTGGTAAAGGTTTTCCTAGATTTAAGAAAAAATTGAGAAGTTTTGTCTTTCCTGCAATGCTCAAAAATTGCTTAGGCAATAATAGAATTAAACTACCTCAACTAGGTTGGATAAAATTTAGACAAAGTAGACAATATCCAGATGGTTTTCAAGCTAAACAAGCTAGGATAGTCAAAAAAACAACTGGTTATTATTTGATGATTACTTTGACTTCATCTGAGTTAGTGCCGGATAATCCAGTAGGTAAAAAGTCATTAGGAATAGATGCAGGTATAGAAAGTTTTGTAGCTACTTCAACTGGAAAATCAATCAAATCTCCTAAGTTTTTATTCAGTCAACTACGCGAGCTTAAATTGGCGAGCGACCCCGCGTCGCCTCCAGGCGCAAGGGAACGCGCGAGCTTGCTGCAAAGAAGACTTAAGAAAAAAAAGAAGGGGTCAAATAATTGGTTAAAACTTCAGAACAAAATAGCTAAACTACATGAAAAAATCGCCAATACTAGACGGGACTGGCATTTCAAATTAGCTCATAAACTTTGTGATAATACAGACAATATTTTCGTTGAAGATATTAACTTTAAGTCTTGGTCTAGAGGTATTGTCAGAAAACAATCTAATGACAGTGGTATCGGTCAATTTATTAATGAAATACTTCCTTATATCTGCAGGAATTGAGGCAAGTATTATGGAAAAGTTGACAAGAATTATACTTCTCAAGAATGTCCTAAATGTGGGCAGATTGAAAAGAAAAAACTCTCACAGAGAAAACATAATTGCAGCAACTGCGGATATCAAATAAATCGTGATATAGCTGCTGCAAAAGTAATCAGAAACAGAGGTTTAATAGTGGTGGGACACACGGTTAAAGAAAAAGCTTGTGGAGATGGTCTGACAGGGGTGCAACTCAGTTTATTTGATTTGTTGCCAAGCTCACGAATCTGTAAAACAAGAATCTCCCGTTATAATTGCGCTTATTTAACGGTGAGAGTGTCAATTTAAATTCCTCATAGCATCGCCTATTTAATCTCCGCAATTTAACTCATATAAATGGAAAATATTAGACATCTTCGTAGTTGGTTACGCATATCTCGTCAACCTCAATATCGTTGGCTTTGGTTTGTAGCTGCAGCACTGATCTATGTAAGTATTCTCCTGTTTCCAATACCAGGAATAGAACAAGAGGCAAAAGGAGCTTTAGCAGTATTTGGGGTAACAGCTTTTCTGTGGTCAACTAATACCTTACCAGTAGCAGTCACGGGCTTAATGGTCTTATTTTTAATCCCCCTAAGTGGCAGTATGTCTGCCACAGAAACTTATGCTTATTTCGGTAACAAAGCAGTATTTTTCGTATTAGGAGCATTTATTTTAGCCAGTCCTATTCAACGTTCGGGACTGAGTACCCGTCTAGCATTAACAGTAGTTTCACGTTTTGGCAATACCCAGAATACTTTAATTGCCTCTATTTTAATTCTTTCAGCCGTAATGTCTTTTGTGATTAGTTCCTACGCTGTTACGGCAATGTTATTTCCAGTAGTGATAGAAGTTATACAAGCAGCAGGAGCTAAACCCGGTGGACGTTTTGGACTAGCAGCATTTTTAGCTTTAGGGTGGGGTTGCGGTATTGGTGGTATTGCAACTTTACTTGGGGGTGCCAGGGCGCCACTAGCATTAGGAGTTCTTCGCAGCACTACTAATGGAGAATACGATGTCAGTTTTGTGGAATGGTTTATTTGGTCTATTCCTTTAGTTATTTTACTGTTGACAGTGGCTTATTTTATCTTACTGCAAATAGGAAAAGGTACAGTTGTTTCTTTACCAAATGCTCTAAAATTTCTCAAAATTAGGTCAAAAAGTCTGGGAGGAATTTCACCAAGAGAAATTGGTACTTTAGTATTAGTGACAGGGATAGTTTTATTGTGGATTTTTCGAGGAACAGTTTGGGGACTAGATACAATAGCTTTGTTTGGGGTGATGTGTAGCTTCATTTTTGGGTTGGCAAGTTGGCAAGAAGTAGAAGAAGATGTTAACTGGGGTATTTTTTTGATGTATGGTAGTGCTATTGCTCTAAGTGCGGTGTTAAGGGATACAGGGGCAGCACAAGCATTAGCAGAAATTTTATTGGGATCGTGGATTAATTCTGGTTTAATTTGTTTTGTGGCAATGGTTTTGATTATTACTATTTTGACGGAAGGAATGAGTAATGCTGCTGCTGTGGCAGTTTTGATGCCAGTTGGACTTGCTTTAGCAGCTAAATATGGCATAGATCCTAGAGCAATGACATTGGGTATTACTTTGCCATCAGGTTTGGCTTTTCTTTTGCCAGTCAGTACCCCGGTAATGGCCATTATTATTGGTAGTGGTTATGTGTCGCCTGCTGAAGCTTTTAAGCGTGGCTTGTTGCTAAAATTAGTGGGGACTTTGATATTTTTGGCAATGGCGAAATTTTATTGGCCTTTATTTGGGATGGGGGTATAATACCATTTCTCAAAAACTTTTCTACATTTTCGCATAGTAGGGGAGTGGGGGAGTGGCTCACACTGATTATGGCACGGATACACGGATAGGTCAGGGAGGACTGGGAGTGGGGGAGTGGCTCACACGGATTATGGCACGGATACAGGGATAGGTCAGGGAGGACCGGGAGTGGGGGAGTGGCTCACACGGATTATGGCACGGATACAGGGATAGGTCAGGGAGGACCGGGAGTGGGGGAGTGGCTCACACGGATTATGGCACGGATACAGGGATAGGTCAGGGAGG
>JAXHSW010000176.1:0-11594 GCA_034190295.1 Cyanobacteriota bacterium | reverse complement strand
ACCGGGAGTGGGGGAGTGGCTCACACTGATTATGGCACGGATACAGGGATAGGTCAGGGAGGACCGGGAGAATTAAACATAAGAATAATTAACATTAATTTACCTCAAAGTATTCAACAATTAATAATTAATAATTAATAATTACCTCTCCTGGAAAAGAAGAGGATTGACTCCAAGGAAAATTTTTCTTTGTTATCCCCTTAAAAGGGGAGACTTTAAACCACAATTTTTCGGTAAAAAGGTTATTCTATATAAGTTAATTACCTAATAACTGAAGTTCTAATGAAGTATAGCATTATGTTTGGGAATTGGTATAAGATATGAATATTTGGTTGGTGGTTGCAAATCCCTATGCTTACGATAAAGCAATGTGGAAAGGAATTTCAGAAGCTCAACAAAATCAAGCTAAATTGAGAGTTGTGTTTTTTATTAATAATAATTCAATTAATGATGTTATTGGTGAACTGGGTCAGACTGGTTGGTTAGGGTCTAATCCTTTGCATAAACTTCAAAATTCTATGTTGGATGGTTATCGCGCTCTAGCTAATGATGTTTTGAAGCGGGTAAAGCGTAAAGCTAAAGAAAAAGAAGTAGAATTAGATATTCAGGAAGTAATAGAAAGACCTAGTTTAGAAGAATATTTGTTTGAGCTTGTAGAGCAAGATGCAATAAAAATTATTGTTGCTGGTCCTCAGTTACTTACTACTAAAGTTGGAAAATTACCAAGTATAGCAGAGTATATTGAGGAAGGTTAGGAACAATTAATAATTAATAATTATTGAAGAAGGAGTCAGTCCTCAGGAGTCAGTCCTCAGGAGTCAGGAGAGAAAATTGCTTATGGATAGTCGAGCCACAAGCCGCTCCGCGTCTACGCAGACCCAAACAATTTTGAACACCGTGGGTGACGGTGGGGTATTAAACCCATAAGGGAAATGATAATTAATAATTGCTTCTTCTTTTCAAGGAGAGGCTTTAAACCTTAATCGTTCGGTCAATAATATTATATTGAAATAATCAGTTATATCAGAAGAAGGAAGAAGGAAAAATCTGGCGTTGTTTTAGTTTTAAGCTTTTGAGATTTCTGCATCCTTTACTTCAACTGCTATATCAAAAAAAAACATGGCTTCTTGCTAATGAAAAATCTCCCTACGGATTTTCTATTACTTACTAAGTCAGATAAACTTATTTATCTGAATCAAGCGACAAAATCTATATTTTCCTGCTTTTTTTCCCTGAATTATTGGCATATATACAATCTTGACGAAAGAAGTGAATCTGATGGTACAAGTTAAACATAAATTTCAAAGTTTTGAAGAATATTTATCATACAGTAACAATTCAGAAAAACTCTGTGAATTATTTAATGGTGAATTAATTGAAATGCCTCCAGAATCAGGTTTAAATGTTGAAATTGCTAATTTTTTATTCTTGAAATTTGCCTTGCTTTTAGGTCATCGTCGAGTACGGGGTCAAGGATTAGAATTAGAGGTTAGAGGTGAGCCGAAAAACCGCTATCCCGATCTGACTATAATCCGAGAAGAACATATTCAACAATTATTAAAACGGAATACAATTCGCCTTTCTATGTCTCCTCCTTTATTAGTTGTTGAAGTTGTTAGTCCTGGAGAAATACAAAGGGAGAGAGACTATATTGCGAAGAGAATTCAATATCAAGATTGTGGTATTCCTGAGTATTGGATTGTTGACCCTGAAACTAAAACTATTCTAATATTAGAATTAATCGGCAAAAGTTATACAGAAGTAGGTAGTTTTTCTGGTAATGATTTAGTATTATCCCCTGGATTTAGAACGCTTAATTTGAAAGTTTCTGTAGTTTTTGATGGTTGAAGAAGAAAGAAGGAAGAAGGAAGAAGGAAGAATTAAGGAGGGAAAAGTAGATGGAGGCTCCATTAATAACTCATAGCTGATAGCTGAATAGCTGACCGTTGTTTGCGCAGCATGAAAAACGGAAATGCTTACCGAATAATTAAGGTTTAAAGCCTTTCTTTTAAAGGAGAAAGCGGTTTTCACTCATGTTGACTACAGTAAAAATTATAGATATACCTAAAGTTTAATAAACTACATAAATAGTTGTATTCTATGTTGATGAAAACCGCTATAAGCGTCACTCATCTTCTTTTCAAGGAGAGATAATTAGGGTGCATCTCATAGCAAGCAAAAATACTTTTTTCCTATATATTCCCTATTCTCTATTCCCTATTCCCTGTTCCCTGTTGCCTGCTGCCTAAAAGCGATAAATTTTTGGCTTTATTCACGCATTGAGATGCACCCAATAATTATTAATTATTAATTATTAATTATTAATTATTAAGCTCCCATCCCCGAATATTGCTTTAACCCCTTTCGCCACAACCAACGATTTAATCCTAAAAATATCGCACCCCAAGCAAACATTATCAATAACCCGCGTCCAATATCTACAGGCAAACCCACTAAGATAGAAGCAGGAAAATAAATTATATAAGGAAACGGAGTCCATAATGCTATTTGATACACTGATTCTGGAAACACTTCTAATGGAGCAGTTATTCCCGATAAAAACATATAAGGCAAAAACCAAAGCTGTTCAAGCGCGCTAGATCTTTCTATCCAAAAGGCGAACAAAGCCATTGTATACTGAATTAAAAATCGTAATGCAAATGCTATTACTATTACAATTAAAAATAACAAAAAATCGCCCAAATTTGGCAACCAAAATATCCGGGGATACAGAACAAAAAATAATAATATTAAACCTAAAACAAAAGGTCCTCTTGCCAACCTTTCTCCAATATGACCAAAGAAATGATGCCACACCGGATCTATCGGTTGTAATAATTTAGGAGATAATTTTCCCTGAATTACTTCTTTTTCAAAATCCCAAATCACCCAAACAGGTGTGATTGCACGGGCAAGAAATACAGCTAAGAAATAATGAGAAAACTGCGATTTATCTAATGCAAATTCACCTACTCCTGCAGCTTTTACCCAGACTCCCATCATAATAAAAGGCAAAGAAGATGACAACATCCACAAGAAGAGTTCGGCTCTATATTCCAACATATGGGCGTAGTAAGTAGATAGAAAAACTTTAGCAATTTTGATGATTTTTTTCATTGTTTTTAATGGTTGAAGAAGGAAGAAGGAAGAAGGAAAAATCTTATGAGTACTATATTAGCCACAAGCCCAACCAAATGCTACCTGACTTTTATGATATTTGCACTGAGTAATATGACCACAACCAGAATCCCCAAACATAAAAGGTAAATTATCGTTAGAATCAAGCTGAAAAACTAACCGCATTTTTTCAGTACAAATCGGACAATTAGGATATTCTATTCCCTGAATCCATAAAGGCCAACCTGCTAATTTATCTCCTTCAGTGGGAAAGTTTCTTTCAAATAATTTATCGTTTAGTTCTACACCAAATTCTGCTGCTTCTTCAGAAAGAGGATAATCTTCTAATTGTTGCCAATCAACAATTAATTTAGGTGGAAAAATATTGTCTATTTCCGGAATTTCTACATCTTGTACTTCTACTTCTGGTTGAATAATTCTAATTAAATGAATGTCAGAAAATGGTTCCCATCCTTCATAATCGCAATCGCAAGGTAGTTCTTCATCAGTGCAATAAAACATCTGTAAAATACCACTACCAAATTCATTTTTTAATGCTTCTGGTAAGGTATTAAGGTTTAGTTGAAGAAAGAATTGTAAAGGATTTTTACAATGGGGACATTTCGGCCATTGTTCATCTTTTGCTAACCAAGGTTTACCAGCAAATTTAGAAGCAGTTAAATCCCCATCGCCATCGATAGTTATAGGTTTCCAAGCTTGACGTTTATAGGGTTGAATTTCTGGGGGAATATTAGTCATAATATTTATTTGTGGAAGAAATTAATCAACTATTTGGAGGATAGTAATTAATTGAAAAATTTAAACAATTAAAATTATTTATTGTATTATTTTATAGAGCTTAATCCTAAAATTACATACAAGCCCAACTAAATGCTACTTGACTTTTATGATGTTTGCATTGGGTAATATGACCGCAACCACCATCAGCAAACATATAAGGTAAATTATCCTCAGAGTCAACCTGAAAAACTAACTCCATTCTCTCATCACAAATTGGGCAATTAGGATAGTCTACTACCTGAATCCATCGAGGCAAACCTACTAATTTATCTCCTGGAATTGGGATTTTATCTATAAGTTCTAAATCTAATTCTAATTCCACGCCAAGTTTATGTAATTCTTGATAGTCAGAATAATTTTCTAGCTGTTGCCAATCAGCGATTAATTTAGATGGAAAAGTATCTTTATATTGAGAAATTTCTACATTTTTTGCTTCTTCTTCTGGCTGAATAATCCTGATTAAACTAACATCAGAAAATGCCTCCGACCCTTTGGTAAGGTCACAGGAATAAGGAGGTTCTTCATCAGTGCAATAAAACATTTGTAAAATACCACTGCCAAACTTATTTTGTAATGGTTCTGGTAATTGATTTAAGTTTAGCTGAAGAAAGAATTCTAAAGGATTTTGGGAATGGGGACATTTCGGCCATTGTTCGTTTTTGGCTAACCAAGGTTTACCTGCAAATTTAGAAGCAGTTAAACCACCATCACCATCGATAGTTATTGGTTTCCAAGCGTGACGTTTATAGGGTTGAATTTCTGGGGAAATATTAGTCATAATATTTATTTTTGGAAGGAATTAATAAACTGTTTTCAGGATAGTAATTAGTTGAAAAAATTGAATATTTCAGATTATTTATTACATTGGTTGATAAAATTAGTAATTTAGCGATCGCCTCATATCAAATCCGGTTGAATACTTATTATTTGAGAGTAGGGGACTCACCTCTAACCCCTCCGGTGGAGAGGAAGAGGGGAGTGGGGGAGTGGGTCTGATTAAATAGACATCTCCAATAATAAAAAATCAAATCAATTATCGTACATAAATTATCAATTTTTGTAATGATTCTGGTAATTGATTTAAGTTTAGCTGAACAAAGAATTCTAAAGGATTCTGACAATGAGGAAATTTCGGCCATTGTTCATCTTTTGCTAACCAAGGTTTACCAGCAAATTTAGAAGCAGTTAAACCACCATCACCATCGATAGTTATTGGTTTCCAAGCGTGACGTTTATAGGGTTGAATTTCTGGGGAAATATTAGTCATAATATTTATTTTTGGAAGGAATTAATAAACTGTTTTCAGGATAGTAATTAGTTGAAAAAATTGAATATTTCAGATTATTTATTACATTGGTTGATAAAATTAGTAATTTAGCGATCGCCTCATATCAAATCCGGTTGAATACTTATTATTTGAGAGTAGGGGACTCACCTCTAACCCCTCCGGTGGAGAGGAAGAGGGGAGTGGGGGAGTGGGTCTGATTAAATAGACATCTCCAATAATAAAAAATCAAATCAATTATCGTACATAAATTATCAATTATTTTCCCCTAATTCCTACTCCCTCTGCGTGGTGGATATGTCTAATGTTAAAGTAATTTAAGAAATTTTCAACAGATATTATATAACCGGATTATATGTGCAATTAACTGGATTTGATATCAGAAACTAAACCAAGAAAATGCTAACTGATGTTTATGATTTTGACATTGAGTAATATGGCCGTGACCTACTTTATGAAGTATAAAAGGGGAGTTACCTTCTGAATAAAGTTGAAAAACTAATTCCATTCTTTCACCACAAATCGGACAATTAGGATACTCTATGTTTTGTACCAAAAAAGGCCAACCTGCTAATTTATCTCCTTCTATTGGGAAGTTATTGAGAAATAATTTATCTAAATCTAAATCTAATTTTACACCTAACTCTGCTGCTTCTTGATAATCAGGATAATCTTCTAAATATTGCCAATCGACAATTAATTTTGGTGGATAAATATCTTCAATTTCAGGATTTTCTACATCTTGTGCTTCTGTTTATGGCTGAATAATTCTGAGAAAATGAATATCTGAAAATGCCTCCCATCCTTGATAATCTGCTTCGCAAACTTCGTCTCCATATACATTCAGATATGTGCAATAAAACATTTGTAAAATTCCACTGCCAAACTTATTTTGTAATGATTCTGGTAATTGATTTAAGTTTAGCTGAACAAAGAATTCTAAAGGATTCTGACAATGAGGACATTTCGGCCATTGTTCATCTTTTGCTAACCTCGGAAAATTTCTAACTTTTGAATGCATGACTTTTAACTTTTGACTTCAACTATTTGGCGCTAAAGCGCAACTACAAACTTAATATCGGAAATTTCCTCACTTTTGACTTTTAAGTTTTGAATTTTGACTTCAACTATTTGGCGCTAAAGCGCAACTACAAACTTAATATCAGAAATTTTCTCACTTTTGAATGCATGACTTCAACTATTTGGCGCTAAAGCGCAACTACAAACTTAATATCAGAAATTTTCTCACTTTTGAATGCATGACTTCAACTATTTGGCGCTAAAGCGCAACTACAAACTTAATATCAGAAATTTTCTCACTTTTGAATGCATGACTTCAACTATTTGGCGCTAAAGCGCAACTACAAACTTAATATCGGAAATTTTCTCACTTTTGAGTTTTGAATTTTGAATGCATGACTTCAACTATTTGGCGCTAAAGCGCAACTACAAACTTAATATCGGAAATTTTCTCACTTTTGAGTTTTGAATTTTGAATGCATGACTTCAACTATTTGGCGCTAAAGCGCAACTACAAACTTAATATCAGAAATTTTCTCACTTTTGAATGCATGACTTGAACTGTTTGGCGCTAAAGCGCAACTACAAACTTAATAGAATTCGGAAATTTCCCAACTTTTGAATGCATGACTTTTAACTTTTGACTTCAACTAAACTTTTCCTGCACGAAAAACTCTACCAATAACCTCCTCAATAGGTGGGTCAGTCACCGTCAAATCTTGCACTTCTAATTCTGCCAAAATCTGAGCCACAGTTGCCGTTAAATTTTCCCGCCGTACCAACAAATGTATTGACTGACCTTCAAACATTTCCACCTCCCCATAATTAGATAAATTTTGCTCAAAATTATCTACATCTGTAGACACAGGATTAAGTAACTCTATTTGTACCTCTCGATAAGGAGCAAAGCGATCGAGTAAACCATCTAAACTACCATCATAAATTAACTGACCTTGATATATCAATAACACACGCTTACACAAAGCCGTAATATCAGCCATATAATGACTCGTCAACAACACAGTTGCCTGATAACGTTGATTATACTCTTGCAAAAACTCCCGCACTGCAACTTGTGCATTTACATCTAAACCTAAAGTTGGTTCATCCAAAAATAAAACTTTCGGTTGATGTAACAACGCCGCCATCAACTCTGCTTTCATCCGTTCCCCCAGAGATAATTTTCTGACTGGTTGCTTCAATTTTCCCTCCAGGGACAACATCTCTGTTAATTCCATCAACCGTCTGTAATATTCTCGATCGGAAAGACCATAAACAGCAGCATTAATTTTCAGGGAGTCTAACACTGGTAAATCCCAAATTAACTGTTGTTTTTGCCCCATGACTAAAGTAATTTGCTCTAAAAATTCTCTCTTGCGCTCAAAGGGGACATAATCTACTACCTTAACTATACCGTTAGACGGATGAATTAAACCTGTCAGCATTTTCAGAGTAGTAGTTTTACCAGCGCCGTTGGGTCCGAGAAATCCCACCACTTCCCCCGGGTCTATTTCAAATGTAATATCTTCAACTGCCTTAACATATTGGTAGTTGCGACGTATAAAATGACGTAATGTTCCCTTAATTCCTGGTTCTTTGATGGCTACTGGGTAAATTTTGCTTAGATTTTTAGCGAGTATAATAGACATAACTTTTAAATATTAATTTGAGTTACAGACAACGTTCGACATAAATAGGACAGCAAAAAATTTAGCATATTTAGGAGACATACTAAGTTATGGTACTTACTCAAGATTTTTCAGGTTCTTTTCCTCGTTTCTTGGGAACAAGAGGTGATGATAATGAGATTCTCACAGTAGAACAAGTTACTTCTGCTCCTGGGGGAATATTACTCCTTAGTGGTGATGATACCATTACTGGTTCATCTGTCAACGACTTAACTTTTGGTGGTAGAGGAGAAGATGAGTTATTTGGAGAGAATGGTAATGATAGTTTGTATGGTAACAAGGATACGGATATTCTCAATGGTGGTTTTGGTGATGACATATTGTATGGAGGTAAAGGTACCGATCTATTAAATGGTGGAGAGGGTAATGATACTCTTATTGGTGATGCTGGTGTTGGTATTTATAAAGGTGGTTTGGGAAGTGATGTATATGTTTTCAGAACGGAGTTAGCAGGAGTAACACAAGATTTAGGTGATATTATTTCTCTATTTCCAGGAATTCCCAATAGTGTTGAATTGCCTAATGCAGTTATTACTGATTTTAACTCTAGTGAAGATATTATTGGATTAACAGGAGGGATGACAAAATCAGATTTGATGTTTGAAGATTTTAACAGTTTGGAGAAGTTTGGGATTAATGCAAATTTGATTTTACCATTTATCGATGATGAAATTAAACTGTTAGCTAAGATAGATACTTCAGTACAGGATTTAGACCCAAATAATGATGGTGTTTTAGAGGGTACTGCAATTAAAATGAGTGGTACAAATCAGCTTTTAGGATATGTGTTGAACACAAGTTCGGCTGAAATAGCAGCTTTGCCAGAGTCACAGTTTGTTAGTGTTAATTTTTGAAGTAGCAGTCAGCATTCAGCGAGCCTCCTCCGGAGGAACTGCGTTAACGGTAATCAGCTTTTCTGGCGTGTATAATGGGGTTTTAATCCACCATAAAAGGCGCACCACTAATTTTTTCACGCCTTCGCGTGGGGACGCCGAACCCTCGAATTTTTAGCGCTCCAGCTAAATGCTGTTTGCGGAGCATTCCGCACCGAAGAGCTGATAGCTAGTTAAGGAAAGATAGCAGGGAATAGGGAATAGGAAATAGGGAATAGGGAATAGGGAACAGGGAACAGCGGGAAAAATATTTCCCCTGATTATGTTTATAATTCTATCCACACTTTAATCTCCCCCACTCCCCCACTCCCTCACTCCCCCACTCCCCTACGACCCCACTCCCCTACGACCCTACTCCCTCTTTTAGGAATATAACTTAGCTACAGAAACAGTAAGCTCTCCGTTATTATCATCAGAATAACTATCAACAAAAAATACATATAAAGTAGTCGTTTCCAAAACCTCTAACGTTAGTGTTTCGTGATACCCATTCAAAGTTGACCAGGTTTGCTCAACCGGAATATTTGTCTTCTTATTCTTCACCTTTCCACCAAAAATCCAAAATAAAACAAATGGTTCACCAGAGGGACAAATATTAGAACCGTAACTAAATGTACCACTTTTAATCCGTACAATATAAATCCCTGGTTCAAGGGTTTTAGATACGGCAGTTTCTTGAAGTCCCTTGATTTGTGCATCATTTAGTGAATAGCAATTGTTACGACTATCAACAACAAGATGTTGAATCTCACAGTCACCAGGGTTAATATTGCTTGTGGCGATCGCTGTTTCTTCTTGACTTTCTGATACTTGAGATATTACATTCGCACCAATAGCTTTTTCTACCTCTGGAATATCATCAGTTTTAGCCAAAACAGGCATTCGTAGAGGATTAGAACGAGCAATCCTTAGCCACTGCATATTAGTGACATAACCAATCTCTGCTAAATAATCAACATAACCAAGAGAACCAATATTAACAGGTATTTCTTGTTTCTGCATAGACTCATCACAATCGTACTGTTGTACCTTTTGAGCTTTTTGTGAGTCTAGCTCAACATCTGTAACATCATAAATCCGCAATTGATATTGTTGTCCACCTTGTTGTTTAGCTGCATCTTTAGCAACTTGAGAAACTATCAAATGAACACAAGCACTCTGATTATCGTGAGGTACTATAGTAATCCAACTGGATTTCAATGCTTCCTCTGGAATACTTGCTGTAGTGGGAGTTGTCTCTAACTGTGTACTTTCCAGTGCATCACTGTCTACAGTCAAATTAGGTACAGGTATCCGGATACGGTTAGAACGAGCCAATTTTAACCACTCATCGTCATCGGTGACATAGCCTATTTCTGCTTGATAATCGCGGTTTTCTACAAAAACAGGTACTTGCATTTGCTCAGTAGATTCCTCACAATCATAAGCTTGTAAATTATATGCTGGCTGTTTCTCTAAGTCAATATCTGTCACATCATAAATCCGCAATTGGTATTGCTCTCCCCCCTGTTCCTTCATTGCATTTTTCGCAGCTTGAGGCACTTCCCAAGCTACCATCATATTCTCTGCGTTCTCAGGAGTAATAGTAATATTACAGGGAGGTAATACCCATTTGCTTGCTACTCCACCTAATAATTCTGGTTCTTTTGCTACCTCTATCTTTTCATCTACATGATATTCTGATATCCGAACTCGGTTAGAACGAGCCAATAGTAGCCACTGACCATCATCAGTAGTATAGCCTATTTCTGCTTGATATTCACGATCGTCTAGCAAGTTTCCTACTTGCCACTGCTGATTTGACTCTTCGGAATCATAATACCTGATACTGTGAGCAGGTTGTGAGTCTAGGTCGATATTTGTGACATCATAAACCCGCAGTTGATATTGCTGACCTCCAAATAATTTTGCTGCATCTTTGTCTGTTTGTGGTACTGACCAAGTTGCTGATGCACTTTTATTATGATGAGATGTCAGATTTATTTCACTATTTAGTTCCCGTTTTCGATTTGCCCATGCTGCTAATAACCCTGCTACTCCTAATGCTCCTACTATTTGTCCCATTTCTATGCCATTTGTTGAAACGGTTTCATTTTCATCAACGGGAGTTATTTCTGTTGGAGTGGTTTCTGTATCTACCCCTTCTTCTGGTGCAGTTTCTATATCTGCTGGTATTGTTTGTGGAGCTGATACCCTCAGTGTCTCTGAAAGAGCTAACTTTAACCACTCTCCATCACCTGTTACATAACCTATTTCTGCCTGATATTCATGTTCTGGCACTAGAAAATCTAGTTCTTTGTCTGTGGTTAATTCTGATAAATCATACTGCTGCACAATTTCAGTCGGTTGCTCCTCTTGCTCTTGCTCTGTAACATCATAAACCCGCAGTTGATATTGTTGACCTCCATGTGATTTAGCTGCATCTTTATCTTTTTGTGGAACTGACCAAGTTGCTAATGCACTTTGATTAGGGTTTTGTGTGAGAGTAATTTCACTATTCTTTTCTTGATTTGCCCATGCTGCTAATAATCCTGCTACTCCTAGTCCTCCTGCTATTGGTGCTATTCCTATACCATCTGTTGGAGGTGTTTCATTTTCATCAATGGTCGTAGCAGTTTCTATCTCTGTTGCTATTGTTTCTTCTGCTGATATCCTGATTTTCTCTGAACGAGCTAACTTTAACCACTCTCCATCACCTGTTACATAACCTATTTCTGCCTGATACTCATGTTCTGGCACTAGAAAATCTAGTTCTTTGTCTGTGGTTAATTCTGATAAATCATACTGCTG
>JAXHSW010000175.1:14252-20575 GCA_034190295.1 Cyanobacteriota bacterium | reverse complement strand
CCCCTACTCCCCTACTCCCCTACTTCCCTACTCCCCTACTCCCCTACTCCCCTACTTTCTTCTGCCTTCTTCAAGTTTGTAGCTAAAATCTAAGAAATATTATCATAGAGCAAATATGCTAGTTGATTGCTGATTATGAATCCTCGCATCAATTCTCACAGCCAAAATCCAGAAGACCCTGACAACAACATTGTCAGAAAAAATGAGACAATAGGTATATCCAATTGTCCACCCATACTCAAAGAACGCTACCAAGTCATCAAACCCTTGGGCGAAAGCGTCTGGAGCCATACATTTCTAGCCATTGACCAAGACAAACCTTCTAAACCGCCGTGTATCATCAAAGAGTTTGTCAGTCTAGACGACAGAAAAGACCTAGTTTTTCAGGGTCAAGAAGTTATTCCGACCTTTAGTTGCAACCCAGTACAACTAGACAAAATCGGTAAACATCCCCAGATTCCAGAACTATTAGCCTCTGTAGAACACGATGGCCACCGTTATCTCGTACAAGAGTATATCGAAGGCCAAAATCTGGCAACAGAACTCATAGAAGATGGTGTGTTTAGCGAACATAAAATTTGGCAAATATTAAATCAGTTATTGCCAGTCTTGGAATTTATCCACGACCATCACCTGATTCATGGAGACATTAAACCAGAAAATATTATTTGTCGGACAAAACCAGGGACAAATACTCAAGAATTTGTATTAGTTGATTTTGGTGTGACAATTTCCGCTACTGGAGATTTATTATCAATAGGTAGTATTAATGGTTCTGCTGAATATGCCGCCCCAGAACAAACAAAAGGGAAAGTCTACCCCAACAGTGACATTTATAGTTTAGGAATAACTTGTCTCCACCTATTAACTATGGTTTCACCCTTTGAACTATTTGATATTAAAGCAGATAAATGGGTGTGGCGAGACTATTTAAAACATCCTATTAGTAGGCATCTGGGTCGGATATTAGACAAAATGGTACAGCGAGACCATCGTCAACGGTATCAGTCTGTGGCAGAAGTTATTCAAGATATCAAATATGGACCAACACCAGTAGACGTTATCCTACAGAAACCACGGTGGACTGTAACTGCTTGGGGAGCAGCAGCGATCGCTCTATTATCTTTAGTTATTAGTTCTCGCTTACCATCTCCCCAAACTCAGCCATTATCTTCATCCACTAATATTCCTAAGTTAGAACCAAGGCCACCTCAACTAAAAGTAGATGATTTTGACTCTAGTATAAGTACCCTCCCTCCCATATCTCCATCTACGGGAATCATAGACCGACTTTCTCCACTGCAAACTTTAGCGACTACTTCTGGCCCAGTTTGGTCAATCGCAGCTAGTCCTAATGGTCGTATTATTGCCAGTGGTAGTACGAATGGAAATATTCAACTGTTACATCTGCGTAGCGGTAAAAATCTGGGTAAATTATCAGGACATGATGGACCTGTATGGTCTGTTGCTGTTAGTCCCGACGGTCGTACTCTGGTCAGCTCTAGTAGTGATAGTACGATTAAAATTTGGAATATCTACAGTGGTACTTTGAAAAATACATTGTATGGTCATCTTAAGGATGTGTTCTCTGTAGCTATTAGTCCAGATGGAAATACTATTGCCAGTGTGAGTAAAGATAAAACTATTAAATTGTGGGATTTGAATAGTGGTTTACTTTTATATACTCTTTATGGACATTTAGATGAGGTTCAGTCTGTTGCTTTTAGTAACGACGGTAAGACTCTGGCTAGTGGTAGTAATGATGGTACTGTGAAGCTATGGGATTGGCGTTACGGTAGATTGTTACGCACGCTCAGAGGACATGATGGGCCAGTATGGTCTGTTGCTATTAGCCCAGATGGTCAGACTTTAGCTAGTGGTAGTTGGGATAATACGATTAAACTTTGGGATTTGGACAGCAATAGTCCCCGACGAGTTGTTAGGCGCTCTCAACGTACTTTGATTGGTCATTCAGAGAAAGTACAGTCTCTGGAGTTTAGTCCTGATGGTAAGACTCTAGCTAGTGGAGATTTTGGCGGTACGATCAAACTCTGGCAAATGGATACAGGTGGTTTGATGGGAACTCTGAAGGGACATTCGGCTTGGGTGAATTTGACTTTTGACCCTCAAGGTAAAACTTTGATTAGTGGTAGTTTTGATGACACGATTAAGGTGTGGCGTTTTTCTCCTTCTAGGTTCTAATTTGTTTTAACCATGGTTATTTAGAGCGATCGCTATTTTTGTCAGTTTTTTTCTGGGCAAATAAAAGGCGATCGCTTATTATTAGACTTTTCCAGAAGGAAGAAGGAAGAAGTAAGAAGGAAGAAGGAAGAAGGAAGAACTAAAGGGCTAAAAAATCTTGTCTTGTGTTATCTGAGTTTTAGCTTTAAGTAGAGCAGGCTAAAAAAAAGACGTTGCATTTTTTATCAAAAAAGCCCTAAAGGCAATGAATATAACTTTTGAGCTAATTTACAATTTGATACATAGCGCCCAAAATTTACCATGTTCTACTTAGTAAGAAGAAAGAAGGAAAAATGTTGCGAAGTCTTTCGTTTTAAGCTTTTGATATGTCAAATATAGTAATTGCGACTGCTATAGCAAGCATTTTTCGTGCTTTTTTTCAGAAAATTTCTTTCCTGTTAATTATTCCCTATTTCTGCAAAAATTATCTTATTTTTCACACCTATGTCTATTGATTAGCCAAAATATTTCTCATTATCTACCAATCTGAAATCTGGCGATCGGTTATCAAAAAATATCTTTCTACAATACAGCAGAGACTTTCTATAGAGCATCCTTACACATGATAATTAGTAATGAAAAAGCCTATCCTCCTGTTTCAATAGCAAATATTCCTATTCCACTACTCCTCAATAATATGAAATACCTTAATTTTTCCTACCAAAGATTGATAGGGAGATGAGAAGATTCGTGTATTTGTACAATTTTTGTATTTCATATAATTACAGCAGTTTCCGAAGCTGTGAGGTACAGTTGTTTTTATTCTTTTCTGTTCCCAGATCCGGTGTTCCCTGTTCCCTCAAACCTAAAATTTTGTACCTCATAACAACAGAAAATGCTGTAAGTATTCAACCAGACTCCAGACTCTCTTAAGTTAAGTGCAATGGGGTCTTTTTTTACTTGGAATTTTCTTAGCGATCGCTGAATTATTTGTAGATTAATATTTTTGCCGTTGCTAATTTGTTAATCTTCTTTTTTAGTCAAAAAAATCCTACATATCTGTCGAAAATAGTATTATATGAATGCGTAATTTAATTGAAATAAAAAATCAATGGGAAAGCCAAGGATTTTGTATTTTACCCAATCTTATAGATACAAAAAAACTAGAAAAATTACATCTTATCTGTGACGATATTTTCAATCAATGGCTAGCAGCATCTCCCAATATTAAAGAAGCTGCCAATACAACTAATATGGCATATTTAACTGAGCTTATTTATTTTGAGAAACATCCTAAAAATTTGATAGAGTTATTAGAATTTATTGCGGATAGAAACATTATTGAAATCCTAGAATTCATTTCTGGCGAACAAATCTTATTTCACAATACCCAATATTTCTTTAATCCTGCTGATAAATCTTGGAAAGGTCTTTGGCATCGCGATACACAGTTTTTAGCCCCAGAACCTGAAGTGGAAAAACAGAGAATAAAATATAATACTGGCGTACATTTTCGAGTAGCTTTTTTACCAGATGATTATTTGGAATATGTACCTGCTTCTGAACAAAGGTGGGATACTCCAGAAGAATATGCTATTAGAAAAGGAGAAAATGGGAAATCAAATACAGATAATGATATGCCTGGAAAACAGAAAATATTTTTGAATCCGGGAGATGCTTTGTTATTTCATGCCTGGGGAATTCATCGGGGAGTTTATGATATGAATAAACCCAGACGTACTTTAGATATTATCTACAGTTGGGGGAATCATTGTGATTATTATGTACCGCATATTACTTGTTTTGAACAGTCAGATTTATTAGATAAATTGAGTTTGAATGCTAGAGATTTTTTTGGTTATTTTATCAAAACTTATCAGCAATATTGGGAGAAAATATAGACACTGAAAAAATTATAGTTTTTCAGATAGTTTGATGTCCAAAAAAGTAGCGATCGCTACTAACAAAATTAATTAAATTTTTATTCTACATAGCCAATATCCATAGGGTTAAATTTTAAGAAAGGTTTTTCGTCAGCAAAGTAACTTTCACCTAAGTTGTTCCAGATTTTATCTATAAGTTTATTTTTAGCATTACTTACTAAATTACCGAAAAATTGTGGTTTAAAGCCTCCTCTTTTAAGAGGATAAAAAGAAAAATTTTCATGATTAGTCAATCCTATCCGTTTTAAAGGAGAGGTAATTCTAAATTCTAAATTCTAAATTCTTGAAGAAGTTCTTCTATTGTTTCTAAATCTAACGGTTTCAGTAATTGTTCGGCAAATTTGACTTTTTTTGCTTCTAATAAATATCTTGGAGTCTGTTCCATATAATATAAACTCCAACCATACCAATATGAATTACTGCTATCTTTTGTTTGACTTTCGGATAGGATAAATAAGAAAAAATCAGCTTCAATAAATTCCTGCATTGGCACAATTTCGGCGATTTTTCCATTTGTATGACGCTGTTTCAATATATCTGAATGACGATTATTTGATGATTTTTTAAATAGTTCTACAGGCTGAGATATATCATTCAATGGTATATTTGGTGTGAGATAAAGACTCCAGGGTTCAGAAGGATAAAAAATCTCAAGTTTGAGAATTTCAGAAATTAATTCCCATCGATTTTCTCGAATTAAAAGAGAAAAATATGTCACAAATAATTCGTGACCCATAAACCGATAAAAATCAAAATCAAATGAATTTATTGTACTAACGGAATCAGAACGTTGATATTTATTTAAAATCTCAGACATACTATCTACAAGGTCTATAGGCTGACAATAATGCGTGACAATTTTTCCAAAACCTTGATATAAGCTAATAGCAGCATTAGTAGATTTTTTTGTAGTAGTTATTACTTCTGCAAGACTAGCAAATTCTATAACTAATTCTTCTGTTTGCTCAATTGCTTTTATCAGTAAATCTTCCTTCTCTACAGTTTTTTCTGAAAATTTTGGTGCAAGTTCTTCTATTTGATTATCTAACCATTTCATATACTTCTTAACTATCCAACTACTCCCTGGATAATTTTTTTTTAGTTCTACTTTTGCTTTTTCTACAATAGACATCTCCCTTTTTATTTCCTCTTCCAATTTCTCTAAAATAGTCCGAAGTTGTCTTTCAAGAGATTTTGCTAAATTGTTGCGCTCCGTAGCTTTATCTTTACTATCTACAGGCATATTGTAAGTAATAACTCGTCTCATTCGCAGGTCAAATGGTAGTTGTTCGGGAGTACCAAAAGCAGTATTCATAACCATAATAAATTTACCCTCTCCTAAAGTTTTCATTGCATATCCAAGTTCAATTAATACATTTGGATTTGGAGTGAGGCGAGAATTCGCATCTTTATTAATAATCGAAACATCACACACAAAACTTCAGCCTGTTTGATTTTCTCAAAAATAGTCTTAACAATATCTGGCGCTCCCCCTACATTTTGAGTGTCACGATCGAGGGCTGGCTCAACTTTAATAGAATCATCTTTACGAATATTTTTTATAGCTTTATTAAGGGCATCCCCAATAAATCCACGATTTGTAGGATTTGGCAAATCTGACTGCCAAGAATAAAAAATTGTGCAATCCATAACCTATATAAAAAAGAATATTTAGAAAATCAACATCTACCATCCTATTGAAACCAAATCAAAATTACCAATAAAACCAGAAATGGAACTGAGTAAAAACTCCTATTGCGACATACGCAATAAAACCAGAAATGGAACTGAGTAAAAACTCCTATTGCGACATACGCAATAAAACCAGAAATGGAACTGAGTAAAAACTCCTATTGCGACATACGCAATAAAGCCAGAAATGGAACTGAGTAAAAACTCCTATTGCGACATACGCAATAAAGCCAGAAATAGAACTGAGTAAAAACTCCTATTGCGACATACGCAATAAAACCAGAAATGGAACTGAGTAAAAACTCCTATTGCGACATACGCAATAAAACCAGAAATGGAACTGAGTAAAAACTCCTATTGCGACATACGCAATAAAGCCAGAAATAGAACTGAGTAAAAACTCCTATTGCGACATACGCAATAAAACCAGAAATGGAACTGAGTAAAAACTCCTATTGCGACATACGCAATAAAACCAGAAATGGAACTGAGTAAAAACTCCTATTG
>JAXHSW010000175.1:0-14152 GCA_034190295.1 Cyanobacteriota bacterium | reverse complement strand
CCTATTGCGACATACGCAATAAAACCAGAAATGGAACTGAGTAAAAACTCCTATTGCGACATACGCAATAAAACCAGAAATGGAACTGAGTAAAAACTCCTATTGCGACATACGCAATAAAACCAGAAATAGAACTGAGTAAAAACTCCTATTGCGACATACGCAATAAAGCCAGAAATAGAACTGAGTAAAAACTCCTATTGCGACATACGCAATAAAGCCAGAAATAGAACTGAGTAAAAACTCCTATTGCGACATACGCAATAAAGCCAGAAATAGAACTGAGCAATACTAAATACGCTTGTTAAAACCCCTCTACAAAAATCTGCAAAATCCTTTTATATCTATAATTTAGAGCTATTTTTATAATAAACAGCGATCGGGAACAGGGAAAAGAGGAGAGAAATAAGGTAAAGGAGAATAGAGAAAAAAAGTTTTTTTGATCGTGCTGTTGAATGAATATGATATTAGTTAGTCATCTGGAAATTGCCAACAGGAAATACGTTCGATATGGGAACTTTTGCAGTTCGGACATATCGCTTCAAATGAGGAATCTACCCATTCATATTCACAGGTGTGACAATGACAAAATATATTATTAGTATTAGCTAATTCAATTTTTTTCTGCCAAGCTTGCAATAATGAAATCTCTTCTTTTTTATTATTAGTTTCTGACATTTTTATTGACGATATTCAAATTAATATATAGGACTACAGGATAGTAATGGGAAATATAATATCTGCTTAATTACCCATCATAAAATATTGTGTATCGATTCCTCCTCAATCTACCGTTAAAGCACTACAGAAGTAGTGGGATAAACTTAAGCTATTCAAACCCAATTCATCTAAATCTTGATTGAGAATAATTGATGGTTTTTGAGCTATATCAATAAGAAGTAACCTAGTAAATAAATTATTACTTTTACTGCCTTTAAGCACTATAAACAATAATTTATCCATTGGCATTATCTCAGCTTTCAGGTAACAATCCTTCAATTCACCTAAATGTACTTTTCTATCGAAAACAATATAATTATTTTGAGTATTTATTAAAGCTAAATAGAATTGTTCTTGGCGATCGTGAATAACTGCCCAGTTTGGAGGTAAAGAGGTTACTGTAATTAGTTTTGTTCCCTCAAATTCAGAACCTCCGAAGTTAGAGTCACTAATTGCCAGGTACTCTGAAGCCATAGAATTCAATTTAAATGGAAACGGAATTTGCGAGTCGGAAAAGTCTCCAGAACCTGTACTACGGTTCATGGAAAAAGTAATAATATTTTCTCCCGAACCTGCTTGAGTTGCATAAGACTGAAGAATATACCACTGATTCAAACTTGGATTGAGCCATTGTCTTTTCAGGTGATGATTTGTTCCAAAAATCTTAAATTTGCTGATAATTTGCAGATGACTAGGATTAGAGACATCAACTCTAAGAATATAAATCGGCTCTACAACATTATCTAGCAAATAAGCAACTGAGCCATACACTAAAATGTCATGAGTATTTTTCTTTCCTCTCCCGAACATACCTGGTAATTTCAAATCAATTTCATCCAGGATTTCCAAATCTCGATCTAAACTGACAAGCTTTCCTTCAGTACCAATAAAAATAGTTTCTCCATCAACAGTAATTGCAGCTATTTCTGCAAACTCACGCACCTTTACTTTTTCTAAACCCCGCGATAACTTGACGATTTTTGCTTGAGGAAAATTATCTGTTCCTGGTAGCCAATTAGTCACAGTACCAACAATAATTTCATCTGATAAAACCTGAATAAAGTTAGAATTTATAGCGGGATGAGAATCTGACTCCCACAAATTAACTGTTACTTGTGGCTGATATTTTTGAGTTTCAGCATTATAGTTGAGTTGAATAAGTTGATGAGCTGCTCCGATGAGGATATTTGGCAGTGAGTAAGATGATGCTGTTTTTTGGGATAGGTCGATATTGGCAAAAAAGTCTTTCGTCATAAAAAAAATTTCCTTTTAAGCCATAGTATACAGCACTTTTGAAAAATCACATCTGGCTAAAGCCGAACTTTGAATGTAAAAGAAAAGCGAATTACCTTCTACAAATCCACCCACTCTCAAAAGTAAAATGTCAAAAGAGTCTTCTGTTTCCCATTCCTGACGAGGATCGCTGCCATAAAAATAATCGCTATACCCACCCATCTGAAGAACGCAATACCATTCATTATTATGGAAAGTATCGTAATAAGCAGTGCTAAAATCTTCTGATAAATCGCTTTCCTCAATATCTTCAAGTTCATTGAGTTGATTGAAAATACCATCTAGACAGTTGCTATTTTCATCTTCTAAAGCAATAGGCGCATATCCTTGAATCCATTGAATAGCCGAACATTTATCTGGATAAGGTTCTAAAAAATTACTATCCTTTTCAGGCAAAAAACTAAAATCCGTAGTCAAATTATTTTCGTTCAAGTCTGGCTCTGGAAAGTAGAGAATACGAAAACGATTTTGCTTCAATCTATCTTTCTGATAATCGGCAAACGAGCCAGAATAGTTGAATCTTGGAACACCATAATCGTCGTCGTCAGCAATATAGAATTGCAAAATACCTTGTTTTGGGAAGCCTTCGAGATGTGGTGTTTCAGCAAAATTAATTTGTGCCAGTAGATGCAGATATTCGCCGTCTGGAGTTTTGGGGTACTCGTATCCTTTTGGTAAGTAGGGAAACTCACCTTTACTTTTTTTGCTACCTGCAAATTTACTTTGCCACCAGGTAAGATTTTCATCAGGTACGAGATTAATTTCTAAATGAGGTTTAATCGTTGCTTGAATTTCCTCGCGATAACGTTCGAGAATGGCTGGCATTACTTCGGCGATAACATAATTTGAGGACTGGCGCGAATTCATAGATACCCATGCTTGACGCAACATGGGATCGATAGTTGTAAATTCATCAATCTCAGTACCGATAAGCTTTGCACCTTCTAAATTTACCCCGGTGAGATTTGCCCCTTTGAGGCTAGCATTTTCTAAGTTTGCCTCTCTCAGATCGGCATGACTCAAATTGGCATTACTTAAGTCTGTATTGCAGAAATTTGTTTGATAAAGTGTTGCAGATTGGAGGTTAGCTCCAGCTAGGTTTAATTCTTGACAGTCTTGACGACTCAAGTCAACATTTTGCAAATCTAAATCGTCAGCAACTCCATTGATAACAGCCCAAATTTTGCGCCAAGTGGGGTCAATTTTGGTTTGAGCGTCAATTATTGCGCCTCGGAGGAAAGTTGTCGATAGTGTTGCCCCCTCTAAGTTTGCTCCTTTCAAGTTGGCATGACTAAAATCGGCATAAGTAACATCAGTTTGTTGTAGGTTCGCTTGTTGCAGGTTGGCATTACGAAAATTGACTTGCCTCAGTTGAGCTTCCTGGAAGTTAGCATTGTTGAGGTTTGCATCACTAAAATTGGCTCTATCTAAGACAGCACCAGCAAAATTAGCATTTTTTAAACTGGCATTACTAAAATTACCTCCTTCATAACTAGAGTAAGCAGCTTGAAAGTTGGCGCGATCGCCTTTTACCTTTTTCAAGTTAGCGCGGTTTAGATCGGCACCTTGTAGATTAGCCTCTTCTAAATTGGCGTTGCTTAGATTACTCAGAAACAGGATAGCCTTTGTTAAATTCGCTCTTTGCAAATTAGCACAACTTAGATCTGTATTAGTCATATAAGCATCTTGTAAATTAGCGCCTTCTAAGTTGGCATTACTCAAATTTTCTTGAGATAGTCTGAGTTTTGTTAAATCTGCACCTTGCAAATTTGCCCCACTGAGGTTAAATCCCGATAAACTTAATTCTGCCAAGTCAGTTTTGGGGTTTAGTCCATTTTCTATTATTCTTTCGAGGAAATTATCCGTACTTTCTTGACGCAGGCGATCGACTATTTCTTGGCGTTCCGTTCGGGTTAGTTTATCTTGATTGATTTCTTGGTGTTGTGGCTGCGTCGATTTTTCTTGATTACTCGATTCGTTTTCAATTAAATTATCGGTACTTTCTTGACGCAGGCGATCGACTATTTCTTGGCGTTCCGTTCGAGTTAGTTTATCTTGATTGATTTCTTGGCGTTGTGGCTGCGTCGATTTTTCTTGATTACTCGATTCGTTTTCAATTGCACTGCTTCGCCGTCTCCTGCGACGTGGGGGTTGCTCTGAATTGCTCATAATATCACCGTATGAATATAGTCGTATTATCAAAGCTGAAAAAACTGTAATGATTTCTAGTACATCTTGAGCTAGTTCTTCTTCAAAACATAGAATAAAAGTTAGCCTTGACTAAGCCAAGCAAAAGCCCGATTTAATTCAGCAGTACCATTTTCTTCATACCATTTTCCATGGGATAAAATAATTTTTTGAGGCTCCCATTTTAACATCTGCTTAAAACAGTCACGAGCTTGATTTTTTCGCCCCCAAAATGTTACTCGAAAATCCAGTGGTGCTTTACCGTCTGGATCGACATTACCAGCTAACTTCATGAGAAAAACAAATTTTTTACTCATTTTATTCAGCTCAAAGTTTTCAATCAAATCTGCCAGAATAAGGGTAGAACTTTGGCGGTGAAAAAAAACTACTTCATCCATAAATCTACTACCTTGAAAAATTAATTGAGCAATTTCTTCTGACCATTCAACGGGTGCTTCATCTGCTAAAAAAGCATGAAAATTTACCTCAATTTTTTGTTGTGCTGCTCGTTCTAAAACTCCTGGTGAAGCCCATGCAGTAGCTTCTGGATAAGCTTTTGCCCAATTATGAATGTGGGCATAATGAATTTTGTTAGGCGAAATTAAGTGACGTACTAAACCTAATCGATCAATTTCTGCTTTTAATTGCGGATTTAATTCTATCGGAGAATGACACCATAATTCACCATTTTTTAGTCGCACAATTGTCATGCGTGTAGGAAATGGAATCTGGGTTCCATACATTGCCATTTTGACAATTCCTCCATCAACAATCCAAATATTTTTATCTACTTTTTTAGGAATATTAATCGGTTCATATAAATCCATAATATTTTGACTCATAGGAAAACCTTTTTTCTTAAGAAGGAAGAAGGAAGAAGGAAAAATATTGCTCTTGATTTTAAGCTTTTGATATATCTCAACCTTTTGTTTAACTGCTATAAACCCATCTTCAATAATGGATAATGGATAATTGATAATTGATAATTACCTCTCCCTAAAAACGGATAGGATTGAATAAAAGGAAAATTTTTCTTTATTATCCCCTTAAAAGGGGAGGCTTTAAACCACAATTTTCGGTAAATTTTAATTCCTAGCTAATAACCAAAGTAATTTCAAAAATAATTATTGAGGACTTATATCATGTCTGGATAATTAGCGATAGAATTCCGTTCCGCTCCGCGTTAACGCAGTTTTGCGCCAGCAAACAAAAAAAATTCACCTTTTCCTCCTCTTTCTTCTTTATTCCCTCCTGACTCCTGACTCCTGACTCCTTCTTCAATAAGTAGAAAATTGCTGTAATTTACTAACTAAATGGTCAAAATAAGGAGCTAATTCTGCTTGTTTTTCCTCGGAAAATCTTTTTAAACTAGCCGTTTTAATTGCTTCTAAACCTAACACCATTGCTGATAGTGGCACAAGCAATTCTTGATAAAGTAAATTCATATAATGCAAACCTTCAACACTGGTAAAATCTGTGCGATCGCCTGCAATTCCATAAGTAATACAACGTAAAAAATGCCAGAAGTCTCGCCAACAAGCTTCGGCTCTTACTGGTGGATATAAATCGCCTCCTTCCGCAGTAATATTAGGAAACTTTTCTAATACTTTTCCCCTGGCTTCATCAACTATTTCTGCTGCACTATCTCGAAGCAAACTAGCAGTTTCAAGAGAAAAAATTGGAATTTTTGCAGCTTTTTTGAGTACCTGTAAATCATCATCTGTTAAATAACGACTTTCATCGTCAGCCATTTGAAATAGTTGAATTATTTCTGTTGGTAAAACCCCTTCCCAAGTTTGAAAACTAACTATTCTCGCTTTAGGAATTAATTGTTTAGCAGTTTCAGTTAATTGTGTAGTCATTTCAGTTATCAGTTATTACTTATCAGTTATCAATACCTCTGCAATCAGGAGGCTCGACATCAGGAATATTCTCTTTTTTTATGAGGCTTGAGACCAAAATTTTTCAGTCATAATTATATAAGGTTTTAGGCGTTGGGGAGTAGGTAGTAATTGTTAGGTTTTGTAGTAGTTGACAAAATTTTTTGATCAAAATAATTGGATCGCGCAACCCTGCCTTTGAAGGCGAAATGTTTTTGGGGGGTAGCTCTAATCCCCGTTACAAAAACAACTTTTGACTTTTGACTTTTGACTTCTGACTTCGTTATCTCCCCATCTCCCCGCATTACTAAGGTGTAGGTTGTTGTAAACGCAGCTCTTTTAGGGTTTTATCAATGAAGGACAATTCTGGATGTTGTTCCAACTTGGCCATTACCTTGGCTTTAGACATCTTAACTTTTTTCGCTTCTTTTATAGTGTCATTGACAATACGCTCCTTCAATTGCTCTAAACCTGTGATTACTTCTTCTATTTCTTGAGTTGTTGGTACTGAAGTATTAGCTTCTATAGTTTCAGACATAATGACTTTCTCATCAATTTTTGTATTTTCCTGAAATTTATCATCCCAGATTTAGGGATTAGTTGCTAGTATTTGTAAAGAAACGTAAATAAAATTCAGGAAACCTTAACATGGAAATGAACCAAATTCAGTTATACTTAAATAGCTCTGATTCTCAAGAGAGACTTAAAGCACTGACCGAGTTGAGAAACTACGAAAGTGAAATAGCAATTCCTTTGCTGATAACTAGACAGCGCGACCCAGAATTTCTAGTACGTTCATTTGTAGCAATGGGATTGGGCAATAAACGCAGCCCTGAATCATTTAAAATATTACTGGAAATGATGAAAAATGACCAAGATTACAATGTGCGAGCTGAAGCTGCAAACTCCTTATCTAAATTTGGAGAAGAGTCAATTCCTCATTTACTGGAAACATTCCGTCAAGATGATAATTGGTTAGTACGTCGGAGTATTCTTGCTCCTCTTACAGAAATGCCATTTCCTGAAGCACTCTATGAAGTATGTATTTGCGCGATCGCAGGGGAAGATTTGACTGTCAAGGAAGCGGCCATTCATGCTTTAGGTGCTTTGGCAGGAACAATTAAAGAAACTGAAGCTTTACAAAAACTTTTAGATTTTGTCAGTGCCAAATCTTGGATGACCCGGTTACGAGTTGCTCAGGCGTTAAGAAGATTTGAAGACCCTCAAGCAAAAGCTGCTTTAAGTTATTTGAGTAAAGATGAAGATTATAGGGTAGTAGGTGCAACTTTGGAGAGTTCTTTGTCTTAAATAGCAGTCAGCACCTCAGCGGTCAGCGGTCAGCATGATTGGCTTTTTTTTATGTTGAGTGGGAATTTCAACCCCGACTCAACCATCCGGCGCATTAGTTGCCAGGATATAAACCCAAGGTCAAAAAGCTGAAGCGCTGTTTGCGCCGGCATTCCGGTACGGAAAATGCTGATAGATGATAGCTAGTTAAGACTCTCACCAAACTCATTAGAGATGATAGTGGGAGATTAGCGATAGCATTTTGAGGGGGGGGGGAAAGCGATCGTTAAAACCCACATTCCGCACGTCAATTTGTAACATTAAAAGTAGTATACAATTTCTATTATTGGTAAATATTGATACTGTATAAATTACTTCTCAATAGTCAAATTCTCAGTTAAATATTAAGCATAAATACTTACTGAATTATTGATTCTTATTGACCACTATAATTTACTTTTGACTTTTGACTTCTTACTTTTGAGTTTTGAGTTTTGACTTCTTACTTCTTACTTTTGAGTTTTGACTTCTTACTTCTTACTTCTTACTTCTTACTTCTTACTTCTTACTTCTTACTTCTTACTTTTGACTTTTGACTTTTGACTTTTGACTTATATTTTCATGCTACGTTTTGTCGTGCGGAATGTAGGTTAAAACATTTAGGGAGTAAGGAGTAGAGGCGTTACGAAGTATGCGCAAGCAAATGGCTTGAGAGAGAAAAGCAGTCCCCCTTTTTTTTACTCTGGTTGACAAAAACGACCAGTTACTCGCTCGTATTCATCCTCAAGCAACCACATTTGGGTTTCTTCGTAGGTGTCACCCGTAAAGATTGTTCTGTAGCTTTCCGCTGGGTTTTGTATAGAGAATTTACCCGACTGCTCTTTAACAAGCATTAAAATATGGGGTGGGGAAAGCCAAGGATCGACCCAAATTTCTGCAAACTCCCATTCTGTGGATAATTTAGATTTTTGGGTGAGTTTATCGGGTTGTGCGAGGTATGACATGGTATTTACCTGTTGTCTTTTTGATTTTTATTTCCCCGTAATAGAGGGGAATTTGAGTTCCATCTGATTTTAGTATATAACCAATTGGTTCGGCAAAAAATAATCCATAGCGCTCGTATTTGTCTGCTATATCCTCTGCTCCCGTGCGTTCTCCTCTGTTGAGAATTTCAGATGCAACTCTTTCCATTATTTCGCGATCGCTGAATAGATAGACTATTCCCTCTGTTTCTAACTCTCTTTTGGATTTTTCTGTACCAGGGAGATGCTTGTCAATTAAACTGGTTCTAGTTTCCAGATAGATTTCGCGGTCGATACCACTCATATCCTTGTTTTGTGAACGGACAATCTAATTATATCAAAAAGCGATCGCCTCTTGGAGATGGGAAGGAAATTTAAATATGAAATTATCTTATAAAGCAACACAATTTATTGTTGAGGCAATTGAATATCAAATAGCAGCTTATCAAAAACGTTTGGAGGAAATTGAAAATATAGATGAGGATGAGGCATCAAATATTGGCAATGATTGTGGTTTTTTGGAGGCACTTCGTAATGATTTACTAGAGACTTTGGAGGAAGGAAAGTTGCCTCAAGGGATGGGAAATATTGAGTCGGAGTTGGAGAGTTTATCTTGGCAGGAATTAGTGAAATTTACTCAGGAATTATCTATTAACGATCGCTTGTTGTTAGTGGATACAATTAATCAGTCTATTCGAGAGGAAATTAGTAGCGCTAAGGCAGCTACTTCTTCTGTGTAAAGTCAAGGCGATCGCCTCTTGGAGATGGGAATGAGCGATCGCTCTCTTAACTTTAGCACTCTAGACTTTTGTCATAAAAGAAACTCGTTCGATTTCACTCTTGGAAAAAGTCCCAATTTCTACTGGTAATTTTACGAGCTGACCTCGGTTAAATTCCGACACCATTTTATAAAGTTTAACGGCTTTGTTGCATGAAAGTTGCGTTCTTAACATCCATTCGGCAGTTATATCGCCCTCTTTCGCAATTATTATTATCTATTGGACAATAGTTATTGCTGTGCTGATGAGCGCCATTCGGAGTAAGTGCGGCAGCTATATCGCTTTCTTTGGCAATGATTATTATTTATCTATTGGACAATAGTTATTGCTGTGCTGAAGAGCGCCATTCGGAGTAAGTGCAGCAGCTATATCGCTGTGCGACTGCAATCATTACTATTGGACAATAGTTATTGCTGTGCTGATGAGCGCCATTCGGAGTAAGTGTGGCAGCTATATCGCTTTCTTTGGCAATGATTATTATTTATCTATTGGACAATAGTTATTGCTGTGCTGAAGAGCGCCATTCGGAGTAAGTGTGGCAGCTATATCGCTATGCGACTGCAATTATTACTATTGGACAATAGTTACAGCAGTTTCCGCACGTTATTGTTGTACATATGCGGAGCAAGGGTGGCAGCTATATACTTTCATGCAACAAAGCCAAGTTTAACTGCTAATTCTTGGTTGAACCGGAAGGTATGACAAAAATATTTGTCACCTTTGATAACTTGAATTTTTTCTCCGGCAATAGTATCTGTGACCGCTGTCATCATAAATTGATGCCAGTCTTTACCTATATGTATTTCCAGATGTATTTCCAGGAGAAATTTATTTGATTCGTTGGTTGGTTTTATAGATATAACTTTGACGTTCATTGCGATTTTCTCAAAAAACTGCTATTTGACTCCAAACTTGCAAAAATTGGTCGATTTCCATTTTATAGCTGGTTCCTTCCCAGGATATGCAGGACTACCGTTGTGGGTTGTATGGTGCGTTGTAACGCACCTACAGGTAGAGTTCCTCAGCTAGAGTAGGGAAGAGTCTCTACAGTTTTTCTCGGAAGTATCTAAGTACTTAATCCTTCAAAGTCGATCGCATAGTCGGGAACATAATGGCATCCCGAATACTTTGAGTATTAGTCAATAACATCACTACACGATCAACTCCAATACCCATCCCACCACAGCTAGGCATCCCCAAGGACAACGCTTGAATAAAATCTTCATCCATTGGATGTGCTTCATCATCTCCTGCATCTCTCTGGGCAATTTGTTCCTCAAAACGTTGGCGTTGATCTTGAGGATCGTTTAACTCGGAGAAACCATTGGAATATTCTGTACCATGAATAAATAACTCGAATCTTTCCACAAAACCTGGTTTGCTATGATGTCTTTTTGCTAACGGACTGACTTCTACAGGAAAATCAATTACAAAAGTAGGTTGAATTAAAGTTGACTCTACTTTTTGGTCGAAAACAGCATATAAAAGATAACCCAAACTTTGCGTTTCTAACTTGGATAATTTTAGGTTTAATTTTTCTGCCGCTTTAATAGCTTCTGGCAATTCTAAATTATCAAAATCTAGCCCTGTTTCATCCTTAACTGCTTCTACCATTGTTTTAACTTGCCAATGTTTGCCAGTAAAATTAGGATATTTTTGACTATGGTCATATTGACGTTCTAAATTAATAGTTTGCCCTTGATATTCTATCTCTTTTATATCTCCTAAAACATTGTTCATACAATAACAAATAACATCTTCTACCAAACCCAAAATTTCAAAATAATCTGCATAAGCTTGATAAACTTCTAGGGAAGTAAATTCAGGATTATGGGTACTATCTATTCCTTCATTTCTAAATACTCTACCTAACTCAAATACTCGTTCAAAACCACCACAAATTGCCCGTTTTAAAAATAATTCTGTAGCAATTCGTAGATATAAATCAACATCTAAAGCATTATGATGAGTGGTAAAAGGTCGAGCAGCAGCACCTCCATAAATTGCTTGTAAAACAGGAGTTTCTATTTCATAAAATCCAGCATCCCAAAGATATGTACGAATACTTTGTAAAATTTTACTCCGCATTCTAAAACGCTGTAAAGATTCGGCATTTCCAGCTAAATCCATTTCTCGATGACGACGACAAATTTCCGGGTCATTTACACCATAATAAGAGTCAGGAAAAGGAATAATAGCTTTGGAAATAAGATCGAGTTTATTTACCTGAATTGATAACTCACCTCGGTTAGTACGACAACCAATTCCTTCCACACTAATAAAGTCTCCCACATCTAGGAGTTTTTGTATTTGTTTAAAGCCTAAACCAGGGTCTCCCTTAACTAACTTTTTCTCAATTTTAAGTTGAATTTTTCCACTTTCATCTGTTAAGTTAATAAAACCAATACTACCACTATCGCGCTTAGAAGTAATACGACCACAAACTTTTAATAATTTTTCATTAGGGTCTGCTTCCCCTGGTTCTAATTCCTTTGCTGGAGGGGAAAATAGGTCTATAACTTGTTGAGCAGTGTGCGATCGCTCTACTGCTTTACTAGGATAGGGGTCTATTCCCAGGGAGCGTAATTCATCAACTCTTTGTGAACGAACTTCTACTTCGTTCCTGGTTTCGCTTTTAGCCATTGGTAATTATATTCTATATTTTGTTAATGAGGTTTGTATAATACCATAGTTTTTCTGTTTATAGGAGGTGATAAAGATTAAATTATTCCAAAGCTATTTGGCGATTATAAAGTTGGGAATTGAAGAAGGAAGAAGGAAGAAGGAAGAAGGAAGAAAGGAAAAGGAAAAAGTGGATGGGGATAGTCAACGACCTGCTACTTCGTGTCTGATAACCCCAACTAATTAACTAATTGTAAATATCGTGTAGACGGCGGGGTATTCAAGTCAAAATAAAAAGATAAAAATAATGTTATTGAAGGTTATTTTTGTTTTTAATAATATTTTAAATAGACAAAAAATTAATGGTAAATCAATTTTTTTTAGATATCAATCTTTTAATTTATGCAGTTAGAAAAGTTTAAGCTTTGAGGTTTTTATAGTTTCAATACTTTCGTAGTGACAGCCATATTTTCTAGACTTATTTAGAATACTGCTTCACGCATCTTATATAAAATACAAAAAAATCGTGCTACTTACCGAATAATTAAGGTTTCAAGCCTCTCCTTTAAAGGAGAAACATTAACGAAGTCAGAAGTCAGCAAGTCTGCAAGTCAGAAGTTATTTTTGTAACGGGGATTTGAGCAAGGCTCCAAAAATATTGCGCCTTAAAAGGCGGGGTTTTAGACCCATGTTATTTTGATAAATTAATTTTCCTGTTCGTCAATCAATTCTGTTTTCAAGGAGAGGTAATTTCAGTTATCAGTTATCAGTTATCAGTTATCAGTACCGACAACTATTGCCGGAGGCTTGAAATACTGAACTGAATATTTTTTCATCCCCTTAAAATGGGAGGCTTTGGACTTCATTTTTTGGTAATAATTAATAATTAATAATTAATAGTTGAAGAATCTTCTCATTTCCCCCTACTCCCCCACTCCCTGACCTATCCGTGTATCCGTGCCATAATCCCTGTGAGCCACTCCCCCCCCTCTCCTACTGACGCTTTCCTAAAGCAGCAGGAGGGGTAGATTTACCTGCTAAACCAATTAAAGCTAACAAAGCAATAACATAAGGCAACATCTCTAAAAATTGATAGGGAATATTCAGATTAAATGCTTGAACTCTTAACTGCAAAGCTTCTGTTGCTCCAAATAATAAACAAGCTAAAACTGTATTAACGGGATACCATCTACCAAATATTATGGCTGCCAAAGCAATAAAACCTTTTCCACTACTCATACCTTCGGTGAAAAATTTCACATGAACTAATGCTAAATAAACTCCTCCTAAACTTGCCAAACAACCACTAAAACCTACACTTAAATAACGCACTAAATTAACAGATATTCCTGCTGTTGCTGCTGCTTGAGGATATTCACCAACTGCTCTTAATGCTAAACCCCAACTGGTATTAAAAATCAGATAAGTACAAACCGGAATTAACAATAAAAGTAAATAAAATAATAAGTCTTGATTGAAGAATATTCCTAAAATTGGCAAATCTTTTAATCCGAAAAAGTCGATTGTTTCAATACCTGGCAAAGCAATTGTGCCACTGTCAAATAATACTCTGGCTCCATAAGCAGTTAATCCTGATACTGCTAAATTTATTGCCAAACCAGAGACTAATTGATTTACTCTTAAACTGACACAAAGATAGGCATGAATTAAACCTAAAATTCCCCCGGCAAAAATTGCTACTAATGTTCCTATCCAGACATTTTCAGTAGTAATAGAAACAGCCGCACTAACAAAAGCTCCTGTTAATAACATTCCTTCCAAAGCAATATTAAGGATGCCAGAACGTTCGGAAAATATTCCACCTAAAGCGGCAAAAGCTAGAGGCATAGAAAGTCGAATTGTGGCAGATAAATAATCAGATAAAAAATCTATACTTGTCATTTTTTGATGATTGTTTTTGATAAAAAGGTAGTCATTAATAGGAAAGTTTAACGGTGGTGCATTGTAATGGTAGTCTATTGTAATTATTTTGGTTAAGGAAATAGTGGGAGCATCTTGCTCCCTTCCTATATAATTAAGTATTCAACCAGATTTATTCTTAATGAGGTACACCCGTCGTGGGCAAGATGCCCGCACTACAAAGGTTTTATTATTAATATTTATATCTTGGAACCTATTTCTTTTTTCTTTGTTCTTCAAATGCCCAACTTATTGCTAAAAAAATTATTTTGCTCAAGGGAAAGAGCAGTGGGAGCATCTTGCTCCCTTCCTATATAATAATTGCTCCCTTCCTATATAATAATTGCTTCCTTCCTATATAATAATTGCTCCCTTCCTATATAATAATTGCTTCCTTCCTATATAATAATTGCTTCCTTCCTATATAATAATTGCTTCCTTC
>JAXHSW010000174.1:0-20698 GCA_034190295.1 Cyanobacteriota bacterium | reverse complement strand
GTGGGGGAGTAGGGGAGTAGGGGGAGTGGGGGAGTAGGGGGAGTGGGGGAGTAGTAAACATAAGAATAATTAACAATAACTGGTTAATTATTATCAAAAAATCATTCATTATGTGTTCATTACTTAATAACTGAAGTTTGACTTAAGCGTAGCATTTTTTTTCAAATTAGTATTACAGAACTGAGGTTATAGATATAGCAAGGAACGAGTTGGTGTTTGACAGAAATTGACGATTAACCTGAGACAAAGAAAAGCTTTTGCCACTGTTCCCAGCTCCGGTGTTCCCTGCTATAATTAGGGTTGGCTTATTAATTATCAAAGCATTGCCAAATAAAGGCTTTAGTATTTTTTGGGTCGAAAAAAGTTCAAGCTTTTAGGTGGCTCAAGTTCAAAAAGGAGCGCATTTTCAGGAAACAAGGGCGAAAAAATTAAGGGGCAATTCTTGATCCTACCTCCTCTATAGTTCCCATTTCTCCTGACTCACTCCTCCTGAGTTCCCCTCCTGGGAGGGGTTTGGGGTGGGTTGACTCCTACCCTTACTCATAAGATTTTTAAGAGCATTCCCTAAATATAAATTCTGTTTATTCTTCTGTAGCTGCTGAAGAACGACGGCGACGACGCCGAATTGGCCCTGAATCATCAGAGTCATTGATGTCTGAGCTTAGATCGACATCTGAATCACTCAATTCTGCCTGGTACTGACCATCTTCCTCATCACTATCAAAATCACTTTGATCTTCTGACTCTAAAGACATTGATGAATCAACTTCCTCTACCTCTAATTCCCGATCCTCATCGTTATTATTTTCTTCGTACTCTTCTACTGACTCCAACTCAACATCTTCTTTTTTTTCTGCTGTTTCTCTAATACTATTCTCCCCTGGTTCCTGAATAGAAATAATTACTGATTTGGAATTTTTAACTGTTCCCTCTTCTAAAAGAGTTATTGGAGAAATACCCATCAAAGCATACACATCTTGCTCATCAGATGTCATTTCTACAGTCACTACCTCTGGAGGTTCAGTAATGGGTCTAATTATCTCTCTTCCCGGGCGTCGATTGGGTGTTGTAATTGGATATCCTTCTGAAAGTGTGGGATATTCCATCTCTGTTCCCATTTCTCTTTCTTGCAATTCCAATGATTCATCTTGCATTGTTTCACCTACTACTCGCCGCCGTCGTCGCCGTCGGTTAGATTCTTGATAACTAGGATGATTCAACAATTCTAAATCTGAGGAATGATTAGTAGGTTCTACTTCTTGATACCGCTGTGTAGTCTCTCCATTAGGAGTTTGAGTTGCTGTTACTAAAGTTGGAGGAGCAATAGTTACAGGTCTTATAGTTTCTTCGACCTCTGGGGTACGACTAACCACAGGCAAATTAACTTCTTCAACAGGAATTTCTGATTCTCCTGGTAAACGAACTAGATGTCCTAATCCGTTACAGCTAGGACAAGTGTGACCAAAAAGTTCATATACATTTTGACCTTGGCGTTTACGAGTCAATTCAACTAACCCCAATTCTGACAACTGGGCTATTTGAGGTCTGGCTTTATCAGCTTTGAGAACTTGGTTAAAGTGTTCGAGAACTTGCAATTGGTCTCGCCGTGAGTCCATATCAATAAAGTCCACAATAATGACTCCGGCAATATTACGCAGGCGTAGTTGACGGGCTATTTCTGTAGCTGCTTCACAATTTGTCCAAAGTACTGTTTCGCGAGCTGTAGCGGAGCGTGTGAAAGAACCGGAGTTGACATCTATTACAGTTAATGCTTCAGTGGGTTGGATAATAATGTAACCACCAGAGGGTAAGTCCACTCTAGGTCTAAGAGCTTCTCGAATTGCTGCATTAACTCGGAAATATTCTAGGATAGGGATACGATCGCTATGATAGTCAATTAAAACTTGTAGTGGTTTGCCCCCGCTCCAGTTAAGCAGGTGTTTTTTGACTCGCTTCACTGCTTCATTGGAGTCCACGACAATGCGATTTACATCTGTGCTATACATATCTCGCAGCACTCGTTGAATAAAGTCACTATCACGATTTAGTAGTGCAGGTGCTCTGTTGGAGTTGCCCTCCATTTGGACTGTTTCCCACTGTTTCTGCAATAGTTCTAAATCTTCTAGGATTGCTTCTTCTTCCATCCCTTCTGCTTCGGTACGGACTAATAGTCCCATTCCTGCTGGTTTGATTAAAATCGCTAATGCTCTGAGGCGATTTCTTTCGTTTTCAGAACGAATACGTCGGGATAGGTTGACACCCCGTCCATAAGGCATTAGGACTAAATAGCGGCCTGGTAGAGTTATGTTGCCTGTTAAGCGTGGTCCTTTTGTACCGGTGGGTTCTTTCATTACTTGCACCAGGACTTTTTGTTGGGGTGTAAGTAGTTCTGTTATTGCACCGGAAGACCGTTTTAATCTTAATGGCCCTAAATCGCTAACATGAATAAATCCGTTGCGTTCGGGGTCTCCAATATTTACAAATGCTGCATCTATCCCGGGTAGTACGTTTTCTACAACTCCTAGGTATATATCACTAACTTGATGGCTACCTGTGGCAACGACAAGTTCTTGTATTTGGTCTTCAGAAAATACCGCAGCAATTCTATGTTGCTCGGCAATAATTATTTGCTTTGGCATTCAATTCCCTCAATTGCTTAATAAAAATGTGGCGCTATGGATGTAAGTCACCTGTGAAGTTCTCTCCCATTCAATCGGAGATTATAACGGGAGCTTCTCAAACAAAGAAGTTTCTTGCTTCATAGGCTGATTAATATCTACGCCTCCACAAGCAGACAAGATGATACCCACCTCGTTTAACCCTTTATTTAATATGTTAATTGCTGCATTCTCATCTCTATCTAAAACTGTTTGACATTGAGGACAAGAATGGGTCCTAACTGACAAAGTTTTAGGTACCTTTTGACCACAATTACTACAATTTTGCGATGTATTGTGAGGGTTAACTTTTATTACATGAACACCGCGTTTTACCGCTACTGCATTCAATTTTTCAATAAAATTTCCCCAGGCTACATCATAAATTGATTTTGACAATTTACTGTTTCTAGCTAAACCTTTAATATTCAGGTTTTCAACGGCAATTAAGTCATATTGTTTAACTAATTTATGAGCAGTCTTATAGTGAAAATCTTCTCTTTGTCTAGCAATATGTTGATGTAGTCTAGCTATTCTATTTTGTGCTTTTTTCCAGTTATTTGACCCTATTTCTTTTCTAGATACTTTTTTTTGCTTTCTTGCTAAATTAGATTGAGATTTTCTATAAAAAAATGGAACAGAAACAGTCTCACCAGTATTAGTAGTCAAAAATTCTTTTAACCCTACATCAATACCTACAGCAGTTTTGATATTATTTGTAGGAATTAGATTAGGAACTGATTTATCTTCCAAACTAAAACTTATATAATAACCATCAGCTTTTTTGGTTATAGTTGCAGTTTTAATCGTAAACCCATCTGGAATTGGTCTATGAACTATTACTGGAATAGTACCAAACCTACTAATAATTATTTGTTTACCATCAAATTTTATTGCTGCTTTGGAATGATTAACTCTACTAAAACAGAATGACCTTAACTTCCCTAATTTTTTAAATCTTGGTCGTCCTCCACGTTTACCAGTTCGATCGGGTATTAGCCAACGTTTCCAAGCTTTATCTAGTCTTTGTAAGTTAATTTGCTGGACTTCTGAATAGATTTCTTTGTAGTCAGGAAATAACTGTTTTGTCTGTTTAAGTGCTGATTGCTGAAAATAATAATCTACTCTACTGGGAATCTCGCCAATAGGGCATGAAATTAATGAGCAACGGTCAATTTTACATCTAGTTCTATTTAACCAGTCTAAACGTTGACCAAGAGCATAATTCCAATGCCGTCGTAACAGTTCTAACCAATAATTAATTTTGACTGACTGTTCACAAGTGGGCTTAATTTTGTAGCAATGAGTAATTATCATAATTTTATACTACTCTTTACTGCTATATTTGAACAGCAATCGACACCTGTTTAATTTACTACCAGGCAATTCCCCTCCTATTAAATCGCAAATTATAACGGGAGACCTCTTGCCGAATCTAGTTGCATATTCACTGCAATACTTGCGTGAACTTTGCTTCTTTGTTGTTGATAATGCTTGGTCTGGTGTTGAGTAGTTTACGCTTCAGTTTACTCTTACCCATTTGAATACTTCTACCAATTTCTATCTTATTGTATTTTCAATTCTTCACACTAAAACTAATCCATTTTTTTTACAAATCTTCATTTTTGTATCAGTTCTATTAAATAGTTTAAATTAAATTTTTCAGGCAATTTAGAACTAGATAGATTAAATTTTATCGTTAGGATATACGACCGCAACTAATCAAGTCGTAATATTTAAGTTCTATCGTATATCTTTTAATTTACGAAAATTTTTTATTGCCCTAGAATAGATACCATTGCACTTAGGTAAAAAATGTTTTTTAGGGGTAGACAGATAAGAAAGTAAAGGTTTCCTGATTGAAATTCCGTTCGTTTATTTATTTATAGGATTTCCATTTCAATTTAGTACCTTCTTACTTTCTTCCTCCTTTTTCGAGTAATTTTTTTCAATTCTGACACTAAAAAAAACAAAAACCTATCTATAGATTCTCAAGATTCTCATTTAATTTATATCACCTCAAAAACAACTTTTTCCGGTGAGAATGCAGTAATTCAAATTCCTGTTTGCTTACTTTTTCCAGCATATAAATTATATGTTGTGGTCGTAGTAAAGTTCCATCATTCTGATAACTTCCCACATAACGAATAATACCATCTGTTTTGGCATCCCATTTGGTTTCTAAAGAAAAAATATCAGTGGTTGGATACTCTATAAACTCCAATTCAAATAAGCGATCGCGTAAGTTAATAACTTTTACTTTACCCGATTTTGTGGTTTGTTCCCACAGAATTGATTCACTATTATTAATTGCCTCTACCCACCCTTGCCAATTTAGCTTTTCTTGTGTTGTTTGATTATGAAAATCTTCTGTTAAATTTTCTGAAGATTCAGCTATTTTCCGGACCTTCAAAATATATTCTGCTTTCTCCAATATCTGAGATACAGAAGGACTCTTTACCTCTACTTCTTCTACCTTATATATGGGTATATCTTTTGGTAAAGCAGCTCCCAATTTATTTTGAAATGCTACCACATCCATTGGTTCTGTCAACTCAAAATCCACAATTTCCCCTGTGCTAGTTGTTCCAAGAGATAAAGCACTAGCCGGAATAATTCGTGGACTTGGATGATATCCTCCTGTAAAAGCAATTGGTATAGAGCTGCGGCGAACTGCACGAGCGAATAGTCTAGCTAAGTCTAAATGACTAACTAAAGCCATTTCTCCCAACTTCCCTAGCCAAACTCTTAGACGTTGTACCTTATTCTGGTTTGGCACAAATTGACCATCAAATTCTGGAATAGGCAAAGGTGGAACTACAATATTATGACCTAAATCGGGACCACATACACCACAATGAGAACAACTTGCAAAAAAGCAGTCCGGAACAGTTATTGCTGCTAAAGCTTTGTGCAAATCTTCTTTTAGCCAATTTTTATCAATTCCAGTCTCTATATGGTCCCAAGGTAGAGGTTGGTCAAGTAGAGATGATAAGTTTTCAGCGGAAGTAACTTCAGTAGAATTTTCTGTATCTTTAAATACATTCCACTCACCATTTTCTACTTGGCGATATTTCCAACTCAAGTCTGATTCTGCAATAGCTTCACACCATGCAGCAAAAGCTCTATCCAAACTTTCCCACCAAGAGTCCATTCCTGCTCCTCGTTCCCAAGCACGGCGAATTACAGGTGCTAGACGGCGATCGCCCCTACCCAGAAAGTCTTCCATTGCTGAGATACGAACATCGGTATAATTTACCTTTACACCTTTCATTCTCCTAAATTCTGCCTTCAGTAATTCTTGCTTACGTTGCAATTCAGCTACTGAGACAGAATGCCACTGAAAAGGTGTATGAGGTTTTGGAGTCAAGTTGGAAATTGTCAGAGTAACCTGTAGTTTCTTCCGACCTTTAGTTCTGCATTCTTGTTGTAACCAATTAACTGTTTCTGCAATACCCAACACATCCGCATCAGTTTCACCAGGTAAACCAATCATAAAATAGAGTTTAACCTTATCCCAACCTTGTTCATGAGCGGTTTTGACTCCTCGCAAAAGTTCTTCATTGGTCAACCCCTTATTGATAATGTCCCGCATTCTTTGCGTACCTGCTTCTGGTGCAAAGGTCAGACTACTTTGCCTCGTACCACCAATAATATTGGCAATACTTTCATCAAATCTATCAACTCGTTGACTGGGCAAAGATAGAGAAATATTTTCATCTTTGAGGCGGTTTCTAATTTCAGTACCCACTGCTGGCAATGCCAGATAATCAGAACAACTTAGGGAAAGTAAAGAAAACTCATTATGTCCAGTAACTCTTAAACCCTTTTCGATAGTATCTACTATTTCTTCTGGGTCTACATCTCTTGCTGGTCGAGTCAACATTCCTGGTTGACAAAAGCGACATCCTCTGGTACAGCCACGTCGTACTTCTATTACCAGTCGGTCATGGACTGTTTCTACATAAGGAACTAAACCTATAGAATAAGCTGGCATGGGAGCCGCCACTCGGCGCAATATTTTTTCTGGCACATCTTTACGAATGGGGAAAACAGAGCCATCTTTAGCCATTTGATAAAATTGTGGCACATACACCCCTGGAATTTGGGCTAAATCTAAGAGTAATTCTTCTCTAGTTAATCCATTTATTTTCCCTTGCTCGACTATTAGTCCAATTTCTGGCAGTAACTCTTCTCCATCTCCTAAAGCAATAAAGTCAAAAAAGTCTGCATAAGGTTCTGGGTTTGAAGTTGCTGTTTGACCACCTGCAAAAATTAAGGGATATGTTTGTTGTGCTTGAGGAGATTGGGACGTTAATTTTCGTTCTTGCCAAGTTAGGGGAATACCTGCCAAACTTAGCATCTCTAAAATGTTTGTAGCTCCTAATTCATAACTGAGGCTAAATCCTAGAATATCAAAGTCAGTGAGCGATCGCCTTGACTCAACAGCAAATAGTGGGGTATCTGTAGCTCGTAATTTCTCTGCTAAGTCTGGAGCTGGTAAATATGCGCGATCGCATAGTTGTTTTGGTTGAGAGTTTAAGATATTATAAAGAATTATATGTCCTAAATTAGAAGCTCCTACTTCATAAACTTCTGGATAGGTGAGTACCCAGCGGACTTGAGCGTTGTCCCAAGGTTTATGGAAGGCTCCTAACTCATTACCAAGGTAACGAGCAGGTTTTAAGATTTCTGATGTTAGTAAATTCTCTACTGCTACTGCCACTATTTGTACCTTATTTGTATTTTATCTTTTCCCTTCTGCCTTCTTCAAGGACACACATATTTCAAGATAACATCAAAAACTTATCCTGTGAAATTATGATTCACGACGACAAGTTACTCCTAATTTCAAGTCCAAATGATTCATATCACTCTCTTATCTGGGATTGGATCACCTACTAGAGTAAATATTTAGCAGAGAATTTAATTATGTAGAGTTTTTCTATTAGCAATGGAAGCAAAATGTATGATTCGGAAACTTGTATCTAAAGCTCTCTATTTTCGTAGGTTGACTCCTGAAATAGAAAATCAAATCAATTTTGAGTTGACAAGAATTGGCCATATTTCTGATGTGGATTATGAAGCTTTAGAATTATTAATGGAGGAAATGGATGCAGGTAGAGTTCAGCTTGTTCCCACTATCTAAACTGCAAATCGTTTTAACTTTATTTTGGTTGAAATTTTCGGATATTTAACTGATATCTAAATATTTATCAATTGTTGGTTTTTGGTAGTATATATAAGTTTTTGTTTTCGACCGATAGCTTTGGTCTTGGGAAGGTTAATGCTTTAATGGGTCAAATTATTTAGTTGATTGTATCTGAATTAGCGTGAGTAAGTTTAACTACAATTATATTTTTTGTTAGGGTGCATAAATCTGAGTTTTGTCTATAACTTTGATATTCGGTCTAGAATTTTTGAAGTAGATTTATTTGATTTGGTTGGAGATAAATTCAACCAGCACAATTCAACAATTAATAATTAACAATTACCTCTTCTTATAAATAAGAGGATTGGCTAAAAGGATTTTTTTTTATTTTTTCTCCATGAATGGAGAGGCTTTATAACTTAATTTTTCAGTGAAGTTCCTTAGAGTTAGATTTTGAGTGTTGATTATTTATTTATTCTTTTCTGGCTTTATTCTCTACATTATTAACACAATATCTAAACTTAATAAGTTTTAATTAAAATGTTTAATTACTTTTATAGCGCTACGCGGAAGTTAAAAGTCATGCATTTATAAAGTCAAAAGTATTGATTTGAGCGTTGCTGAGTGGTAATGATTTTTAGATTAAGTATCAACGCAAAATATAAGTTTTTCAGTTGTTGAATAAAAAGTCATGCGTAGGGGCGAGTTACACCCAATGGTTACATGGTATCACGATTTTTTTGAGGATGCAAGAGGAAAATCCTTGCCGTTTTTTGGAGCTTCACAGAATGCAAATTAATCATCCCTGTATCCGTGGCCAAATCCTGGTCTGGCAACAAGGATTTTTTTGAGGATGCAAGGGGAAATACCTTGCCGTTTTTTAGTAGCTCCACAAAATGATGATTTTTCTTTGGTTTGTGAATATAGGGTTGGCAGAGCAAGTGCGGTAGCTACATCGCTTCTACATGAGTAAATATTATGGATGTGTTGATGGGGCGGGCAAATTTGGCGATCGCTACTTCTTTCTCTTAGTGCTTCACAGGATGATGATTTTCTGGTGTTTTGATGGTGTGAGTTTTCCTTCCATAAGTATTCAGTGGCGAAATGCTGTTTTTGGGTTGAATAAAAAGTCATGCACAGGGGCGAGTAACACCCAATGATTACATGGTATCACGATTTTTTTGAGGATGCAAGAGGAAATTCCTTGCCGTTTTTTAGTAGCTCCACAAAATGATGATTTTTCTTTGGTTTGTGAATATAGGGTTGGCACAGCAACTGCGGTAGCTATATCACTTCTGCATGAGTAAACATCAGAATGTGTTGATGGGGCGGGCAAATTTGGCGATCGCTACTTCTTTCTCTTAGTGCTTCACAGGATGATGATTTTCTCTGTTTTGGTTATCTGAGTATCTCTTTTATATATATATTCAGTGACGAAATGCTGTTTTTGGGGTTGAATAAAAAGTCATGCACAGGGGCGAGTAACACCCAATGATTACATGGTATCACGATTTTTTTGGCGATGCAAGGGGAAATTCCTTGCCGTTTTTTAGTAGCTTCACAAAATGATGATTTTTCTTTGGTTTGTGAATATAGGGTTGGCACAGCAAGTGCGGTAGCTACATCGCTTCTACATGAGTAAACATAAGAATGTGTTGATGGGGCGGGCAAATTTGGCGATCGCTACTTCTTGAACTGAGTGCTTCACAGGATGAGAGTTTTCTCTGCTTTGATGGTGTGAGTATCTCTTTTATATATATTCAGTGGCGAAATGCTGTTTTTTGGGTTGAATAAAAAGTCATGTGTATAGGCGAGTATAGGCCAATATTTACATAGTATCACGATTTTTTTGGCGATGCAAGGGGAAAATCCTTGCCGTTTTTTTGAGCTTCACAAAATGATGATTTTTCTTTGGTTTGTGAATATAGGGTTGGCACAGCAACTGCGGTAGCTACGGTGAAATTATCAAGATATTAATAACTAGAATAATTAACTATTAAATAGCTTTCAGCTAACATCTTGGGTAGACATTCCTTTGAAATTGTATTGTTCTTAGTTTCAGTAGAAGAAATATAAGCTGTTTGCGGAGCATCCCGTGAGAAAATGCTGAATGCTGAATGCTGAATTGCTAAAAGCTTTTAGCTAAATCGTCGAGAAGCCTCACGCCATAATCTCTGATTTGGCGGATGAATCGGCGGTAAATTAATTGGCTTTGGTGCCCCATTAATTTACAAATATTGCTTTTTGCTCAAGAGGAAAAAGTTGATGTTATCATAACAACGATCAAACCTTGTGTTTATAGTAATGCGGACTGCCTACCAATATAAATTAAGGCCCAACTCCGAACAAATAGCCACAATAGAAATGTGGTTGGAATTGTTGCGTCGGCAGTACAACTATCGTTTGAGTGAAAGATTCTCATGGTGGTCAGAAAATCGTTGTCCCGTTAACGCTTGCCCCTTGGTAATGCCAATTCCTCAACTAAGAGATCGTCCAGATTATTACTCTCAAAAAAAAGATTTGGTCAATACCAAAGACAAATTTCCTGAGTACAAGCTAATTCATTCTCAGGTTTTACAGGATTGCATAAAACGGGTAAAACTTGCCTTTGATAGATGGTTTAAAGCAGACAAAAATGGACATAAATCAGGAAAACCAAGGTTTAAAGGAAAAGGACGTCTACGCAGTTTTACTTATCCTCAAATCAAGCAAGACTGCATAGAAGGAAAGAAGATAAACTTGCCAAAAATAGGTAATATCAAGTTTATTAAACATCGGCCGTTACCATTAGGTTTTCAAATTAAAACAGTAACTATTAGTCGTAAAGCAGATGGTTATTATGTAACTTTATCCCTAGAAGACAGATCGGTTCCAGCTTTAACAAGTGAAGTTGAACCTACATTAAAAAATACTCTGGGAATTGATATGGGACTGAAGGAATTCTTAGTAACAAGTGAAGGAGAATCTGTCCCAATCCCTCAATACTATCGAAAATCTCAGCAGCGATTAAAGACTCTACAAAAACGTTTATCTCGAAAGAAAAAAGGAAGTAAAAGGTGGTTAAAGGCTGTAAAAGCTGTGGCTAAACAACATAAAAAAAATGCCGATAAACGTAAAGATTTTAATTTCAAAACAGCCAATGAATTGTTATTAAAAGCTGAGGTTATTGCCCATGAAAACTTAAATATTAAAGGGCTAGCAAAAACTCGTTTGAGTAAATCAATTAACGATGCTGGATGGGGTCAATTCTTGTCTATTTTGACTGTCAAAGCCGTTAGCGCAGCTCCTCCGCAGGAGGAAAATGCTGGAGTGAAAACCATAGCAGTAAACCCCAAAAATACCAGCCAAGATTGCTCAAATTGTGGTGAAAAAGTTCCCAAAGAATTAAACATACGAACTCATTCTTGTCCGCATTGCGGTATTGTAATAGACCGCGACTTAAATGCGGCGATAAATATCAAAAATAGGGCGGTAGGGCATTCCGTCCTTAAAGCTCGTGGAGTCCGACGGAATACCGGGACTGCGAAACGAGAAGCCTACACTATAGCGTCAGCTTAGTGTGGGAGATGTCACTTCAGGAGTCTATAAAAATTACTATGCAGCTTGCCAAAAGGTTAGAACAAATACCACCTTATCTCTTTGCAGAAATTGACCGTAAACGAAATGAATTAATTGAAAGAGGAATTGACATCATCAATTTAGGTGTAGGAGATCCAGATCAACCAACACCAAAACATATTATTCAGGCAATGAATGAGGCAATTCAAGACTCTACCAATCATCATTATCCTCCCTACAAAGGTATAAAAGAATATAGGCAAGCAGCAGCAGATTGGATGAAACGTCGGTTTGCCATTGAAGATTTAAACCCAGAAACAGAAGTAATTTCCTCAATAGGTTCTAAAGAGTCAATTCACAATACTTTCCTAGCTTTTGTAGACCCAGGAGATTATACCATAATTCCCGATCCTGGTTATCCAGTTTATCGTACCTCAACAATTTTTGCGGAGGGTAAACCCTATCCAATGCAACTCCAGACTGAAAATTGGTTGCCAAATTTAAAGACTATTCCTCAAGAAGTGGCTCAAAAAGCAAAATTGTTGTGGGTGAATTATCCTAATAATCCTACTGGTGCCACAGCTACTTTAGACTTTTTTCAGGAATTAGTAAATTTTTGTCGGCATTATGACATATTACTATGTCACGACCATGCTTATTCGGAAATGGCTTATGACGGTTATAAACCTCCTAGTGTATTACAAATTCCTGATGCAAAAGATGTAGCAATTGAATTTCATAGTTTATCTAAGTCTTACAATATGACAGGATGGCGCATTGGTTTTGTAGTAGGAAATAGTTTGGGAATTAAGGGATTAAGTCAAGTTAAATCTAATGTAGATTCTGGAGTATTTAGAGCAATTCAAAAAGCGGCGATCGCTGCATTTTCTACTACTGAAGAAGAGTTGCAAAGTTTAGTAGTTGTTTACCAAAAACGAAGAGATATTTTAATTGAAGGTTTACAATCTTTAGGGTGGTCTATTCAACCTAATTTAGCAAGTTTATATGTATGGGTTCCGGTTCCAAAAAATTATACATCTCAAGAATTTGTTAATTTATTGCTAGACAAATGTGGTATTGTCGTGGCTCCTGGAAATGGATATGGTGTATGTGGAGAAGGATTTTTTCGTATTGCGTTAACGGTAGAAGAAGAGCGGATTTATGCAGCGTTAGAAAGAATGAAAGATGCAGGAATTAGTTATCAATCTTATGCAAATATTCAGGGATTAAATAAGTAATATCAATTTTATATGAGGCTGGAGAAAATTAGATGTTAGGTGCTAGGTTTTAGGTTTTAGGTGGTAGGTGTTGGGTGTTAGGGGTTAGGTGTTATACCAATTTTATGTGAAGTGGCACTAAATTATGAAATTTATTAACTTATCTATTTCGAGCTACACTCAATTATGTCTGCATTGAATGGAAATATAGAGTGCGAAAACTGTATAACCGGATTTCATATAAGACTGAGAAAAACCAGGAGTATTTTTTCAGAATTTATTGGTTTGAAGTTTTATTTTTAGTCAAAGAGAAATTATGGGTAAAGTCTAGAAATCACTCAAATTATGGGTAATACCAAAGGTAATTTGTCCCAAGTTTAATCAATACCATTACTATACAAGACTACCTGATATTTTCGATTACTTTATCTCCTTGTGTTTGCTACTATTTAATCCTTTTTCCTTCCTTTACCGATAAATTGTGATTTAAAGCCTCCCCTTTTAAGGGGAAAAAAGCGGTTGAGGGATGGCGATCTTCGGAGCGGCTCTGCAAGAGCGGTCTTCTCGCCATATCCAATCAACCAAGAGAAGAAAAAAATTTTCCTTTGAATCAATCCTCTTCTTTTCAAGGAGAGGTAATATAATTATTAATTATTAATTATTAATTGTTGAATACTCCCTATTCCCTCCACACCTTTTTCATAGTATTTGGTCTCCACATCCCAAATAAAAACGCTATAGACTAATTAGGGTTTGCTGATTAATTATCAAAGCATTGCCAAATAAAGAGTAAGGCATTTTTTTTGTCGAAAAAAGTTCAAGCTTCTAGGTTGCTCAAGTTCAAAAAGTTAGCATTTTCAGGAAACAAGGGCGGAAAATTTAAGGGGCAATTCTTTCTCCTAACCTCCTCTATAATTCCCCGTTCCTCCTGTCTCCTGATTCCTACCCTTACTCATAAGACTTCCATAAGCAAACCCTAATTATTAATAATATTCCACCCATACCAATAGCGAGTTACTAACCAAATAACAGAAAGTAATCCGGCAATACTTAAAGTTAATCCACTATAGGAAACTAATAATGCAAAAACAGGTAAAATTCCACCAGCAATAGTACAAATAATTGCGGCTAAAGAAGTTTGACGATTTGAGCCTAAACCCCAAACTAAAAATAGTAAAATTGGAGAAATTAAACTCCAGACAAATTTTGCATCAATTAAGCGACTCCAGTAAGTCAAAGTCAATAAACAAGCAAAGAAAATTCCGCCTAATATTGCCACGTCTCGTAAACTCAAAGGTAGGGAAAAATATAACAGAATTAACCACCATAAAAATAATAGTGGAGCTAATATTAATAGACGGGGTAAAATGCCAGTATTTTTAACTGGGTCTGTGGCGGTAAAAACTCCAAAAGGATTTTTGACAGAAACATTGTCGTTAAATATCCAAGTAAATTTACGACCATTATTTGATTCCATTGATTCTATAGTTTCGGTAGGAACAATACCACTAGCAAAGTCTGCTTTGGGAAAATTTGCTAATGCTGTTAATTGGAAGTTTGATAATAGTTGATTATTGGCATTATAAATCCAACGAGGTCCGCCTTGAGTTTGATAGTTTGCTCTGAAATTGATAGTTTCTCCAGGGGATAAATTAAAGGGAAAACTATAATTTTCAGGGTTAGTAGGAATTAATCTTTGATTATTTTGTTCAACGCGAAAGTTTTGCAGTAAAGAATAGCCATAAGGAGGACGAATTTCAAAGAAAAAATCCTGGATATCTTGAAGTTGGTTAGTAACTTGATATTCTGCGGAAAAATCTACAACATAAATAGCTTTAAGATTTTGAACATCTTTAGCTTGGTTAATATTTACCTGAATATTTGAGGCATTTATTCTTAAATATTTATCCACATTTCTCGTACTTTTAACTTCAACCCGTTTATTATCAACCCACTGATAATATGTATAGGGTTCTTCTACTATATAACGAACTTTTGGAGCCATTTGTTCGAGACGCTCTCCTGCTATACCAGCAGCAATTTTGGCGATTTTTGCTTGTTCCCAATGATGATAACGATTACTAAGAGTTGAACAGAGAAAAAATCCTCCTACTAGCAAAATTAAAACTAGAATTAGATGTGGCAACTTTTTAAGTAAATTTGAATATTGAGACAGTAATTCATTAATCAAAATATTTGGTTCTGATTTTTGCCGATGACGGAAAGAAGAATTGATAATTGCTATTCCTACACCTAAGAAACCAATGAGAATAATTAATATGAGAGATACTTTAAGAATTTGATTGCCAAATTCAATTAATTCTTGGGGATGAGTAATATCGGGAATATTGGGAATGCCTTGAGTAGATTGCCACATATTTTAAAAGTATATTCAACAATTAATAATTAATAATGACCTCTCTTTAAAAAGAAGAGGATTGACTAAAAGGAAAAATGTTTCTTCTCTTAGTCGATTGGATATGGCGTTTGCGCTTCTGACAACTACGAATGGCGCGTTTGCGATAGCGAAAAGCATCCCGGAGGGAACGAAAACCTGACTATTACACCTTTTGGAAAGCTGCGTTAACGATTGCTTTTTTCCCTTTTAAAAGAGAGGCTTTAAACCTTAATTATTCGGTATAAACTCAAAAAAAAGTTTGAAGATTTTACTCCTGTTTTATATTGTTTTTTAGAGTTGTTGCATTTTTCAACGTTATTTTTACATAACCAAAATAGGACTACTATAATCATAACTACAAATTTAAAAATTTAATTCCGCTACTCTAGTTAATTTGAATGAATAATTTTGTAAGTAGGCTCAATTTATGGAAAATCAGACATTAGAAAATCTTTTTAACTCCGCAGTTAAGAGTTATCAAAAAGTCAATTGAAAATTACTGAAAAAAAATCTACCAAAAAATCTGAGAAAGACATACATAAAATTAGCGATCGCTACATTTATTAGGGGTGCATCTGGTAGTGCAAAAATACTTTTTTCTTATATATTCCCTATTCTCTATTCTCTATTCCTTATTCCCTGACGGAGCTGTTGCCTAAAAGCGATAATTTTTTGGCTTTATTCATGCATTATCGTTGCACCCTTTATTAGGAGTTATTGCTGGTTAAGATGGGCAAGTAAAAAAACAGTTGCCTACCTTTATCAAGCAGTGAAACTGAATTAAAATAATGCCAAAATTACTATGAATTTTGGTCTAGCACTGAAGGACAACCAGAAACTTGAGACTGTCATTGAAAATCATCAAAAAGCATTTGAATTTAAGCCAAATTATCCTGAATCAGATAACGGTTTAGGGTACAGATTTTTAGAACTAGGAAAATTTACAGAATTTCAATAATATTATGAACAAGCTCTTAAATTAGACAAAAATTATGCAAATGTTCACTTTTGTTTAGCTGTTATTTTGCTCAAGCAGGGAAATTTTATTCAAGTATTAGGAGTTATTGGTGAGTGATTTTGGCTTGTCAAAAATTTTTAATTAGATTACTGGAAACGATTCCTGGAATCGAACAATGTGTAGACCGCGAAGCAAATTTTCATAATTTTGATGTTCATTCGCCGTTGTTAGAATTACCTCGGATATTGGGAAGTACTTTAGATAATACTTCTCTACCAATTCCGAATTTAAAAATACTCAATACTCAACCTATAAAATTAGAGCTGCCAGTGGGAAATTTCTTGAAAGTTGGTATTGTTTGGGCTGCCAAAACAATAAGTTCAACTGCTACTAAACATTCTTGTAAGTTAAAATATTTTCATTCATTGTTAGACATACCAGGAGTAACTTTTTATAGTCTGCAAAAAAGGCCAGGAGTAGATATTCAATGATTAGAAATGTTACCTATATTAGATTTAAGTAGTCAGTTAAATAACTTTACTGATACGGCAGTAATTATTGCTCAACTTGATTTAATTATTACTATTGATACAGCAGTGCCACATTTGGCAGGAGCTTTGGGAAAAGCACTCTGGATTTTATTACTTTTTGTGCCAGACTGGTGATGGATGTTAGATAGAAATGATAATCCTTGGTATCCCACAGCGCGATTATTTAGACAGCCAAAAATTGAAGATTGGGATAGTGTATTTCTTCAGGTAAAACAAGCATTAATTGAATTTATAGAATCTCAGATGAAGTTAACAGAAAGATTTGAAATTGCATATCAGTATTATCAACAAAATAATTGGGCAGCAGCAGAAAGAATATGTCGTCGAGTACTTGAGGAAAAACCCCAATATTTTGATGCACTGCACTTATTAGCTGTACTTGAGTATTTAGTGGGTAGAAATGAAACTGCTATTAATCTTTTTCATCAAGTTATTAATCTTCGCCCTAATTTTAGTCAAGGTTATTCAAATTTAGGAAATATTCTGAAAAAAGAAGGTCGTTTATCTGAAGCGATCGCTCATTATCAAACAGCTATTTCTCTGGAACCTAGTGATAGTAGTAACTATTCAAATTTAGGACTTATTTTTTTAGAAAAAGGTCAAATTGAGTCGGCAATTATTCACTATGAAAAATCTAGAGAAATTAATCCTGACAACTCATGCACAAATCTAAATTTAGGCTTTGCTTGGGAAAAAAAGGGAGACTTATCAAAGGCGAGTACTTATTATCAACAGGCAATTAAAATTAATCCTAATTATGCTGAAGCATGGTACAACTTAGGACATATTTTACGAAAACAAGGTCACGTTGAAACAGCTATTGAACATTATCAAAAATCTCTTGAACTCAATCCAGATTATACTGAAGCATATAATGTTTTAGGCTTTATCTTTTTAAGACTGGGAAAAGTTGCAAAATCTCAAAAATATTATGAGCAAGCTCTGAAATTAGACAAAAATTATGTAAATGCTCATTTTGGTTTAGCTGTTGTTTTGCTCAAACAGGGAAATTTTATTCAAGGTTTTTCTGAATATGAATGGCGCTGTTTAGACAAGAATACTAAGACTCGTAGTTTTTCTCAACCTTTATGGGATGGTTCAAATTTTCAGGGTAAAACTTTGTTAGTTTATACCGAGCAGGGTTTAGGAGATTCTATTCAATTTATCCGCTATATTCCTCTGGTGAAAAAATTAGGAGGATGGGTAATTGTTGAATGTAATCAACCTGAGTTGAAATTATTATTTACTACTGTCTCAGGAATAGATGAATTATTTGTTAGTGGTGAAAAATTACTAGATTTTGACCTGCAAATTCCATTACTTAGTTTACCTAGAGTTTTCGGTACTACCCCAGAAACTATACCTGCTAAAATCCCTTACTTATCTATTCCTAAATCTACCCCTTTTCAGATTCCACCTATCCTAGAAAAAAAATTTAAAGTAGGAATATTTTGGCAAACAAGTAGTACTACTAGAACGAGCCAAGAACGTTCTTGTTCTATTCAATATTTCAGAGACATTTTAAATATAGATATAGATACGGCTAACTTTTATATTTTACAAAAAGAAGTCTCTCAAACAGATTTAGAATGGCTGAACTCTCAGACTCAAATCCATAATTTAAGTTCATCTTTGAATGATTTAGCTGATACAGCAGCAGCAATAAAACAATTAGATTTAGTAATTACAATAGATACAGTTATTGCTCACCTAGCAGGAGCATTAGGAAAACCAGTTTGGGTAATGTTAAATTTTGATTCTGACTGGCGTTGGTTAATAGACCGGGAAGATAGTCCTTGGTATCCGACAATGAGATTATTTAGACAGTCAAAAATTGGAGATTGGGATAATGTATTTGAACAAGTGAAAGATAATTTAAAAGATTTGTTGGAGAATAGTTCTTCTCAAAATAAAATGCCAGAAATTATGGATATAAAATTTTATAATGCTCAAATGAAACAAGCTTTGAAAAAATACAAATCTGGAAACTGGAAAGAAACGGTAAGTATTTGTCAGAAGATTGTTAAAAAACAGCCCAATAATTTTTTAGCTTTAGAACTTTTGGGTGTATGTGCTTATCAAAGTGGTGAAATAGAACAAGCGATCGCTTATTATCGAGAGTCTTTAAAGGTAAATCCTAATTATGCGGAAACTCATAATAATTTGGCTGTTGCACTTCAAGATAATCAGGAAATTGATGCTGCGCTTAATCATTGTCAAACTGCAATTAATTTTCGCCCTAATTATCCTGAAGCATGGCATAATTTAGGACGTATTTTGCGAGACAAAGGTCAATTTGAGGCAGCTATTGAGCATTATCAAAAATCCCTTGAACTTAAGCCAAATTATGCTGAAGCATATAACAGTTTAGGCAGTATATTTTTAGAGCTAGGAAAACTTGCGGAATCTCAAAAGTATTATCAAGAGGCTATTAAATTAGACAAAAATTATGTAAATGCTCGCTTTGGTTTAGCTGTTGTTTTGCTCAAACAGGGAGATTTTACTCAAGGTTTTTCTGAATATGAATGGCGTTATCAACGTCAAGATTATATAACTCATAGTTTTTCTCAACCTTTATGGGATGGTTCAAATTTTCAGGAGAAAACTTTGTTAGTTTATACCGAACAAGGTTTAGGAGATTCTATTCAATTCATCCGCTATATTCCTCTAGTTAAAAAATTGGGAGGGCGGGTAATTGTTGGATGTAATGAAGCTGGATTAAAATTATTATTTACCACTGTTCCAGAAATAGATGAATTATTTGTTATAGGTGAAGAATTACCAGATTTTGACCTGCAAATTCCATTAATGAGCTTACCTAGAATTTTCAGAACTACTCTGGAAACTATACCTGCTGAAATTCCTTATTTATTTGCGCCAGAATCAAAAAAAATTAAACTGCCAGAAACTGGAAATAGTTTCAAAATAGGCATAACCTGGGAAACAAATAGCCAAACCAAGACTAGCAAAAAACGTTCTTGCTCTATAGCAGATTTTCAATCTATTTTGAATGTAGATAATGCTAGCTTTTATATTTTACAAAAAGAAGTCTCTCCCCAAGATTTAGAATGGTTGAATTCTCAGACTAAAATCCATAATTTAAGTTCATATTTTAATGACTTAACTGATACAGCAGCAGTTATAAAACAATTAGATTTAGTAATTACAATAGATACAGTTATTGCTCACTTAGCAGGAGCATTAGGAAAACCAGTTTGGGTAATATTAAATTTTGATTCTGACTGGCGTTGGTTAACAGACCGGGAAGATAGTCCTTGGTATCCGACAATGAGATTATTTAGACAGAGTAAATCTGATGATTGGCAAGAAGTTTGTCGAGAAATTGTTGATGCTTTATCATCTAAATTACTGAATTTTAATCAAACAGACTATCCATCAATAATTCAACCAGGGTCATCAGTGACAACTCAGCAGTTACTGACAACAGCTTTAGAAAAATATCAGGTAGAAAACTGGAAGGAAGCAGAGAAAATATGTCAGTTTATTATTCAATATCAACCCCATTGCGCTGCTGCATTTGAAATACTTGTTCTTTGTGCAAAAAAAGCAGGGAAAATAGATTTAGAAATTACTTACCACCAGAAAGCAATTAACTTCAACCCTAATAATTATCAAACTCATCTAAGGTTAGCTGTTGCTCTGAAAAAACAACAGAAACTAGAGCGGGCAATAGTCCATAATCAAAAAGCGATTGAACTAAAACCAAATGATGCTTTAGCTTGGCATAATTTAGGTCAAATATTTAAAATTCAAGGCAATATTCCAGAAGCAATTCGTTGTTTTAAACAATCTCTAGAGATTGAACCAAATAATGCTGATGTTTATAACTGTTGGGGTAATCTTCTGAAAGAACAGGGTAATTTAACAGAAGCAAAAGTTCTTTATGAAAAAAGTCTTGAGTTAAATCATAACTATATTAATGCTCACTTTGCTAGAGGATTTATTCTTCTCAAACAAGGAGATTTTTTAGCTGGATTTTCTGAATATGAATGGCGCTGTAAACGTCAAGATTATATAACTCGTGGTTTTGCTCAACCTGTATGGGATGGTTCAAATTTTCAGGGTAAAACTTTATTAGTTTATACCGAACAAGGTTTAGGAGATTCTATTCAATTTATCCGCTATATCCCTCTGGTTAAAAAATTGGGAGGCCGTATCATTGTTGAATGTAATAAAGTTCCATTGA
>JAXHSW010000173.1:18052-20770 GCA_034190295.1 Cyanobacteriota bacterium | reverse complement strand
GTCCAAAGAACCAGCCTGATTGACCCAATGGGTACAATAAGAATACACTCACAAATACTGCTATTGGACCTGTGAAGGCAATGGCGTTGTAAGGACGTATTCCTACCAAACGGGCGATTTCAATCTGACGTAGGCAGAAACCTATCAGAGCGAATGCACCATGGAGAGCTGTGAATGTCCACAATCCACCGATTTGACACCAACGAGCAAAGTCTCCTTGAGCCTCTGGACCCCAGAGGAATAGTAGGGAATGTCCCATGCTGTTGGCGGGGCTGCTGACGGCTACGGTCAGGAAGTTACAGCCTTCTAGATAAGAACTGGCTAACCCGTGGGTATACCAGGAAGTGACAAAGGTGGTTCCAGTTAACCATGCTCCGATGGCCAGAAAGGCACATGGGAACAAAAGTATACCAGACCAACCTACAAATACGAAGCGATCGCGTTTGAGCCAATCGTCTAGGACATCAAATGGTCCTCGTTGACTCTGCGGGCGTCCGACTGCTACAGTCATAACTACTTTTATATCCTCTTGCTTTTATTGACATACTCCCGACGTTGCGCTTACGCGACACTGCGGGATTCTTCAACTCCCATGCGGAGTCGCTGTTTATACAGAGGTGATGCCCTCCCCCTGTTTTTTCTATGTTCCCCTTCAGGAGAGCGCGGGACTTCCCGCTGTTTTTATTAAAAAGTTTGCTTTCTTAAGCAAGTTAACATAAGTATATATATATTTAATAAATTTTGCAATTATCTTTTTCAGTAGCTTAAATAAATTTAAGCTTTTCTTTAGATTTTAGATATAAATATATTTTGGGTCTAAAAAATTTTATAGCGCTACGCCCCAGGGAATAGGGAATAGGGAATAGCAAACTCAGGACTTACGCAAAATATAAAGTTATCAAAATCATAAGGGTCGCGCAACCCCGCCTTTTAAGGCGAAATATTTTTTTAACGGGGATTTAAGCCCCGCTCCAAAAATAACTTCTGACTTGCAGACTTGCAGACTTGCTGACGCGCGTTAAACACCATCTGTAGGGGCAAATGGCCATTGGCTACATATAGGGCTTACCGAAGAATTAATAATTAAATAATTAAATAATTCACGCCTTGAAGCCTCCCCTTTCAAGGGGAAAAAAATAAATTTTTTCCTTTTATTCAATCCTATCCGTTTTAGGGAGAGGTAATTATCAATTATCCATTATCAATTAATGAAATATCTAATCTAAAAGCATTGACATATAAAGACTTTAGGTTTTTTGGGGTCGAATTGCAGTGCCTGGTATCACGTCTAAAACGCTCATGCATGGAGTGTATTTTCGGCTCATAGTTGGGCCGAAAAATCATTCTGACAATTGTTACTCCTACCTCCTCGCTCATTCCTATTCCTATTTCTACTGTCTCCTGTCTTCCCCTCCTGGGAGGGGCTAGGGGTGGGTTCTCCACGGTCGGGGCCTGCGGGTGGGTTGTCTCAAAGACAAGCGCTTGCGCAAACCCTATATAGTGCTTGTGCGTAAGTCTTGAAACTGTAAAAGGATTTTCGATGCGGAATCCGTCAGGAAACAGGGTTGAAAAATGTCCTAACTAATTCTTGTAGTGCTATAAAATTGAGAATTATGTAATAGATGAGGATTTATGACTACTCAAACTTTGATAGGCGATCGCTTACTGCGTAAAGAAATTATAGGGTCTCGTCGTCTCAGTAATTACTTCTGGGCTGTAATTGTCAGTATGGGAGGTATTGGTTTCCTCTTATCAGGGATATCTAGCTATCTCAAGGTTAATCTATTATTTGTTGCTGACCCTAGCCAACTTAATTTCTTACCCCAGGGAATAGCTATGGGATTTTATGGTGTGCTTGGTACCCTCTATGGACTCTTTTTGTGGTTAACTATTATTTGGGACATTGGTGGTGGCTATAATGAGTATAACCAAGAAAAAGGCCAGGTGATGATTTTTCGCTGGGGATTTCCTGGTAAGAACCGTAAAGTAGAGTTTAGTTGTCCTATTGAAAATGTGCAATCTATTAAAGTAGATATTAAAGAAGGTCTCAATCCCCGTAGAGCTATATATCTTCGTCTCAAAGACAGTAGGCAAATTCCTCTTACCCGTGTAGGTCAGCCATTGGCCTTGTCAACATTAGAAAATGAAGCGGCTCAACTGGCGAAGTTTCTTCAAGTCCCTTTGGAAGGGTTGTAGTAGAAGTCAGACCGTTTCACTGAAGTCAAAATTTGAAAGTCAAAAGTCAAAAGTTAGAAGTTAGAAGTTAGATTTGATCTACTAAAAACTTTGATCGGACGATAGTTTCGGGCAATTATTTGACATTTGAAAGTAGGAAACTATTTTTGAGCTAAAAATTTTGGTCAATACCCTAGTCAAAAGTCAAAAGTCAAAATTTGAAAGTCAAAAGTTAGAAGTTAGATTTGATCTACTAAAAACTTTGATCGGACGATAGTTTCGGGCAATTATTTGACTTATGAAAGTAGGAAACTATTTTTGAGTGAAAAATTTTGGTCAATACCCTTCCCTTTTAAGATTTCATTGGTCAAAAGTTAGAAGTCAGAAGTTAGATTTGATCTACTAAAAACTTTGATCGGACTATAGTTTCGGGCAATTATTTGACTTATGAAAGTAGGAAACTATTTTTGAGTGAAAAATTTTGGTCAATACCCTTCCCTTTTAAGATTTCATTGGTCAAAAGTTAGAAGTCAGAAGTTAGAT
>JAXHSW010000173.1:17654-17952 GCA_034190295.1 Cyanobacteriota bacterium | reverse complement strand
TTTATCTACTAAAAACTTCGATCGGACTATAGTTTCGGGCAATTATTTGACTTATGAAAGTAGGAAACTATTTTTGAGTGAAAAATTTTGGTCAAGACCCTTCCCTTTTAAGATTTCATTGGTCAAAAGTTAGAAGTCAGAAGTTAGATTTTATCTACTAAAAACTTCGATCGGACTATAGTTTCGGGCAATTATTTGACTTATGAAAGTAGGAAACTATTTTTGAGTGAAAAATTTTGGTCAAGACCCTTCCCTTTTAAGATTTCATTGGTCAAAAGTTAGAAGTCAGAAGTTAGAT
>JAXHSW010000173.1:9046-17554 GCA_034190295.1 Cyanobacteriota bacterium | reverse complement strand
AGTTTCGGGCAATTATTTGACTTATGAAAGTAGGAAACTATTTTTGAGTGAAAAATTTTGGTCAAGACCCTTCCCTTTTAAGATTTCATTGGTCAAAAGTTAGAAGTCAGAAGTTAGATTTGATCTACTAAAAACTTTGATAAGACGATAGTTTCGGGCAATTATTTGACTTATGAAAGTAGGAAACTATTTTTGAGTGAAAAATTTTGGTCAAGACCCTTCCCTTTTAAGATTTCATTGGTCAAAAGTTAGAAGTCAGAAGTTAGATTTGATCTACTAAAAACAGTGAATTGGTATTAGAAATTAGAAGTAATCTCTGACTAGACATAGGCGTGAAAATTAACTTGCCCTTTATTTGCGATAAACTAGAGTGTAATAACTCAAAAAATCATTTTCCGTGTTTTTTTCCTAAAAAAATCTTCCCTGTTCCCTTTTCCCTGTTCCCTACTTGTACAAAAAAGCTGTATCTTTTTTACCAAATAATTAAGGTTTAAAGCCTCTCCTTTGAAGGAGAAACAAGAAAAAAATTTCCTTTTCGTCAATCCTCTCCTTGAAAAGAAGAGGTAATTATTAATTATTAATTATTAATTATTAATTGTTGAACAGATGTCTACTGAGTTTGAACATTTAAAAATGTCCGCATGAAATGCGTAGCGTTGCGTCAGTCAAATAAGAATCTTCAGTCAAACAAGAATCTCCCGTTATAATTTTTGATTTATAGCAATGTGCGCTGGCATATTTACAAATTGCAGGAATTGTCCAATAGCTAAAAGTCTTATATTATCAGCTTTTTATTCCCCCTATTGTCTGTTGCCTGTTGCCTGTTGCCTGCGCGCAGCGCTATAACGATGAGAGTCTCAAAAAATTAACATTGAATTGTGAGTGAAAATGCAAAGAAAAATCAGTCAGTTGTTATTGTCATTAATCATAGTAGTAACTTTGTTGGTGACAGGATGTACTGCCACCTCTGCTCCTAATACAGAAGTTTCGACCCTGTCAAGTCAAACAACATTAGATGCTAAGTACAGCAGTTTACCTAAGCTCAACGGTAAAGCAACAGTAGTAATGACTGTGAATTCCTCTCCTATTACCATAGAAGTCGATGGTACAAATGCTCCGGTCACAGCAGGTAACTTTATTGATTTAGTTCAAAAAGGGGTTTATGATGGGTTAGTATTTCACCGAGTAGTGCGCGAACCTCAACCTTTTGTGGTTCAGGGTGGCGACCCTCAAAGTAAAAACCTCAATATCCCCTTAAATAATTTAGGTACAGGAGGTTTTATAGACCCCACAACTTCTAGCGAACGTTACATTCCTCTGGAAATTAAACCTCAAGATGCTTCTGAACCTGTTTACAGTAACACTTTAGAAGAAGCTGGTATTGCGCAGCCGCCTGTTTTGCCTCATACAAGAGGTGCTGTAGCAATGGCTCGGTCTCAATTTCCTGATTCTGCTTCATCCCAATTTTATTTTACTTTAACCGACCTGCCATTTTTGAATGGTAATTATGCAGTATTTGGTTATGTGACACAAGGGATGAAAGAAGTTGTCGATAATATTGAAGCTGGCGATCGCATTGAGTCAGCTAAAGTTGTTGAAGGTCTGGAAAATTTAACCATACCAAATAGCAGCGAATCATAACTTAACTGTGGAAGTTGTAGTTACGGGTATCGGTCTCACTTCTGCTTTGGGGAACCTCCATCAAAGTTGGAAAAAACTGTTGGAGGGTAAGTCTGCTATAGAGTTACATCAACCTTTTGCAGAATTACCTCCCTTACCTTTGGGTTTAATAAATTTTCAACCTGTTAATTTAACTCAGTTAATCAAGGAAGTCGTAGAAACTGCTGTCAAATCTTCAGGTTTAACACTGCCCTTACCTGAATGTGGTGTGGTCATCGGTTCTAGTCGTGGCTATCAAGGAATGCTGGAAAAGTTGGCAAAAAAGCAGCTTATTGGAGACGATCGGCAAAACGATCTGGAAAAAAATGACACTTCATTTATCGATCTTTTGCCTCATCAACCTGCTATTTTTGCTGCGAGTCAGATAGGTGCAAAGGGTACTGTACTTACTCCGATGGCTGCTTGTGCTACGGGGATATGGGCGATCGCTCGTGCTGTGGAGTTAATAGAAACGGGTCAATGTCAACAGGCGATCGCTGGTGCTGTGGAATCTCCTATTACACCTCTGAGTATAGCAGGATTTAGAAAAATGGGTGCTTTGGCTCAAACAGGTGCTTATCCTTTTGACCGCTGTCGGGAGGGGTTAGTTTTGGGGGAGGGAGCTGCTGTTTTGGTATTGGAGTCTGCTGAGTTTGCACGGCAAAGAGCGGCTAAAATTTATGGTGAAATTCGGGGTTTTGGTTTGACAAATGATGCAATTTATGGTAATGCACCAGATTTGAGTGGCAAAAGTGCAATGTTGGCGATCGCTCAATGTTTGGCAAGAAGCGGTTTATCTGCTGAAGATATTGACTATGTTCATGCTCACGGAACGGCAACTCAATTAAACGATCGCCACGAAGCTAATTTAATTCAGCAAATTTTTCCCCAGGGAGTGGCAGTTAGTTCGACAAAGGGAGCAACTGGTCATACATTGGGAGCGTCTGGAGCGTTGGGTGCTGCATTTTGTTTGATGGCGATCGAACATCAGATTTTACCTCCCTGTGTGGGATTAAATGAGGCAGAATTTGACTTAGACTTGGTTAGGTATGGTCGTGAGTCTCAGGTGGAAAATGTTTTATGTTTGAGTTTTGGGTTTGGTGGGCAAAATGCTGCGTTAGTGTTAGCTTCAGGAGATTGAATCTTTCAAATTGTGAAGTAAGGGCGATCGCTTTTACTACTCTCGCTAAAATTTTCGCGTTCTTTCAATTCAGGATTTTTCCGACAAATTATATCATGTCCGTTGATACCGTTTGTGTAAAAGTTTATAAATATTTATTCTAGGTTTCAGCTTTTATTCCTTCTTTCCTTCGGTTTTCCTGACTTACTATGTAATACCGATGTAAGTTTAAGACGATTTAGAATTCAGGCAACGGGTCAGTTCAACAAGCTGTTGATAAACTGATTCATGGGTATATTCATCATCGGGGTGAGGCGGCTGTCCCGGACGTTGAAAATAAGGTCGCTCACTATTTATTTTTCCCCAGAGCATATCAACCTGACGTACTAGCTCATGAAGAATTGGGGGATTGTCCAAAATGGACTTCAATAATCCTAATAAAGCTTGCAATGGCGAATCTAGATGTTTACTAATTCGGGCTGTATCTTCATCAACCCACCTACATAGAACTGCTTCTAAGACTCCTGAGACATCCCGCAAATTCTGGCTAATCAAAGTATTGATTTCAGCCTTGACCTGCACCAGCTTGGGAACTGGAGATTCCCCTTTCATAAAAGAGCCGCCTTCTTGAGCAATAACATCAGCCAGGGTAAACTCCCGGCCTCTCAGCATTTCGCGCCGTATATCTTCCTCTTCCAGTTGATTCTGAGGTTTTTCTTCTGGTTGAGATTCTTCGGAGTTGGAGGAGTCTGAAGTCATTATTCGCTTATCTTATTAAGACTAATTCTAATTCAGGGATTTTCCTTATTTTAACAGGCGAGTAGTAGTAACGAAAGTAAATTGTAAGCTTTCTTATTAATATTTAAAATAAATAAATAAATAAATAAACAATATTTATATTTTTTTTCTTACTGTGGGTACAGGTTTGAAAAAAGAATGTTACAAATAATCAGGGGAATTAAAATGATTAAATCAGATTTATCTTTGATTAAAAAGGGAGATTCAAGGCAATAAATTAGATTTAAACTATTTATCTTTTCTGCGGGTTTAATGCCCCTTATTTTGTATCATTTATCTTCAACTCAATTAGAACAACTTCAACGTTTAAATATAGAAGTAGAAAATTTTGGATATTTCCTTTAGAGTTAAGCAAAATGCGGTGGAAAGCAAATTTATTTATGTTGAGAAAAGCCCAGGCAGCAGCATTACTTCACTGGCGGGGATATGATGTCTATTAATAAACAGCAAAATCAGTAATCTTACGTCGCTCAAGTGTTTTGAAAGCAAGTACAATTTGGTTTTGAGATATACCTAGATTAACAAGTTCATTAGCGATACCCTCTTCTGTGCCATCCTGTTGTATCCAAATTTTTTTGATGATGTCCAGATGAATTAGAGTTCCATAAATTCGTCTACTATTTTGCCAACCTATTTCTATAAGTAAGTAATGATTTCCAGTTTCATCTATGACTAATTGACATTGAGTTTCGAGGTAATTTCCGATATATTCAATATCTTGTAAAACCTTAATAATTGCTTGCTTGAGTTCAATATTTAGCATATCCATTTGACAATTACCTCTTTAGTGTGATTAAAGCTAAAAAGACGTAATATTCGATCTTCTATTAATACTATTCCAGCTTCTTCTTCAAAAACTGATTGACGTACTTCTTCAGGAATAGCTAAGTATAATTTTCGCTCAGGTTCGTAAGATTTAAAATATGTTCATACAGCACAAACTGACCAACAGCTTGTTCTAAATCCTTGATTTTTGATTGGGGCATGAGGTCTAATATCTATTATTTAAAAAATCATCTTAACATACATCTTTTTGAGAATTTCATCATCGCTGTTACCAGATGGAATCTGAATCAAGGATATAGGCATTCCTAATTCTTCTTCATCTTCTGCATCAAGATTTTCAAAAGAAGAATAATCATCTTCAAATAAAAACCATCTAGCTTCTTCTTCACTATCAAATTTATATCTTTTGCCATCTGCTGCTAAGACTTCAGCAGTATTATCATAATATATTTGAAGACGTGACCAGTATAAATCTGGAAAATGTGCGGACATAAGCCACCAAGTTTCTTTACTAATGATTTTGTCAGTCTCACTCATTTTTTTAGCTCCATTAAAAACGAATCTAATGTATCATATTACTTTTTTGTATAAACACCATTTGTTAAGTAAAGAAAGACTTATATCTTTCTTAAAAAGAACCTTTTCTGAAATTTGGATTTGCAATTTGAAGGGCGAAGAAAGATTAGTTAATTTTGATAATTTACCTGAAAACAAAAGTGCCCGTTGGCATTTTCATTCTTGGTATTTACACGGTGAATTTATAGACAAATCTGCACCGCAAAATTCCCAAACAATTTTTACAGAAAAAAATTTTAAGTCTTTACCTTCTCTAGAAGAAATCGATCTGGAACTAACTAATATGGCCAACAAGTACAGATGGGTTTTTTTGCCTTGGGGTAGCAAATCTGATTTTCTTCTTTCTTTTGGTTTTTTATCTAAAAATCATGTACTTCGAGATAAATTTATAAACTCATACTCGTCCTTATTCGGGAAAAATAGTATAATATCAAGTTATGATTATGTTAGTAATTTATCAGAATTAATTAAAGGGATACTTGTGGGAGAATACGATGAACCAGCACATCAACTTTGGGAAGTTGGAAATTGCGATGAAAATTCTTTATGGATGATTACCGAGTTACAGCTTGATGAAGATTTTTCTGTTTTTCCCTGGTGGGAGCCTTCTTCTCTTAAATGGATTAAGTCTTTAACTTTATCAAGAAAGTATCCTTTTCCATTACAAGTTTATCAAATTTATAGTAAGAAGACTTTTCTCTCAATCTGTTGGTTAGATACTCAGCAGCCTGACACATTAATTTTTGTGCCATCTAACACAGATTTTAATAGTTTAGTAGAATTATTGAACAAAACTGAAGATTACGATAATAATTACTCCGATTTGATTTATATTCAAGATATTCTGAAAACAATCCCATGGTTCTTTGGTATTGCCAGAGATCAATCGGATTTGGGAATTTCTCTATTTGTATCTCAAGATAATTCTTTACTTCAAAAATTTGATGCTTTGAATCGAAGTCAAAATCAAAATTATAGTTTACTTTCATGTTTTTAGCGAGATAGTTTACTCAAGGAAACCTTTATTAATTGACTAGATTTATGCCGATAAAACGGCTACTAAATTCAACAATGAAGTCAACTAATATAGCAAATTATGTTCCACATACCTAGAAGCTTTTTGTTACTGCTTTGATATAAATGGTATCTAAAATTCAAACCTTACCTAAAGAAGTTGTCAATTTAATTGCTGCGGGAGAAGTTATTGATTCTTTAGCAGCAGTAGTACGGGAATTAGTAGAAAATTCTCTGGATGCTGGTGCAACTCGCATCATAATTTCGATCGTTTCTGAACAGTGGCGGATACAAATATCTGATAATGGTATGGGTATGAATTTAGCTAATTTAAAACAAGCAGCTAATCCTCATAGTACGAGCAAAATTACTAATCTTCAAGACCTAACAAAAATTACCAGTTTGGGATTTCGTGGAGAGGCACTTCATAGTTTAGCTAATCTTTCAACTTTGGAAATATTAAGTCGTCCTAAGTCGCCTCTTTTAGAGAATGAAAATGAAGGTTGGCGAGTTGTTTATAATCAACAAGGAAAGGCTGTTGAAGTTGAAAGAGTTGCCATTGCTCCTGGTACTATTGTTAAGGTTTCTAATCTGTTTGGAAAATGGCCTGTACGTCGTCAAGGAATGCCTTCTCTGGCACAACAAATGCGAGGCATACAATTAATTATTCAGCAAATAGCGCTTTGTTATCCTGATGTTACTTGGCAAGTTTGGCAGGGTAGTAAATTATGGATACAAATTAGTCCTGGCGCTACGGCAAAACAAATTTTACCTCAAATTTTATCTACGGTAAGATTGAGCGATTTACAGTATATTCAACAAGAAATTGATGAGCAAGAAGCAGAAGAATTAAATATATCAAATTTTTCCCAATATCAAGATTCTCAATTTTTGGATAGACAATCATTAGAATTAATCTTAGGTTTACCTGATAGATGTCATCGGAGAAGACCTGATTGGGTGAAAATTGCTATTAACGGAAGAGTGGTAAAAGTACCAGAATTAGAACAAAAAATTATTAGTTCTTTGGCGCGGACTTGTCCTCGCGATCGCTATCCTATATGTTTTATTCATTTCCAAATTTTTCCTCATCAAATAAATTGGAATCGTCATCCGGCAAAAACAGAAATTTATCTTCATAACCTCAGTTTTTGGCAACAACAAATCGAGCTAGCAATTGCTAAAGCATTACAATTTAATATGGAAGTAATGCCAGAATTTCCTTTATCAGAAAGAGTGGAAAAAATATTAAAAGTATCTGAAAAGACAGGGAACTATCAAACTCGTCGGTCGATACAAGTTTCCCCAGATAATACAGCAGAAAAAAATCAAGAATTCGGATTGATAGAACTTAAGGCGATCGCTCAATTACACAATACTTATATAGTGGCTGAACATCCGAATGGTATTTGGTTAATCGAGCAACATATTGCCCATGAAAGAGTTTTATATGAAGAGTTATGTGATACTTGGGAAATAATTTATTTGGAGCCACCAATTATTTTGCATAATTTATCTTCTGGCCAAATAGAACAACTTCAACGTTTAAATATAGAAGTAGAAATTTTTGGAGATTTTCTTTGGGCAGCTCGTACTGCTCCGGCAATTTTAGCTAAAAGAAATGACTGTGCTGAAGCTTTAATTGAACTGAGTAAAGGTGGCGATTTAGAATCTGCTAAAGTAGCTACTTCTTGTCGAAGTGCTATTAGAAATGGTACTCCTTTAAGTCTGTCAGAAATGCAAAGTTTATTAAATAAATGGCAACTTACTCGTAACCCTCGTACTTGTCCTCATGGCAGACCAATTTATTTATCTTTAGAAGAATCAGCTTTAGCTCGTTTCTTTCGCCGAAATTGGGTGATTGGAAAAAGTCATGGTATTTGAAGGAAGAAGGAAGAGGGAAGAAGGAAGAAGGAAAGAAAGAAGGAAGATTTTATCATAGGGGTTTGGTTTTCCAACCCACCGCAATAACCTATCCCCGATCGGGAACTTCTGAAAACCTTGTGGGGAGCAGGGGAGTAGCGGTGCGACCCCGCGTCGGCGTCAGACGCACCTGGTAGCGCACCAAGAGAGGGAGTAGGGGAGAAGGGAGAAAGAGTCAATAAAGCTTGGCAAAACTACTTAAGTTCTCAAAAAAATCTACTTTTCAATACTAGATTATTGAGGAAAAAGCCTCTGAAACACTAACACATAACTTTTCTATAATGTCTACGTTTTATGTTAAGAAAAATATTTATAAAGCATAGCGCAATAACGCAGAATAAATCAGAAATTTGTAATATTTTTTCGTAGAATTTTGGTTTCCAAACTCAAAGGAAGAAGGAAGAATAAAGAAGGAAGTTTTAATATTTTTTGAATTGTATTGCTTTCCCAACCCAAAGCAAGAAGTTGCAATTTACAGAATTGCCACAAAAAAAATCCTTAACTGTCTATAGACTCATCTACTTTCTTTGATTCCTTCTTCCTTCTTCTTCCCTCTTCCTTCTTTCCTCTTCCTTGTTAAAGAATTGCCACAAAAAAATCCTTAACTGTCTATAGACTCATCTACTTTCTTT
>JAXHSW010000173.1:0-8946 GCA_034190295.1 Cyanobacteriota bacterium | reverse complement strand
TTTCCTCTTCCTTGTTAAAGAATTGCCACAAAAAAATCCTTAACTGTCTATAGACTCATCTACTTTCTTTGATTCCTTCTTCCTTCTTCTTCCCTCTTCCTTCTTTCCTCTTCCTTGTTAATTACAATCCCAATTATAAAGAACTGTAGAAAAATCTAACGCTTTTAATTGAGACGGTTTAATAAAAAAATTACCAATTCCTGAATCTCCCCAACAAATATCATTTTTCTCACCATGACATCCATAATCTGAATCAATTTGCAATAATAAAATATAGTCTTTATATTCAGGATTGAAACGAGGATATTCTTGAGTAAAATCAGGATAACCCCCTAGCTTATGCTGATTTCCATTGACCCAAAAATACTGACTAAACCAGCGGTCGTAAATGTCTAGTAAACCATCATCATTAAAATTAGGAAAATACTCATTAAAAGCTGCGTTATTTGGATTTGTGGGTGAATAATAATGGGTAAAACTTAAGTTAAACTCACCCCTTATAGGAGTTTCCTGATGCTCTTCTAAAAAATCAAAATCTGTTACTAAATTATTAACGTTTTCGACAAATTCCTAGAAATATATAATTTTGAAGCCATCTTGATTAGTTGGAGCATACAAATCGAAACCATAAGAAGGATCGTTACCATCAATATAAAATTGCAAAATTCCTTGAGCGGGAAAATTCTCTAACTGAGGCATTTCTGAAAAGTTAAGTTGGGCTAACAATTTTAAATATTCACCCTTTTTATTAGTTGGATAATCAATTGTTTGAGGTAAATAGGGAAGTCCTCCAAATTTACTTTGCCACCATTGAGTAGAATTAGGTTGAATATCAATTTTTAAATAAGGTTTAATGCTAGAAGCGATCGCTTCATGGTATGGTTCTAACACATCAGGTAAATTAAGCTCTAGTGATGATTTCATAATTAGGTAGTCCTTTCAATAATTGATAATTGATAATTGATAATTACTTCTCCCTAAAAGGAAGAGGATTGAATAAAAGAAAAAAATTTATTCTCTTAGTCGATTGGATATGGCAAGGAAACCCGTTCTTGCAAACCCGCTCCGAAGATTGCTATCCCACCCTGCGGGAAGCTGCGAATATCGACCGCTTTTTTCCCCTTTAAAGGGGATGCTTTAAACCTGAATTATTTAATTATTAATTATTCGGTAAATATATTGATAAAATTATGGTTATGGCGATTACTAACACTTTTAATTATGATAACTGATAATTGAAATTACTAGGTACTAATATGAATTATTCCCAATATCGACAGTTATTTTATTCAGAAATTAATCAACCTGATGAAAAGATAGATTTAGCTAAAGCTGCTCTTTATTTAGCTTTAGAATACGAACCAAAATTTGACCCTGATGAATATCTGAATGCTCTAGATATCATGGCAGATGAAGTTCGAGAAAAACTACCTGAAACACTCTACCCTTTACAAATTCTTAAAACTATTAATAACTATCTCTACGATGATTTAGGTTTTGCTGGAAATACAATTGACTATTACGATCCACAGAATAGTTTTCTGAATCAAGTAATAGAAAAACGTACTGGTATTCCAATTACTTTATCCCTAGTTTATCTAGAAATTGCTAATAGAATTAATTTTCCGATGGTTGGTATTGGAATGCCAGGACATTTTTTAATTCGACCTGATTTTGAAGAAGCTGGCATATATGTAGATGCTTTTAATCGAGGTGAAATTCTTTTTCCTCAAGATTGTCAAGAAAGATTGGCCAGTATTTATGGTCGAGCAGTAGAGCTACAACCTCAGTTTTTGGCAAAGGTAAGTAAAAAACAATTTTTAGCACGAATGTTGACAAATCTTAAAGGAATTTATTTGAACCGAAATGAGGGGTTAAAAGCTATTGCAGCTATCGACCGGATTTTATTATTATTTCCTGATGCAATTGTAGAAAAGCGAGACCGAGGCGTATTATATTATCAGTTAAATTTTTGGGCAAAAGCTCGTCAAGATTTAGAGAGTTATCTAGTAAATCTTCCTCAAGCAGAGGATGCAGATATAATAAGAAAATTACTAGCTAGTATGAGTCAAAATTCTTAACTGAATATGACAAATTTGGGGAACCCCATCTCTCATATTTCAGACCTTAGATATAAGGTAAGCATTTAGCCGTCAGCTATCAGCTATCAGCTATTAATTTTGGGAAAGGTCATTTCAGTTATCAGTTATCAGTTATCAGTTATCAGTACCTAAGGCTGTTTGCGCAGCATGACAAACGGAAAACATTGAGATTGAAATCTGGAATATTCTCTTTTTTATCCCCCTAAAAGAGGAGACTTTAGACCACAATTTTTCGGTAAAAGCAATTCTTAAACCCTAGAAGTAATTATTCATTACTAATTGCTGAAGTCCGTAGTTCTCAAAATCATAAGGGTCTAAAACCCCGCCTTGACTGGCGATCGGGTTTTTGGAGCTTTTCTCAAATACCCTACTTCCCCTCCTGGGAGGGGCCCGCGGGTGGGTTCTCCACGGTCGGGGCCCGCGGGTGGGTTAACTTCAGACTTCAGACTTGCAGACTTGCTGACGCGCGTTAAGACCCAGGAGACTAGCTGACTGCTAATAGCTGAATGCGAGCGCATTCCGCAGGAAATGTTTACGATACTAGAGTGAAAATACATTGAATAAATGTAATTATTAATTTTTGAGGAATAGCAGAATGAAAAATATTTTTAATTCAGGGGAGTCGAGCAATAAATCCAAAAATTTTGCTGATTTTAATCAAGGAATATCAAAGTTTTTCTACCTTTTTTTTGCCGGATTTTTGGCAATTATTAGTAGTGTTTTAATCTTTACTGCTCAACCAGCAGATGCTATAGATGAAATTAAAATTACCTATGATGGTTTGAATATACCTATAGTTATTGCCGATTTAGTAACTTTTGCTGAGACAGGAGAACAGTCTGAGCAATTAAAGTCACTGTTTTTAACTGCAAATGCTACTCAGGAAAATATTGATACAGTTCGGGAAATTTTAAATTATAAATTAGAGGTGGAAGCTGATTTTGTCAATACATTATTAGAATCGCGTTATGGCAAACTTGGTGTGGAAGAATTTAGTCGTTATTTTACTCCAGATAGTAATGTATCTCAAATAACTAACGATATTATTGATACGGTTAATCAAATGATTAGTGATGGAGAAATATCATTTTTAGAAATGGTGCAAGAGTTTAAATGGACAGATAAAATTGTGATTGATGCTAAAGGTATTGAAACATTTTTTGTAGAGACTATAGATTTTGCGAAAAGAGGACTAGATTTTCTAAAGGCCCAGCCACAGGTGCAAAAATTATTCTGTGAGTAGTCTGAATGGAAGGAAGAAGGAATAAGTAAAAAGGCAGAAAGAAAAATTTGGCGAAGTCTTTCGTTTTAAGCTTTTGATACGTCAAATACAGCAATGGTGACTGCTATAATAATTAATAATTAATTGTTGAGAAGCAATTTGTCATAATTTTTGAGGATTTAAACCCAATATCTGCCTAGGAAGTAAGAATAGAAAATTGAACGTTAGCAATTTACTTTTCCTCTTTCTTATTCTTATTCTTCTTCTTGTATAAAATCCCAAGACATGAAACACAAAAATCAGTAATTTAAGGGGGTATTTTTTATAGTTTTAACTGCTTGAATAAATTACTCAGGTGCAGATAAAAAATAAGAAGTACCTGCACCTAAATTATCTATTTATAGTATTGTTCTTCTGCTACTCTCTTCAAACGTCGCAGTTGAGCTTCCATATCTGCTTTTGTCCATGAGGCAGCAAACTTATTAAAACCGAATTTAATGACAGGATTAGGTATCTCAAATTCAAAACGATTTAATAAACAAGTACCTTCAGCTTCAGGTTGACATTCCCAGCGATCGCGACCTCGAAAAAAGCCCTTAAATTCCCAGACAATTAAACCAGGTTCTCGTTCTGCCACAACACTATCCAGAGAGGGATATAAAAAAGGAATATTTATGAGAAATCTACTACGACTTCCCACAAATGTATCCCACTTACCTATAGGTTCACAACGTAACATAGGATTTAACCACTTGTGCATGAGAATGTTATTAGTAATACAATCCTCTACAATAGTGGCACTGGCACGAATTAAAATAGATTGCTCAAAAACTTGACTAAATGACATAGTTACCTTCAAGCTATAAGGCATATATTGGTAATCCGATCGGGTTGCTAATTTAAAGTTCACATTAACCCAAGAAAACCATGAATGGCACTTGGCAAATTATTACACAATCAATCAATGAGCCAATTCAGGCTAATTTAATGTTAGCCTCAAATATTTTGGCACAAACTGAAGCAAATGCCTTAAACCAGTTGTCCCAAAATTTCAACAAACAGTTGATTTTGGACACAGTTATAGCAATTGCAATTCTAGCAATTGGCTGGATAGTGGCTGGAATTATCTCCAGTGTAATTGGAGGACTATTCAAAAAAACTAAATTTGATGACAAAATTGCTGGTTGGGTAACAGGTAGTCAGGAACAAGCTCAGAAACTACCCGTGGAGAAATGGATCTCCTCTGTGGTTTTCTGGATCATCATGATCTTTGTTCTGATAGCCTTTTTCGATAAGCTCAACCTCACGGCAGTTTCTGAACCTCTCAATGCCTTCCTGACAGAAATAACTAGCTTTTTACCAAATATAGCAGCTGCCCTAATTTGGCTAGGTATTGCCTGGTTAGTGGCAACTATAGCTAAATTAGCAGTTAGCAGAGGATTGAAGACATTTGGTTTAGATGACCGTCTGAACCAGGAAGTTAGTGATGGACAAACAGAAAATCAAGTGGAAATTAGCGATACTATTGCTAATGCTATCTATTGGTTGATTTTCTTACTATTCTTGCCTGTCATCCTGGAAGCTTTGCAACTACAGATTGCACTACAACCTGTTCAGAACATGGTTGACCAAATCTTGCAGTCTCTTCCCAGAATTCTCAAGGCTGTTATTCTAGCTGGAGTAGGTTGGTTACTTGCTACTGTAGTTAAGAAAGTTGTTACTAATCTTCTGGCTGCTACAGGTGTAGACCAAATGGGTAGTAGGTTTGGTATGAGTCAAACCACTGGCAGTCAAAATCTTTCTTCAATTATTGGCACAGTAGTTTATGTATTGATTTTGATTCCTGTAGCGATCGCTGCTCTGAGCGCTCTGGATATTGAGGCCATTACTACTCCTGCAGTGGCAATGCTCAATGATATTCTGACGTTTATCCCGAAAATCTTTGCTGCTGCTGTGATTTTGGCAGTTGCTTATTTTGTTGGTAGATTTGTTAGCGATTTAGTTACCAATCTTCTGACTAGCATTGGTTTCAATAACCTGTTCAATTGGCTTGGTTTAAGTTCAACCCCGCCATCTACACCACCATCTACACCACGAGATTCTGACCCAAATGCCACTGTAATTCAGAGTGACCTTGGTACTCCTGGAACTACACCTACTGCCCGGACTCCTTCAGAAATTGCTGGTATTGTAGCTTTTGTGGGCATTATCCTTTTTGCCACAGTTTCAGCTACCCAGATTATGGAGTTGGAAGCTCTGACTTTAATTGTCAATGTTGTAATTTATATTGCAGGTCGGGTTCTTTATGGTTTAGTAGTATTGGCTATAGGTCTATACTTGGCTAACCTTGCTTATAATTTAATTACCAGTTCTGGTAATTCTCAAGCTCGCCTTTTGGGCCAGTTAGCTCGAATTGGGATTATTGTATTAGTCTCGGCTATGGCCTTGCAACAAATGGGAATTGCTCCCAGTATTGTGAATCTAGCTTTTGGACTTTTCATGGGAGCAATGGCAGTAGCTATTGCTTTGGCTTTTGGTTTAGGAGGACGAGATATTGCTTCTTCTAAGATTCAAGAATGGTTAGAGCAGTTTAAAACTAAGAATAAATAGTAGTTAAAAGTTCTGCCAAAATTTTTGTTCGGGGAGAATGGGAAATCAAAAAATTCTATAACCCATTCTTCCTAGTGCCAAACTTGAACTATTAGACATCTGGTGAAAAAGAATAGACTTCTTGCGTATAGTAGGGAACAGGCAAGAGGCAAGAGGCAACAGGAATATAGATTTTCATAAAAAAGGTATAAAAAAAGGATTTTTTCTGGTAAATTTGGCGTGATTCAGCTAGTTTGACGCAATGATTTAAGTCCCATTATTTATTTTCTGGAGATGTCTATTAAGATTAAGTTACCAAGAATTAGATGGATTAGAACTTTTGAAATATTGCCAGATAATATTCCTCCTAAGTCTAGTAACTATTAAAGGGTACTAGATTGATTTATGGTAAAGACTATAGTAAGGTTTTAAATTATTTAGAATATTTCAAAAAGTAATAGTTATGCTCAAACCATTACAACAAAGGAAGTTGATCCGATTGTTTAACATCTACGATGCTGACAAGAGTGGTGAAATCAATCGGTTTGACTTTGAGTTGCTCGCCTGTAAACTTGGCAGAGGAAAACCTTGGTCGGTACTGCGGGATGTAAAAGCTAAATACTTGGATTTTTGGAGGGAAATTCAAGAGACTACTGACAAAAATGAAGATAGTCGAGTTAGCTTAGATGAATGGTTAGAAGCCCATGAACAACTTATTAGTTCCGGCCAATTTGATCGAATTATTCTTGACATAACAGAAGGGTTTTTCAAATTGTTTGATGCCGATCGCAATGGTAACATTACCATTGACGAGTATTTTAGTTTTGCGATCGCCTACGACTTATTTGGCGATCCTTATCAAGCTGGTTCTTTTCCTTACGATAAATTTGAAGAAGCTTTCAACAAGCTTGACCTAAAACAAAATGGTTATATTGATATCGAACAATTAAGACAGCTCAATCGCGATTTTTTTTACAGCGACGATCCGAATAGTCCTGGTAACTGGCTATTTGGTTGGTATTAATTTCTACCAGGTATAGCTAGGGTTTGCTGGACTCCCCTTTGATAACTAACTACTGAATTGACATACTCTCCGGCTGTTAGGCGCGGAGATTCTCCTGAAACCAGGATTCTTGGTTTGCGCTCCGCAAGGCTACGCCAACAACGAGTCCACTTAAATTAAATACCTTGCGGCACCTAACCGGTGAGATGGTTCTCACGCCTGCGCGTTTGCTCTATTCCAAGAGCCTGTGGACCTATGCCCTACGGTACAGTTCAAACCTTAAAAAAAAACTTTGGTTCTCTGATACTTGTTGCTTAAAGCAATTCTTAAGTACAAGCATTCCTGCACAAAACCCCATAACTTTAGTTTTCAAGGTGCAAACGCTACAAGTTAGGTAGCTATAGGTTTTTAGAGCGGTTGAATACCTTTCCGCTTTTTTAAGCATAACATAAAGTCCCCCTAAAAGGGGGAGGCTTTAAACCCAATTTTTCGGTAAAAAAAAGCTGAAAACCTAGCGCTTTTTTCGACCTCAAAACGGCTAAAGACTTTATCTGTAAATGCTTTGATATTTAATCAGCCAACCCTAAGTATGATTCAATTTATCTGTACAACCTGAAACCTCAATACCAACTATGGGCTGATTGTCAATGAAATCCTGCCAGAACTCTTGGCCAAATCTCTGCAAGCCTTCTGGAGAGACCTTGGGGGGATGCCAGCGAATCTCTTTAAAGCCAACACTCCGGAAAGCTGATTCATAGTTAGAGAAGCTTAGATAATAGTTGATTAGACTGAACTTTTGTCCATCTACTTTAAAAGTTACGGTGATTGGTGTGCCTTCCTGGAGCGGTGAGGAAATGCTTTTGCTAAAACCATATTTCTCACAGATTGGATAAGAGGAAGGGGGCTGTGAAATATTACTGCTAATGCTAAGAAAACTGCCACCTCGTTCCATATTAGCCCAGATGGTCTGACACATTTTGAGCAATTTTTCTTTTGTTTGGGCATGATTGAGTAGATAGGAGGCAACTACAAGGGAGAAACTGCCAATGGAGCCAAGGGTAGTTACATCACTGAGTATGTATTCAATGCCAAGTGGTTCTCGATCTTCTTCCTCTCTGGCTAAGGAGAGCATTCTTTCAGAAATGTCCACCCCTACCACTTGTGTAGCTCCCAATTGCTTTAACTTTCTAGTGTATGTTCCTTCTCCACAACCCAGATCGAGAATTGATTTTCCTCTTAGATCGCCGAGCAGATTTAAGTATGTATACTCCTCAACATATCGACGAACAGGCAATTGAGAAGATTTTTGATACTGCTCGGCGATAGTGTCATAGTAAGCCCCCATTTTTAGCCTCCTTTCTACTTGAAAAATATTTTAGTCGATAGGGTGAGTTGTGCCCACACTGTGGGATTCTACCCCGTAAATGAATTTATTGGCTTGAAACATTTGCTGTAGTTACTCTGGCAAGCTTTCCTTTTATTCCCCTTATGTAACGCTGTCTTAAAATCCTTTCAACGAGTTCATTTTCTCCCCTTCCTACAGCAGTCTTTCCTGGCTCAATACTATATTTGTGTGCTGCTGTTACATGGATGTCTGTAAACGTGTCTATGAGTTCCTTGCATTTTAAAAATTATTCTTTAATAATATAAGAATAGGATTTTAGATATCAATACTAAAACGATCTAGTTTTTATGGATACAGAAGTTCGTACAACAGAAGCAGCATTTTTACTTAATATCTCCACAGGTAGGCTGCGGATATTACTCCAACAAAATAGAGTAGTAGGAGCTTACAAGGTTAAAAGATTTTGGATGATTCCTCTCAATATTCGAGGAGTACCGGAAATTATACCTGGTCGTCGAGGTCCTCAAGGAACTTGGAATAAGGCTGAACGTACAGGGAATACATTTGTTCATGTTCTACGAAAAACTATTGACTATAACCGAGACAATAAAGTGCGATTCGTTTGACCTAGTGCGACCTGAACTGGTCGTTTTAAATGGAGAGCCGACTCTCCTAGAGGTTTTTC
>JAXHSW010000172.1:11392-21075 GCA_034190295.1 Cyanobacteriota bacterium | reverse complement strand
TACTTCAATTCTCTGATTGAAAATATACTATCAAGTTAAAGGAAGAATTGCTTGATTCATTAAAGAGCTGAGAGCTGATTGCTAATAGCTGTTTGCGCAGCATTCCGCAGGAAATGCTTACTTATTTTTCGGTAAAAAATCCCCGACTTCTATAAGTCGTTTAATTTTAGAACGGGTGCTAATACTTCAAAAGTTCAAAAATGAGTGAATTATACAGTCATCGCAAAATTACTTCCTTTTAATACAGATGTTCTATTGAATACGAATTTAAAAATTAAAACTATCGAATCCTTTATTCCCTCCTGAATCCTGACTCCTGACTCCTGACTCCGAGTGCGATAAGATAACTAATTACCCAGATTCTATAATAATAATGAGATATCAAAAATGACTAAATCTTCCATGATGACAATACTAGGTCGCGCTCATACTATTGCCAGAATGTCAAGAGAAACTGGTATCCCTAGTGATGAATTATTAGGAATAGTAAAAGAAGCTAAAGCTAGGAAATTTCCGAATCCTTGCACTCGCTTATTAAAAGGTGGTTTAGACTTAGCTCAAAAATTTAAAGTTTCCCTTTTGTCCAAGGGTGGAGAAAGGGCAATGGCTCAAACAACCCCAGTATTAATAGTGGGCGCTGGAATTGCCGGATTAACTGCTGCTTATCGTCTAACTCAAGCGGGGGTGCCAGTAAACGCGATCGAAGCTAGTAATCGGGTAGGAGGTAGAATCCGAACTCGCCAAAAAGCATTAGGTACTCCATTTGCTGTTGAACTTGGTGGGGAATTTATCTACACCGAGCATATTTATCTGCGCAGTTTGATTGAGGAATTAGGATTAAATCTTGTAGATTTGCAGGCAGTCGATGAAAATTTGGCAACACAAGAGACTTACTTTTTTGAAGGTCGCAAGGTTTCATTAGCAGAAATTACCACAGACTTTGTACCAATTGCAGAGCAGATTAACAGAGATTTTGAGGCGATCGCTAATTTTAAGGACTATACCACAAAAATTCCAGCAGCAGTAGAACTAGATAATATCTCAATTGCCGAATATTTAGACCAAATTCCTCAAACTACACCAGCAATTCGCCAGCTAGTTAAAGCTGCTTACGAAAGTTACTACGGTCTAAATATGGAAGAGCAGTCTAGTCTCAATTTAATCTATATAATAGGTGCTCAAGTAGGTAAGTTTGGCATTATTGGTGTCACCGAGCAACTTTTTAACGTACAGGGAGGTAACGAACTAATTCCCCAAAAGTTGGCAAATTTAGTCTCTAATTCTATTGAGACGGGAACAATATTAGAAGCGATAAATTCTCTTTCCGATGGTCGGTATCGAGTGGTATTAAGGTCGGATAACAGTACCTTTGAGCGTACTTATGAGAGAATTTTGTTAACATTACCCTTAACTTTGTTACGACAAGTTCAGCTTAATGTAGATTTGCCACCTTTGAAAAAGTTATCTATAGATACTGCTAGCTACGGAACGAATTCTAAGTTAACTACTACTTATCAAGAAAAAATTTGGCGTACTCGCTACAATTCTACAGCTAATGTCTATTTAGATTTAGGGTTTCAAAACACTTGGGAAACTGCTGAAAGTCGTTATCATCCAGGTATGGGTTTGATTACACAATTTGTTGGCGGTACTCAAGGTGTAGCAATAGGAACTGGTAGTCCTGAAAGTCTTGCTCAAAAATTGAATTCCCAACTCGAACAGGTTTTTCCTGGTATTAGTAATATTTCCATGGCAGATCGGACAATTCGTAGTTATTGGCCAGGAGAAGTTTATGCTCGCGGTTCTTATTTATGTTACAAACCGGGGGAGTGGACAAAGTTTTATGGTGTAGAAAGACAGCGAGTGGGTAATATATTTTTTGCCGGGGAGCATACATCTATTCTAGAAAATCAAGGTTATATGGAAGGTGGTTGTCAGACAGGTGAAATCGCTGCTATGGAAATTTTACAAGATTTAGATTTAAAAGGTAGTTGTTGAAGCAATGAAAAGTCAGCGAGCTAATAGTCTGAGAAAGTATTAACAAGTTATTAGTGGTTCAAAACTAGCTGAAAAGCGCAAAAATAAATTTACCAGTAATTAATAGACATCTCCAGAAAATAAACTTGCCTTTTATTTGCTATAAACTAGAGTGTAATAACTCAAAAAATCATTTTCCTTGTTTTTTCCTAAAAAAATATTCCCTATTCCCGTAAGCATTCAGGCGTCAGCTATCAGCTATCAGCTATCAGCTATTGCTTTTAATTTTAGGTAAAAGCTTTACTAATTGATTCATAATTTATACTTACTATAAAAGCTGGCTAAAACAGTCTATTTTCATTAAAACCCGCTCATCAGAGCTGACAGCTGACAGCTAATAGCTGAATGCTTTTTGCGCAGCATTCCACAGGAAATGCTTACCGAATAATTAAGGTTTAAAGCCTCTCATGAGCAAGGACAAACAAGAAAATATTTTCTTTTTATTCAATCCTCTTCCTTTTAGGGAGAAGTAATTATCAATTATCAATTATCAATTATTGAACTGTTCCCTATTCCCTATTCCCTACTTTTATAAAAAGTCTATATCTTTTTCAAAAATGTCTAATAGTTACTATGAAATACTTCTATTTTACTATATTAATACCATTGTTACACGGGGGAGTCGATGGTCAATTATTACAGAGTCATAAGGTGAATATATTTGCTCAAAAGTCTGAGTTTGATAACCCAATTTGTTATATGGAAACTACGGAGGGGAAAATTATTAATTTAGTTAATCTCTGTGGCGATCGAGATATTAATGAAGCTAAAAAAGTTAGTTGTAAATCAGAATCAGAGAAAGTTAAACCTACAGAGATACCGATTAGTAATGTTAACTATGATGGTAATTTTTTAACTGGTAAAGTTGCTAATGAAAGTTGTCAAACTGTGAAACAAATTAAAGTAAATTATCAGGTATTAGATGATACTGGTAATATTATTGATAATGGGTTTATTTATGCTGAACCTAGTACAGTTGAACCAGGGAAAGTAGCATCGTTTAAAGGTAATGTTACTCCAGGGGCGAAAGTAGAAACAACTTTTGTTGAATGGAGCGAATAAGGAATTCAGAATTTAGAATGCGCGAATTTAGAATTCAGACTTAAGAATGCGCGAATTTAGAATTCAGAAGTTCAAAAATGATATGTGATATAGCAATATTATTTTAGTTGTGAGATATTGGAGATTTTTAGGCAACAGGCAACAGGCAACAGGCAACAGAGAAGAAGAAAAAAACGAATACATAAGAGTAAGATAACTGCTATATTCTATACTTTAAAGCAACATTTCAATTATCACATCTGATTCCTGATTGCTATAGTTAACAGTATTAGAAATTCTGTTGCTTGATTTTTTTTGTTTACTTAGCTTAGGTGATTACTTATAATTCATTCTTGGCATAATAGTAAGCCTCTTAAAGAATTTAGAATGCGCGAATTTAGAATTCAGACTTAAGAATTCAGACTTAAGAATTCAGAACATTAATCTGGAAATGTTTACATGAAAAATCTTTTAGAGCAACTCTCAGATTTTCTCTTTCATTCATACAACCAAGACAATAAATATATCCAAGATATGCCCAAAATAATCGTTCATTTTTTTCCATCTTCAGAGCATTTGTAAAACACTTGTATGCTTCATCTACAAAAAATTTCTTTCGCTCAAAATTGCCAGCTCTTTCACTATTTTGTAAGTCTTGAAGACCTGAATTTAACTCCGTATTTATCAATTTGTCTATTTTGACATTTGAAGATTCTATAAAACCAGTTAATTCAGCTATTTTTAGACCTGCATTAAAACCTTGAGTTAATAATGAAATATTAAAATAAACCATAATTAAATAATTAAATAAACAACTTTTTAGAGACTGTCAGACATGATTTTATAGTTGAATACTTATAAAAGTTTTCTGAGAAGTTTTTTTAAATCTTTTCCTGTGGATAATTATAATCATAAACTTCACTAGAGAAATATAAAATACAAAAAACTCATCTACTTTATTTTGGCAAAACAATATATTATATTCGTAAAAATTCTGCTATTTATGCTACTATTATCCCGCAAAAACCTACAAAAATAATTAAACTCTTTCTTCCCTTCTTCCCTCTTCATTCTTAACTTCAACTTAAATTATAAAAAAATCATAGATATATTTAAAGATATACAATTATAGATCCATAATCTGGACACAAAGAAAAGTATTGTAGTCCAGATTTATCGAAGTATGTACGAAAAAATAACTCCCCCAACCACCGGTTCTAAAGTCAGTTTCAGCAATGGTCAACCTAATATTCCAGACGACCCCATTGTCCCATTTATTCGGGGCGATGGTACTGGGGTAGATTTATGGCCAGCATCTCAAAAAGTCTTTGATGCAGCGATCGCTACTGCTTATGGAGATAAACGCAAAATCAATTGGTTTAAGGTTTACGCTGGTGATGAAGCTTGTGAAAAATATGGCACTTTCCAATATTTGCCGGAAGATACTCTCAACGCCATAAAAGAATATGGTATTGCCATTAAGGGTCCTTTGACTACTCCCATCGGTGGGGGTATTCGCTCCTTAAATGTGGCATTGCGTCAAATTAACGATTTATATGCTTGTGTTCGTCCTTGTAGATATTACGCGGGTACCCCTTCTCCCCACAAAAGTCCGGAAAAATTAGATGTGATTATTTATCGGGAAAATACCGAAGATATTTATTTAGGAATAGAATGGCGCGAGGGTACCGATCTTGCTAGTAAGTTGATTGATTTTTTAAACAAAGACTTAATTCCTGCTACTCCCGAACATGGCAAAAAGCAAATTCGTCTCGACTCTGGTATAGGAATTAAACCTATTAGTAAAACTGGTTCGCAACGGTTAGTCAAACGTGCCATTCAAAATGCCTTACGTTTACCCAAGTCAAAACAAATGGTAACTTTGGTCCATAAGGGTAATATTATGAAATACACTGAAGGCGCATTTCGTGACTGGGGTTATGAATTAGCAACTACTGAATTTCGGACTGAATGTGTGACGGAAAGAGAATCTTGGATTCTTTCTAATAAAGAAGAAAATTCTCATATTAGTAGTGAAGAAAATGCTCGAAAAATTGACCCTGGTTATGATGCTTTAACGGCAGAAAAAAAAGCTGAAATTTGTCAAGAAGTTGAGGATGTATTAGCAGCTATTTGGGATAGTCATGGGGATAGGAAATGGCAAGATAAAATAATGGTAAATGACCGTATTGCTGATAGTATTTTCCAACAAATTCAAACTAGACCAGGGGAATATTCTATTCTGGCAACTATGAATTTGAATGGGGATTATTTATCTGATGCTGCTGCTGCTATTGTGGGTGGTTTAGGTATGGGGCCTGGTGCTAATATTGGTGATGAATGTGCTATTTTTGAGGCTACCCATGGTACGGCTCCAAAACACGCAGGTTTAGATAGAGTTAATCCTGGTTCTTTGATTCTTTCTGGTGTGATGATGTTGGAATATATGGGTTGGCAAGAAGCTGCCGATCTGATTAAAAAAGGTCTTGAGGTTGCTATTTCTAATGGTGAAGTAACTTATGATTTGGCAAGGTTAATGGAACCACCTGTGGCAGCTTTGAAATGTTCTGAGTTTGCTGATGCAATTATCAAACATTTTAAAGATTAGATCGGTGTTCAACAATTAATAATGAATAATTAATAATGAATAATTAATTATTACCTCTCCTTGAAAAGAAGGGGATTGACTAAAAGGAAAATTTTTTCTTCTTTCTTCTTTCTTCTTTAAAGGAGAAGCTTTAATCCTTAATTAGGGAATGCTCTTAAAAGTCTTTTAGTAGGGGTAGGAGACAGGAGAAAACCCATCCCTAATATCAAATCCGGTTGAATACTTATTATATAGTTGAGAGTAGGGGACCCACCCCTAACCCCTCCCAGGAGGGGAATTGGGGGAGTGGGGGAGTGGGTCTGATTAAATAGACATCTCCAATCATAAAAAATCAAATCAATTATCGTACAGAAATTATCAATTATTTCCCCCTCCATACCTACTCCCTACTCCCTATTCCCTGCTACCTCTTTTGGTGGAGATGTCTAATTTTGAAGTAATTTAAGAAATTATAAACAGATATTACATAACCAGATTCTATGTGCAATTAACCGGATTTGATATAACCCCTCCCAGGAGGGGAATGATCGAGGAGGTAGGATTCAACAATTAATAATGAATAATGAATAATTAATAATTACCTCTCCTTGAAAAGAAGAGGATTTACTCAAAGGAAATTTTTTATTTATTATCCCCTTAAAAGGGGAGACTTTAAACCACAATTTATCGGTAAGAATTGTCAATTTGGGATTTTTCTGCCCAACTATGAGCCTAGAATACTAACTTTTTGAGCGTTTTAGACTGAAACAGGCGCACTGCAATTCGACCCCAAAAAGGCACTTTTCTTTATATGTCAATGCTTTTAGAGAACGATCGGTAGAGCAATAATTATTTGGTAAATAATAGGAAAAAAAGTGATTCATCTAGCACTATTAATTTTTCACCTATATGCCTAATATAGCAGAATAAAGAAGGAAGAAGGTTTTAGTTATCTAGGAGAGAAGGAAGGAAGAAGGTTTTAGTTATTTAGGAGAGAAGGAAGGAAGAAGATTTTAGTTATTTAGGAGAGAAGGAAAGACTAAAAGAGTGAAAAATCTGGCTTTGTCTGAGTTTTAATATGAAATATAAAAAAGAATGCTACGAATAATTTCCCTGCTGAAAAAACTTTACCTATAAATGTCAATTTGACTAAAAACAGGGTTTAACTTTAACTAAATGATATACAAGCTATTCCTACTGACTCCTGGAAACAGCCGTGCTTATTTGTAGCAAAAATTTTAGTATTTCATATAAGCTTTTGATATGTCCGCGCTCTTTCCTTCGACTGCTATATTTAATGTTTAATATCTAAAAAATTATTCATTCATTTATGTCAAATATTCTCGAACAAGCAAAAACAGCTAGCCAAGAAAAAAATTGGTCTTTAGTTAATCAGTATTTACAGCAATTTTTATTAGCATCTCAAAAGACTCGTGTTGATTTGTTAGAAAATGCCGATTTAGATATAGCAATAGACCTAGCAATAACAGTTCTGAAAAATGGAGATTTTCAAGAAAAATGGGATATTTATAAACTATTTAAACAGATTGGTAAACCAGCGATCGCTCCATTAATTGAAATGGTTCAAGATGAAGATTTAGAACTAGAAAGACGTTGGTTTGTAGCTCGGATATTGGCAGATTTTAACAGTGAGGAAGTTCGAGAAGTTCTGAAAGATATAATTATTAGTTCAGATGCGGAAGATTTACAAGAAATAGCAGCAGATACTTTGGCAGTTTTGGGAGATTCAGCAATTGATATTTTAACAGATTTATTGGCAAAACCGGATTCACGATTATTAGCAACAAAAGCTTTGGCTAAAATTAATTCTCCTAGTACCATAACACCGTTATTAACTGTAGTAAAAGACGGCAATTATGAAGTTAGAAAAAATGCCATTACTGCTTTGAGTAATTACCATGATTCTCGGTTGCCTTTTGTCTTGATTTCAGCTTTAAAAGATACAGTAGCTCAAGTTAGAAAAGAAGCAGTAATAGGGTTGAGTGCTTATGCTAATTTAGACGAAGAATTAGGTGTGGTGAAGTTGCTACAACCTTTACTGTGGGATATTAATTTTGAAGTTTGTCAACAAGTGGCGATCGCTATGGGCAAAATAGGTACAAATACAGCAGCAACGGCTTTATTTGAATTGTTAAAAACAACGAATGTTCCAGTTTTTTTAAAGCTTGATGCGGTGCGTGCTTTAGGTTGGGTTGAAACTCAAGTATCTGTGGAATATCTACAAAGTTTACTCGGAGATAATTTATTAGTTGCAGTTGAGCATCAGCCACAAATTGTGAATGAAATTATTACAGCATTAGGTAAAATTGAGCGTCAGGAATTAAAAGCAAAAGCTACAGAAATTTTGATTGAATTTATCAGAAGTAATAATTCAGTTTTAGAAAGCGTCCGTGTCAAAAATTCTTTAGTTTTAGCATTGGGATATTTGGGAGATATTCGCGCTCTAGACTATCTCATTCAGTTATTAGAAGAAGATGATGTTAGTGTCAGACTTCATTGTATAGCAGCATTGAAACAATTAGACTCAGAAAGAGCATATCAACAACTTATTTCTTTGTCTCAAAAAGCAAATATTACATCAGAGTTAAAAACAGGAATATCTACAGCTATTGCTGAATGGAATTATTAAGAAGCTATCAGCTATCAGCTATGAGTTATTAACTTATCTTGGAAAAAGGAATTATATCATGTCCGGATAAGAGCGCGACCAAAAAAACTTTCTCCTTCTTTTCCTATTCTTCTTCTTCCTTCTCCCTTCTCCCTTCTCCCTTCTCCCTTCTTCTTTCTTTCCCTCCACGGTCGGGGTTAGGGGTGGGTTGACTCCTGACTTCCCCTCCTGGGAGGGGTTAGGGGTGGGTTGACTCCTGACTCCTCTGTCGCTATTTATTTATAACTGTTCAACCGGACATGATATTAGTATTCAAGGGAAATGAAAAATTATGTTTGTGCAGCATTCCGCAGGAAATTATTACGGTCTTAGGTCTTAGGTTTTAGGTTTTAGTTAAGCTTTTTTCCCTCCTTAAAAAGAGAGTAATACTATTAAAAAAATGTGATAGCAGTCGAAGGAAAGGTGTTTGACAGTTCAAAAGTTTAAAACTCAGAAAAAGTCTTACTTTGTCTTCCTTCTTCCTTACTTATTATCTTGGAAAAATAAATTAGTATTCAAGGGAAATGAAAAATTATGTTTGTGCAGCATTCCGCAGGAAATTATTACGGTCTTAGGTCTTAGGTTTTAGGTTTTAGTTAAGCTTTTTTCCCTCCTTAAAAAGAGAGTAATACTATTAAAAAAATGTGATAGCAGTCGCAGGAAAGGTGTTTGACAGTTCAAAAGTTTAAAACTCAGACAAAGTCAGACTTTTTCTTCCTTCTTTTTTCTTCCTTCTTCCTTACTTATTATCTTGGAAAAATAAATTAGTATTCAAGGGAAATGAATAATTATGTTTGTGCAGCATTCCGCAGGAAATGAAATAGTACTTTCAGCTAATCTTGGTGATTGCTTAATTCTTTCTTTCAAATGCTGATAGCTGTTGGCGCCGCATTCCGCAGGAAATTATTACGGTCTTAGGTCTTAGGTTTTAGGTTTTAGTTAAGCTTTTTTCCCTCCTTAAAAAGAGAGTAATACTATTAAAAAAATGTGATAGCAGTCGCAGGAAAGGTGTTTGACAGTTCAAAAGTTTAAAACTCAGACAAAGTCAGACTTTTTCTTCCTTCTTTTTTCTTCCTTCTTCCTTACTTATTATCTTGGAAAAATAAATTAGTATTCAAGGGAAATGAATAATTATGTTTGTGCAGCATTCCGCAGGAAATGAAATAGTACTTTCAGCTAATCTTGGTGATTGCTTAATTCTTTCTTTCAAATGCTGATAGCTGTTGGCGCCGCATTCCGCAGGAAATTATTACGGTCTTAGGTCTTAGGTTTTAGGTTTTAGTTAAGCTTTTTTCCCTCCTTAAAAAGAGAGTAATACTATTAAAAAAAATGTGATAGCAGTCGCAGGAA
>JAXHSW010000172.1:0-11292 GCA_034190295.1 Cyanobacteriota bacterium | reverse complement strand
CCTTCTTCCTTCTTCCTTACTTATTATCTTGGAAAAAGAAATTAGTATTCAAGGGAAATGAAAAATTATGTTTGTGCAGCATGACCCAGGAAATGAAATAGTACTTTCAGCTAATCTTGGTCATTGCTTAATTATTTCTTTCAAATACTGATAGCTGTTGGCGCCGCATTCCGCAGGAAATTATTACGGTCTTAGGTCTTAGGTTTTAGGTTTTAGTTAAGCTTTTTTCCCTCCTTAAAAAGGGAGTAATACTATTAAAAAAAATGTGATAGCAGTCGCAGGAAAGGTGTTTGACAGTTCAAAAGTTTAAAACTCAGACAAAGTCAGACTTTTTCTTCCTTCTTCCTTCTTCCTTCTTCCTTACTTATTATCTTGGAAAAAGAAATTAGTATTCAAGGGAAATGAAAAATTATGTTTGTGCAGCATGACCCAGGAAATGAAATAGTACTTTCAGCTAATCTTGGTCATTGCTTAATTATTTCTTTCAAATACTGATAGCTGTTGGCGCCGCATTCCGCAGGAAATTATTACCAAAAAATGAGGTCTACGCGCCTCCCCTTTTAAGGGGATGAAAAAATATTCAATTCAGTATTTTCAAGCCTCCGACTAAAGCTGGAGGTACTGATAACTGATAACTGAAATGACGGTTTTAGTTAAGCTTTTTTTCCTCCTTAAAAAGGGATTCATTAATGGATAATTGATAATTGATAATTAGCTCTGGTTAAAACCGTTACGAAATGGAATATAAGGAAATATTATTTCTTCTCTTGGTCGATTGGTTATGATTAGGAAACCCATCCATCCCACCCTTCGGAAAGCTGCGCTAACGACCGCTTTTTTTCCCTTAAAAGGGTCGGCTTTAAACCAGAATTATTTAATTATTAATTATTAATTATTCGGTAATACTATAAAAAAAAATGTTATAGCAGTCGCAGGAAAGGTGTTTGACAGTTCAAAAGTTTAAAACTCAGAAAAAGTCTTACTTTGTCTTCTCCCCTCTTCCTTCTTCCTTCTGAATCAAAACTATGTTATTATATAATAACATGAGGTATAATTTGCCCCTATGTTTTGCTCTAATTCCAGGGATAACTTAAAATCCTGAATCCCCTATTAATAAAATGAAATACTGGAAATCAGGTAAACAACTACAAGATGGCAAATATATAATTGAAGACCTGCTTGGTATTGGCGGTTTCGGTACTACTTATCGTGCTTTAGAGCAAAGCTCTAATCAATTAGTTGCAATTAAAACTCTTAATTATCGAGTACAACGTAAACCAAACTTTGATAAACATCAAGAAAACTTTTTAAATGAAGCCTTATGTTTAGCAAAATGTAGTCATCCCAATATTGTAGAAGTTCACCGCCTTTTTAAAGAAAATAAACTATGGTGCATGGTGATGGAATATATAGATGGGGATGACTTAGGAATTTATCGTGAAGAACAACACGGAGTTATATCAGAAAGTGAAGCAATACATCTAATTAAACAAGTAGGAGAAGCACTAACATTTATACATAATCAAGGATTTTTGCATCGGGATGTTAAACCTCAAAATATCCTCCTACGTCGAGATACTTTAGAAGCAGTATTAATTGATTTTGGTTTAGCACGAGAATTTAATAGTGGCAGCGTACAAACTCATACAACTGATAGTACATTGTATTTTGCACCAATTGAACAGTACGAAATACGAGCCAAACGGGGAGCTTTTACCGATATATATGCTCTAGCAGCAACTCTATACGTTTTATTAACAGGTGAAATGCCAACACCAGCAAAAGTCAGAAAAGAAGGAAAAATACCATTAATTTCACCAAAAAAATATAATTCCCAAATTAGCGATCGAGTCAACGATGCCATTATTAAAGGCATGAAACTAGAGCCTGAAGAACGGCCTAAATTGGTTGATGAATGGTTAACTTTATTATCACCAGTACAAGAAATTTTCATAACTGATGTACCCTCAACGTTGCCAGTAACTTTGCCAGTAAATCTGCCAATAATTACCGAAAATCCTCCAGAATTATTAACTGTTGATTCTAGTTTTGAACTCGAATTGCAAACTTTTAAATTTGAATATTTAAAAATAAAAATTAGCCAAAAATGCGAAATAATTGAAACTATAAAAGAGCAACGGGAGACTCAACAATTTATTGAAAATATTGCCAATAATATATTCCTAGAAATGGTATCTATTCCTGGCAATACTTTCTTGATGGGTTCCTCAAAAACAACAACAGAAAAATGGGAAACAGAAAACCCACAACATCAAGTAAAAATACCACCTTTATTTGTTAGCAAATATCCCATTACTCAAGCACAGTGGCAAGCAGTGATGGGCAAAAACCCAGCTTATTTCAAAGGAGAAAATAAACCAGTAGAAATGGTTTCTTGGTATAACGCAATTGAATTTTGTCGTCAGCTATCTGCTCAAACTGGAAAAACTTATCGGTTACTATCAGAAGCAGAATGGGAATATGTTTGTCGCGGAGAAACAACTACATTATTTTACTTTGGTAATACTCTGATAACTGACCTAGCAAACTATAATGGCGAAGAAGCTTATGCTTGTTCATTACAACAAAATTATCGCGAACAAACAACAGATGTAGGTAGTTTTCCACCCAATGCTTTTGGATTATACGATTTTCATGGCAATGTTTGGGAATGGTGTGCCGACCCCTGGCATAATAATTATTGGGGCGCTCCTTCAGATGGTAGTGTGTGGGACAAAGATGGCAATTATAACTACAGAATGTTGAGAGGAGGAGGATACTTAAACTATTCTAAAGGTTGTCGTAGTGCAAATAGAAATTGGAAAACTCCCAAAAGTAAGTGTAAGTCAGTAGGTTTTAGAGTGGCAGTTTCTCACAGTTTTTCAATAGTCATGGGCAAATCTTTCTAAATTCTCTTCCTTCGGTGCCTCCTAAACTTCTGACTCCTGACTCCTGACTCCTTAATTCTATAAGTTTAAATTTTAAATTCTATTGAAAAAAATTAATATTTGTAACTTTCAAATCCCTCACTGGAACTTGCAAGCTCTCCCCACCTAAATATTTAGATAATATTTAGATAATATTTTATGGGAGAGTTTGGCCAACAGCTATGTTCAACAATTAATAATTAATAATTAATAATTAATAATTACCTCTCCTTGAAAAGAAGAGGATTGACTAATCATGAAAAATTTTTCTTGTTTCTCCTTGAAAGGAGAGACTTTAAACCTTAATTATTCGGTAAATATTTAGTTGGTTAGGACATAACAAAACCTACACAAACATACACAGTTTGCTATCCAATTCCTGCTTTAATCAAGGTGGTAGACTTATTGTCCATAGGAGTTAACCGATAAGCGATCGGCATTTAGATTCTCTAAGTTCTAGTGCAGAATGGCGGAAATAACTGGTTACAAAATCCTAAAACAATTACAAATCAATACTTTTAACTTTTGTATGGGCGAATGCCATTCGCCCCTACGACTTTTGACTTTTGACTTCCGCTGACTACTTTGTATCAGAAACTTAGTCATCAACAATATTAGCCCAATCAGGGAAAGAAGGAGGAAAGAAATTAATATCATAGTCCGACTCTTCCCACTCATTAACCCACAATGGCACTACTCCCACCCCTTGTACAGGAGTTCTAGAAAAAACCCTTTCCCCACATTCAACAGTGTAAAATATCTGTTTGAGGGTATCTCCTAAATTAAGGGCTAAACTTAATAGCTCATCCAATTCAGGACGAACCCGCTTCACTCTGGGTTTGTCCTCCTCAACCCACAGGAGTTTTAAGGACTTGAGGGATCTGGGACTTAGTTGACTTCGATAGTAAACACGCTTAAGTTGGGCCACAGGCTCTAGACTTCTTTCTACACGGCGAATTTGCTGTAACCGGAGATAGTGCCACTCTGCAAAACGCTTTCGGTCTTCAGGAGGTATTTTTCCTTTAGTGGAGGAATGTTGGAAGGCATATTTTGCGCAACTACATCCAAGATTAGCTAACAGATGGATTAATTGTCTTTCTTTGGGAGTAGCTTGTCTTCTTTCTGCAGTTCTTGTAATAACTCTTTTTCTTCGTGTAGTAGTCGTTGTGTCCATCATTTTTCGATAATAGTAGTCAGAACATAATACAAGGATAATCTAGGGTGGAACCCCAATTAGTAACATAGAGTTCCACCTAGTATCTAAATACCTAAAATATCTAGTCTAATTTGTCTTTACTGTCTCCAGGAAGTTATTTCGGCTTTCCCGATTATTTTTTCTTTTCTACTTCTTCCCTTTCGCCATCTTCATCAGTGCCTTCATAACTAATTATCCGACTCTCTTCAATGCCAGTCCCATTAGATGGCCTCAAATTAAAAGCTGTGGCCTTTGGTACTTGGCAAAACGTCAAGCCTGCGGAGGCTATTAGTCCAAAAATGATAATATTCTGTTTCATAGTAGTAGATGAACCCTGTTTAGTTGTTTTAGATAGACTCGCGATGCTCTGCAACCTGTAAAAAGTGGGTTGTTGCAAAAGACCTCTTGTCTTCCGATGAACCAGTCTGCAATTATAAAAGAAGCATAGGCACGACCTGATGGATCGCAAAAGCCGGAAGTGAGGTATTAGTAGTCTTATTACTATTTTCTCCCCAATCCAGCTATTTGGGATGTGGAGACTAAGCCATTAGGGAGTTAAACCATCAGGTAATTAGTCCATCTAGGAGTTATCCATCAGGGGCATCTACTATTTCATTTAACTATCAGGGTGTATCTCCATCTGCAGTTCTGAACTAGCTGTTTATTTTATAAATAGACAGCTTTTTTTTATTTGACGGTTTGCTCGTTAAACTTCTTGCAGAAGTCAGGGAATAGGGAATAGGGAATAGGGAGATGAAATCAACAATTTCATATATTGAATTGATTTAATTAAAACTTTTGCAAGAGGTCTTAAGAAAGAAAGACGGAATTAAGGAGAAAGGATCGAACTAAAGTCCCAAACTTTGAATCCGGTCTTTTTAACTTCTACAGGACTTAGGCATAACCAGGACTTACGCAAAAGACGAAATTATCAATTATTTGTAAGGGTTAACCGCCATTAACCCCTACCATAAATGGTGTTCTAGAAAAGATATTAGGTTAAAATCTTCTCAGCCTTAAAAAAATGTAATGCTCTTGAATTTTAATTTGGTTTCAACTTACGTTTTACATGGTTTTTGTTCCTAAATTTCATACTATAAATTATTGTATTCCCAAGTATTTATGTAACTGCACTGAAAGGCGATAATTAGGATATTCTTGGAGTAATTCTAGAACCAATGGTAAGGCAATATTACGACTGTACCATTCTGGCTGGAGAAAAACTGGAATATTATTATTTGTCAATAAAATTTTACTATAAAATTCTAACTCTTTACCAGTTTCTATTACTAATTTTATTTCCGATGCCCGCATCCACATCTGTTTTACAACTGGATATTTAGGACTAATATGTTGTTTCGGGCTAAGGGTTATCCAAGTCTGAGGTGAAATTTCTTGCCAATAGCAACCGGATGTTTCTATAGAAACTTGTCTGCCAGTAGCTTCTATTTTTTTCACTAGATTAGGTAACTGTTTATGGATAAAAGGTTCACCACCAGAAATAACAACTCTGGGAGAAAATAACTCGTTAATTAACTCATCAAAAGTTCTAATTTGCTTTGGTAAATTAACTCCTCCATCGGCATAACCAGTATCGCAATAATGACAGCCTACTGGGCAACCAGCAAGACGAATAAAATCTACTGGTGTACCTGCCCAATAGCCTTCTCCTTGAATAGTTTTTTGGAAAGTTTCATGTATGGGAATTATTAATTTTTCTGTCATCAGAAATTAACCAGATAAAATCAAGTATTTTTTTTTTGGGTATTGCTATCTATACCTATATTTTCTTCTATTCTAAAATATTTTTAATTATAGATAGTAGAAACATAGTAATTTTTAAAACTTACCGAATAATTAAGGTTTAAAGCCTCTCCTTTAAAGGAGGTAAGCATTCGGCAGGAAATACTTACTAAAGGAGAAACAAGAAAAAATTTTCCTTAAGCGTTAATCCTCTTCTTTTCAAGGAAAGGTAATTGTTAATTATTAATTGTTAAAAGTACATCTGTTGCGGGTAAGATTCCCGCACTACAAAGACTCGAATCTTAATATTTGTACCTTATATAGCAATATGATTTGAGTTGTGAGATATTGGAAACTTTTAGGGAACAGGGAACACCGGAGCTGGGAACAGAGAAGAAAGAAAAAACGTATTATATGAATATAATAATTGCTATATTTTATACTTTTAAGGAACACCTCAATTCTCACAACTGATTCCTGATTGCTATATACCTGCAATCTGCTGTATATCATATCCGGTTGAATAGTTATAAATTATATTATCAACTTTTAAATTAATTTTCTTCCTTCTTCCTTCTTCCTTCGTAAGCATTTCCTCCGGAATGCTGCGCAAACAGCATTCAGCGGTCAGCGGTCAGCTATTAGCAATATTTACCTTTAGTGGACAATTAGAGCTGCGTTGTTCTTGTGCTTCAGTTCTTTGTTCAAAAATGCACTAGCAAATACTTGGTTCATTCATTTTTATTGCGCTCGAGCTGACTGCGAGCTAGCTGAATGCTTACCTTCCTTCTTCCTTCTTCTAATCAATTACAGGGTTAAGTTTTTCCTTTTCAGTTGTTAGTTTCCTGGGTACCATAACAGCTAAAGCTAAAGGAACTACCTGGAAATGTGCTGGAGTATAAGTAACAATTTCCCCATCTGTATTAATGGGACGAGGTTTGCGAGTATAAATATTAAATCCAGAACCAGAGAGGAAACGAAATCCAAAACTTTCTTCATATTTTCCTTGCCATATAGAAGGCAACATACCGATAAATTGCCAACAATACTTGATTTCTAAACTGTATAAATCTAGTCTTTGGTCATCAATAGCAGCATCGTGAGCAATAGTCATACCACCTCCATAATGTTTGCCATTTCCTACCGCAACTTGCAGAGTTTTAACTATTTTTGTTTCACCATTGCAGCTAATTTCTGCAGTAAAAGGGCGACTTTTTAAAATCATTTTACTGGCAGTAATAGCATAAGCTAATATACCCCATCGACGTTTGGCTTCTTTTGTTAAATTGTTAGTAATATCTACACTTAATCCGATACTAGCAACATTGAAAAAATATTTGCCATTAACTACACCTAAATCTATATAACGTTTTTTACCTGTAGCGATCGCTCGGCAAGCTTCAAATAAAGAAATGGGAATTCCTAAAGTTCTAGCTAGGTCGTTAGCTGTTCCTAATGGTAAAATTCCTAATGGTAAACCTGTTTCTACTAGAGAATCTACTGCCAAGTTTAATGTGCCATCTCCACCACCAATAATTACCATATTTACCTGGTTTTTATAGTTTTGAATAAAATGGTTAAAATCCTGGGGAGATTCAGTTTCTTGACAAATAACTTCTAAGCCAAAATCTTGTAAATAATTTAAAGCTAAAGGTAAATTGTTAGTGACTTTTCTAGCATGAGGATTAATCAATAAAAGAGCTTTTTTTGATTCAATATTTTTTGTATTCATATATATAGTGCTAGGTTAAATATTTGAGATGGATGATATAGCAGAAGGAAGAAGGAAGAAGGAAGAAGGAAGAAGGTTATATTTCGTTGTTTTAGATATTTCAGAAATCAAGGGTATTCAACAATTAATTGTTGAACAGTTAGCCTCCTGGGTCGAAACTGCGGGCTTCAGTTAGCCTCTTTTTTGATTGAATTTTTGTTTATTCATACTAAGTTATAATTACTTTAGCTTAAAATCATCAAATTTGACGACACCAGAATTAGGTTTTCTGGTATCAAAATAGTAACTACTAACTGTTCCTTTCTCGGTCTCAAAAATACTAAAAGCTGTAATATCATTACTGGCAATATAGGGTTGAGGTTTTCCTTTTTCATCAAGCAAAGGTGCAATGGTTGGAATTATCGGTTCTAAACCATTCGGATTACCAACTTCAGCATATTTTTCTTGATAATCTAAAGGTACATTTCGCTTTTTATCTCCTAGATAAGCTCCATAACTATTACCCACATTGGATGTTTCTAGAAAGTGCATTCCACTCGGACTAACAAAACGATTCCAAAGATGAGAATGCCCATAAAATACTAACTGTACGCCAGCAGTTTCTAACAAAGGTAAAACATCTCGAATAATATAGTCATTTTGTTGGGGATATTCATAACGAATCATCGTAATATTGCCATTTTTATCTCTGTCAATATATTGTACTGGATTAGTATAAGCAGGAACAATATTTTCACCAAGAGAATGAGGCGGATGGTGAAACATTACGACTTTATATTTAGCTTGTTTAAATTCCTGACTTGCCAATTCTTTTTCTAGCCAATTATATTGCTCGCTACCTTTAACAATAGGTTCAAAAATATGCTGGCCATAACCCCATTCATCCGGATTATCAAAATCTTTTTTCCGTTCCCGATATTTGCCTCTCGCATTATCTCTTAAATGAGGAACTCTCCAGATATTCGTAATATATAAAACTACTAAACGTACATCGCCAAAAGTTACAGCATAGTAATTTTTTTCCTCTGAACTATTTTGAGGTAGGGTGAAAATTTCTTGGTAAGTGTCAGTATTAAAAGAATTATTTTTTAACCAAGCTATATCGGGATTGATATTTGTGGAATTTTGCCTATATAAATCTGACGCAGTGTCTCGTGGGTAGGGTTGACTAAATTGATAATTCAAAGAAGTTTTCATGGAAAATATACCCATAACTTCATGGTTGCCAATTGCAGGAAATAGAGGCATATTTTGGATTAACTCCCCACCTTTGTAAATAGTTTTTGTACCATTTTTTTCTAATTCATAATTAGCTCTACCTTGGAGATTAGGAAAAAAAGCATTTCCTCGATTATCGTCAAACCATTCTGAAGCACGGTCAGGAATATTAACTAAATCTCCAGCAAAAAAAATAGCGTCTATTTTATCAAAAGTTTCAGTTACCTTTTGTAAATTTGCAGATGTCATTGGTTTTAATTGATGGTCGGAAGTGAGGAGAATTTTTAAAGGTTTACCAGGGGTGGGTTTAGCAGCCAAAGTAAAAATTTTACTCCTCATATTTTCCCCATTTTCCTTTTCACTAATAATTCTATATGGCACAGAAATATTAGGTGTTAAACCAATAACTTTTGCCTCATGTCGCCAGATATCTCGCATAATAGGTTGTTGATAAATTAAACCTTTTTCTGTTTGCTTTCCTACCATAGAATCTTGGTCTTCACGAGTACGACTAAGTTTAGTAGTATTTGCCTCAATAACTTGATTCAAATTTTCACCATAAACTACAAAATGACCTTTGCCAGGAAATTCAGTAAACCAAACAACTTGTACAGAATTTTCTGTTGGAGCTTGGAGAAATGGATCGGTTAAAAATTGGGCTGGAGATTCGAGAGAATACATAATTATAAATATGAAAATAACAATAATAATTAAAATACCAAAAATCCAAGGATTACGATAAGAATCTCTGGGATTTTCAAATGTTTCTGGAGGAGGATTAAACATAGAAATAATTAGAGCAATTTGAAAAAAGAATACTACAATAAGGTGCATCTGGATTAGAGATGTTTAAAATTATCTGCTCCAATTCATTAGAAGGAAGCAAAAAGGAAGAAGGGGTAATTTTTGAAAGAAAGGGAAAAACGATAGAGATAAATATCTAAAATTAACTGGAAAAGTTATTTTTAAACAGCTCCCATCGAGTTCTACCTTTTGTGGTATTCTTTTTTCAAAATAGTATAGCAATTCTATTTAAGTTGTAATATTTTGGTGCTATAGCAATCAGGAATCAGTTGTGACAATTGAGGTGTTCCTTAAAAGTATAGAATATGGCAATTCTTATATTCATATAATACGTTTTTTTCTTCTTCTCTGTTCCCTGTTCCCAGATCCGTTGTTCCCTAAAAGTTTCCAATATCTCACAACTCAAATCATATTGCTATAGTTAGAAGTCAGATAGGGGAGCAGTTGGATTGGTGACGTACAGAATTTTCAAGATTTTAAGTTCAAATTAACTATTATAAAAATTGTCACAACCAATTTAGGATTGCTATATTATTCAATATTTACTCCTTCTTCCCTCTTCTCTCTTCCTTCTTCCTTCTTCCTTTAAATAACTGAAATAACCAGGAGTTTGCCTTGATGAAACAAAGTATAAAACCAAGCTATATACTGCACAAAAATTTTCGCCTACCAATGGGATTTTCTCCAGAATATTTTGACTCTGGACTTACATATCAACCTCAAACAACAGATACTTTTATTGTCACTTATCCTAAATGTGGAACAACTTGGACTCAATATATTGTTTGGATGTTATCCCATGATGGAGAACCATTTCCTGTTGGTAAAAATATTAATTTAGAAGTTCCTCATCTGGAAGAAGTGGGAAGTGATTTTGTGAAATCTTTATCCGAACCTCGTTTCATAAAAACCCATTTGCCTTACGATTTAACTCCCTATAATTCCGATTCAAAATACATTTATATAGCTCGTAATCCTTTTGATTGTGCTGTTTCTTTTTATTATCATACTAAAGGATTCATCAAACATTATGATTTTGCTGAAGGTACATTTGATGATTTTTTTGAATGCTTTATTAATGGAGAAGTAGACTGGGGAGATTACTTCGATCATTTAGTTGATTGGGTGCAACATAAAAATGATAAAAATGTGCTGTTTTTAACCTACGAATCTATGAAAAATAACCCGAAAATAAATATTATTGCTATAGCAAAATTTTTAGGCGATCGCTATTTAGAAAAAATCGAAAATCCACAAATTCTAGAAAGCATTATTCATCATACAAGTTTTACTAGCATGAGCAAAAATCAAAGTCGTTGGTCTAGTCAACGTCCTACTAATATGACTCCATTTATTCGTAAAGGAAAAGTAGGAGATTGGAAGTTACATTTCTCAGTTTCTCAAACTCAGAAATTAAGTCAAAAATTGAGAATGAGAACTATTGGTACTGAGGCTGAAAAATTATGGGAAATTCCTGAATAGTTTTCATTAATGGATAATGGATAATGGATAATTACCTCTGGTTAAAACCGTTACGGAATTGAATGTAAGGAAATATGGTTGTGCAGAGCGTAAAGTGTGGGATTCGCCTGCGTAGGGCCCGCAGATCTAATCTAAAAGCACTGAGATATAAAGTTTTTAGGATTTTTGTCGGGAAAAAAGTGCAAATTTTT
>JAXHSW010000171.1:0-21119 GCA_034190295.1 Cyanobacteriota bacterium | reverse complement strand
GGTTTAATCCTGTTAATGCTCTGAGTAACCTGTCTTGTTTTAAGGCTCGTTCAATATTTAGCATTTATAAGCGCCAATTTCTGCTTGAATCATTTTACCTTATTTCCCAACAACTCTAATAATTAAATTATTCGTATCAAACTCGGAAAAACTGCTGATGATCGCATCTCCATTAGCATTATCCTCAATGATTTCCAGTAAATCATCAAAATCATTAATTTCGAGAATGCTAACGTCAATACGATCGACTCCGAGTTCAAAATCAACTATGGTATCGGTATCAGTACGAGCCCCGCTGCCGTTCAGTTGTTGATAGACAAAGATATCTGCTCCTGCACCACCATTGAAGATATCGTCACCAAATCCACCAACTAAACTGTCATCTCCTACACCGCCAAATAAGCTGTCGTTGCCACTGAATCCTTGAATTGAATCATTCTCCACTCCACCATTCAAGGATTCACTGTCATTAGTTCCGTTAATTTCCATATCTGCTCACTTTCTCCATTTATACTTATTAGGTATTGAAAATTAAAGAAACTTCAAAAGTTGATAAAATTTATTGATTTTATAGTCAACGTTTAAAAATTTATCAAATCTTCATATCCTGGATTTGTATAAATACAAATCCAGGATATCATAGGTGCTAAATAATTCCTATAGAATTTATTTATTTTTAGAATAATTTTATCTATACTATAGGATCTAACGGCTATTCGCTGATGTCAAGCTGCGTTCAGGTCCCTACTGACGTTATAATTAGACTGCTCCTAAGCCAGCGCGTTCTATTTCAGCAGCTTTGGCCTTTGCTGCTTGAATGTTTTCCCTATAGAAAGTTGTATTTAATTATTATAGTACAAGCGATCGCTATCTCGATATGGCCAGAAAACAGGAGCGATAGAACATCCGTTCCGCTGCACGTTTGCGGAGTAAGTGCGGCAGCTATATCACCCATAAAGCAAAGGGAAAACTCGAATATGTTAAAATCAAATTGAAACCTCAATTACCAGGAGAAAAACAATGGTCGCAGTTCGCAAATCAGATAAAATGACTCCCCAAGAATACCTCTACTGGGAGGAGAAACAACCGATTAAATATGAATATATGAACGGTCGAGTTTTTGCCATGACTGGGGGAACTATTCCTCATAATGAGATTAGTCTTAATTTGGCGACGGCCTTAAAAGCTCATCTGCGGGGTAAAGGGTGTAAAGTATTAATGGCAGATGCCAAACTGGAAGTATCCGAAAAAGGGTCTTTTTATTACCCTGATGTCATGGTAACTTGCGATGAAAGAGACCGACGTGCCACTAAAGTTATCTATCATCCTTGTTTAGTCGTTGAGGTCTTATCTCCGGGAACCGAAGCTTTTGACAGGGGCAAAAAGTTTAAAAATTATCGCGACATTTCTACTTTAAAAGAATACGTTTTAATTGACGCGCGAGAGATGGTGGTAGAGTGTTTTCGACCTAACGAAAATGGTGTTTGGGAACTTTATAATTATGGGGAAGGCGATGAAGTAACTTTAACTTCTGTGGATTTTAGTTTTCCCATTGAGATGCTTTATGAGGATGTAGTTTTGGAGGGAGTAGAGGAAGAATAGACAGGTGACCTTAGCTTTCCGAGATACAGGAGTTTCCGAAGCTATGAAGTACAGTTGTTTTTACTCTTTTCTGTTCCCTGTTCCCTGTTCCCTGTTCCCTCAAACCTAAAGTTTTGTACCTCATAACAACGGAAAACGCTGTATTAGAGATTTCTCAAAAAAGCGATACGGCTGACACCACGCTCCGCGATCGCTCATTTGACGCTGCCATCCAAAGGCAAAAAAATTAAACTCATAACTACCACTTCCCACATCTAAATATTAGTCGTTGTTGAGATAAAATTTCACCTGTTGAAGATTGCCTAAAACAACAACCTTTATAGTTTACTGTCAATTTCCCTTCTGTGATAATTAAAACCAGTGATGATATCTTCCGCTCGGATGCCAGCGTCAATAAGTGCAGAAGTTAAACCATCCTCAAAGTTATCTATTTCAATGATGACTTGGCGCTCGACCACACGAGCATGAAAGAGAATGAAATCGTTCCAGCCTTGCTTATCTAAACCTGTCGCCACTACAAGGAAGTGACCAGAATCGAAATCGCAGACAGGATATAGCTTTATCTGTTGTAAACTTGGTTGGTCGCGAGTTGCTTCTTGCACAGTTTGTTTGAGGATATCTGGATAATTTATTGAGGAATCCATCTAACAATAACCTCCTGTTCTGGTTGGTAAACTAATAAGTTAATTGTATTACGCCGCACAACTAGCTGAAAAATTGGTTTTTGGAAATGTTCAAGGTATTTGGCTTGACTGATGGCTAGGAATAGCTTTCTTTCTGGTTCTTGAACCTCCAGAGCTAATTGGTAAAGCTGAAGTTGTCCTATTGTTTTTTCCAATTCGCTGATAGGTGAAGGGGAATCAAAGTCTTTTATTTCCACAGCAATTTTCCGCCCTTCTTTTTCTGCTGCGAAAAACTTTTCAGCTCCTAAATCTGCTTTTAATGCCGTTTGTTCTAACACTAAAATTAATGGGTCTTTTGTAATAATCCACCCGTCTTTTTCTAAAGTACGGCGTAGGGGTAAATGCAAATCATCCCGTCTAGACATTAGTTAAAACTGCCAACTAGATCGAATAATTGTGGTTTGTAGAGATAGGAATTGTTTATAAAAGTTTTTTTGCTCTGGTTCGGAAATATACTCGTTTTTTGAGTATTAGTCATTACTGACATAAGATTTCACCTGCTTAAGGATTTTTTTTGATAGTTTTTTTTAGTCTACTTCTTCCTACCCAGATTGTCAATAGTTTTGATAAATATAGCGATCGCTCTTTTTCCCAGAAAACAGGAGCGATAAAATTATGTTCCGCTGAGATATCGCTACTTTTATTCAGAAGATTTCCGTTATTATCAAGAAAAAATTCAGGAGTCTGCAAGTCAGAATTAAGAATTGAATTCTGTACAAGCGGCGGATGAATAAATGGGTTGAAGACTCCCAGAAAATTTGATGATTTGGTGGTATTCAATTAGTGGGAGATTCAGACCTGCCACTAATTGATTCTGATTCCTGTCTTCTGTATCCTGACTCCTTCTTCAAAAAAATTTCTGTTGTTCAATAGTCTATAACACCTAATATCTACTACAATAAAAGTCATAAAAGCTCAACAGGTAAAATCTTACCGGAAAAGGCTAAAAATTCAAATTAGACGACCTAAAATTGTAATCTATTATGTCTGCAAAAAAACTCACAGGTAACGAAATTCGACAAACATTTCTCGACTTTTACGCACAACGGGAACACAACATTTTACCAAGCGCATCTCTAGTTCCCGAAGACCCCACAGTCTTACTAACTATTGCGGGAATGTTACCATTTAAACCGATATTTCTCGGACAACAACCCCGGAAATATCCCCGCGCTACTACTTCCCAAAAATGTATCCGCACCAACGATATCGAAAATGTTGGTCGCACTGCGAGACATCACACTTTTTTTGAGATGTTGGGTAATTTCAGTTTTGGCGACTATTTCAAACCAGAAGCGATCGCTTTTGCTTGGGAACTATCCACAAAAATATTCGGTTTGCCTCCAGACCGTTTAGTTGTCAGCGTATTCCGAGAAGATGATGAAGCATTTGCAATTTGGCGCGACAAAATTGGTATTCCCGCACACCGCATTCAACGGATGGATGAGGAGGATAATTTTTGGGCATCGGGTCCGACGGGTCCGTGCGGTCCGTGTTCGGAAATTTATTATGATTTTCATCCAGAATTGGGAGATGAAAACATTGACTTGGAAGACGACAGCAGGTTTATCGAATTTTATAATCTGGTATTCATGCAATACAACCGGAATGCAGAGGGAAATCTTACTCCATTGCAAAACAGAAATATTGATACTGGAATGGGGTTGGAAAGAATGGCGCAAATATTACAAAAAGTGCCGAATAATTATGAAACTGACCTAATTTTTCCTATCATTAAAACTGCTGCGGATATTGCTGGTATCGACTACAAAAAAAGTGACGAAAAAACCAAAACTTCCCTGAAAGTTATTGGCGATCATGTACGATCGGTAGCACATTTAATTGCTGATGGTGTCACTGCATCTAATGTTGGCAGGGGTTATATTTTACGACGGTTAATTCGTCGGGTTGTGCGTCACGGACGTTTGATTGGCATTTTTGGGGAATTTACATCCAAAGTTGCTGAGAAAGCGATCGCTCTTTCTGAGGATGTTTACCCAAATTTGCGGGAGAGGGAAAGTGCTATTAAAGGTGAGTTGCAACGGGAAGAGTCTCGCTTCTTGGAAACATTGGAGCGGGGTGAAAAATTGTTGGCGGAAATTATGGCAAAACCGGAAACTCAGAAAAGTAAACAAATTTCTGGGGAAGATGCTTTCAAGTTATACGATACTTATGGTTTTCCACTGGAGTTGACTCAGGAAATAGCAGAAGAAAATGATTTAACTGTTGATGTCAGTATGTTTGAGAAAGAAATGAAACTGGCGCAAGAACGTTCTCAGTCAGCTCACGAAACTATTGACTTGAATGCTGAAGGTGGGGTGAAATTGGATGTTAACCAAACGGAATTTTTAGGATATACAGATTTGACTTCCCCCGCGCAAGTAATGGCATTAGTAGCTGATGGTGAGCGAGTCGAGTCTGCTGAAGCAGGTACTCAAGTGCAAGTGGTGCTTGACCAAACACCTTTTTATGCTGAGTCTGGAGGTCAAATAGGCGATCGGGGTTATCTGAGCGGGGATAATGTGGTCGTGCGGATAGAAGATGTGCAGAAGCAGAATAATATTTTTGTGCATTTCGGTCGCGTGGAAAGGGGTACGTTACAGTTAGGAATGACGGTGAATGCTCAAATAGATGCTGCTTGTCGTCGCAGAGCGCAAGCAAACCATACCGCAACACATTTGTTACAAGCTGCTTTGCGGTCTTTGGTAGACCAGTCTATTTCTCAAGCGGGTTCGTTAGTATCTTTTGACCGTTTGCGATTTGATTTTAATTGCCCCCGGGGGTTGAAACCGGAGGAAGTGGAGCAAGTGGAAGCTCAGGTAAATAGTTGGATAGCTGAAGCACATCCGGCGACGGTTGCGGAAATGCCATTGGATGAGGCAAAGGCAAAGGGAGCTGTTGCTATGTTTGGCGAAAAGTATAGCGATGTAGTGCGGGTGGTTGACTATCCGGGAGTGTCGATGGAATTATGTGGGGGAACTCATGTAACTAATACGGCAGAAATTGGGGTGTTTAAAATTATTTCTGAAGCTGGTATTTCTTCTGGGGTGCGCCGTATAGAAGCAGTTGCAGGTTTGGCAGTTTTAGATTATTTGAATGTCCGGGATACTGTGGTTAAGGAATTGAGCGATCGCTTTAAGGCAAAACCGGAGGAGTTATCGGAACGGGTGAGTAATTTGCAGCAGGAGTTGAAGGAGTCCCAGAAACAGTTGGAAGCGTTGAAAGGTGAGTTGGCAGTGGCGAAGTCTGACCAGTTGTTAGGAGATGCTGAGACTGTGGGTGAGTTTCAGATATTGGTAGCGGAAATGCCTGGAGTTGATGCGGAGGCGTTGAAAACTGCTGCGGAACGGTTACAACAAAAGTTGGGCGAGAGTGCTGTGGTATTGGGTTCAGGGTCTGGGGAGAAAGTCAGTTTAGTTGCTGCTTTTAGTAAGTCTGTGAATGGGAAAGGTTTACAAGCAGGGAAATTTATTGGTGGGATAGCGAAAATGTGTGGAGGAGGCGGCGGCGGGCGTCCGAATTTGGCGCAAGCAGGGGGTCGCGATCCGAGTAAGTTGAAGGAGGCGTTAGAGAGTGCGAGGGAGCAGTTAGTTGATGGGTTGAAGTAGGTTATAATTATAGGGTGTGTTTCAGCACGCCCTAATTTACTTAAATAATTGCCAGTGAAAAAACCGAACCCAAAAATCATCCGTGTATCAGTGCCATAATCAGTGTCTAGCTCTAGGGAGCGATCGCTAATAATATGTTAAAATCCAAATAAGCCTATTTATTGTATTTCAAAATTAGTTATGTCTAAAACATCTACAATTATAGAACATATTGAAATTACTCCAGGAATTTGTGGTGGAAAACCTCGAATTGCTGGGCATCGAATTAGAGTAGAAGATATTGTTATTTGCCATGAAAAAATGGGGCTTTCTCCAGATGAAATTGTCTCTCAATATCCTAGTATTACTTTAGCTGATGTTTATGCTGCTTTGACTTATTATCACGATCATTTAGAGGAGATTAGACAACAAATTTTGGAGGATGAAGAATTTGTTAGAGCAAAGCAAGCTGAAACTCCTTCTTTAGTGACAAAAAAGTTAAGAGAAAGTCATGGTACAAAAGATTAAATTTCATCTGGATGAAAATGCTCCTAATGCAATAGCTGATGGTTTAAGGCGACGAAATATAGATGTAACTACTACTTCTGAGGCGAATTTAATTTCTCTGTCAGATGAGGAACAATTGATATTTGCTGCGAATCAAAATCGGGTTATTTTTACTCAGGACAGAGATTTTTTGCGACTACATTATGCTGGTTTTTCACATAGTGGAATTGCTTATTGTATTAAGGGAAGTCGTTCAATTGGTGAAATTTTACGCGGGTTAATTCTGATTTGGGAAGTATTGGAACCTGAAGATACGATCGGAAAAGTCGAGTTTTTGTAATCTAATCTTATGACTATTCCTGGTTAGTTATATCAGCAATAACTGAATCGTGATTAATGGATGTTTCTTGGTGTCTACTACCTTTTGATGCTGGAGTTATATGCAGAGTTTTGTTGACTGGGAATGAAAATTCTTCTGGTAATTTTAAGTCACGTTCTGCTCGTTCTATAGCTCCGGTGCGTAGTTCTTCTTTGAGATTTTCTGATACGTTTTGATTGATGTAAAAATTTAGAGCTTTATCAATCAATTGATTCAGATTTTCTTGAGGCATTGTTCGATCTATTAATTGCATTGTTGTTTCTGGTATGGTGATGTTAATTTGTCTATCCATAACTGGCAAAAAAATGGGTTGATTATACACTATGATATAGATTTTTTAGCACATATTTGGAGTGGTTTCAATTGGGAGCGATCGTGCAGTGGTAAAGATGATTAATGATAATAGTGTAGTATATGTTGCAACGTACTCTGTAGGTTGGGTTGAGGTGACGTTAGCGGAGCTTATCCGTAGGATAAACCCAACGTAACGCAGTATATAATTTTTGTTGGGTTGCGCTCTCGCTTAACCCAACCTACAAATACTTCTTTTTTTGCTGTCCTATTAGATATTTGAGACCCGCTAATCCAAGACCGACTCCTTGACGAACAACCTTATGGTCGTGTCCTTGAGGCAATAAGCCAAAAATTTTCATGCCCCATTTTGCTACTTCAATCGTTGTTTCTATCCTTTCTAGAATTTTACGGTCTGGCTCGTACACCCACTCTAAATAATCTCTTAAATTCCGATATCCTAATGATTGAACAGCTCTCTCAGGAGTTTCATCCCAGATTCCTACAAGAAAATTATTTTCTGACATTGGACAACCGAGCTCCTGCAAATGCGGAAACATAACATGAGCAGGACTTGTATCAGATGAGGGAATTTCAAGACAAACAGCAGGATGAAGTACATAAGGATTGGGATAAGGATTTATGCGAAATATATCACCGTTTTCATACCACCAAATAAGATTGCACCGCCAGATTATTTTTGGATCGTGGCTATGAGACCAATTTCCTTGGTAGTATGTAGAACCATCTAAGTTTCGTATGATTCCCTGGCCATAAGGTTTATTATCACGGGAAACTTCGCCTTCATAAAAAGAACCATCTGGATATACTATTATTGCCCTTCCATCAGCTAATTTTCCGTTACGAAACTTATATTTGTAAGTATTACCATTGGGTAATATTATACTTCCAGTACCATTAGGAAGACCTTGATACAACCCACCAAAGTATATGATGCCACAGGGTAATATGAAACCCTCGAAATAACCACTATAAATTAATTCTTTAACCCTCTGAATTTCTTCTTTATTCATCCTTAGCTATCTCAAAAAAATCAAAAGTAAACACTAAATACTGTCATTCATAGCAGACATCCAAAAGTGCATCTTGTTTTTATCTGTGCCTCCTGCCCTTGTTACCTTTATTTTTAGAGTTGTTGTTTTATTTATCCAAAAATTAACTTGTCCTGGTCTAAAATTACCCTCATCAGATGCAACACGCTGACCATCTTCAGTAAAGACAGTCACAAACAAGTCGCCGTATTCTTCACTAGAATAATATTTCTTTTCTTGGTAGTCACTGAGTCCGCTGTTTTCCCCTTTATAGGTAGTTATTTGATATCTTCCTGGCTTCCAGGAAACGTATTTTTCCTGTGACTCTCCAGAAGCAATTGGACTATTGTCTGCCTTGGAATCAAATACAACAGTAAATCCTAAAATAAATCGTGAATAGTCAGACATAATTAAACTCTCCTTATAACGTAAAAAACAAGCAATAAATCATTAAATTTATTACTTGTTTTTATTATGTTTTGCACGGCTTCTTCAATTTTATTTCCTAATTTTTAGCTTTGCCAACTCTTAAGAAGTACATTTAGTATCCAATTTTTCTTACTACTTTGAACCAATTTAGTATATTTGGTAGATTTAGTTGAAAAAGTATATTTGACAGGATATACTGGACTAAATCTTGATTAGTATCTACCTATGAATAGTCTTGAAGCAGTCTTAAATTGGGCTGATAATTTGATATTTAATGAAACAAGAGAACATCTCTCAGAGGTTCAGAAAAAAATACTAGAAGGTGCTTGGGAAGGAAAAAAATACTCTGAAATAGCTACAGAACTTCATTGCAGCGAATCTGATGTCAAAAAAAAAGCTGCTAAATTATGGAAAAAGTTGCGTAAAGAATTAGGAGAAGACCTCAATAAATCTAATTTTCGTTATAAGGTAGAGAAAAAATATCATGTTTCTCAAGTTTCCTCTTCCGGTGACTGTTTATTACAAGAAATTGATATTAATAAAATTGATATTAACATTTGTAGTCAATTCATACAAAATATTAAAGATACACAAGCGCGATCGCTATTATCTCCTGACACTCCTCAAAACAAAAATAAATCTCCCATAATTAATCTAAAATACGCACCAAAATTAACTTGCAATTATCATCGCACATCAGAAATATCTACTCTCAAACAATGGATATTAGAAAGCAACATTCACCTCATACAAATATACGGATTAAGTGGAACTGGAAAAAGCGCTCTTATTCTTAAACTTGTGGAAGAAGTTAACACAGAATTCGAGTACATTATTTGGAAAACCCTTGATGATACTCCTCAACTTTCAACTCTAAAAACCGAGCTTAAACAATTTTTTTTCCAATCTAAAACAACCTCATTATCTAGAATAATTGATTATTTTCATGCCTCTCGCTGCCTAGTAATTCTTGATGATGTAGAAAATATTTTTCAAAGCGGTGAATTAGCAGGTAACTACTTACCAGACTATAAAAACTACGGTAAATTTTTCAAACAAATTGCCACTTTATCTCATCAAAGTTGTCTAATTCTTATCAGTTGGGAAAAACCCAGAGAAATCGCTACATTAGAAACACAAAATAAGCCAATCAGAACCTTAAACCTGAAAGGATTAGAAAAAGAAGAAGCCACAAAAATCTTGACAGCAAAAAAATTAACAGATGAGGAAAAATGGTCAGAATTAATAAGTATTTATCAAGGTAATCCCACCTGGTTAAATATTATCCTTGCAACAATTATGCAAGTATATGATGCTAGCGTTTCCCAGTTTTTAGCCGAGCAGGAAGATATTTATTTAGGCGACTTAGAACTAATTTTAGAATCTCACTTTGAGCGTTTATCCCCATCATAAAAAAAGGTTACTTACTGGTTAGCTACTCAAAATGAACCAGTAAATATTTGCCAACGACCTACTAATAATGAATTATCCAAATCAGAATTTTTACAAGCTATCGAATCTTTAACCAGACGCAGCTTAGTCGAAAAAAAAGAACTAGAAGACCAATCTGTATTTGACCTTAATTCTGTATTTAAACAATATATTCTTACAAAGCATAAATAGTAATTAATTGGCAAATTATAAACCTATTGATATATATGAAAAAGTAGGAGCGATCGCCTACAGCACCCTACTAACTACTTTTAACTTTCTTAGTTTCATCCACTAGAAAAACTTAGGTATTCCTGCTTGTTTTAAAACGGCATTAGCTGTATGGCGCGATTTAATAGAATTATCTACTACAAATCGGTGTTCTGTAATTGGACTATACCAAATTTAATGGTCTCCCTTACCCTGTCGCTCGAAATAGCAACCTGCTTATATAAGATTTTTTTTTAATTTAGGAGTTAGTGATGAAGCCATTTTTAGGAAGCTACTTTGATTTTTTCTTGTCGATGACTGGTTAGTTTAAATTCAATATAACCAACATAATCAGACGAAATTATATTGTTCAAAACCATTAATTCTGGAATCATTTCCCGAAGTTTTTGACTGAGTGCTTCAATGGTGTCTGCTTCTGTTGCTAATCCAGGAACATCAGCATTTGTTGCCACCCAAACCTTTGCTTCTGCATCCCAAAATGATTCTACTTTACAAGTGATTTGCTGCTTCATAAAATATAATTAGATATTATTTATAGGGACTTTATAACATATATTGGGAATTTCATCTATTGGGAGCGATCGCTAATAATATGTTAAAATCAAAACAAGTTTATTTAACACATTTAATTATGACTACTCAACTAATCGAACAAATCTTACAACTTAGTATTGCAGAAGGACTAGAATTAATAGAAAATATCTGGAATAGTATTTTCGTTAAGACTGTAGTTATAATTAATTATCCATATAAATCAATATAAAATTGAGGAACTAATAACCATGGAATTAGCAACTACATTTATTTCAACGACAGATTATTTAGAAGGGGAAAAAATGAGTCCCATTCGCCATGAATATCTCGGCGGTCAAATATTTGCTATGTCTGGTGGCAGCGAAGAACATAACCGTATTGCCTTAAATATTGCTAGTTTTTTGCGTTTTAATTTACGCGGAAGCGGATGTAAAACTTTTATTGCAGATATGAAAGTTAAAATTGCCATTGCGCAAAATAGCTCGGATATTTTTTATTATCCGGATGTGATGGTAACTTGCAACTCACAAGATACAGAAAAATATTATAAGAATTATCCTTGTTTAATTGTTGAGGTACTTTCCCCTTCTACCCAAGATTTAGACAGACGAGAAAAACGATTGAATTATCAAAGTTTAGCAAGTTTGCAAGAGTATGTATTGGTCGATCAAACAGAAATGAAAGTAGAAGTTTATCGTCCGTCAGAAACTGGTTATTGGTCTAAGGAAACTTTAGGAAAAGAAGATTTTTTAGAGTTAAAGTCGGTGGGGTTAACTTTAACAATGACTGACATTTATGATGAGGTTTTGATATAGCTTTAAACATTCAGCATATTAGCAGCTTTAGTTATCTAAGAGAGAAAGGGAGAATATGGTAAGTAGAGCAGGCTAAAAAAAAGAAGTTGTATTTTTAATCGAAAAACCCCTAAAGGTAATGAATATAAATTTTTGAGCTGATTTACAATTTGATACATAGCGCCAAAAATTTACCATGTTCTACTTAGATGGATACAATAAACACTGACAAAAATAATTGAATACCAATACTATTGCCTTTTTGGGGTCGAAAAAAGTGCCTTGTATCACGTCTAAAACGCTCAAAAAGTTAGTATTTTAAGCGCATAGTTGGGCAGAAAAATTATTCTTACAATTCTTACCGAAGAATTAATAATTAAAGAATTAAATAATTAAATAATTTAGGTTTAAAGCCTCCCCTTTCAAGGGAAAAAAAGCGGTCGAGGGATGGATGGATTTCCTAAGCATATCCAATCGACCAAGAGAATAAATTTTTTCCTTTTATTCAATCCTATCCGTTTTTAGGGAGAGGTAATTATCAATTATCCATTATCAATTATCAATTATTGAATCCTATCTCCTCTAAATTCCCCTAATTCCTGTCTCCTGTCTCCAGTATAGCTGTCTCCTAACCCAGCAAAAAGACTTTCCATAAGCAACCCCTATTTATAACTGTTCAACCGGACATGATATAACTTCTAACTTCTGACTTCCCTTGCCAAAAAATTAGGTCTAAAGCCTCCCCTTTTAAGGGGATAAAAAAATATTCAATTCAGTATTTTCAAGCCTCCGGCTTTAGTTAGAGGCACTGATAACTGATAACTGATAACTGATAACTGAAATTGCCCATTGCCTAACTTGCTTTAAGGCTGCTGTTTCCCCAATAATTAACCGTTGTTCTAACCATTGAGGAATCATTGTTATATCTAACAAAGGAAAAGCTAAACTTTGCGTTATTTCATCATAATTTTTAGTTTTCCTATTCAACCCATAAAACTGCAAAACTTTTCCATTATACCGCCATATTTCCCCTACACCTAATGCCCCATAAATAGGAAACTTATCAATTGAACTATTGGTAATATCAATTTCAATCGCTAAATCTGGGGGGATATCTCCTTGATTTAAGTCAATATTTTGCTTATTTCTCACCTCTGGCTCATTTTGTAAATAAAAACAGGCATCAGGTTCAATTCCTTTTTGAATATCGTCCCTTTTCAGAGTAAGAGAGCCAACACTTTTAATATTTAAGTTCCATTCTTCTGCCATAATAAATATCAGACGAGCAATAAACCAATTGTTATTTTCATGCTCCATTAAAGGACTCATTATCTGTAAATATCCTCTATCATAAACTAGGCGTTTCTTAGAATTTTCATTTAATTCCTCACTCATACGCCTGAAAGTTTCCCAACTAATAGGATGCAAAATTATATGATTTTCTGCTTGTGTTTTTGTGAGTGTTTCCATTGTTTTTTTTACTCATAAAAAGCGATCGCTTAATTGCTTTAGAGAGTTAGAGCAAAACTACAAGCTTAATTATACCAAACATGATATAAATTATGGCACAATATTAAGGACAATTAAACAGTCCAAATAATCCAAATTACCTATGACCAAAACCATACCAGAACTACCAAGCAAATACGACGCATTCTCAACCGAGGCGAAATGGCAGAAATATTGGGAAGAAAACAACACTTTCAAAGCTGACCCCAATAAACCAGGAGACCCCTATTGCATCGTCATCCCCCCACCTAATGTTACAGGGCGCCTCCATGCAGGTCATGCTTTTAACAATTCCCTCATTGACGCTCTCATTCGTTACCATCGGATGCGCGGCGACAACGCTCTCTACCTCCCCGGTACGGATCACGCGAGTATTGCCGTGCAAACTATTCTGGAACGGAAACTCAAGGAAGAAGGCAAAACCCGCTATGATATTGGGCGAGAAAAATTTCTGGAACGCGCTTGGGAATGGAAAGCTGAGTCTGGCGGTACTATTGTTAACCAACTACGTCGTCTGGGAGTTTCCACTGACTGGACTCGCGAACGTTTTACCCTGGATGAAGGTTTATCAAAAGCTGTCATTGAAGCATTCATGCGTCTCTACGAAGAAGGTCTCATCTATCGCGGTAACTATTTGGTTAACTGGTGTCCTGCGAGTCAGTCTGCTGTTTCTGACTTGGAAGTTGAAAATAAGGAAGTTAATGGCAACCTCTGGCATTTTCGTTACCCTCTTACCGATGGTAGTGGTTATGTGGAAGTCGCTACTACTCGTCCGGAAACAATGTTGGGAGATACTGGTGTCGCGGTTAACCCCAATGACGACCGCTACAAAAATCTCATTGGCAAAACTCTCACTCTTCCAATAATGGAACGGGAAATACCTATTATTGCGGATGAGTTGGTTGACCCTGAATTTGGTACTGGTTGTGTCAAAGTTACCCCCGCTCACGACCCCAATGATTTTGAAATGGGTAAACGTCACGACTTGCCATTCATTAATATTATGAATAAGGATGGCAGTTTGAATGAAAACGCAGGACCTTTTGTTGGGCAAGATCGTTTTGAGGCACGGAAAAATGTTGTGAAACGGTTAAAAGAAGAAGGCGTTTTGGTCAAGGTAGAAGACTATAGTCATAGCGTTCCTTATAGCGATCGCGGCAAAGTACCCGTCGAACCGTTGCTCTCAACTCAGTGGTTTGTCAAAATTGAACCGTTGTCAACAAAAGCGCTGGAATTATTGGATAAGCATAACCAACCGAAATTTGTTCCCGAACGTTGGGCGAAAGTTTATCGCGACTGGTTGGTGAAAATTAAGGACTGGTGTATTTCTCGGCAACTTTGGTGGGGTCATCAAATTCCAGCTTGGTATGCGGTGAGTGAAACTAATGGAGAAATTTCTGATAACACTCCTTTTGTTATTGCTCGTTCGGAAACCGAAGCGTTGGAGCAAGCAAAAGTAAAATTTGGTGCTGATGTCAAAATTGAACAAGACCCAGATGTGCTTGATACTTGGTTTTCATCTGGTTTATGGCCGTTTTCCACATTGGGTTGGCCGGAAAACACTCCCGACTTAGCAAAATATTATCCTACTAGCACGCTTTCTACTGGTTTTGATATCATTTTTTTCTGGGTTGCTAGAATGGCAATGATGGGAACTCATTTCACTGGCAAAATGCCGTTTGAAACGGTTTATATTCACGGTTTAATGTTAGATGAAAAAGGGAAAAAACAATCTAAATCTGCTGGTAATGGTATCGACCCTTTATTATTAATTGAAAAGTATGGAACTGATGCTTTACGTTATACTTTGATGCGAGAAACTGCTGGAGCAGGACAAGATGTGAGAATGGATTATAATCGGGAAACTGATGAGTCGGCATCGGTAGAAGCTGCTCGAAATTTTACTAATAAAATTTGGAATGCTGCTCGATTTGTGATGATGAAATTAGAGGGTAAATCTCCTCAAGAATTAGGGGAACCGGAGACGGATAAATTAGAGTTAGTTGACCGTTGGATTTTGTCTCGTTTCTATCAAGTTGTGCAGCAAACTTGTGATTATTTAGATAATTATGGTTTGGGGGAAGCTGCGAAAGGTCTTTATGAATTTATTTGGGGAGATTTTTGTGATTGGTATCTGGAATTAGTTAAATCTCGTCTTCAAGGTGAAAATGAGATTTCTAAGTTAGTAGCACAACAAACATTGGCTTATATTTTGGATGGAATTTTAAGATTATTACATCCTTTTATGCCTCATATTACTGAAGAAATTTGGCATACTTTGAATCAAGTTGGTGAGGAAGATTGTTTGGCTTTGCAGTCTTATCCGAAGTTGGATAAATCTTTAATTAATTCTGATTTGGAAGCCGAATTTGAATTATTAATTGGGGTAATTCGGACTATGCGAAATTTACGGTCTGAAGTTGATATTAAACCAAAGGTAAAAATTACCGCAATTTTGCAGAGTGAGAATGAAAAAGAACGGAAAATTTTGAGTAAAGGTGAGGTTTATATTCAAGATTTAGCTAAAGTAGAAAAGTTGAATATTACTCCTAGTGTTGATGCAGAAGTTGGTCAAACTATTGCTGGTGTTTTTGGTACCGTGCAGATTTTAATTCCCTTATCAGGAGTAGTAGATATTGAAGCTTTATCTGCTCGGTTGGAGAAGAAATTAGGAAAATTAGAAAAAGAGATTTTATCTACTTCTAAAAGGTTGAGTAAACCAGAGTTTATTAAGAAAGCAGATGCTAAATTTGTAGAAGAAACAAAGAATAATTTAGCCGAGGCAGAAAAACAGGCAGAAATATTACGCGATCGCTTACTTCAGTTAAAGTCAAATTAGGCCAGCTCGTAGTTGGGCTTTAGCCCTAAGACCAGCTCGTAGTTGGGCTTTAGCCCTAAGACCATTTCTCCATGAAGTTGCACTTAATATAAAGATGAGAATAATCAGCGTAATAAGGTCTGAGCAACAATTATTAAGCGCACTTTTACAGAGAAATGGTATAAAACAAGTATTTTCTGGGCTAAAGCCCAACTACAAACAAATATTTTCAGTTCAGAAACAGAGGATATTGTAAGATGAATACCATAGATATATGTTAATTTCTTGAGACCAACCTCAAGAAAAACGGATTTATTACTGTATAATTCATATTGATATTATCGTAGGTAAAATTTGGATTCAAGCTAATAATACTGACTGTTTAATAGCAGAAGAATTAGTTACTGCTGGAATTTCTGCTAAATCAATAGTCTTAGGAATGCAACCTCCTGAAGTTAGACCTTACCGAAGAATTAATAATTAAATAATTAAATAAATAATTAAATAATTTAGGTTTAAAGCTTCCTTTTTCAAAGGGGAAAAAATTTATTTTTTCCTTTTATTCAATCCTATCCGTTTTTAGGGAGAGGTAATTATCAATTATCCATTATCAATTATCAATTATTGAAACAGCTTATGGAGTAGGAATAAAAGAGAGCGATCGCTTACTTCTGCTGGCGCAAAACTGCGTTAACGCAGAGCGGAACGGAGTTCTATCGCGCTCTTATCCGGACATAATATAACTGATAACTGATAACTGATAACTGATAACTGATGACTGATAACTGATAACTGAAATGACCCCCATTCTAAAAAAAAACTCTGACAAGACCTATATAGGTAGAGTCCCGCAGAGTATTTTTAAATGGCAACTTTATAACTAACGATACCGTTGAGAATTCAAATTATTATGATTCAGTTCCCAAATAATGCCAATAGTCGTTATCAGTTTTATCTGTTGGAAAATACCAGTAACGACTATCTGAACCAAGACTAACTAACTCAAAATATTCAGTATCGCCATTGTAGGGATTATCGTACTTGAATATTTGTCCAATTGTACCTTTTCGGTCGTCGTCTCCCCAACTATGAATAACATTATCTGGAGTAGTGGGTATAGATGTTCCCAAATAGTGCCAATAGTCGTTATCAGTTTTATCTGTTGGAAAATACCAGTAACGATCGTCTGAACCAAGATTAACTAACTCAAAATATTCAGTATCGCCATTGTAGGGATTATCGTACTTAAATATTTGTCCAACTGTACCTTTTCGGTCATTTTCTCCCCAACTATGAATAATATTATCTTCAAACCAAGGAATACGATCGGCTTTTGCTGCTGTTGCCCACTTGTAACAACCACCACCAGATTGGCCAAGTCCGCCATCACAACTATCTAGTGCATAGCACTCTTCCTTGCTAACATTGCCTTGGGGCGCATCAACCCAGTTGTATTCACCGGAATAGTTCTCCATCCAATAACATTTGGCATCAGCAGCTAAACTACTATCTACCACTGCCAAGCCAGATATAACTAGCATTAGACAGGATAACACAAACACCTGAACAGACTTAGTTAGGGTTTTCATTTGATTCATCATTGTTCCAGATTCTTCGTTAGGTTAGGATTTTCTGTATTTGAAGGACATTAACTTGTCCCTGTACGCGAACTTTGTTCTCATAATTTAGAATGACACATTTCGTCGAAGTTATAGTTTTAAATTTCTTTAAGCTTTGTTTAATATTGAGTTAATTTAAGACAAGCGATCGCTCTTGAACAACAACTACTGCTGGTAGAGCGATCGCCTCAACCATATTTCTAATTCAACTGGCCTGGATCGATACCCAACTCCCGCAAGCACGCCGCCAATTTTTCAGCTCTTTGTTCCGCTTGCTGTGGCTGAAATCAGCGAGATGTTGCTGGAGTTTTAGTTGATGCTTTATTACTGATGATGCTATTTGAGCAGATACTTGGTTGCGAGAACAAAAATTAAGATAATACAGAATATATTGTATAATTAAACGTCATATAGAATCCGGTTGAATACTTATTATATGAGATGGGGGGATGGGGAGATGGGGAGATGGGGGGATGGGTAGATGGGGAGATGGGGGATTTAATATTGAAGTGTGGATAGAATTATAAACATATACTGTATAACCGGATTCTATATCATAACCAAAACCCTGTAGGGCGCCATTCGGAGCTTGGCGGAAAGCCAATGCTATTCGCCCCTACGAGATTAAAAGGTAATTAAATTGGCAATTATAATTAACACTATAAAAATATTCAAAACAAATAAATTCAACTATTTCCTATTAAGCATCTCAATTTTAATAGGTACTATTCTCCGCTACAATTTTTGGGCAGACAAACCTGCTGACTCCATAGAAATATCCACTTTAGGTTACAGTCTCGGTCATAATTTTCTTGACATCCCCCTAGATAAAGTCATCACTTGGCAACAACTCCTCTCACCCCTGCGCTTCGACGCAACAATTCCCTACAGCGATGTCATTCACAACCTAATGACTGAAAGCACTCATCCCCCTCTATATTTTCTGCTGACTCATTTTTGGCTAAAAATATTTACCCCAGATGGAGAAATAGTATCATTAGCAGTAGGGCGATCGCTCAGTGCTTTATTTGGTGTATTAGCTATTCCGGCAATATTTGCCCTTGGTTGTTTTGCCTTTCGCTCTCAGATAGTGGGACAAATAGCTGCTGCACTGATGGCAGTATCTCCCTACGGCATTTATGTTGCCCAAGAAGCTCGTCATTATACCCTAACTATCCTCTGGATAATCATTTCTCTAGCTTTTCTTATCCACGCAATACGTTGTATTCAACAGCAAAAAAAGTTACCTTTATGGTTAGGATGTTTCTGGATAATAATTAATAGTTTAGGCATTGCCACCCACTATTTTTTTGCATTAACCCTTGCTGCGGAAGGTTTAGTTATGAGTTGGTTTTTGTTGCGCGATATAAAACAATTTTCTCAACGTTATTGGTGTCACATTTATATAGTTGGGTTGGGGAGTTTGGTCGGTTGTTTGGTGTGGTTGCCAGCAGTGACAGGTATTTCGGGTAATGACTTGACGAGTTGGATCGATACCAGTTATGACCTTGATGATATTTGGCAACCTATTTTACGTTTATTTGTATGGGGAATAACAATGATATTTATGTTGCCAGTGGAGGGAACAAATACTTTTATTAGCATCCTTTCTGGCGTGACAATGTTGTTAGTTTTAGCCTGGATTTTTCCTAGTTTATGGCGAGGGTGGAAAGTAGGGTTTGCCTCTCCAATAACTGGTCTTTATCTTCAGATATTAGGAGCCTTTTTAGGGTTTGCCATCCTCCTATTTTTCTTTGTAATTTATGGTTTGGGAAAAGACATATCTTTAGTTGCTCGTTATGGCTTTGTTTATTTTCCTGTAGTTTTATTGTTGTTGGGATCGAGTATGGCGAGTTGTTGGCAAAATAATATTGAGGAGAAAAAACCAAGAAACAAACTGTTTAAAAATATTCCCCATTTTTTCAGAGCAACAGGCAAAAAAGTTGTGGTCATAATATTGATAATGGGATTATGTGGAGCATTAAGTGTAGTCACAAATTATGCCTATCAAAAATCACGACGAGCAGATTTATTAGCTCAAATTATTCAAACAAAATCTCAAGCCCCAATCTTGATTGCCATGAGTTATAAAACTCACTCAGAAATTCGTGCTTTAATGGCTATTGCTTTGTATTTCCAACGTCTGGAAAAAAAAGCTAATTTCTCAACAGAAACATTAGAATTTGTTCTGGCAAAAAAACAAGAAAACTCAGCATTATTACCAGATTCAACAATTGCTAAAATCTTGACAGAAAAAACCAGACCTTTAGATTTATGGGCAGTGAATTTAGAAGTAAATAAAAATGATTTAGAGAAATTTAACTGTTGGGAAAATCCTGGTGAAAAGATCGGGAACGGGCAAGATGCCAATTCCACAGTTAATTATAGTTATGAACTATATAATTGTCGGTAAAATTATAGTAAAATAAAAATGAAATAATTTCTAATCAACTTGAAGTTTAATTTATTCTCAATGACACAACAGAACACTTCTCTAATCTCTGCAAATCAATCCACAACTAGGGTTAACTCAGTCTTTGCACGTCACGAGACATTTCACCCCCGTTTTGGTTGGTTGAAAAAAGGTTTTGATGCAGCAAAAAAAAATTCAGAAATATTTTTACAGGAGGATGCGACGGTACATTTAGGAGTAGGAAAAAATATGGTGCGCTCCATTCGCTATTGGTGTAATACTTTCAAAGTTCTTGAAGGGGACAAACCATCTGAGTTTGGTAGTAAACTCTTAGACGATCGAGGATGGGACCCATTTTGTGAAAATCCTGCTTCTCTGTGGTTATTGCATTGGAATCTAAAATGTTGATGGAGAACTAGCAACTTATATTGAGCAAGAGCGATCGCCACTGGTTGAGCTTTTATCTGAGTTAAGACCTCTCAAACCTTTAGTTGCTCAAAGTCATAGTTATAAAAAAGGTACGTTGCGTTATTTTGAACGTCAATATCTCGATCGGAGCAGAAAATTATCGGAGTTAGTTTGTTCCGATCCAAGCATTGATGGATTTGTCGGTTATTGGGTTGACGATACAAAACCTAAAAAAGTTCCAGCAAAGACAGCAGATGGTAAACCTTTAATTTTGGTTGCTGCCGGAGAATTAGATATTTTGAGAATTACAACTAGAGAATTTGCTGCGCTGACAACTCTGAACAAAAGCGCGCCAGAATTACAAACAGATGGAGTTGCGCGACGAGAAGTGCGTTATCGTTTAACACAAGCTGAAACTGCTTTTGATGAAAATTTGGAGCAAGCATTTGATGTGTCACTGCCAGAAAATAAATGTTGGGTGAATAGTAAACCAAAAAAAATTAATCGGGTAACTGATTTTAATGCTCAACTGTCAAAAGTATGCGATGAAATTTACCATAAAAGTCCGATTCTCTGGAATGAGTTGATTAACCGTCGCGAACTTACTGCTCAAGGTGCAGGAGCAAGGCGAAAATTGATTGAAGCGATGCTCGAATCTCCTGAAGAAGAGCGACTAGGATTAGATGGATATGGACCAGAAGTAATATAGAATCCGGTTATACAGTATATGTTTATAATTCTATCCACACTTCAATATTAAATCCCCCATCTCCCCATCTACCCATCTCCCCATCTACCCATCCCCCCCATCTCCCCATCTCCCCATCTCCCC
>JAXHSW010000170.1:0-21142 GCA_034190295.1 Cyanobacteriota bacterium | reverse complement strand
TATTATCATTTCCCTTATGGGTTTAATACCCCACCGTCACCCGCGGTGCTCAAAATTGTTTGGGGGAGCGTAGACGCGGAGCGGCAGGTCGTTGACTATCCATAAGCAATTTTCTCTCCTGGCTCCTGACTCCTGACTCCTTCTTCAAGCATAAGTTAATTACTTAATAACTGAAGTGTTACCTGAATATAGCATTAATGCTTATGAATTGGTATAATACAAGTGGCTGTTAAATGATGCTAAACTTTCCTCAAATAGTTAATTATTCTCTCCTAATAAAAATCTCCAGAAATTAACATAAATCCTTTTGAGTAAGCTTTTTAGAGACATTGTATGGAAAGTCCTGACTTCAGAGATGTCTAATAGACATAGGCGTGAAAAAGATATATATTTTTTCCAGGAGTAGGCAACAGACAACAGTTCATTTCAGTTATCAGTTATCAGTTATCAGTACCGACCACTAAAGTATAAGGCTACGAAAATACGCTCACTGAATATTTTTTCATCCCCTTAAAAGGGGAGACTTTAGACCTCATTTTTTGATAACAGGTAAGATATTTTTACAAAAAAGGCACGAAAAAGGATTTTTTAGGGCGAATTTTTCTTTCCTTAACCGCTCTAATTAAAAGGTTTATTTATTTTCCGGAGATGTCTAATAGATATGAGACATGGTATAAATAACCAAAACCTAAGAATATTGAATCTAGTTATACAAATTAAAGAATTAACTAGAAATTGGAGGAAAATCGTACAAAATGAAACGCTCTCTATATTTATTTATAAGTCTAGCTATTTTAGGGTTAACATCCTGTAGCGCTGTCAAAGAAATTCAGGAATTAATTGAGCCACCCCCACCACCAACACCCACAGCGTCCCCTATTAGAAAAAAAGAAGTCAGAAAATTATTTCCGATTCAGCAAAATGGAAAATATGGGTTTATTAACAATATGGGTAAAATAGTTATCCCTCCAAGATTTGAGCGGGTAAAAAACTTTTCAGAAGGATTCGCAGCAGTAAAAATTGCAGAAAGGTGGGGCTATATTAATGAACAAGGACAAATAGCGATCGAGCCAGAATTTGATTCTGTTGTACGTTTTTCCCAATCTTTAGCACCAGTCAAAAAAATTGGTCAGAGATGGGGTTACATTAACAAAAGTGGAGAAATGGTAATTAAACCCCAGTTTGAAGAGGCGGTCTATTTTTCTGAAGGTCTGGCACGAGTTACAATTGATGGTAAGTGGGGTTATATCGATCGAGCTGGCAACATAGTGATTCAGCCAGAATATGGAGGACAAACGGGACGCGGGTTCTTTGTGGATGGATTAGCTGCAGTGAGAATTGGCAGTGCTTATGAATATGGGTATATAGACCAGACTGGAAAAGTGATAATTGAGGCACAATATGATTTTGCTGGAGATTTTATCAATGGTTTAGCGAGGGTCAACATTGGGGATAGATGGGGGTATATCGATAAAACTGGTAGAGAATTTATTAGACCACAGTTTGTTTTTAACCAAGAATTCTCCGAAGGGTTAGCAGCAGTCAAAATTGATGACAAGTATGGTTATATTGATATTTCTGGCAACAGAGTAATTCAACCGCAATATGATTTTGCCGGCAATTTTTCAGAAGGTTTAGCAGAAGTCAGGATTGATGACAAGTATGGTTATATTAATGCTTCTAATGAGATGATTATTGAGCCAGAGTTTGATAATGCTTTTGGGTTCTCTAATGGTATTGCAGAGGTGTGGGTAGACGGAAAAAAGGGTTATATAGATAAAATTGGTAGATTTGTCTGGAATTTAAGTAATTAAAAGAGTTTTAACAAATTGTTAATTTTCTATCTAAAACACTCAAAAAACAATTTGTCTATGATTTGATATTTTGCATAAGTCCTAACTATGTTAAGATCGGGACTTACGCAGAGACTCTACTTATGGCTAGGGTTAATAGTATAGCGCTACGCGCTAGGCAACAGGCAACAGGCAACAGGCAACAGTAAGCTATTAGTGGGTTTGGTGGATTTAGGAATGTCAAATCCCTAAACTTGTAGCGCTATATTTACCAAAAAATGAGGTCCACGCGCCTCCGAAAAAATATTCAGTGAGCGTATTTTCGTAGCCTTATACTTTAGTGGTCGGTACTGATAACTGATAACTGATAACTGATAACTGATAACTGAAATGACCCCTACAGATGGTGGTTTAAAAGTCAATTTGCGTGAGTTCCTGATTATAAGTTATGGAATTTCCTTTGTTATGAGCGAGTCCTATCCGCAAAATCTTCTTAATCTAATTTTAATGAGGTCTTACAAAAATGTCTAATGAAGCACAAGCACGAGTAACTGCAAACGGTAGTAGTTTGATTCGTGCTGATTTTGCAGGTAATGATGCTCCTTGCCCTGTATTTCCTAATGTTGTAGGACGACAAAATTCAGATGATGGTAAGACTCCAACGATTTCCAATATTAGCCCGGTCTTGTCCATCAACCAACTTGATGATTTATTTGATTTTGCTAATCTCGATCGCTCTGTAGAATTAGCTTGTCAATTAGCAGTACAACATCCGAAGTCTCTATACTTATTTATGCAGCGATATACTCATTTTAACGGCTATGCAGGTAGCTTAGTCGCTCGTTTAGCTAGTTCAATTGGCTTGTCTCGTCATCTGTTCAATAGTTCCTCAAATCCTGTTGTAGATGAAGCTGACCGAGGATTAGAAATTGCAGCAAAAGTATTTGCAGCGACCATTGATGAACACTCCGATCGAGGTGCAAAATTTGTACCTCACCGTACTTTAGCCCAAGCTACCCTAAAATCTATTGGTGATTATGCTAGCCTAACGGTGGACGAGCGAAACACTTTTTCTATGCTCCCAGATTGGATGCTAGAAATTTTAGATAAGACAGTTCAAGGATATCAAGGAATACCAGGTAATATTATTGAACTAATTCGCGCCATAGGATTTCATGCAGCATCAGAAGTGCTTGCTCATCGCGAATACTCGATTATTGATAGAGTTGTCAGACACGACAACTGTAATCTTGGTTTTGATGCTTACCTTCGTCAAATCAATGGGAAGGTTGAAGTTGAGCAAGGTCAGTTTAGTCCCTGGTATTGGATTGTAATTCACGGTAAACATCAAGGTGTTGGGGTCGAAGCCGAACATTTTCAATTGGCACTTGAAGCTCTTGATTTAGTTGCAAAATATAGAACTGAGTCAGATAGGGAAATTCAAAAATGGGCTTTACAAGGTTTTTCAGAGTTTGTGGCTATTCAACAAAAGCTTTTTCAGGAAATTTTGCAAGAATGTTCTGAGTTGCTGAAACAGAAAAACAGGCGCTCAGAAGTTAGCCGGGGTGTTTTAACCTCTGGTTGAATAACGACACGCGGATTTTAACCCGTAGTTACTTTCCGGTCTGGCTCTCAATATACTTCCTAACTATCTGTTTAGAGTAAGCTACAGAGAGTCATTTGACTTAATTTGCTTACTCTTTTTTATGTTCTGGGAAAATATTAAAGTCGTTATATCATGTCCGGTTGAACAGTTATAAATAAACAACGACGGAGTCCTCAGTCGGACCTCCTCAGGAGTCTACCCACCCGCGGGCCCCGACCGTGGAGAACCCACCCGCGGGCCCCTCCGAGGAGAACCCACCCCTAACCCCTCCGAGGAGGGGAAGAAAGAAGAAGGAAGAAGAAGAACAGGAAAAGAAGGAGAAAGTTTGTCGTTTGCTGGCGCAAAACTGCGTTAACGCGGAGCGGAACGGAGTTCTATCGCGCTCTGATCCGGACATGATATTATCATTTCCCTTATGTGGGTTTAATACCCCACCGTCACCCGCGGTGTTCAAAATTGGGCGTTGCTGAAGTTAGGGATGAATATTTGCACGCCTGCCGCAAAAGGTAACCCATCTTTTACTTCCTCTTTTCCTAACACTATAATTTGCACTCTATGTAAGACCCTCCCACACCTCCCACACCTCCCACACCTCCCACACTAATTCATCCCGTAAATATGCAACGCCCTCAAAATTGTTTGGGATTAGAATCCATAAGCAATTTTCTCTCCTGACTCCTGAGGAGGTCCTCCTGAGTCCTTCTTCAAACATCTAACTTGCAAGTAATAAATATATTATCTCTTTAATTAGCAATAGCTTTTAATATTTACTTTTGCAAAAACTATGTTTTTTAAATATAATTATTTGAATTGATAATCAATTTTAGATTGTTTTGTGCTTAAGATTATATCTAAAAAGTCTATTTTTGTCAATAAAAGAATGAGCTATTCTTGAAAATTAACAAAAGTAACTCTTGATACTAAAACCCTTTTAAAAGCTGTGATATTTTAAAAATAAGGTTGCAATATAACGACCATTAAAAGCTAAAAAAAGTCACTATTATTAAAAAGCGTTTCCTAGCGGAATGCTACGCAAACAGCAGTTCAGCGATCGGTAATCAGCTTTGCGCGGAAAGCAAAGTATTCCGGAACAGAAAGGGAATTTAAACCCCTCCTAAAATTAAGCGACAAGCTAGAATTAGGGGATATTTTACCCAAGCTTTTCACTCCGGAATGCGACCCTTGCCAGATACCTAATTGCGCAAATTTTTAGGCCGATAGCCGATCGCTAATAGCTGATAGCTAGTTAAATAAATAGTAATTACTCAGTAGAAAGAGGGAAATAACTATGAGTCTAAACCAGGAAAAACATCAATCTCCTCATCATGTTGTCATCGTTGGAGGTGGATTTGCAGGGCTAGAAGCAGCTCTGAAGCTAGGAAAAGCACCTGTCAAAGTAACCTTGGTTGACAAAAGAAATTTCCATTTATTTCAACCATTACTTTATCAAGTAGCTACAGGTAGTCTTTCTCCAGGAGATATTGCTTCTCCTCTTCGCGGTGTAGTTGCAGAACAGAAAAATACCCATGTTTTGATGGGTGAGGTCGTGGATATCGATCCCGAACAGAAAAAACTATTTTTGCGAGATAACGAACTAGATTACGATACATTAGTTATGGCAACTGGTGTTAGCCATAATTACTTTGGAAATGATTGGTCAGAAAAAGCTCCCGGACTAAAAACAGTAGAAGATGCATTAGAAATGCGTCGTAGAATATTCGCCTCCTTTGAAGCTGCAGAAAAAGAATCAGATCCAGAAAAAAGAAAAGCATTGTTAAGCTTTGCGATCGTAGGCGCAGGTCCAACAGGGGTTGAATTAGCAGGTGCTTTAGCAGAATTAGCTCACACTAAATTAAAAGAAGAATATCGCTCTGTTGATACTAGCGAAGCTCAAATTTACTTAATTCAAAGTGGAGAAAGAATTTTACCTTCTTTCAAACCTGCTTTGTCTGCGAAAGCAAAATTAGAACTGGAGAAGTTGGGAGTCAATGTGTTGACTAAAACACGAGTGACTAATATAGAAAACAATATCGTCACCGTTCGCTCTGGAGAAACAACCCAAGATATTCCCGCTCATACAATATTATGGGGAGCAGGAGTCAAAGCATCAGCAGTTTCTCAAGCAATATCTAATCGCACAGGGGCAGAATTAGACCGTGCAGGTCGTGTTTTTGTCAATGAAGACTTGACAGTGCCTGGTTATCCCAACATCTTTGTAATTGGAGACTTGGCTAACTTCTCTCATCAGGGAGACTCTCCAGTACCTGGAGTTGCACCAGCAGCAATGCAGGAAGGAGATTATGTAGCGACTCTGATTAAAAAGCGGTTGAAAAATAAGACTTTGCCTCCATTCCACTATACTGACTATGGCAGTTTGGCAGTTATTGGCCGTAACCAAGCCGTTGTACAATATAGAAAAATTCGTTTCTCTGGTTTCCCAGCTTGGATAGCTTGGTTGTTTATTCACATTTTCTATATGATTGAGTTTGACAACCAACTCATTGTGATGATTCAGTGGGCCTGGAGTTACTTTACTGGTCAAGGTGGTGCTCGTCTGATAACTGAAAAAGGAAGCAATAAAAATAACGAAGGCGATGGTCGCTATACTCCTCTAGTGACAACTAAATCATCTGCCGAAGCTTAAAATTGAATAACTCGATCTATAGCAGGGAACAGGCAACAAGCAACAGGCAACAGCTCATCTGTGGGAAAAGTATTTCTGGTGTCTTACGGTTCATCATCAACATAAGTCCGAACCAACTCGTTCCTTGCTATAATTTAGCGATCGCCTTTCTTTCATTCAGAGAGTAGCGATCGCTTCTGTTCTTGATTTTTTTAAGTATAGCAGTAGAAAAATACTTCAATCTCCCCCACTCCCTTGGGTATCCGTGTATCCGTGCCATAATCCGTGTGAGCCACTCCCCCACTCCCTTGGGTATCCGTGTATCCGTGCCATAATCCGTGTGAGCCACTCCCCCACTCCCTTGGGTATCCGTGTATCCGTGCCATAATCCGTGTGAGCCACTCCCCCACTCCCCTACTCCCCTGCTCTATAAGTTTGAAGTTCCGACCGTAGGACAGTATCAACCCGCTGATATTCTGCTTCTAACTGAGATAAAATCGTATCTGCTCCTTGTGTTGTAGCTTCACGCCCAATATATTCTAACTCTTGACAAATCCTAGATAGATTTTTTGCTCCCACAGAAGCACTACTAGACTTCATGCTATGAGCTGACCTTTGTAGCAATTGTGCCTGCTGTTGTTTAATTGCTTGACTCATTTCATCTAACAGTTTAGGTGAATCTTCCAGATAGCAATCAATTACTTCTACTAAAAGTCCTGGATCGCCTCCAGCCATTTCCTTAAACTCTTGCAACACTTTCATATCAATGACTGTTTCAGATTTTGGTATAGCAACAATATCTTTTTCAGTTGTTGTTTCTTGGATATCGCATTTACTTAAAGCTGTAGTCAATGCTTCTAAACGAACTGGTTTACTAATATAGTCATCCATACCAACAGCCAAACAATTTTCTCGATCGCCCTGCATAGCATTAGCTGTCATCGCAATAATACGAGGGCGTTCTTCTTTTTCCCATTCAGTACAAATTTGACCTGTAGCAGTCAATCCATCCATTTCAGGCATTTGTACATCCATCAATACCACATCATAAGATTGACGACGTAAAGCGGCTAATACTTCTAAACCATTAGCGGCAACATCAGCTCGATATCCTAAATTTTTGAGAATATTAATTGCTACTTTTTGGTTAACGACGTTATCTTCAGCTAATAGAATTTTCAGAGGTAATTTTTCGGCTAATTTGACATTTGATTGAACTTTAGATTTTTGGGTATTATTAACTATATCCCCTGTCAGGATACCTGCTAAAACTTTTTCTAGTTGAGATTGCTTAATTGGCTTATTGAGATACACAGCAGAATTGATATTAGTGTTCTTACCTGAGTATTCTAGTTGGCCTAGAGAGCCGATCAAAACTAAAGGTAATTCTTGACAATTCGGTAACTTGCGAATTTCACTAACTAGAGTGAAGCCATCCATTTCAGGCATTTGTACATCTAGAATAGCAATATCGAATCTTTGTCCTGACTGTAATAAATTTATCGCCTCTTGCCCACTCTCTACAGCTTGGTAAGTCATAGATAAAGACTCTGCTTGAAGTGTTAGCACTTGTCTATTAGTAGCATTGTCATCTACAACTAACAAATGTTTATTGTTTAATAATTTTTTAGTTTCGGATTCCTGAGCAAGACATGAATTCTCAGCAACAGCAGTAGCTACTACAGTGAAAAAGAAAGTCGAACCAACTCCTGCTTCACTTTCTACCCACATCTTTCCTCCCATGATTTCAGTTAACCGCTTGCTAATAGCTAATCCCAATCCTGTCCCCCCATAGTGACGAGTTGTAGAAGCGTCAACTTGACTGAAAGGTTTGAACAGACGATCCATACGCTCTTTAGGAATACCAATACCAGAATCTTTGACAGCAAATTGTATTTTGTAAGTAGAGCAGGAATTTGATTCTAGAGATTTTGTTTGATTGAGAATGGAACAATTCCTTTTTTGTGAAGGGTTTAAATCTTGATTTTGAAGTGAAGCTGTTACTGATACTACCACTTCTCCAGTTTCTGTAAATTTGACTCCATTGCTGAGGAGATTAACTAATACTTGACGTAATCGAGTTACATCTCCTACTATAACTTCAGGAGTTTGTGCTTCTATTAGATAAGCTAGCTCTAATTTTTTTTCGGCTGCTTTTGGAGCCAACAAATCTAGACATTCTTCTATACAGCTTCGGAGATTAAAAGGTTGTTCCTCTAAATCTAGTTTGCCAGATTCAATTTTAGAGAAATCAAGAATATCATTAATTAAGATCAACAAAGCATCTCCACTGTTGCGGATAACTTCTACAAAATCTTGCTGTTGTGGGTTTAGCTCAGTGTCTAAAAGTAAACCTGTCATCCCAATGACTGCATTCATTGGAGTCCGGATCTCGTGGCTCATTGTCGCCAGAAATTCACTTTTGGCTCGGTTAGCAATTTCTGCTTCTTCTTTAGCAGCTCTGGTTCGGTCTTCTGCTTGTTTCTTCTCTGTGATGTCCGTTATTGTGCCAACAGCACGATAGGGTTGACCTAAATTGTCACAAATACGTTGTCCTTTGGTAAATATCCAGACATAATGTCCATCCCGATGTTTGATGCGATGGGTATTCTGAAAACGTTCTGTTTTTCCTGCTAAATGTATTTCTACATCTCTGACAGTTAGTTCTAGATCGTCTGGGTGTATATTATCTGACCAAGTAGATAAAGTGTTGGGAAGTGGATCGTCTTCGTAGCCAATAATTCTCATCCAGGTAGGTGAATAGTAAACCTGATTTGTTTGTATATCCCAATCCCAAATACCATCGTTTGTACCCGATATAGCAAGTGCATAGCGTTCTTCGCGATCGCTCAAAAGAGATTCTATCCGGCGACGTTGAAGAATTTCTGCACTGAGGTCTTGATTTTTTTTGTGTAGTTCTTGAGTTCTTTCCTTGACTCGGTTTTCTAGAGATTCATTTGTGTGCTTAATTTCAATAAATTTCTCTTGTAAAGCTAATAACATTAACTGAAAGTTAGTAGTGAGGGTATTAATTTCTGCAATTCTACTCTTCTTTGCCAAACCTATAGGAGCTTCTTGATACAGTAGTTTTTGAGATAAGTCTGTGGTTACTTGTGTTAGTGTTAACATCGGTGCTACTAATCTTTTGCTCACTAAGACTGATATGATTAATCCTACCACTGCGATTACTTGCATTGTCACTAAGTTTTTAATATAACTCGCTTCTAAGAAGTCTATGTAGGGTGCTGTGGGTAAGGTGACATATAGAGTCCAAGGAAGATCGTCACTAATTTGTATCTTTCTTCCATAGAAAGATTTTTTCCATCGTTTCATCTTTGGCATTCCTGGTGTTGTTGGTTGCCACTTAAAGGTATTTCCATAGTATTCCACCTTTCCTGTTTCCAGTAAGTCAAATTTTTTATCTGTAGTTGTCTGTGAGTAACTATCAGTAATAATGTGTTCTTCGCGATCGACCAGTATTGTTTTTATTTCTTTGATTTGAGTATTTAGTTGCTGGAGTTCATCTAACTCAGCCATACCTATAGAAGCATAAGCTATTCCCTGGAAGCTATTATTTTTGACTATTGGTACTATGATACCTATATGGGGTACAGTAGATGCTCGATCTCTATGAATATCTGTAATTTCTGGTTGCAATTCTTTGGCTAGTTTGCTCCAAGCATATTTATTGGATACGTTCAAGTTGAGCAATGATTCTCCGAATTCATTCAATGCAGGTTCAGCAGCAATTATATTCCCCCTAGCATCAGTAACATATACTTTCAAAAAAGACCTCAATGCTTTTTTCATTACTAATGTACTTTGTTGGAGAGTAGATATTTCACTATCGGGTAATTGAGCTGCTATTTTTGCTAATTCTTCAACAGCGTACAAGTGTTTTTGATACCAAAACTGTAAATTATTTACCAGAGGAATTGTTGCGGCATTTAGTTCTTTTTGAATATCTTTTTCTACTATTGTTAGTATATGTTGTCCATTAAATATTGTGAGGATTAAAGCGGGAAATAAAATAAATGCGACTAATAAGTTAAAAATAGCTTGTTGAAAAGAGATTCTTTTGTAATGTTTAGATAATTTTAATAATTGACGTATAGGTGAATAACTGATAATCAAATTAGCAATTAAGGCGTTAAAAAAACCATTAATTGACTGCTTCATCATAATTAATACATTTTGTGTTATACCTACGTTCAACATTAATCCATAAACTAATATTACTAGAGGCATCCCAATTAAAAGCCAATATATTCCATCTAGCAAGACTATATTTTGCATACGGCGACGCTTTAACATTATTCCTACAAACATAGCTTCCAGGGTAAAGACAGCGATCGCATAGGGATGGTGCCAGAGGAAGTATGTGTGGCTACTGACTATTAAGGCGGCTATTGTTCCCCATACCCCTCCATAAAGCTCAATTATGATAAAAACGGCAATACTACCGAAGAGAAAATCTACCCCAAAGAATAAAGGTAATTTGAAATAATTGCCTAAATAACCTAATATGATTAGTAATATCAATCCGAGTTTGACTGTGAGATTAGTATTTTTTACCTGTTTGTAATTTTTGTGGAAAAAGTTCATTTTTTTACTTTGCTTTTGAAAATTCTCAACATTCATTAAATTATATTTAACTTGAATGCTATGAAGTCATCTAAGTTGGAATAATTAAACTTTGTCGTTATCCAGAAATTTGAACAATAAATATTATCTTAACTGTCTTGATATTAATCTATTAGTGAAAAAATAGCTACAGAGAGCAATTAAGAATTTTGTGAAGCTTTAGTCGGGAATGTCAGTAATAATACTAGGTATGAAACAATAATGTTTAGAATATGGAAGAAGTCAGAAAAAATGGATGGCGACTCAATCATAATGATTAAAAGAATCTACGGAAAATGTCCCTTTTACTTACTAAAAAGATAAGTTGTATCATGTCCGGTTAAATACTTACACTTTGAAGGAACAGAGGCAGCTATGCTGCTATGCTGAATGCGAGCACATGACCTAGGAAAGGTAGAAGGGAAGAAAAGCTTAGAAGGGATAAAGTTTTTTTATCGCACTATTATCCGGACATGGTATTAATATCTAAAAAAATGATATCAAAGCCATTCATTTTGACTCGCTCTTCCTGACTTGTGAATCCTCAGAAATAGCCTAGCTATTTGTAGCAAACATTTGTCAAGTTGTTACTATACTGTAGGTTGAGTTTTGCTCCGCAACATTAAAAGCGATAGCGCCACCCAATATTATTATTGGATTATTCTGAGGGAAGTACGCTAGCTATGTCAAGCATTTTTTTTGATAATCAGGACTTATGTAGAGACTCTACATATAGCGAAAAAGAATACTATTTACCCCTACAAATGGTGGTTTAAAAGTAGATTTGCGTAAGTCCTGATAATTAGAAATACAAAAAATTGTGCAAATACACGAATCTCCCCATCTCCCGATCGTAGTCAAATCCGATTGAATAGTTATTGTATAGTTAGGAGTAGGGGAGATTGAAGTAATTTAAGAATTCTAAAGATATATTATATTATATAACCGGATTCTATATCAATCTTTGGTAGCAAATATTAACGTATTTCATATAAGTATTTGAACAAAAATAATACTATGGTTATAAATGGGGTGTGAAACCCCTCATTGGTTATAAACGTAAGGGGTTAGAATCAGAAATTTTGCTCAAACTTTATATCATGTTCCCCCTCCGGGGGAGCTACGAATTGCGGTTGAATACTTATAAATAACTGTTGTGAGGACTGACTCCTAAATAATTAAGATTAATATCATACACGCGCTTTACCAACGCCAATTTTATTTATAACTGACCCGTCCGAACATGATATTACTCAACCTGATGAAGGCAGATATTCCACTCTTGTTTGACGCCTCCATGACTTCTGATATCATGTCCGGTTATATAGCGCGCAGCACTATAACACTAACCCGATCGCCTTTTTGCTAATTTGCTAATTAAAGGTTGTTGATAATTCATCATCAGGACTTATATCATGTCCGGTTGAATACTTATAGAACCCCTAACCGTATCTTCATAAATATCAAGTTTTTTTAGCCTCTCGGAAGGAGACAGGAGACAACCCACCCGCGGGCCCCGACCGTGGAGAACCCACCCCTAGCCCCTCCCTGGAGGGGAAGAGGGAAAAGGGAAGAGGGAAGAAGGAAGAGGGAAGATGTGGGTTCTCGATCGTACAAAAAATTCAACACTCCTTCAACTGAATTTTCCTCTATATATTATATATATATATTGATGCGCGAAAAGACTTGACTAGCATAATTATATAGCTATCAAATGGGTTCTATAAATAAATGACGGAGTCCTCAGGAGTCAGTCAGACCGAGTCAACCCACCCGCGGACCCCGACCGTGGAGAACCCACCCGCGGACCCCGACCGTGGAGAACCCACCCGCGGACCCCGACCGTGGAGAACCCACCCGCGGACCCCGACCGTGGAGAACCCACCCCTAACCCCTCCCAGGAGGGGAAGAAAGAAGAAGAAAGAATAAAGAGGAGGAAAAGGAGAAAGTTTGTCGTTTGCTGGGGCAAAACTGCGTTAACGCGGAGCGGAAGGTCGTTCTATCGCGCTCTTATCCGGGCATGATATTACGCAAAATATCAAATCACACACCATCTGTAGGGGCGCCCTTCGATAGTTATGCGCAAGCTTTTGGTATTGGCGTTCCGCACCAGCTGCCGAATAGCGCCCTCCCCATAATATCAAATCCGGTTGAATACTTACAGCAGTTTTCTAGTTGATGAGGTACAAAGTTTTATTGCTTTAGGCAACAGCTCCGAAAGGCAACAGGCAACAGGGAATATAGGAATAAATAGTCTGATAGCTGTACCTCACTATCCTCAAAAGTGCTGTATCATATATTTGGGGGTGGTCCGTGTGGGAAGTGTGGGGACCCACCCCTAACCCCTCCCAGGAGGGGAAGGGTGGAGAGATTGAGGGCGAGAAAGTGTGGATAGAATTATCAACATCAACATATATATACTGTATAACCGGATTCTATATAAGTAGAGTCTCTGCGTAACTCCCGATCATTTTAATGTCGATGATGAACTACCAACAATAACTCACAAATGTTAAAAAAGCGGTCAGCACTCAGCAGTCAGCAGTAAACCTTTAGAAGGGGACTGTTACCGAAAAATTGGGGTAGGTGCCTCCCTCTAAAAGGGGGATGAAAAAATATTCAATGAGCGTATTTTCGTTCGATCCGGCAATAGTTGTCGGTACTGATAACTGATAACTGATAACTGATAACTGAAATGACCCCTCCGCGCACTTTCCGGTTTATAGAAACCGGGGATGTTTTACCCAAGTAGAGACGCCATTCGTAGTTGTGCGCTAGCAAATACCTTATGCGTTCCGCAGAGCTGCCGAAGTACGCCCCTACAAGTTGTTAACGTTTGCGTAGCATTCCGGTATGGAAATGTTAACAGCTAATAGCTAGTTAACTTCTCAGATTTACTTGAAATTTCTCAACCAAAGCATCTCGCACCTTTTGCTGAATTGGATCGACATCTGCATCAGTAAGAGTACGATCGCTCATCCGATATATTAACCGAAAAGCTAAACTCCTTTGACCTTCGGGTACATTTTTACCCTGATATTCGTCAAATAATTCGACGGACTCTAATAATTTTCCAGCAGACTCATAAATTACCTGTTTAATCTCATCTACTGATACCTCAACTGACACAAAGAAAGCAATATCTCGGTCAGCAGGTGGGAAAGTAGAATAACCGCTAAACTTACGCCTCAACATATCTGCTTGAGTCATCACTGACAAGAGTAACTCTAAATTCAGTTGAAAAACATAAACCTCATCTGGTAACTCTCGCTCCTGTCGTAGTTGAGGATGCAATTGCCCGAATAAACCGAGAGATTGACCTTCCAACCATAATGATGCTGTTCTCCCTGGATGCAACAAAGGATGTTCAGAGCTTTGTTTATATTCAACTGCTAAATAGAGTCGTTCAAAGACTTGTGTCAAAATACCTTTAGCTTCAAACCAACTTAAAGGTTGTTCCCGACCACCTAGCGTCCAACTTTTGGGAGCGTTGCTAATAATTCCGGCGATCGCATCTGCTTCCTGAAATTTTTCTCCCTCTTTCCAGAAAGTACGACCTATTTCAAACCCATTTAATGCTCCATTTCCTTGTTCGAGATTATATTGAAAAGCATCAATAAGTCCGCTTAATAATTCTGTACGGAGAGCAGAATATTCTACAAATAAAGGGTTAGCGATCGCTATTTGATTTTCCTCACCTTGCTTAACCAAAGAATAGTGCATCAATTCTGTTAACCCTGCTCCACGGAAAGCCGCCCTGAGATTAAGCACCGCAGACTGTTCCGGTGGTAAACAACCCGCAGCACTTTTACTTGGTAAAGTTTCACAGAAATTATCATATCCATACAAACGAGCGACTTCTTCTATCAGATCGATTTCCCTTTCTAAATCTCGATCGCGATATGGAGGTACTGCAACATTCCAAACTACTTCTTCTGTAGTCTCCGATCTAATTAAACCACATCCTAAAGATGTGAGAATACCTTCAACTTCTTCTGGTTGGAGAAAAGATTCATACAGAGTATCTTCTCCGCGCTTCAGCGGTCCTAAAATTTGATTAATTCGGTTGAGACGGAGGGATAATTCGCGAGTTACTGTCAAATCGTCTGCTGTGATGCTAAAAGTTTCTTGAGTAGTAGCATTTCCACCAGCTAATTCAGTAATCAACATAATAGCACGACGGCAGGCTAATGGTAATTCAGTTTGATTAACCCCACGTTCAAACCTAGTTGATGCTTCTGTGCGTAGACCTTGAGTCCGAGCTGAACGACGGATAGCGATCGGAGCAAAAATTGCTGCTTCCAATAATAGATTTGTGGTATTGTCATTAACTTCCGTTTCTTCACCACCCATTACCCCAGCTAAAGCAACTGGTTTGTCATTGGCCGTAATTAATAATGTTTCAGCTTCCAGGGTGCGCTTTTGACTATCTAGAGTAGTCAGAGATTCGTCAGACTTTGCATAACGAACTCCAATTGTCAACTGCTCATTACCTGTCAAGGCTATTAACTTATCTTGGTCAAACCCATGAAGCGGTTGACCCCACTCTAACAAAATATAGTTAGTAACATCTACTACATTATTAATAGACCGGATACCTGCAGCATCCAATCGTTGTTTTAACCATCTTGGTGAAGAAGCAATTTTTACTCCTTCAATGACAGTACCAATATAGATTGGGCAAGCTTCCGACTCTGAGATATCTATTTTCAGATTGCTGGAGCTTTCTCGATCTGTAATTAGAACGCCAGACGCTTCTGGTATTCTTAGAGAGGCTCCTGTTAATGCGGCCACTTCTCGAGCAACACCAATCATACTGAGAGCATCAGCACGGTTTGCCGTTGTTGTCAAGTCTAAAATTACATCGTCTAGGCCAAGTAAAGGCCGAACATCACTGCCTAACTGGGGATTTTCTAACTCAAAGATATGAATTCCTTCAGCATCCTTTGTTAAGCCCAATTCTGCCAAGGAGCAAATCATCCCTTCAGAGGGGACACCTCGCAATTTACTCTTTTTAATTTTTAGGTCAATTTTCGATAAATAAGTACCAATAGTTGCTACTGGGACATAAATATCGGCTTTAGCATTCGGCGCTCCACAGACAATATTTAATGGCTCTGCTTTACCAATATCTACTTGGCAAACTTGGAGTTTATCGGCATTAGGATGCTTGTTAGCTTCTAGTATTTTTCCTACTACTACCCCGGTTGCCCAGGTGCTTCGATCTTCTATTTCTTCTACCTCGAAACCTGCCATTGTCAGAGTTTCGGCTAAGTCCTCTGGAGAAATTTTGATGTCTACCAGTTCCCGCAACCAGTTCAGAGAGATACGCATTCTTTAATAATTTCCTTTAGGCACAGTAGAGCAAGATATAGCGCTGCGCGCAGGCAACAGGCAACAGGCAATAGGGGGAATAAATTGCCGATAATATAAGACTTTTAGCTATTGGACAGTTCCTGTAATTTGTACATAAGCCAGCGCACATTACTATATTTGCTCTTAGGCCACATTTATAACTTCAAGTAACATTTTATCTCTCTGAGGGGAGTAGGGGAGTAGGGGAGTATTCAACAATTAATAATTAATAATTAATAATTACCTCGAGAGTGAAAACGGATAGGATTGACTAATCATGAATTTTTTTTCTCCTTGAAAGGAGAGGGTTTAAACTTTGATTATTCGGTAAATATAAGAATAATTAACACGCTACTTGCTCATAATCGCTTAAAACGCTATTGAATCCTACTAATTACCTAATCATTGAAGTGTTGCATTAGTATAGCATTCTTTTTAATAAATGGTATTTAAGAAGGCAGGGGGAGCTGTTTGTGCAGCATGACAAATGGAAAGGGAAAATTGCTTATGGATAGTCAACGCCCGGCCACTTTGTGTCTTATAGAACCCATTTGATAGCTATATAACTATGCTAGTCAAGTCTTTTCGCGCATCAATAGAGGAAAATTCAGTTGAAGGAGTGTTGAATTTTTTGTACGATCGAGAACCCAAATCTTCCCTCTTCCTTCTTCCCTCTTCCCTTTTCCCTCTTCCCCTCCTGGGAGGGGCTAGGGGTGGGTTCTCCACGGTCGGCCTCGCGGGTGGGTTCTCCACGGTCGGCCTCGCGGGGGGGTTGTCTCCTGTCTTCCCCTCCTGGGAGGGGCTAGGGGTGGGTTCTCCACGGTCGGGGCTAGGGGTGGGTTCCCCTCCTGGGAGGGGCTAGGGGTGGGTTCCCCTCCTGGGAGGGGCTAGGGGTGGGTTCTCCACGGTCGGCCTCGCGGGTGGGTTCTCCACGGTCGGGGCTAGGGGTGGGTTCTCCACGGTCAGGCCCCGCGGGTGGGTTGTCTCCTGTCTCCTTCCGAGGGGCTAAAAAAACTTGATATTTATGAAGATACGGTTAGGGGTTCTATAACCTCAAACAATTTTAAGCACCGTGGGTGACGGTGGGGTATTACACCCGCCACAGAAAAGATAAACAGATCGGGAAAAAAGGAAAAACAATCTAAATAGGTAGCTTATAAGATTTTAGAAGTTATTTTTAGGCATAACTTTCAGCCTTTTTTTGTAGCATTCTTTTTTTACCCTTGGTATAATACTAATTGATAAGCTTTAATGCTATACTTAGATAAAACTTCAGTTATTAAGTAACTAATACAGGGTCGATCGCTTTTTTGTTAATTAGCAGCCCAGTTAATGTTAATTATTCTTATGTTTGTTTCTCTGTACGGAAAACAGCCGTTTGCTTGCGCATAACTTTCGAAGGGCGCCCCTATTGCCCTACTTCTAGGCTTAAGAAAATGTAGAAAAGTTTTTGAGAAATGGTATAACTCATTATGATTACTGAGTACTACTTTTGATTTTGAACACTTGATGCCTCTACTTTTGTTCTCTTGCGAAGATACCTTTTCTTATTCTGGAAATAGCTGATTTAGAGATTAACTGAATCAAAAAATTGTTGATTTGAGATTATTTTGCAGAATAACTATAAACTTTAATCATATTATCATCCTATTATTAAATAAGTATAATGTCATATATCTAGATTATTAAGTTAACTATTTAAAATTAACCAGTTTAACAAATCTGCAGCAGATCTACCTTTTGTTAGGAAATATATATAACTTATATCTGGACTCATCGAGCAGGGACTACTATCAATGTATAAAATTTTAGATAATAAGCTTTGGTAAATTCAAATAAATTGGCCTTTGTTTAGTGAAGTTAGTGTAAAGAGATTGGTCATTCAAAGAAAAATTAAAATAAATATTTTTGCGTAATATGAGCTACTGTATAAATCCTGCCTGTCCTCAACCTCAGAACCCCAATAGTGTAAATAGATGTCAAGCTTGTGGTTCAGAGTTAATTTTGCGCGATCGCTATCAAATTATTAAACCTCTTGGTAAAGGAGGTTTTGGAGCAACTTTCTTATCTAAGGATACCTCTTTACCAGGAGATCCAATTTGTGTAATCAAAGAATTGCGTCCATCCACAACAACGCCAAATGTATTAGAGATGGCGCGAAGACTATTTGAGCGAGAAGCTGAAACCCTGGGAAAAATTGGCCATCATCCCCAAGTACCTAGATTATTGGGTTATTTTGAGTGGAAGAGCCATTTTTATTTAGTTCAAGAATATGTGAGTGGTTCAACATTAAAACAGGAAATCAAAAAACAGGGTCTACTTAGCGAAGAACAAGCTAAAAAATTTTTGGTCGAGATATTGCCAGTAATAACTTATATCCACGGTCAGGGAGTAATTCACCGAGATATTAAACCTGCTAATATTATTCGTCGGAGTCAGGATGGTCATTTAGTACTGATCGACTTTGGTGCGGTGAAAGATCATGTTAATCAAACTCATATCGCCAGTGGTGGTACAGGGGAAACAGCTTTTACAAATATTTCTATTGGTACTTCTGGTTTTGCTCCACCAGAACAAATGGCTTTGCGACCCGTATACGCAAGTGATATTTATGCTCTAGGGGTGACTTGCATTTTTCTGCTGACAGGAAAAACTCCAAATAGCCTTGGTTACGATCAGATCAATGGTGAAATTCTCTGGCGTCCTCTTGTTAATATTAGCGACTCATTTGGGGGAATATTGGAGAAAATGTTAGAAGTTTCCGTGCGACATCGCTTCCAGTCAGCAGAAGAACTTTTAACAGCATTGAATAAAAAAGAACCTAAGAAAAAGCAGGTTGAACCGACTCCAGACAATAATCTAAATACAGGACTTAGAGAAGAACCCACAGTTTTCCATGAAAACGAAAATGATTTTTCCTGGATGTCTCCTCATACTCAAGTTGCTCAAAAAATTCGAGAGCGCAAAACTCGTTTAGACAAAAAATCTACAGCTCAAGCTCGACCTAAGATGAGGAAAGAAGTTACTAAGGGATATTTGACGACAGTTTCTCCAAAAAAGACAACAGCATTAAACTCTAAAGTTCCCGAGAAATGGACTGCTGCAACCTTGCGTAGTGCTTATACTAAAGGTAGAAGAGATTTTGCTGATTGTAATTTAAGTCGCTTGAATTTGCGTAATGCGAAGTTGTCTGGGGTGAATTTTTATGGAGCTAATTTGTATCAAAGTAATTTGCAAGGTGCAGATTTGTCCGATAGTAACCTTGGTCATGTTAATTTAACTAATACTGTTCTCAAAAATGCAAATCTGACTAAGGCTTATTTAAGTACAGCTAGTTTAACAGGATGCGATCTGCGGGATACAGACCTGACAAATGCTTATTTGAATGGTGCGAACTTACGGGGAGCAAATTTGTGTGGTGCTAATCTCACTAATGCAATGGTAAATGAGAAACAACTAGATATGGCAAAAACTAATTGGTGGACAATTCTGCCCAATGGTAAAAGAGGTTCGGGATTCTAAAATAGTGCATATTTACCAATATGTATAATATAATAGTGGCCGAAAAATTTTCAGGAGTTGGTTTATGGTCGAAAAATTTTTTTATGCCACGATGATTACATTATTACTGCCTATTTTGTTAGGTATACCACCTTTTTCCAAACCTAAAAGTTTGAATTTTCAGGAAATAACATCAAAAAACAACCATATTCAAAATACATTTCCCGAAGCTTAATTTTTGCACAGGCATGACAAGACTTTGAGATTAATTATCCCAGAGGTTGAATGAAGTCAGAACTCAGAACTCAGAAGTTTTTTTGTAACGGGGATTTGAGCATGCCTCCAAAAACCCGATCGCCTTAAAAAGCGGGGTGGCGCGACCCAATCCTGTTTGATCGAGCTGTTTTTATAAGTTTTATGTAATTTGTTCTGGTTAATACATGGCAGTTCTCGACGCGGTTGTGCAGAAAATATTTTGGAATGAGAAACAAAGAATGACAGGTAATACTAGAAACCCACGTCGAATGGCGTGGGATATTTTTATATCATGTCCGGTTGAAAACTTACACTTTGGAGGTCCGAAGGCAGGAGGCAGGAGGCAGGAGGCAGAAGGGAAGAAAAGGCGCTTACGAGAAAAAGTTTTTGGTCGCGGAGCGCGGAAGGTCGTTCTATCGCGCTATTATCCGGACATGATATTAGTAACAGCAATAGACAGGTAGAACGTGGACTTATGCTGATGATGAACCGAATCAGGGAAAATATTTTTCCCACTGTTGCCTGTTGCCTTTCGGAGCAGATGAGCAGATGAGCTGTTGCCTATTCCCTGTTCCCTGCTATACTTTTTGATAAAAATCTAATGGTTTCCTGCCCATGTCACCCATTTACGAGAAACACCTAAATGAGAGCTAGCTACACTTAATTCTGCTTGATTAACATTTGCTTCTGTCAAATCTGCACCACTCATTTCTACTTCATTCAGGTTTGCTCCAATTAAGTCTGCACCAGTAAGGTTAGTACTACGCAGATCCGCTCGATTCAAATTAGCTCGTGCTAGTTTTGCTCCTGTCAAGTCAGCACCGATGAGATTAACATTACTTAAATTCGCGCTACGCAAGTCTGCATAACTCAGTCGAGTAGGATTGGTCTGTTACCAGACCTCACCCCTCTAAGAACCGTACATGAGCCTTTCAACTCATACGGCTCAAGCCATACTTCAAGCCTTATTTCACTCGGATTTATGTACCTGCTTATGACACATTTTATGTAGGTGTATAAGGTTATTCACGTCATCTGAACCGCCTTTCACCACAGGTACTATGTGATGGATTTCTAGATGCTCACCATTAAGCAATGAGTCGTTGCAAATTGGGCATTTATAATTTTGATTTTTGGCTACTTTGTCCAATTTAGAACCTTTTGCCCATCTTTTACCGAAAAGCGATGTTGAAGGCCCCCGTGTTTTAACCGGGGGATGAAAACAAGCGAGTCGTTTAGACAAGACTACTTTAGTTGTCCTGTGCTATTATGATTGCAAAAGTAAGCAGAAAGCTTAGGTTTTAGACTTAAGCCGACTGTGTAGGGGCACTTTGACTTGTCCCCAGAGAGTTGATCTTTGGTCAGCTAAGAAGAGATGAAGCAACA
>JAXHSW010000017.1:63449-77922 GCA_034190295.1 Cyanobacteriota bacterium | reverse complement strand
ATTTGATGTTTGGGGAGTTCGTCGAAAATTAGTAAAAATTCAGCAACAAACAGGAAACTTAGACAGAGCTATTTCTAGTTGTAAACAAGCGATAGAAATTAATCCCACCTTAAATTGGTTTGATCGGAGATTAGAAGATAATTTATCAAAATTAGAACAGCACGATTTAGCTATAAATTATTACCGAAGCTTACTAGAAGCTGAACCAAATAATATAAAATGGCTCCACCCTCTAGGACAAAGATTAGTAAAGATTCAAGAATGGGATGAAGCAATTATTGTTTATCGTCATGCTATAGAATTAGAAGCAAATAACGATTTATTTCACAGAAGATTAGCAGACACTTTACAACAAAAAGGATTATTAGATGAAGCAGTTGCTAGTTATCAAAAAGCCATAGAAATTAATCCAAATTTTTCTTGGTCATATTACAACTTAGGAGAAACACTAAGGAAATTAACCAAGTGGGATGAAGCAATCATTGCTTACCGTCATGCTATAGAACTAGAAGCAAATAACCATTTATTTCACAGAAAATTAGCAGACGCTTTACAACAAAAAGGATTATTAGATGAAGCAGTTGCTAGTTATCAAAAAGCCATAGAAATTAATCCAAAATTTTCTTGGTCATATTACAACTTAGGAGAAACACTAAGGAAATTAACCAAGTGGGATGAAGCAATCATTGCTTACCGTCATGCTATAGAATTAGAAGCAAATAACGATTTATTTCACAGAAGATTAGCAGATGTTTTACAACAAAAAGGATTATTAGATGAAGCAATTTATAATTATCAAAAAGCCATAGAAATTAATCCAAAATCTTGTTTGTATTATGCAGCCTTAGGAAATGCTTATATTAAACAACAAAATTTCTCGGAAGCTGTACCCTATTTAATTCAAGCCTTAAAAATGAGACCAAATAACTACGAAGTTCATAAAAATATAGAATATATCCTTAAAAAACAAGGTCGTTATCAAGCAATTAAAATTTGGAAATCTCAGAAAAAATTTCCTCAAGAATGGCTCAGGAAATTTTTCAATTTTACAGAAGATTGGGAAGTTACTTCAGACTCTCCCCAAACAAATATTACTCGGATAAAAATCCATTCAGCTAGTCAAATAGCTTTATTACCATCTCAAACAATAGACACCAAAATTCATAGATATTTTCAAGACCAAAAAGCCAAGTTAGTGGAAGGGTTTGTGGCATTAATTCCTGAAGGAAGAGCTTATGTTGCTTCAGGAGTCACTGGAGTTATTACATCAGATAATAAACTAATAAAAGATATTTCTACAGGTTGTGCAGAGATATTTATATCTCCCTCAGATTTATCTCCAGTTCATTATATAGAGGGCAATGTCGCTTTTTTATCAGCAAAATGGGGATGTGGCAATTATTTTCAGTGGATGTTTGGTGTATTTGTCCGACTATATTTGTTACAAAAAAGTAGTCTGATATCTACTATAGATAAGTTTGTATTTAATGAATTCCGGAAAAATTTTCATAAAGATACTCTCAGATTTTTAGGAATACCTGAAGAAAAAGTAATCGAAAGCAAAACTTTCCCTCACATTAAGGCGAAGCAATTAATAGTTCCTTCACTAACACTGACAGGGAAACCAGACTATCTTAAAATTACAAAATGGGGTGGCAATTTTCTCAGAGACTTATTTTTAAAACCAGAAAAAATTAGCAGTTCATCTAGGAAGCAACAACGGATATATATAAGTCGGAAATTGGCATTATTCAGACGAATTGTCAATGAGGATCGGGTAGTAAGTTTATTAGAGAAGTTTGGTTTTGTGGCCGTTACTTTAGAATCCATGTCTATAGAAGAACAAGCATTAGTTATGGCAGGTGCTAGGGTGATAGTAACTCCTCATGGTGCTGGATTAACCAACCTCATATTTTGTAATCCAGGAACTAAAGTAATTGAAATTTTTTCGCCCCAATATATTAATCCGGGATACTCTAAAGTTTGTAGTTTATATAGTTTGCCACACTACCACTTAATATGTGAAGATTATAAGGATGATAGTTCAGTAGAACATCCTTGGGGACCTGATATTGTTGTTAACTTAGATAGACTACTAAAAATCCTTGAACTAGCAGGGGTTTAATCAGTATATAAACATGAATTATCAAAAATTTTTATTAGATTTACATCAAGAGGCTGAATCTTGCTTTGCCCAAGAAAAATTACATGAAGCAGAAATTATCTGCGATAAAATAATCGAGATACAATCAGATTTTGCTCCTGCTTACAATACCCTAGGAAAAGTTCTACAAGCAACGGGTAAATTAGATTTAGCAAAAGAGAATTATCAACAAGGTATTTCTATAAATCCAAACCTATTAGAAGCTCATATTAATTTAGGTAATTTATTTCTCCAACAACAACAATGGCAAGCTGCAATTGATAGTTACGATCGAGCAATTCAGTTAAACCCAAATCAAGCAGAAATTTATCACAAATTAGGAGAAGCATTCTTACAATTAAAAAAATGGGATGAAGCTGTTATTGCATATCAAAAAGCTACAGAACTAAATCCAAATTTTCCCTGGTCTTACCATAAATTAGGAGAAGCATTCCTGCAATTAGAAAAATGGAATGAAGCTGTCATTGCATATCAAAAAGCTACAGAACTAAATCCAAATTTTCCCTGGTCTTACCATAAATTAGGAGAAGCTTTAATAGAACTAAAACAGTGGGAAAAAGTAGTTCTTGCTTACCGCCACTTCATCACCCTTAAACCAGATTTTTATTTAGCTTACAAAAATTTAGGTAATGCTTTAATGGAACTTGAAAAGTGGTCAGCAGCAATAGAAATTTACCAAAGTTCGATAGAAATACGACCAAATTTTTACTGGAATCAATATTACCTAGGATGCTGCCTTTTGAAAATTTCTAGGTATGAAGAAGCTATAGCAGCTTATGAACGTGCAATTAAAATAGAACCAGACTTATATTTTGCTTACCATAATTTAGGAAATACTTTTTTTCAGTTAAAAATGTGGAATGAAGCCATAATTAACTACTATCGTGCTATTGAAATTAACCCTGAATCTAATTGGTCTCATCGTAAATTAGGAGAAGCTTTAACCAAATTAGAAAAATGGTCTGACGCAGTATCAATATATAAGCAAGCTATTACTCATAAACCCACACCCGAACTTTACAAAAAATTAGGAGATGTCTTACAACAATTAGGTCAGCAAGAAGAAGCAATATCCAATTATCAAAAAGCTTTAGACATTACTTCAGGCTCTTTTTGGGATTACGAAAAATTAGTAAATATTTACTTACAACAAAAGAAGTGGTCTGAAGTAAGAAAATATCTGCAAAAAGCCTTACAAATCAAACCAAAACATAACTATTTCGGGATAAAACAGGTAAATATAAAAGAAAAAGCGATCGCTTTAACTTATGATGATGGACCAAATCCTCCTTATACTAATCAAATTCTCAATATATTAGATTTTTACCAAGCTCGGGCTACATTTTTTACTCTGGGCAACAAGATTCAAAAGTATCAAAAACTAGCAAAGTTGATACTAGCTAAAGGAAATGAATTAGGTAATCATTCATTTTCTCATCCAGATTTATCTCAGGAATATCCAGAATTAATCAGAATAGAAATCAGTAAGACTGATGAGCTTTTATACCAGTTAGGTATAACTGGCAAAATCAAATTTAGACCTCCTTTTGGTCTGAGTAATTTCTATTTAATGGATTTGCTATTAGAGATGCAAAAGCAATGGTTTTTGTGGAATATTGACTCAGAGGATTATGTGAAAGAAAAAGATTCAGAAACAATTGCTAATCATGTCATAGAAAATGTCAAACCAGGTTCCATTGTATTGATGCATGATAAAAGTGTCAAAACAGTAGAAGCGACAGAAATTATTCTGCAAAAATTGACCCTTCAGGGTTATACTTTTAAAACTATTTCAGAAATGATCGATTAGAAGTAAAAAGGGGGAATAATTAGGGTTTGCTGAAAATTTTTTTTAAGGAGTAGGGGAGTGGGGGAGTGGGGGAGTGGGGGAGTAGTTAAGGGAACAGGGAACAGGAAAGAGGAAATAGGCAACTCAGCAATTAACAATTAACAATTAATAATTACCTCTCCCTAAAAGGGAGAGGATTGACTAAGAAGGAAAAAATAAATTTTTTTCCCCTTTCAAGGAGAGGCTAATAAAGCTGAATTATTTAATTATTAATTATTAATTAGTAAAAGAGATTCGTAGCAAACATTTATCAAACTGCTAAGTACATAAGCAAAATTAATTACACATCCTACTGACTCCCTGTTGCCAGATGAACTGTTGCCTCTCTCAAATAGGAAATTTATTTTGCACCACTACTTATTACAATAAAAAAACAGTGAATCAAAAAATATCAGTAGTAGATTTAAACCAAAAAGCAGAATCCTACTTAGCTCAAGGAAAATTAAATCAGGCCGATAAAATCTGTAATGAAGCTCTCAAAAAACTAGAAGATTTAGCCTTAGTTTGTAATACAAAAGGCAGAATAGTCGAAGCAATGGGCAACCAAGAGTTAGCTCAAGAATATTATCAAAAAGCTATCGTAATTAATCCCAATTTTAATCAAGCTCATTTAAATTTAGGCAATCTATATTCTCAAAAAAAACAATGGAATTTAGCAATAGTCAGTTACCGCAACGCTATAAAAGTTAATCCAAATTTTCCCTGGTCTTACCAAAAATTAGGTACGGCATTGATGCAGTTAAAAAAGTGGGATGAAGCTACTAATGCTTTCCGTAAAGTTGTAGAATTAAAACCAGATTTTCCTTGGTCTTATCACAAACTTGCAGAAGTTTTGATGCAACTCAAACAGTGGAATGAAGCTGTAAATACTTATTATAAATTTATAGAATTAAAACCAGATTTTCCTTGGTGTTATCACAAACTTGCAGAAGCTTTGATGCAACTCAAACAGTGGCATGAAGCTGTAATTTATTATCAACGTGCCATTGAAAATAATCCTAACTCTAGCGATTTATATAACAATTTAGGTAATGCTTTACTAGAACTAAAACAATGGGATAAAGCTGTAATTGCTTACAAAAATGCGATTAAATTCAACCACAAAATATCAAATTATCATCAAAATTTAGGGAAAGCTTTAACTCAATTAAAAAGATGGGATGAGGCTATTATTGCCTATCAAAAATCTATAGATATTAACCCAGAAAATTATTGGTACTATCATAATTTATGGGAAGTATTACTCAAAATCAAAAAATGGGATGAAGTGGCGATCGCTTATAAAAGTGCCCTGGAAATAAATGCCCATGCTTACTGGTATTATTATCAGTTAGGTTATGTAATGCACAAACAAGGATTCATAGATGAAGCGATTAATTATTATCAAAAAGCCATAAATTTAAAGTCAGATTTACCTTGGGTTAATAAAGATTTAGGAGACGCTCTTTTAGAAAAAGGAAATTCAGATGAAGCGATCGCTTATTATATTAAAGCTATTCAATTGCAACCTGATTTTTTCCTTGCTTATAATCAGCTCAGATCGATTCACAGTTATCAGCTAGTTAAATTAAATCAAAAGCAATTAGATAAGTTGATTAATTGTTACCAAGAAGCTATGAAGATTAAGCCAGAATTTGATGGGCATTATTTGAATTTAGCTAATATTCTGACCAAACAAGGTAAAGCTCAAGAAGCTAGCAGTTATTATCAAAAAGTTTTATCTATAAAAATCTCCAAAACTCATCCAGAATTTATCAGTAAATATGGTAATTTTACAGAATTAGGAAAACCAAACTTTATCATTATTGGCACAATTAAAGGGGGTACTTCATCTCTTTATTTTTATCTGACTAAACATCCCTCAATTTTACCCGCAGTAGAAAAAGAGATGCACTTTTTTGATGCTAACTTTCACAAGGGAATTGATTGGTATTTATCTCAGTTTCCGGCAATTCCAGAACAGCAAAATTTTCTGACAGGAGAAGCAACTCCTAACTATATATATTCTGTAGAAGCAGCAAATAAACTATTTAGTTATTTTCCCAAAATTAAATTAATCGCTATATTAAGAAATCCTATAGAGCGAGCTGTTTCTCACTACTATATGGATAAACGACTCGGACAAGAACAAAGAAGTTTTGCAGAAGTAGTTACTGCCGAAACAAAAATATTACAAAAAATGATTAATAAATCTCAAGGCAATGCTAATTTTTTGCAAGGAAAAAAAACCAGGTATCTAGGTTTAGGTTTATATCTATCTTTTATTCAAGAATGGATGAATATATTTTCTAGAGAACAACTTTTAATATTGAAAAGTGAGGATATGTATGAAAATCCTGAAGCAACAACCAAACAAGTTTTTGATTTTCTAGGTTTACCAAATTATCAACTCTTAGAATATAAAAATTATTACCCTGGTTCTTATCCTCCAATCAATGCTAGTCTGCGTCATCAACTTTCTGAATTCTTTCAACCTCATAACCAAAAATTAGAAGAGTATCTAGGCATAAAATTTAACTGGAATTAAATAAGATAGTAGGTTTTCATTAATGGATAATGGATAATTACCTGTGGTTAAAACCCTGCTTGATTGAATATAAGGAAATCTTTTTAATGGATAATGGATAATGAAAACTATCTCTAATTAGGGTTTGCGCTTCACGAGTCTTTTTGTTAGGGTAGGGAATAGGCAGATATTATTGTAAATTTAACAAAGTTACAAAAAATTATGAAGTTTGCAGAAGTTGAATAAATATCAGTATATAAACATGAATTATCAAAGATTTGTATTAGATTTATATCAAGAAGCTGAATCTTGTTTTGCTCAAGAAAAATTACATGAAGCAGAAATTATCTGTGACAAAATAATTGAGATACAATCAGACTTTTATCCTGCTTATAATACTCTGGGAAAAGTTCTACAGGTAATGGGTAAATTAGACTTAGCAAAAGAGAATTATCAACAAGCTATTTCGATCGACCCAAATCTAATAGAAGCTTATACTAATTTAGGTGATTTATATTCCCAACAAAAACAATGGTCTCTCGCAATTACAAGTTATAACCAGGCACTTCATTTGAACAAAAACCAAGCAGAAATTTACCAAAAATTAGGAGAAGCATTGCTGCAATTAGAAAAATGGAATGAAGCAGTAGTTACATATAGAAAATTTATTGAACTAAATCCATATTTTCCCTGGTCTTACCAAAAATTAGGAGAAGCATTACTGCAATTAAAAGAATGGGATGAAGCTATTATTGCCTACAGAAAATTTATTGAACTAAATCCATATTTTCCCTGGTCTTACCAAAAATTAGGAGAAGCATTACTGCAATTAAAAAAATGGGATGAAGCTATTATTGCCTACAGAAAATTTATTGAACTAAATCCAGATTTTCCTTGGTCTTACCACAAATTAGGAACAGCTTTAATGCAATTATCAAAATACTCGGAAGCAGTAACAGTCTATCGCCAAGCTATAGAAATAGACTCTAATATAGATGTGACTTATTACAATTTAGGTAATGCTTTAGTAAAACTTGAAAGATATTCAAAAGCAGTATTAGCCTACCGTAAGGCTACAAAAATTAATCCTAATTCCTCTTTATATTACAATCAATTAGCAACAGCATTAGTTAGGTTAGCTGAAGTAGAAAAAAACAGACAATTTAATATTTATAGCGAAGCGATCGCTTGCTATGAAACTTTAATTGAACTTCAACCAAGGCAAAGAGAAAATTATCATAAATTAGCGGATATCTTGCAAAAGCAAGGAAAATTAGCAGCAGCCATGGAAAGTTATATACAAGCTATAGAACTTAAATCAGATGTGCCTTGGTCTTATAATTATTTAGGCGAAATTTTGATGAAATTGAAAAGGTGGCATCAAGCAATATTTACTTTTTTAAATGCCTTAAGTATCGAGCAAAATATGCCTTGGATATGTCAACTACTAGGAGAAGCATTAGCACAAATATCCCAAAATAATTTAGAGGAAAAAATTAATTATTATTGTGCTGCAATTCAAAATAATCAGACAGAAATAATCAATTATAAGTTAGTGCTTCATTTACCCCAAAACTCAGAATTATATCTATATTTAGGGAACACTCTTAGCAAACAAGAGCAATATAAAGGAGCTGTAATTATTTATAATATGGCTCTACAACTGAAAGTAAAAGACCAAGAAATTAAAAGTCAACTTCAGCAAACTTTAGAGAAAAAAGTAGAATTAGAACTAGAAGTAGAAAAATGCCATCAGGCTATCAAACAAAATCCCAAATATTCTAAATATTATTATGATTTAGGAATGGCTTTGAATCGACAAGAAGAATGGGAAAAAGCTAGCTCGGTTTTCGTTAAAGCTATCAAGTTAAACCCGGAAATAAACTGGTCTTATAGTCGTTTCTGGAATTACTTGAAACAGTCCGAGCTGCTCGATGAAGTAGTTAAATTTTACCATCAAATCATTCAAAAGAAACCTCACTCTGTTTTATGCCACTTAAACTTAGGAGAAATTTTCAGCGAGCAAGGTAAAATTGATGCAGCGATCGCCTCTTATCGTAGTGCTTGTTATGAGCAAACTATTAAATTTTATCCTAGTTTTGTTACTAAATATTGGCAGAAAAAACAACTAGCAAATCCCAACTTTATTATTATTGGTACGGGTAAAAGTGGAACTACTTCTCTATACAATTATCTTTCTCAACATCCTCAAATTTTACCTGCCATTAAAAAAGAAATATACTTTTGGTCTATACATTTTGACAAAGGAATAAATTGGTATTTAGCTCACTTTCCTCCCATTCCAAAAGGAATAAAATTTTTAACTGGGGAAGCAACTCCTACCTATATTTATAGTTGGCATACTCCGGAACGACTGTTTAGTATTTTTCCTCAAATTAAGCTAATTGTAATTTTGCGAAACCCAGTAGATCGAGCAATTTCTCACTATTATCACGAAGTCAGAACGAAAAGGGAAAATAAATCTTTATCAGAAGCAATATTTTCCCAATTAGAAAGACTGCAAAAAACTCCAGAATCTGCCCTTCAAGAAGCTTACTGGAACTATGTATCTCGTTATATTAGTTATGGAGTTTATGTAGAATTTATCAAAAAATGGATGGCTATTTTTCCCAGAAAACAATTCCTGATTTTAAGAAGCGAAGACTTTTATCAAAACCCAGCAACTATCATGGAAAAAGTTTTTAACTTTCTAGATTTACCCAAATATCAACTCAAAAATTATCAGAAATTAAATTCTGGTTCTTATCCTACTGTTCCTCAATCAATTCACGAGAGTCTAAGTAATTATTTTCAACCCTATAATCAAAAGCTTGAAAAATATTTAGGTATGAAGTTTAATTGGGAATAGGGAGTAGAGAGTAGGGAGCAGGAAAGAAGGGATAGAGATTAATATTGAACTGTACCTCACCATCTTAAAAAGTGCTGTAAGTATTGGTTAATATTTATGTTTTATTCAATAGTGAATGAAGATTTTTCCCAGAGAAAAATTTTTAATCTCGAACAGTGAATATATGAAAACCCCGCAGCAACAGCCAAACAAATTTTTGATTTTTTAGGTCTAACAAATGATCGACTCTGACAATACAAAAACTATTATCCCGGTTCTTATCTTTTTCTTTTGGGTTTAATACCCCACCGTCTACACGGTGTTGACAATTGGTTGGGGTTTGTAGACGCGGAGCGGCTTGTCGAAGACTATCCCCATCCATTTTTTTCCTTCTTCCTTCTTCCTTCTTCCTTCTTCCTTCTGACTCTTATAAAATTATGTCTTCAAATACAGACTTACAAACAATAGTATTACAAAACCAAAAACAGGCAGAAACTTATATATCCCAAGGCAAAATAGAACAAGCGATCGCCTCTTATCAAAAAGTTCTAGAACTTCAACCTGAAAATTGGGGAATTTACCAAAATTTGGGAGATATTTACCTGCAACAAGGAAATTTTTTACAAGCTATTACTATTTACCAAAATGCCATTCAATTTAATCCTAATTTTTCCTGGTTTCATCACAAATTAGGAGAAGCTTTTATGCAACTTCAACAGTGGGAAAAAGCTGTCAAAGCATATCAACGTGCTATAGAACTTAACCCTGATTTTTCTTGGTCATATCAGAAACTGGGAGAGAGTTTTATTCAACTATCAAAATGGGATTTAGCAACTACAGCATTTAGACAAGCAATTAAACTTAATCCTGATTTTTATTTATCTTACGAAAAATTAGGAGAAGCACTGACTCAACAAGATAATTTACATGAAGCGGTAACTGCCTATCAAAAAGCTATAAAAATCAATCCTAATTCCTACTGGTCTCACAATAAATTAGGAGAAACTTTAATTAGTTTAGGTAAATTAGACCAAGCTGAGACTACTCTGCAAAAAGCTATTGAAATTAATCCCAAAATTTACTCTGCTCACCATAATTTAGGAGAAGTTTTATTCAAACAACAAAGAGAAACAGAAGCCATTGCTAAATATCATCAAGCCATCAAAATTAATCCTAATTCTTATTGGTCTCATAACTCATTAGGGGATACTTTAGTCAAATTAGAAAATTGGTCAGAAGCCATAACAGCATATTCTCGTGCCATAGAAATTAATCCTAATTATTATTGGTCTTATAATTCATTAGGAGACGTTCTAGAAATTACAGGAAAATCAGACCAAGCAATTACCAGTTACTTAAAAGCAATACAACTTAATCCAGAAATAGATAGACCTCATTTATGTTTATGGAACTTGTTTCTCAAACAAAATAAATGGGAAAAAGCAGAAAAAATCTATCGCCAAGAAATTGAAAAAAATCCTCATAACTATTGGCTATGGAATTACCTAGGAAATGCTCTAGTAAAACAACAAAGATTAGATGAAGCGATCGCTTCTTATCAAAAAGCTATTTCTATTCAACCTCATATTTCGGAAATTTATCAATTTTTAGGAGATGCTTTTATTCAACAACAAAAGTGGGATGAAGCTGCTATTGTTTATCTGCGCGCTGTAGAACTTAACCCTGAATTATCCTGGTCAAATTATAATTTATGGCAGACTTTAGAGCGTTGCGGAAAATTAGATGAAGTAGTCAATTTATACCGACAATTTATTCAACAAAACCCAGATTCATTTCTGTCTTATATAAATCTCGGAGAAATTCTGACAAAACAGAATCAAATAGATGAAGCAATTATTTGTTACCAAACCGCTTGTTACCAACAAACTTTAAAATCTTATCCCTCCCTTTACCAAAAACAGTGGAATTTGACAGACATTCAAAATCCTAACTTTCTAATTATTGGAGTAGGAAAAGGAGGAACTACCTCTTTATTTAGTTATCTCATCCAACATCCTCAAATTTTATCCCCTGTTGTCAAAGAAATAAATTTTTGGTCGATGAATTTTGACAAAGGAATAAATTGGTATCTCTCTCATTTTCCTGCCATTCCAAACCATGAAAATTTAATAACTGGAGAAGCAAGTCCTAGTTATTTAGGAAATTGGGAAGCACCAGACAGAATATTTAATTACTTTCCCAAAATCAAATTAATCATTATGTTGAGAAACCCCGTAGATAGAGCTATTTCTCACTACTATCATTGGCGAAGAATAAATAGAGAAAATCGCCCTTTAGAAACAGCATTAAATCAGGAATTAGAAAATTGGCAAATGATTTATAAAAATTCTCCCTTAGACACCAATTATTGGCATCATGGATTATATTATTTAGGCACTAGCATATACATAGATTTTATCCACAATTGGATGAGAATATTTCCTCAAGAACAAATTCTAATTTTGCCCACAGAAGAATTTTATCGAACTCCAATAACCATGATGAAACGAGTATTTGATTTTCTCAATTTGCCAAACTATCAAATTCCCGACTACCAGAAATTAAACTTAGGTTCCTATCCACCTATCAATAAATCACTGCATCAAAAATTGACCAACTTCTTTCGACCTTATAATCAAAAATTAGAGGAGTATTTAGGGATGAAATTTAATTGGGAAATTTGAGATGGATGACTAAAAGTTAGGAGAAAATTTCGATAAAAACAGTGAGGTGAAGTTATTAATTTCTCCCACAACCCCTGATGAAACGAGTATTTGATTTTCTCAATTTGTCAAATTATCAAATTCCCGACCACCAGAAATTTAACTGAGGGTCTTATCCATCTATCAAGAAATTACTTCAGCAAAAATTGACCAATTTCTTTCGACCTCATAATCAAAAATTAGAATCAGACTTACAGATGAAATTTAACTGGGAAACTTAGAGATGAATGACTAAGAGTTAGGAGAAAAATTTCGAGAACAACAGTAGGTTTAAGCTCTTAATTTCTCCCACAACCATGATAAAACGAGTATTTGATTTTTTCAATTTGCCTGCGTTATCAAATTCCCGACTACCAGAAATTTAACGGAGGATATTATCCATCTATCAAGAAATTACTGCCTCAAAAATTGAGAGATTTTTTTCGAGCTGAAATTTATCAATTAGAATCATACTTAGATATGAAATTTAGCTGGGAAAACGGAAGATGAAATGATTATTTGATTTTCTGAATTTGCCTGCGTTATCGAATTCCCGACTACCATAAATTTAACGGAGGATATTATCCACCTACCAAGAAATTACTGCCTCAAAAATTGAGAGATTTTTTTGGAGCTGAAATTTATCAATTAGAATCATACTTAGATATGAAATTTAACTGAGAAACTGGAAGATGAAAGGAGTCTTTGATTTTCTCAATTTGCCAAACTATCAAATTTCCAACTACCAGAAATTTAACTGAAGGTCTTATCCATCTATCAAGAAATTACTGCCTCAAAAATTGAGAGATTTTTTTGGAGCTGAAATTTACAAATTAGAATCAGACTTAGAGATGAAATTTAACTGAGAAACTGGAAGATGAAAGGAGTCTTTGATTTTCTCAATTTGCCAAACTATCAAATTTCCAACTACCAGAAATTTAACTGAAGGTCTTATCCATCTATCAAAAAATTACTGCTTGAAAAATTGAGAGATTTTTTTCTAGCTGAAATTTACAAATTAGAATCAAACTTAGAATAGATGATTAAAAGTTAGGAGAAAAATTTCGAGAACAACAGTAGGTTGAAGCTCTTAATTTCTTCCACAACCATGATCGAACGAGTATTTGATTTTCTCAATTTGCCAAACTATAAAATTCCCGACTACCAGAAATTTAATGGAGGGTTTTATCTACCTATAAAGAAATTACTTCAGCAAAAATTGACCAATTTCTTTCCATCTCATCATCAAAAATTAGAATCAGACTTAGAGATGGCATTTAATTAGGAAAATAGAAGATGAAACGAGTATTTGATTTTCTGAATTTGCCTGCGCCATCAAATTTCCAACTACCAGAAATTTAACTGAGGGTCTTATCCATCTATCAAGAAATTACTTCAGCAAAAATTGACCAATTTCTTTCCATCTCATCATCAAAAATTAGAATCAGACTTAGAGGTGATATTTAACTGGGAAAGTTGAGATGGATGATTAAAAGTTAGGATAAAATTTCGATAAAAACAGTAGGGTGAAGTTATTAATTTCTCCCACAACACCTGATGAAATGAGTATTTGATTTTCTCAATTTGTCAAATTATCAAATTCCCGACTACCAGAAATTCAATGGAGGGTTTTATCCATATTATCAAGAAATTACTGCCTCAAAAATTGAGAGATTTCTTTCCACAAAAAATTTCCCAATTCTAATCAGGCTTAGAGATGACATTTAACTGGAAAACTTCAGATGAATGACTAAAATTGAGGAGAAAAATTTCGATAAAAACAGTGCGGTGAATCTATTACTTCCTCCCACAAACATAATGAAACGAGTCTTTGATTTTCTCAATTTGTCAAATTCCTGACCACCAGAAATTCAAAATTCAACGGAGAGTCTTATCTACCTATCCAGAAATTACTGCCTCAAAAATTGAGAGATTTCTTTCCACAAAAAATTTCCCAATTCTAATCAGACTTAGAGATGACATTTAACTGGAAAACTTCAGATGAATGACTAAAATTGAGGAGAAAAATTTCGATAAAAACAGTGCGGTGAATCTATTACTTCCTCCCACAAATATAATGAAACGAGTATTTGATTTTCTCAATTTGCCAAACTATCAAATTCCTGACCACCAGAAATTCAAAATTCAACGGAGGGTCTTATCTACCTATCCAGAAATTACTTCACCAAAAATTGAGAGATTTATTTCTACCTCATCATCAAAAATCAGAATCAGACTTAGAGATGACATTTAACTGGAAAACTTCAGATGAATGACTAAAAGTGAGGAGAAAAATTTCGATAAAAACAGTGCGGTGAATCTATTACTTCCTCCCACAAATATAATGAAACGAGTATTTGATTTTCTCAATTTGCCAAACTATCAAATTCCTGACCACCAGAAA
>JAXHSW010000017.1:57603-63349 GCA_034190295.1 Cyanobacteriota bacterium | reverse complement strand
GACTTAGAGATGACATTTAACTGGAAAACTTCAGATGAATGACTAAAAGTGAGGAGAAAAATTTCGATAAAAACAGTGCGGTGAATCTATTACTTCCTCCCACAAATATAATGAAACGAGTCTTTGATTTTCTCAATTTGCCAAACTATCAAATTCCTGACCACCAGAAATTCAAAATTCAACGGAGGGTCTTATCTACCTATCAAGAAATTACTTCACCAAAAACTGACCAATATTTAATTTTCTCAATTTGTCAAACTATCAAATTTCCAACTGCCAGAAATTTAACTGAAGGTCTTATCCATCTATCAAGAAATTACTGCCTCCAAAATTTAGAGATTTTTTTCGAGCTTAAATTTACATAGAATAGATGACGAATAATTAGGAGAAAAATTTCGAGAAAAACAGTGGGGTGAAGTTCTTAATTTCTCCCACAACGCCATATCAAATTCCTAACTAGCAGAAATTCAACTGAGGGTCTTATCCATCTATCAGAAAATTACTGCCTCAAAAATTGAGAGATTTCTTTAGACCTAAAATTCACAAATTAGAATCAGACTTAATATATGAAATTTAACTGGGAAAATGGAAGATGAAACGAGTATTTGATTTTCTGAATTTGCCTGCGTTATCTAATTCCTGACCACCAGAAATTCAAAATTCAACGGAGGGTCTTATCTACCTATCAAGAAATTACTTCACCAAAAACTGACCAATATTTAATTTTCTCAATTTGTCAAACTATCAAATTTCCAACTACCAGAAATTTAACTTAGGATATTATCCACCTATCCAGAAATTACTGAACCAAAAATTGAGAGATTTATTTCTACCTCATAATCAAAAATCAGAATCAGACTTAGAGATGACATTTAACTGGAAAACTTCAGATGAATGACTAAAAGTGAGGAGAAAAATTTCGAGAAAAACAGTAGGGTGAAGTTATTAATTTCTCCCACAACACCTGATGAAAAGAGTATTTGATTTTCTCAACTTCCCAAAATATCAAATTCCCGACCACCAGAAATTTAACTGAGGGTCTTATCCATCTATCAAGAAATTACTTCAGCAAAAATTGAGAGATTTCTTTCCATCTCATCATCAAAAATTAGAATCAGACTTAGAGATGGCATTTAACTAGGAAAATGGAAGATGAAACGAGTCCTTGATTTTCTCAATTTACCCAACTATCAAATTCCCGACTACCAGAAATTCAACTGAAGGTTTTATCTACCTATCAATAAATTACTGCCTCAAAAATTGAGAGATTTCTCTCAAGCTGAAATTCACAACTTAGAATCAGACTTAGAGATGAAATTTAACTGGGAAAATGGAAGAGGAAACGAGTCCTTGATTTTCTCAATTTACCCAACTATCAAATTCCCGACTACCAGAAATTAAACTGAGGGTCTTATCCATCTATCAATAAATTACTGCCTCAAAAATTGAGAGATTTCTCTCAAGCTGAAATTCACAACTTAGAATCAGACTTAGAGATGAAATTTAACTGGGAAAATGGAAGATGAAACGAGTCCTTGATTTTCTCAATTTACCCAACTATCAAATTCCCGACTACCAGAAATTAAACTGAGGGTCTTATCCATCTATCAATAAATTACTGCCTCAAAAATTGAGAGATTTCTTTCATGCTGAAATTCAAAAATTAGAATCAGACTTAGAGATGAAATTTAACTGGGAAAATGGAAGAGGAAACGAGTCCTTGATTTTCTCAATTTACCCAACTATCAAATTCCCGACTACCAGAAATTTAACTGAAGGTTTTATCTACCTATCAATAAATTACTGCCTCAAAAATTGAGAGATTTCTCTCAAGCTGAAATTCACAACTTAGAATCAGACTTAGAGATGAAATTTAACTGGGAAACTAGAGATAGATGACTCAGAGTTAGGAGCAAAATTTCGAGAAAAATAGTGGGGTTAAGCTCTTAGTTTTTCCCACAACCATGATGAAACAAGTCCTTGATTTTCTCAATTTACCCAACTATCAAATTCCCGACTACCAGAAATTAAACTTAGACTCTTATCCATCTATCAAGAAATTACTGCCTCAAAAATTGAGAGATTTCTCTCAAGCTGAAATTACTCAATTAGAATCATACTTATATCTGAAACTTAGCTGGGAAAACGGAAGATGAAATGATTATTTGATTTTCTGAATTTGCCTGCGTTATCGAATTACCGACTACCAGAAATTCAACGGAGGATATTATCCATCTATCAGGAAATTACTTCAGCAAAAATTGACCAATTTCTTTCGACCTTCTAATCAAAAATTAGAATCAGACTTAGAGGTGACATTTAAGTGGGAAAATGGAAGATGAAATGATTATTTGATTTTCTCAATTTACCCAACTATCAAATTCCCGACTACCAGAAATTAAACGGAGGATATTATCCATCTATCAGGAATTACTACCTCAAAAATTGAGATATTTCTTTCAAGCTGAAATTCCTCAACTAGAATCAGACTTATATCTGAAATTTAACTGGGAAAATGGAAGATGAAACGAGTCCTTGATTTTATCAATTTGCCAAACTATCAAATTCCCGACCGCCAGAAATTAAACTTAGACTCTTATCCGCTTATCAAAAAATTACTGCCTCAAAAATTGAGATATTTCTTTCGAGCTGAAATTTACAAACTAGAATCAGACTTATATATGACATTTAATTGGAAAATTTGAGATGGATGATTACGAATTAGGAGAAAAATTTCTCGAACAACAACAGTGGGATAAAGCCGTTAATGCCTACCATCAAGCAATAAAGCTCAACCCAAATTTTTCTTGGTCTTACTATAAATTAGGACAAGCTTTGACTAAACTACAAAAATGGGATGAAGCTATTACAGCTTACCGTCAAGCTATCAAATTAAATCCTGATTTTCCTTGGTCTTACCATAACTTAGGAAATGCCCTAATTAAACTAGAAAAATACTCAGAAGCTGTCGTTGCTTACCGTCAAATTATTAAAATTAATCCTGATAGTTATTGGGATTACAATAAATTAGGAGAAGCACTGGTTAATGTTGGGGAATTTGAGCAAGCCATTGTTTCTTATCAAACAGCAATTCAACTCAAACCAGAACTTAAAGGTACTCATCAAAAATTAGCAGATATTCTTTTTCAAATTGGCAAACTAGAAGCAGCAGAAATAGCATATCGTCAAGCAATAAAACTCAACCCAGAAGTAGTTTGGTATCGTCAATGTCTGGGAGATGTTTTACTTAAACAAAAAAAATTAGATGAAGCGATCGCTACTTTTTTAGAGGTTGCTCAAGTTAGACCAGATTTACCTTGGATGCACCTACAGTTAGGAGATGCTTTTGCCCAACTTTCTCAATCTAACTTAGATGAAACTATCGATTATTATTGTCAAGCTATTAAAAATCCAGACCAATATCCTATTTATCAAAAACCACTATATCTCATCAGAGAAAATCCAGAACTATATCTAAAATTAGGAACAGCTCTAGCACAAGCAAATCAGATTTCTGGAGCTATCATTATCTATTATATGTTGCGAGAAATATTCCCTAGTAAATATCAAATAGATATCTTTCGGGAATTAGAGAAAATATTACGGCAAAAAATTAAACTAGAACAAGATTTAAACTCATATTATGCTGCTGTGGAAACTAATCGAGATAGTCAATCTTACTATTATCTAGGATTAGCTTTAACCCAACAAAAAAAATGGTTGGAAGCTTCCATTGCCTATCATCGTGCCATAGAAATTAATCCTGATTTTGCTTGGTGGTCTGATACTCGTCTCTGGGAAACTTTTGAAAAATTAGGCAAACTTGAGGAGACAGTAAATTTATTTCAGAAACTTATTGAAAATCAAAATAATTCAGTTTCCACTTACCTAAACTTAGCAGAAGCTTTAACTCAAGTAAACAGAACTAATGAGGCGATAAAATATTATCAAATAGCCTCTAAGCATTATATTTATAAAACCCATCCCACCTTTGTTAAACAACACTGGAATTCAGAACAATTATCTGAAGCCAACTTTCTAATTATTGGAGTAGGCAAAGGAGGAACCACTTCTCTTTATAGCTATATAACTAAACATCCCCAAGTTTTACCTGCCATCAAAAAAGAGATACATTTTTGGTCTTTCAATTTCCATAGAGGTATAGATTGGTATCGGGCACATTTTCCTCCCATTTCAAAGTCAAAAAAGTTTTTAACTGGAGAAGCAAGTACTACCTATTTTGATGCTCAATATGCTCCCTGTAGACTCTTTCATTTTTTTCCCAAAACCAAACTAATTCTGATTATGAGAAATCCTGTCGATCGAGCAATTTCTCATTACTATCATCAAGTACGTTTAAATAAAGAATTTCGTTCTTGTGAAGTAGCTATTAATTCTCAACTTGAAAAACTCAGCAAAATTTCTCATCCTAATTATTGGAATTTTGCAGGAGATTATATTGCTTCTGGGGTATATATAGAATTCCTCAAGAAATGGTTAGCTATTTTTCCTAGAGAACAATTATTAATATTGAAAAGTGAAGACTTTTATCGTGACTCGGCAACTACGATGAAGCAAGTTTTCGACTTTCTAGGTTTGCCAGATTATCAAATTCCAGATTATCCAAAATTAAATGCTGGTTCTTATTCTTCTATTAGTGAGTCACTTCGACAAAAATTAAATGATTATTTTCAACCTCATAATCAGCGCTTAGAAGAATATTTGGGGATGAAATTTAATTGGTAGAAGGTAAGCTATCAGCCGTCAGCTATCAGCTATTAATTCATTTATTAAGTAATTAACTTATGTAGAACAACTTTTTTGCTAATTAGCAGCCCAGTTAATGTTAATTATTCTTATGTTTAATTCTCCCCCTCTCCCTTCCGTATCCGTGTATCCGTGCCATAATCCGTGTGAGCCACTCCCCCACTCCCCTACTCCCCTACTCACAGGCTCAAGAAAATTTTGTCAATGGCTAAAATTACTTGAATATTTGACTTCTTCAAAATTTGTTTTTTTGAGGCTATACCTCTCGGCTGAAAATTGGCAGATTTGAGGTGCTATTAACGAAAATACTAGGTTGTAGCCTTGTATTGAAGAGTCTTTTCTTAGGTTTAGACACAACATTGGCACAATATCTTATGTACAAACTATGTACCAAATCGCTGAAACAACGCAAGCTCGTGAAATATTTTGTAATAATTTGGGGGAAATTAGGCGACTTTGATTTAGAGAAATAATATTAAAAGCTAATTTGATTAGTCAAAGCTATATTGAGCGATCGCAATTTAGTTCTATTTTTGAAAGTTACTTTGCAATACCCTAAAAAAGTAGGACTGAAAGTAGTGATAATTTTCTAATTGCTTTGTCATACTATTAATTCCTTGGAGCGATCGCTCTATTTCTGGATTTTTTCGTTTTGGGTAAATCGGGAAAAGTCTATGGAGAAAGATTTAGGTAGGGGAACTCTTGGATTGGTAGCGTACAGAATTTCAGATGAAAATTATTTATAACTGGCAGATGAGTCAGTGGGAAAAGAAGGATTCAGTGAAAATTTTTCCTAAACTTTCCTGTATATTACTCAAGCTATGTCTCCCACATTCTCTCTATATAAATCCTTAGTTGAACAAAACATTGCCAATTTTGGAGTTGAATTTTGATTGAGATTTTGTTGAAATGAGAGGATGTTTATAACTAGAGACTTGCTGTGTTGTGTTTTTCTATTTCAGCAATTGGTAATAATAAT
>JAXHSW010000017.1:49699-57503 GCA_034190295.1 Cyanobacteriota bacterium | reverse complement strand
AAACTGCCAATCGTGACAAATATTTCGATATTTTATTATTAATTTTCTGAATTTATTACCCCAAGGTTGACCATTGATTTTCAACCATTCCTCACACTTTTCCTTTGGTTGATTAGACCTTGGTAATTCAGATTTTAGTTGATGTAATTTTTGTTTAAATTCTAAGTCTATTGGATACTCAATAATACTGTCAATTATATTTTTTGTACCAGAATTAGGCTGAAAAGGCATTTTTTCCCAAACTAACAATCTATATAATTCTATCTCAGTCATAAAACTAGAGTGTTTTAACTTTTCTTCAAGGGTAAAATCTTTAAAAAAAATATTCGTTTTGTTAAAACTATCTATAAACTCTCGACGAAGATATTCAATATTCCTAAGCTCAGATTCTTCAGTTAATTTTGAAGCTTTCTCTAGGAAAAAAAATTGAACACTATAGAAACATTCAACGAAAAAGTATACAACTCGAATATACAAAGGTTTTGCCGAAATATCACTGATAAGATACTTTTCATTTACCCACTTCAAAAAAATCTGCAATTTTTCATCTCCACTTAAAATCCCATCTACTTTTTCCTTCATTAACAACAACAAACTATCAGCATTAGAAGACATTCCAACAGCCAACAAAAATACCTCCTGCCAACGATAGTCAGTAAGATGACTAACTAAACTTTTCAACGCCTCATCTGAAGAATTTTTACCAATAATAAATTCCCTAGCAGTAAAATATTCGTGAAAAGTCAAATGGGAAAAAGAATAAACACTTTTCGCACGTTCAACTAATAATCCATGCTGAGATTCTATAGAACGCAAAACCACTTCACTATCCAGTTGTAAAGCCTCCTCATCAGTATTAGCTCCAGGCAAATTACAAATATAATCAGTTATATATTTCTCAACTACTTTCTGTTTAAAGAAAAGCTCTCCATTCTCAAAAGTAATCCAGGCAATTTTACTCAATAAATCTTCCTTCCGTTGAGGCGATAATTTCCCATAAACTTGACGACGTTGAATTCCACGTTTGGCATCCCATTTTTTTAAAAGCGAATCTAATCCTTCCTTATATAACTCAGAACGATTTGCCGGAAAATCTCCAGACTCCTCAAATGCCAAACATAAAAGAGTCAATAATAAAGGATTTGTCGCCAGTTCCAAAACTCTCTCATTTTCTCCTACTTGTTCCAGAAAATATTCGGGTTTAACAGACTTATTTTTAAACCAATTATTAGCAAATTTCGATATTTGTTCATCATCAAAATCAGCAACCTCCACCTCAGTGAACTTATCAAATATATATTCTCTTGCTGCTATTCGACAAGTAAGAATAAAATGATTGGCTGGATATTTATCGGAAAAATTACGAATTTTCCTAATAACACCCTCCACATTTACCGAAAAATTGTGGTTTAAAGCCTCCCCTTTTAAGGGGATAAAAAAAAGAGTATTCCTTATGTCAAGCCTCTCGCTTTAGCTAGAGGTACTGATAACTGATAACTGATAACTGATAACTGAAATGACCTCCCTCACCTCATCCAAACCATCAAATAAAATTATTGCCCTGCCTTCCCTAATAATTTCTTGTAAGGAACTTTCTTATCTCGGCAAATTTGGCAAAAATTCCTGATGAATATATTCCAAAATTCCCTGTTTATCCGCAACTTCAGCAAAATCTCTCAGAGTCAAAAATATAGGTAAATAGTCAGATAAAAAATTCCCTTCCATACATTGAATAGCTATATTTTTTAAAAAAGTAGTTTTCCCGAAAATTGTAGGTATGCGCTTCCCTTTTTAAAGGGATAAAAAAAGAGACTATTCCTTATTTAAATTCACTTTGCTTGACCTTTGTCATGCTGCGCAAACAGCTAGAGGTACTGATAACTGATAACTGATAACTGATAACTGATAACTGAAATTACCCGCTCCTGGGTTACCCCAAATCATTAATTTCCTATATGTTTCGACTGCCTCTATTCCTGGAAATCTTTTCTCTGTAGTTTTTCCAAATACCCAACCTTCCAATTTTCCCGATTCACATTCTTGTAATAATTTATTAATTGATTTATGTCGGCGTGCCGTAATTTTTTCTAGGATATTTACATGAGTATAAATATCATTTAAACCAATGGGTTGAGCCATATCAAAAATCCGCATTGTGCCACATCTTTCGCGGATAATAGACTCAATAATTTCCCGTACTTTTAGCACCAAATGATTTATATTATTCGACTCTATTTCAGCAACTTCTTCTATAGTCAAACCCAATTCCGAGCAAATAGATTCAAAGATTTCACAAGAAATTCGATTTCTCTTCAGAAAACTAAAAATAGTTTGACGGGAACATTCAACTCTAGTTGCTAAACCCTCTTTTTTCCATCTCAAACGTTTCAGAGCATTTTTAACTTTTTGAACGCCCTCCTCAAATGCTCGATAGGACCTACCCATAACTGAAAAAATCAACTTTTACAACTTTGACAAACTTTAACATAACTCTGACTTTTACTTAGACTAAGAACTTTAGATTCTGATTCATGCTGTTAGTAGTAGAGTTAAAAATTAGTTCCATGAATCAAACACAACAAAATTGCCCAAACCATAATTTTGATAGTCATTTAATTCCCATTTCTCAAAACAGCAGAAACTCCAATATTAATAGTTGCAGCTTTCCAAACTTCAGAAGGCTAGATTCAACAAACAGTAGAAAAATTTCCATGAACAATGAAACCTTATCCAACCAAAAAATCAAAGAACAATCAAATACTGAAATTTGTTCTACATGGCCTTGCGTAGCTGACCGAACTATCAATTTTATCGTTGTGCATCGAGAAGCTGGTTTGTTAATTTCTAGTGCTGTTGGTTTATCTATCATTATTTATGTAGCTACAATTTCGGCAGTAAAATTAATCAAAGCTATCCAAAAGTAAAATTCGACGACCGCTACTCATCAAAATCGTCATTCCCAGACTCCCAAGTTTAAATCCACAAAAACTCTCATTGCACGAAGCACCAAAAAAGGCTAGGATTTCTCATTGCACCTCGGAAAACTTTATGATAGTCTAAGTATAGTTGGGGGTCGTTCGCCCCTACGCATGACTTTTTATTCAACGCAAAAAAAGCAGGTAACAATCAACAAACTAATATAGAGAAGCGATCGCTAAATAGATGAATAAAATTCGACGACCGACAAAAATTCTCATTGCACGAAGCACCAAAAAAAATCTAGTATTTCTCATTATACCTCGGAAAAATTTATGATATTCTAAGTATTATTGGGTGTCGTTCGCCCCTACGCATGACTTTTTATTCAACGCAAAAAAAGCAGGTAACAATCAACAAACTAATATAGAAAAGCGATCGCTACTCATCAAAATCGTCATTCCCAGACTCCCAAGTTTAAATCCACAAAAATTCTCATTGCACGAAGCACCAAAAAATAGCTAGGATTTATCATTGCACCTCGGAAAACTTTATGATAGTCTAAGTATTATTGGGGGTCGTTCGCCCCTACGCATGACTTTTTATTCAACGCAAAAAAAGCAGGTAACAATCAACAAACTAATATAGAAAAGCGATCGCTACTCATCAAAATCGTCATTCCCAGACTCCCAAGTTTAAATCCACAAAAATTCTCATTGCACGAAGCACCAAAAAATAGCTAGGATTTATCATTGCACCTCGGAAAACTTTATGATAGTCTAAGTATTATTGGGGGTCGTTCGCCCCTACGCATGACTTTTTATTCAACGCAAAAAAAGCAGGTAACAATCAACAAACTAATATAGAAAAGCGATCGCTACGCCAAATAGATAAGTAAAATTCGACCACCGCCACTCATTGAGATTGTCATTGTATGAAGCACCAGAAAAATGTAGGATTTCCCATTGCAAATGAGAAAAAATGGTGATAGGATAAGTATTATTGGGTGTTGCTCGCCCCTACACATGACTTTTTATTCAACGCATATTGAACATCAACACACTAATTGAATTCCGAATAGAAAAGCGATCGCTAAATCCTTAATTAAAATAAAACGATACTTATTTGATGAAAAAAGAGGAAAATTATTAATTTCAGAAAAAAATATGACCTACAAAACCCAAGCAGCAGATACAACTATAGAAGCAGATAAAAAATATTTTGACCTCTTAGGGAAAGTCTCCATAGAAACAAAAATCAAGCAATACATAACTACCAATAGAAAAGTAAAAAGTATCCAATGGCAACTACTCAAAACCCGTTTCCCTGAACTAGATAAAAATCAATTAAAACAAAAATACATAACAATTATTTTAGGAGAAAAATTTGCTCAAATATCAGAATTAATCAACATAGAATTTATGATAAACGACCCTGTAGATATTGCCATTAAAATAGGGAAAATATTAGATAACTTAAACATCCTTTATTTTGTAGGAGGTGGTTTAGCCAGTTCATTTTGGGGCGAACCTCGACAAACCAATGATGCAGATATTATTGTGTCTTTAACAACCAATGATATTAAAAAGTTAATCACAGCATTTGAAAGAGAATTTTATATTAGTGATACTGCTGTAGAAGATGCTATTCAAGGTAAAGCCAACAGTTTTAACGTTATTCATACAGCTTCAGTTATCAAAGCAGATATTCACCCAATTAATTTTTCAAATTTATTTGAAAAAATTAGCCTTAGTAGGCGACAAAAAATTTACCCATTAGACTCTTCCGAGCAATATTTTTATGTAGCTTCTCCTGAAGATATAATTTTGCACAAACTAATTTGGTATAGAATTGCGGACAATCAATCTGCTAAACAATGGCGCGATATTTTAGGTGTCCTAAAAGCTCAAGGAAAAAAACTTGATTTCAACTACCTGAAACATTGGCAAAATGAACTAAAAATATCTAGTGACTTACAACGAGCTTTTGATGAATCTGGCACGAGCAAAAATGATTGAAGAAGGCAGAAGGCAGAAGAGAAAATTGCTTATGGATACTCAATGATCGGCCACTCCATGTTTTATAACCCCAAACAATTTTAAGCACCCCCATTGACGGTGCAGAAAAGATAAATAATACAAATTCCCATGAATTAATGCTTAATTTGTGTAACACTTCAGTTATTAAGTAATTAACTTATGTAGAACAACCTTTTTGCTAATTAGCAGCCCAGTTACAGTTAATGTTAATTATTCTTATGTTTAATTCTCCCTCACTCCCCTACTCCCCCACTCCCCTACTCAATATAACTATCAATAACTTTCACAATATTAACCCCCATTAATTTGACATAATCATCCATATATTTAGTACCAGGAGTAAGAACTGGTAAATTTTTTTTGTAAGTAGGCAGCCAAAATTCACTATTAATACTGCAATTTTTAACAGTACTTTGATGATTTTCCAGATAATTTTGAATCAAATACTCATAGACAAATTGTTTTCTAATACTTCGACTTTTAATTTCTTCTCGGTTTCCTGGATTTAGATAATAATCAAAATTGGCATATTTAATATCAATCACCTGAATAGAGATTTTATTCATAATTTTATTCAGGAAATTACTAAAGCTTTGATTGATTTCTTTGAGAGAGCGGAGTCTATCCTTATCCCGAAAGAGAGATAGATAAAATATGTTGTCTTTAAGAAGATATTCAGACCCCAAAACATAATCAATGAAGCGTTGAAAAAATCTATCGGGAGATAAGATGCCAAATTTAAGAGCTAGATAAAATATGTGATTCAAATTTTCCATCATTTGTAGTTGTTCAAGATTAAAATCATCCAAAATTTCCCAATAAGAATAAAACTGATTTGGCAAAGAATTAATTTTCAGCACATCACCCTCTCTTTTGCAGAACTTAGCTAATTCGTTAAAAGTATGATTTTCTAGTTCTGGGTTTTGGTTAAGATAGGCAATTTTCAATTGATATTTATTGCATTTGAAACTGGTGTAGTAATATAAGTCATTCCAATTTTTTACTTTTTCAATTTGATATGAAGTTGTAGGTAAAACTAAATTTGGAAGTACGGAGTTTGAGAAACTATTTTTAGTCTGAAACGAAATAATTACAGCATCGGGAAAAATATCCTTGCCGTTGATATGAAAAATCTGACTAAAATCAATAATTCTATTTTTGTAATTCAAATAGGAAATTATTTCAGAAGCAATATATCGGCTATTTAGATAACAGACAAAACATGGATTTGTGTATCTGAGCAGATAAGTTAAACACATTCCCTCCCAAACACTATGAAAATTATTAAATCCCCATATTTTGCCATTTTCTATATCATCCAACTCCCCAAATAAAAATTTCTCAACTGCATCATAAAAATCCCAATAATCTATATCTTTTAACGCCGTATAATTATCAATTATTTCTAAAGCATCTCTCAAAGTATTGATGATTAAAGAATAATGGGTTTCGCTAAACAGACTATATTCATACCCAATATACTTTTGCCGAAATCTAGCAGATAGAGCAGCAATTTCTGGATTAAAATTTTCGCCTAATTTTTGCTTAATCTCAGTAAATATATAACAATACATTGCCACAAGATCAGAAGCTTCATAAGATATTTGTTGTCGAGGTATATCAATAGAGTCAATAAAAATAGCGCCATTATTAAGGAAGGTAGATTTGTGAAGATAACGATGAATTTTACTATAGTCTATAGTTTCAGATTTACTAAGACGAGAGACAAGTGCTAATATTTTCAATTCATCGTAGACATCTAATATATTATCTAAGGCATCAAGTTTGCTATAAAAAATGCTTTCTTGATTATCGTTTATGATAACTTCTTTTCCTGCTTCCTGTTTTAATACACCATCGCGATCGTTAATTTTGATATTTTTCTGCAAATATCTTTTTTCTTGATAAATATTTTGCACAATTTTCAGAACTTTATAGAGCTTGAAAAATAATTCACATTTAAAGTCAAAATTATTAATATTCGGGTCATTTTGAGTGAATCCTTTAGGTAAATGAAAAATTAACTTACCTCCCTTTTTTTCAATGCCGACAAAAGAATATTTAGGGTTGACTTGAGGTTTTATTTCGGCAAAATTTATCATTTTTTTTGAGGAAGGAAGATTGAAGATAGAAAAAGTAAACTAGATAAAGAAATTCAGAGGATAAGATTCAACAATTAATTATTAATAATTAATTATTACCTCTCCTTGAAAATAAAAGGATTGACTCAAAGGAAAATTTTTCTTTTTATCCTCTTAAAAAAGGAGGCTTTAAACCACAATTTTTCGGTAAATCCAGATAAATTATAAAACTAAAAGACTCATTGACCCCTGCCATTACTCAAGGATGAAACTAAGTAAAAAATTTTATGTCAATTTCTCAAAATATTACTACAAAATATGGAGTTGCTGTTAGGAGTTAATAATTTCGTAGGGGTTTGGTCTCCAAACTCTCTTCAAACCTCCAAACCCCCAAAAAAAAGTATTGACTGCTAAATCTGAGACTGAGCAAAAATTCCTATTGCTACATACGCAATAGAAGTTCTGAGACTGAGCAAAAATTCCTATTGCTACATACGCAATAGAAGTATCGACTACCTAAATCTGAAACTGAGTAAAAATTCTTATTGCTACATACGCAATAGAAGTTCTGAGACTGAGTAAAAATTCTTATTTCTACATACGCAATATGCTAAATCTCAGACTGAGTAAAAATTTCTATTTCTACATACGCAATAGAAGTATTGACTATTAAATCTGAAACTGAGTAAAAATTCCTATTGCTACATACGCAATAGAAGTATCGACTGCTCAATCTGAGACTGAGTAAAAATTCCTATTTCTACATAC
>JAXHSW010000017.1:0-49599 GCA_034190295.1 Cyanobacteriota bacterium | reverse complement strand
TTCCTATTTCTACATACGCAATAGAAGTATCGACTGTTAAATCTCAGACTGAGTAAAAATTCCTATTTCTACATACGCAATAGAAGTATCGACTGTTAAATCTCAGACTGAGTAAAAATTCTTATTTCTACATACGCAATAGAAGTATTGACTACCTCAATCTGAAACTGAGTAAAAATTCTTATTTCTACATACGCAATAGAAGCAACTGCCTAAATCTGAAACTGAGTAAAAATTTTTATTTCTACATACGCAATAGAAGTATCGACTGTTAAATCTCAGACTGAGTAAAAATTCCTATTTCTACATACGCAATAGAAGTATCGACTGTTAAATCTCAGACTGAGTAAAAATTCCTATTTCTACATACGCAATAGAAGTATCGACTACCTCAATCTCAGACTGAGTAAAAATTCCTATTTCTACATACGCAATAGAAGTATTGACTACCTAAATCTCAGACTGAGTAAAAATTCCTATTTCTACATACGCAATAGAAGTATCGACTGTTAAATCTCAGACTGAGTAAAAATTCCTATTTCTACATACGCAATAGAAGCAACTGCCTAAACATCAGACTCAGCACAAAAGCTAGTCACAAAGTTAATATTATTCTTGGTTATACTTTTGCTTTTTTGCTCATATATTTGACTATATTGCTTATAGCTAAATGTCTCACCTGTGCAACAACGACTATAAATACCTGACTGACCAATATTTTTAATTCTGCTAAAAGAAAAAACAATCAAAAATATCAATAATAAGGATAAAAATTAGGCTTTACTTCAGTAAACTTTATCTAATTATTTCAGTTTTTCCATCGGTGCAATTTGAGAGTCAATAATTTTTTTACTATTACCAAATTTGATACCTAAACTCAGTTTCCTACCCTCAGCAAAAATATTTGTCACCAGACCTAAACCAAAATTTTCATGCATAACTTTATCCCCAACTTTTCCACCCTATCTCAGATTATTTTATGAAAATTCCTTAGTAATATTTTTAGCTTTTTTACTCTGACTATTCTGACCATAAATCTCATTTTTAGGATTTCCACTATTCATCAAATCTCCCGAATCATTCAAGAATTGAGATGAAGTTGCCTGAATATAGTTATCAATTACAGTCATAATATTAATACCTCTTAATTTCACATAATCATCCAGATATTCAGGTCCATATTTAAGTGTAGATTCTTGCGGATAAACTGGTAGCCAAAATTCACTATTTATACTCAAATTTTTGAGGTTGCTGTTGGTATTTGTTAGATGATTTTGAATCAGGTATTCATAGACGAATTGTTTTCTAATACTTCTACTTTTAATTTCTTCTTGATTTTCTGGCTTCAGATAATAGTCAAAAGTTGAGTATTTAACGTCTATTATTTTTAAATTTTTGTAATTTTTCCAGCATGGGATAAAGAACTTATCCCTTTGTTCAAAATAATAATTTCTGAATAACGACCCGATAAACACCCCGCCAAGATTACTAAAGTATTCATAAAAATCGCTATAAGTATATAAATTTTTTTTCAATCCCATAATAAATACATGATTCAACTGTTGCATTATTTTAATTTGATAATCGTCTAAACTATCGGTTATTTCCCAATAGGAATAAAAATTATCTGGCAAACAAGAATCAATTAGTATGAAATTTTCGCCAGATTCAAAAAACTTAGCTAGTTCACTGTAAGTGTGACAATCCTTATAGTTAGATTTGTCAGATTTACCACCTAGTGGAAGTTGATTAAGATAAGCAATTTTAAGCTGTTCAGGGTATTGGTCTTTACAAGTAAAAGTAGTATAGTAATTATAGTCATTCCAATTATTTATTGTAAGTCTAATTGGTTCTTCAGCTAAAGATGATATAGAGTCAGATTTCTTTGTATTATCTGAAATAATAACTGCATCTGGGAAAAGCTGAATACCATTTAGTTTCAACATATTTGAAGTATCAATTATGAGATTATTTTTATCATTAATCTTACTAGCTATTTCTGAAGCAACGTATCTGTTATCCAGATAAATTATCCGATTTTTTTGTATATGCTTGACTAAAAAAGTTAAACACATAGACTCCCAAATACTATGAAAATTGTCAAAACCCCAAACAAACCCCTGAGATGAATTATTTATTTCACCATATAAAAAAGTTTCTATGGCATCATAAAAATCCCAATAATCTATATCTTTGATCGGCGTATAGTTATCAATTACTTCTAAAGCATCTTTCAACAAATTAATCACTTGCTGATAGTATAATTCGCTAAATAAACTCCCCTGATATCCTATATACTTTTGCTGAAATTTTTCAGACAAACCTCTAATTACAGGATTAATACTTTCATCTAATTGTTGCTTAATCTCATTTAAGATATAACAATACATTGCCACAATATCAGATGAATCATAATGCATTTGCTGACGTGGCATATCCATCAAGTCAATATAAATAGCACCATTATTTAAGAAAATACCTCTGTGCAAATAGCGATGAAGTTTACTATAGTCTATAGTTTCTAATTGACTAATGCGAGATACAAGACTAATAATTTTTAATTCATTATAAACCTCTAAAATACTATCTAGTGCATCGAATTTAGAATATAAAATACTTTCTCTATTATCATCAATACTAACATCTTGACCTGACTTATTTTTCATCACACCATCCCGGTCATTAGTTTGAGGATTATGATTCAAATACCCCTTTTCAAGGTAGAGTTGATAAGTGATTTTCATAACTCTATAAAGTTTGAAAAATAAATCTCGCTTGAATTCAAAACTATCTAGTGAATTGTGATTTTCATCAAACCCTTTAGGGAGATAAAAAATTAACCTATTCTCCTTTTTCTCAATTCCGACAAAGGAAGATTTTTCGTTTACTCTTAATTTTAATTCTCCAAAGTTTATCATTGAAAAACTGTCTCTAAAACTATATTGACTGTTGTGAAATTGTGTAATTAATATCCTCAGTAATTATCTAATAAATTAAAATATTTTTGGCAAAATATTGAGGTAAGTAGATAGTTAACAATTAATAATTAATAATTCTTGAAGAAGGAGTCAGGAGTCAGGAGTCAGGAGAGAAAATTGCTTATGGATTCTAACCCCAAACAATTTTGAGCACCGTGTAGACGGTGGGGTATTAAACCCATAGGGGAAATGATAATTCATAATTAGGGAATGCTCTTAAAAGTCTTTTAGTAGGGGTAGGATACAACCCACCCCTAACCCCTCCCAGGAGGGGAAGACAGGATACAACCCACCCCTAACCCCTCCCAGGAGGGGAATGAGCGAGGAGGTAGTAGTAAGAATTGTCCCTTGATTTTTCTGCCCAACTCTCGCCTAAAATACTAATTTTTTGAGCGTTTTAGACTGAAAAGCTAGCATTTTTTTCGACCCCAAAAAGACTAAAGTATTTAGATGTCAATGCTTTTAGATTAGAGCGGTAGAGCAATAATTAATAATTACCTCTCTAAAAAGAAGAGGATTGACGCAAAAGGAAAAATTTTTTCTCCTTTAAAAGAGAGGCTTTAAACCTCAATTATTCGGTAAAATTAAATCCAGATATAACAGCAGTAACTAAATTTTGCCAAAGCATTTTGTACGTTGCAAATACGAAACTTTTTCTCTAAATAATTTAAGGGTTTGGAATTTAAGGGTTTGGAATTTAAGGGTTTGGAATTTAAGGGTTTGGAATTTAAGAGTTTGGAATTTAAGAGTTTGGAATTTAAGAGTTTGGAATTTAAGAGTTTGGAATTTAAGAGTTTGGAATTTAAGAGTTTGGAATTTAAGAGTTTGGAATTTAAGAGTTTGGAGACCAAACCCCTACTTAGAATAAGAAACTTAATTTGACGATCGCTCCCTGGAAAACACATACTCACAGTAGCAAAAAAAGCTATTTAAAAATCTAACCATTTATAAGAAATAATAGCATCAACAAAATTATCGGACAAAGCAATAAAATCAGAATATGTAATTAACTTACTTTGTTTATCGGTCTTTGATAGTAAATTTTCCAAAGGTCTTCTATCTCTAGGAAATACACTATCCCAAAGATAAAACATTAACTTATTTTCTATAGATTCTTTAGTAACTTGATTATCTTCAGACTTCAAAAACCAAACCCCAATTTGTTTATCTTCAATGCGGCGAATCACTTGATGATTGTGCTTAATAAAATCATTCAACTTATTCACAAAATCAGACCATTTCTCATCCCTACCCTCGATCGCTATATCTTTAATTTTTTCTATTCCATAACCAGGCACATCCACATATTCCCAATCCCATCTCCGCTTAAAAGCACTATCCAAATAATAAATAGACTCATCCGAAGTATTAATCGTAGCGATAATTGACAAATTTCTCGGAATAGAAATTCTCTGAGTTATCAAATTTTCTAATACTCGTAAACCATCATTATTACCACTCATTTCTAGCTTCATTTTTGTCATCTGACAAAATACATCAAAGTTACTGCCATCCACCTGTATATTTTTATCAGTTGTTTGAGCATCATATCCCATTGCCTTTAACAAAGCCACTATTTCTAACTCTGATAAATTAATATCATAAGTTGACCAATTATCTGTTTCTCTATCTAGTAATTGAAAAATTGGACCGAATATAGCAGCAGCATTACCTCGGTTTAATTCGTCAATTACCAAAAGTACATTTTTGTTACTACCATCAATTAAATATTTATATGCTAACCCTAATACTTGGAGAAAATGACCGGGATAAAATTTATAAATAACGGCACCACCTGCAGTAGTTTGTGGCAATAATTTTCCCAGAAAATCAGAATATGTATATTCAGGGTGAAAGACCGTTTTAATTGTATTTTCTAAGGATTTTGTTTGCTCATTCCATTGAATTTGTAAGGAATTATTTGCTATCTCCCGTACTTTATAACTTTTGCCTGTACCTGGACTGCCAAATAGAATTTTCTGAATAGGTTTAGCAGTTATATTTTCGTTGTGCATAAAATATCTTGGAATATCTTGAAATTAGAAAAAATTGGTAACAATTTAATACTTTTTATCTATTATGTATGCTTGAATTTTTTACAAATCATTTAACACTGCTATCTTTTTGAGTATTTATTCTTTAGAATAAACTTTGAATAATTATAGAGCAACCATCATCGCTATATAGCGACCAGAAATAAGTTTTGAATAAACCTTAGTCTGAGAAAGTACATCCAAAACTTAGTTAGTTCAACTTTCCTTTATATATTTTTACTAAGTAGTCAAGCAAAATTAATTGTATATTTTATAGTCAGTTTAAATAGTTAGGAAAAATAATTTTTAGATTGACTGCTCAAATACAAAAGTATATTTTATTCCCTATTTCCTATTCCCTGTTTCCTGTTGTATAGAAAATATTAAAGCAATAGACAATAGGATTTAATAATTGATAATTGATAATTGATAATTACCGAAAAATTGGGTTTAAAGCCTCCCCCTAAAAGGGGGATGAAAAAATATTCAATGAGCGTATTTTCGTTTGATCCGGCAATAGTTGTCGGTACTGATAACTGATAACTGATAACTGATAACTGATAACTGAAATGACCTCTCCCTAAAACGGATAGGATTGAATAAAAGGAAAAAATTTATTTTTTTCCCCTTTCAAAGGGAGGCTTTAAGGCGCGAATTATTTAATTATTTAATTATTTAATTATTAATTCTTCGGTAATAGTTTCAAATTTTTAACAAAATTATTTCTAACTAAAAATTTACAAAAAATAATAACGGTGCGTCACTGCGCACCGCCAGCTATGATTTATATAGCGCCTCACCAGTTTGAAAATTGCTATATGTATAATTTAACCAAAAAAATAATCAGGCTAAAGATTGACGCATCGGAGTACGACCGTAAGGATGTCCCTTATAACTAATTACGATTTGATGAGCTAACCATAAATCTAAACACCGACGCATTAATAGGTAGCGATCGCGCCAAAGCTGATGGCACTTTTCCGTAGATGGGCAGTCAATCACCATTACTACCCTAGACCCAACTAACTCCCGGTTTAACTGACAACTGTCTAAACTTATAGGACTCCGAGTCTGAAACCGTTCAATTGCGATAGATTCTATATTATTCATCTAAAATACTTCGGTAATTTGTAAACCCTTAGCTTTAGCTAGGGGATAAATAAAGATCGGCCATAGCCGAAACGAGAATGTTATAGGTTGGTATCATGTCAAAGGTACTGGCTTAACCCACTATGCCTGTTTAACCATTGAGTTCTAGAGGATGGGACTGGCAGAGTATCTCAAGATAGGAACTTTAACACTGACCTGTAACTTAGACTGCAAAGGTCTAAGGCTAGTCAGGTTTTGGCTGGCAAAGACTTCGAGCCGTCTGTCCAACCCCTTGAACTTTAGTCCTGGGGTTCCTGACTACTATCTTTATTAATTATAAAATAAATATAAAGAATTTTGGCAATAATGTAAAGCGGAAATTTTTCTAATTTATGGTTTTCTTGCTGTAAAAATAGATACTATTTATTAAAACAAAAGTTAAAAATCAAAAGTAAAAAGTTTTAAATTTACTAATAACTGATACATTTTATTTCGGATAAAATGTTTAAAAGTCAGTATAGATAAAGAAAAAAAAGTCTATAGCTGAAATGAAAGTTACTCAAAATGCACCAGTTTATCAAAAGAATTGGGTCTAAAACCCCGCCTTTTAAGGTGAAATATTTTTGGAGTCTTGTTCAAATCCTCTACTTCCCCTCCAGGGAGGGGTTAGGGGTTGGTTAACTTCTGACTTCTGACTTCTGACTTCTGACTTCGTTCAGATCGGCGCTATCCTAATATTTAGATATATTAAATTGTCCCTATAGGTACAGCAAATATCAATCCACTCATTGGGAGGCCCCGTGTTATCTAGCCTGACAGCAACTAATTCTCGCCGAGCTGAAATAGTCGAAATTGTGTTCCGTAATGGTTGGGGCTATATGAAAACCCTCCTCACAGGGGGCAAAGCTGGCGAACCAGACATACCAACACCAGAAGTTCTACGCAATATTCTGGTAGATTTAGGCCCAGTATATGTAAAACTCGGCCAGCTACTTAGTACCCGTCCAGACCTATTACCAGCAGATTATATTGACACCTTGTCAAGTTTGCAGGCCGATGTACCAGCAGTACCCTGGTCAGAAGTAGAAGTCTTAATTCGTCAACAATTATCCCAGCCTTTAGAAGAAATATTTAGCTACGTTAACCCTGAATGTATAGCAGCGGGTTCCATAGCTCAAACCTACAAAGCTACCCTAAAAGACGGTACAGAAGTAGCCATAAAAGTTCAACGTCCAGGTATTGACAGAATAGTTGACAAAGATACATCCCTGCTAAAAAGTTTAGCTGAATTAGTTTCATTGACAGATTTTGGCAATGACTACGATATAGTTTCTCTAGCCGAAGAATTTAGTGTTGCTCTGAAAGCTGAACTTGATTTTACCAAGGAAGCTGGTTATACCGACGAACTACGTCAGGACTTATCTGCCAGTAAGTGGTTTGACCCCAAGCAAATAATGCTTCCGAAAGTATATTGGGAACTAACAACTCCAAAAATATTAGTTCTCGAATGGTTGGATGGTAAACCTATCTTATCAGCGAAGGTTAAAGGCATTAACAATAATGGGGATGTAGATGCAGAAAAGCAAGCACTCTCTACTTTATTATGTCGTGCTTTCTTTCAACAGTTTTATATCACTGGTTTTTTTCACGCCGATCCTCATCCAGGTAATATATTTTATCTGGAAGATGGACGTATTGCTCTACTAGACTGTGGAATGGTTGGTCGCCTCGATCCTCGCACTCAGCAGACTTTAACGGAATTATTATTAGCGATCGTCGATCTAGATGCTCAAAGATGTACTCAGTTAACTTTGCAAATGGCAGAAGTTGCTCAACCGCCAAGTTTAGCTCAGGTGGAAAATGAGTATAGCAGAATGCTGCGGAAATATTATAATCTGAGCTTGGCTGAAATCAATTTTTCTGAAGTTTTTTATGACATATTACAAGTGTCTCGTAATAACAGAATTAAATTGCCTAGTAATTTGGGTTTGTATTCCAAAACTTTAGCAAATTTGGAAGGTGTTGCTCGTAGTTTCTATCCTAAGCTTAATCTTTTGGATGAGATTAAACCATTAATGACGGATTTATTTCGCCGACAGTTATTAGGGGACGATCCAGTTCAAACATTATTAAGAACAGCTATTGATGTGAAGAATTTGTCTTTAGAGTCACCTCGTCAACTAGACTTGCTTTTGGATAGAGTTACTTCTGAAACATTGAAGTGGAATGTGACTTTAAAAGATATTGAACCTTTGGCTATTAGTGTCGATAAGTCGGCTAATAGACTATCTTTTAGTGTGGTTGTAGGTTCGTTAATTATTGGTGCTGCTATTGTAACTGCAGGTTCTCAAAGTAGTCAGTTATCTGTGTTAAGTGAAGCTTTATTTGCAGTAGCTAGTTTTCTTGGGTTGTGGTTAATTATTAGTATTCTTCGTTCTGGTCGTTTGCGAGAGTAAAATAGAATTTAGAATTTAGAATTTAGAATTTAGAATTATTAAATTTTGTAATTTATATCAAATCCGGTAGTATCGGTGTAAAAAAGCATATTATTCCGGGTTTATACTAATACCTGACAAAACTAACATCTACCTCCCATAAACCCGGTTTCTTATAACACTCCGAAGCAAGCAGATTTGATATCAATTCTAAATTCTAATAGTTGAAATTAGTGACTTGGCACAGTTATAATATAAGGTTGATTTATGTGAAATTTTTAGAGGTAGATAATGGTTAACATTTCCGCAGTAGACTTATTTTGCGGAGCGGGTGGACTAACTCACGGCCTCCAAAAAGCTGGTCTTCGTGTAAATGTTGGTTATGATATTGACCCTGTATGTGAGTTTCCTTACGAGTATAATAACAAAGCTGAATTTGTACTCAAAAGTGTTGAAGATATTAAGGGTGTTGATTTAGTAAAGCATTTTCCAGGAGACCATATTAAAGTTATCGCCGGATGCGCTCCATGCCAACCATTTTCTAATTATTCAAGACGTTATAGCGATCGCGCCAGCGGAACGGAGTTCTATCGCTCCTCAAAATGGAAACTTCTTAATGATTTTGCTCGCCTTGTCAAGGAATGTATGCCAGATATTGTGACTATGGAAAATGTGCCACAGTTACAACAACACCAAGTTTTTGAGGAATTTATTACTAAACTCAAAAGGTTAAAATATTTTGTCGCATTCTATGAGGTTAACTGCCAAGACTACGGTATACCTCAAACTCGCAGACGGTTAGTATTTTTTGCCTCCAAGTTTGGCGAGATAGAGCTAATTCCTCCTACTCACGATCGCGATAATTATGAAACTGTAAGAAAGACTATCGATCATCTAGAACCTCTGAAGACTGGTCAATCATCCAAAACTGACCCACTCCATCAATGCAGCAAACTTTCAGCACTCAATCTCCGTCGTATCCGTGCTTCTAAACCAGGGGGGACTTGGCGAGATTGGCCAGAAGATTTGATTGCTAATTGTCACACTAAGAATAGTGGTAAGTCATATCCATCAGTTTACGGTAGGATGGAGTGGGATCGTCCAGGTCCAACTATAACTACTCAGTGTTTTGGTTTTGGCAACGGTCGATTTGGACATCCCGAACAAGACAGAGCAATATCTCTTAGGGAAGCTGCATTGTTACAAACTTTTCCTAAAAAATATCAATTTTTTCCTCCTAATGAATCATTTGCTTTTACCAAAATAGGGCGTTTAATTGGCAATGCTGTTCCTGTCAAGTTAGGTGAGGTTGTGGCAAAAAGTATTCTTAATCATATTCAGGAAATAAGTTAGGGAATATTTGTTGAGTCTAAATATTGTCTATTGTTGATATATATTTCAATATTTTTGAGAATCTGCCTCAGATATTTTACTACTTTATTTTTAATTTTTATCAGTTCGTCAGCACTTTTCTCTTTTCCTACTTCGGCAAAAGATTTAATGCCATGCGCTAAATCATTTCTATTAGTCTTGACTGTCAATAAATCGCTACTATCAGTTTTTGTTTCTGCAGAAAATCCATATTCCTTAGCTGTTGTTTTAATCTTTTGAGCATCAATATTTCCCGAAAATAGTTCTTCTTTATTAAATCCAGCCTTAATAATATCAAGAGAGATATCTACAATTTTTTGAAAAACTTTATCGGGATTTCTTCGCTTCAGATTATGCAGAACAATTTTCTTTAATTCCGGTCTAATTTTGTCGAATGAAATACCTTGACTTTGCAGTTCATCAAATATGACTTCAATAGCATTTCTCATGGTCGATTCTATTAAATTGTAAAGCAGTAAAAAAGCACTTGCTTTCAGAGTTTTTATTAACTCCGAATCAATTTCCTTAATTTTTTGTTTTCCTTTACCTCCCATCGCCAATTTAATAGTTCCTTGCTCTAAATTTTTGAGAAAAATAAAATATTTACTTACTTCTTTAGAGCGTTCATTAAAGTCTTGAAATAATATACTTGTCATTATTTAGCTAATAGTTGGTCGCGCACATATTCAATCCGGCGAATAACTTTCGGTCTAGAATTACTCGCATCAGAGGTAGTATATTCTTTAAATTCTGGGGAGTTTAGCCACTCCATTGATTTTGGTCTGAGATTTTTTCTTTTCCTTAAAGCAAGTGCAGTACCTACAGAAATTGCCTCAAATCTAATCCGAGGAACTGATTTATAGTTTTTACCTTTCCTAAATCCATAAGGAAAATACTTTTCTACAAAATCTAGCATTGACTCAAATTCCGTCTGCATTTTATCCCGGTCAAAATTACTGTTGTGTTCTTCTAAATAATCATTTAAGAATACATTTACTCTACTTTCAAACTTCATATAATTATTTAGATATGCGAAAAAACGCAACACAAATTCTAGAGGTTCTTGCCTCCGAATTAGAGCTTTAGAAAACGGACATAACTCTCTGAATTTTGGATTTTTTGATAACTCATCAATCAAATCTAGAAAAGGTCCGCGTTGTATTCCTCTACGTTTTTCCATATCGTTTAGGACAACACTACCTGTATTAATTCTTTCAAACATATCTATTCGTACTTCTTCATCCGCTTTTTCTGTTAGTTGAATCATCCGAATAGTACTTCTATTGAAGCGTCTCTGACGAGCAAGTGGTAGATCTGCAAAAGTGAAATTATTCAGCTTTTTTAGTTTCTCTAATTCTACTAAAGTAAGTTCATTATTAGAAAATTTAGATAGAGTTCGGATACGTTGCGTACCATCTACTATTTCTAAGCGTCCTAAATCATTTTCTGGGTCATAAATATCAGCAACAAATATGTATGGTATTGGTAATCCTAGAAGTACAGATTCAATAAATTTTGACTGATCTTTTTCCTTCCAAGCTTCTTCTCTTTGATAATCAGGAATAAATAACTCATTAGTATCATCATCTCTTCCTTCCATATACTTCTGAACAAGAACTTCCACTGGATACTCTTTAGTTTCATAATCAACAGGTTTTTGTTTTTCCCTAATCTCAGCTTCAGCAGCTTCTTTTAGTTCCTTAGTTATTTTTTGTTTACTATTAGTAGCTTTCGACTTTGGTGTCATATTTTTGTTTTAAGTAGTTTGTTTAAAGCGAAAAGTATATGATAACAGTCGAAGGAAAATTTAGGACATATCAAAAGCTTAAAAATCTGACTTTGTCTGATTTTTCCTTCTCTCCTAGATAACTAAAACCTTCTTCCTTCTGCTATATAACTTCAGAGACAATTCATCAAGTAAATATTTAAGATAATTACAAACAAAAAAAATATATATTCTGTATAAAATATTTTCTATAACAATCCTAAATAATTCGTAATCATTGTTATTGCTTCGGTTTTTCTCCCATACCTGTTCCCTATTTCCTAAAATTTACCGAAAATTGTGGTTTAAAGCCGACCCTTTTAAGGGGATAATAAAGAAAAATTTTCATGATTAGTCAATCCTATCCGCTTTCAAGGAGAGGTAATTATTAATTATTAATTATTAATTGTTGAAAATATCTCACAACTCAAATAAGATTGCTATATTTTGATATAACAGTCATTTTTTGTAGTGCTAATGACAAATAATATCCAGTAGAAATTTCACCTATTAAAAGTACAGGAATCTACTATTGTTATTCTTTCATGTTTATAGCAAGCTAGAATATATTATAGAAATAATTAGAAAATTTAAGCAATTAAGCAATATAGTTATGACAAACCAACAAAACCAAATTACCCAAACTTACGATCAAGACGATGCTCAACAAATTCTACAAATTGCCCTAGCACGTCGCTCTGAAGGAGGCGAACTAACAAGAGCACAAGTATTAGAAATTGCTCATGAGATGGGTATTTCTCCAGAAGACTTAACAGCAGCAGAACAGGAATGGCTTTCCCACCGGGGTGAGTTTCAGGAAAAACAAGTTTTTAATCAAGTTCGTAGAGACAAATTAAAGCAAAGTTTGATTAAATATGGCATTGTAAATTCATTTTTACTGTTGCTGAATTTAGTAACTGCTCATACTCTTTCCTGGTCTTTACCAATTTTATTCTTGTGGGGATTATTGTTAGCTTTATATGCTTGGAAAACTTTTCAACTTGAAGGAGAAGGATATGAAAAAGCCTTTCAAAGATGGCGCTTGAAAAAACAATTAGGTCAATCTTTTGGCTCTTTAGCAAATAAAATTTTGAAGAATTTACAGTCTTGAAAAGGAATGGATATACTTCCTAAATTATAGATAGGAAAGAGCGGGTTTGTTTGATTAATTAAAACTAGGGAAAATTACTCCTAATTCCTTCTCTAACAAATAAGCGATCGCTCACTTAAATTACTAAAATTATTGAAAAAGTGAACGCCTATTATATCAAGTCCGGTCATTTCAGTTATCGGTTAGCCTCCGTAACTCTAGCTTTGCTACTTCCTTCGGATTCTATGTGCAACTCCGCCGGATTTGATATGGTATATAAAAGTAAGTGCCTTTTGGGAGTGAAAAAAAGTGCCAACTTTTCAGCTTGAGTGACCAAAAAGTTAAGCTCAAAGACAGACAAGCACATTCAACAATTAATAATTAATAATTAATAATTAATAATTACCTCTCCTTTTCCAGGATAGGGTTGACGCAAAAGGGAAAATTCTACTTCCCACACCTCCGGTCACCTCCGGTCACCTCCGGTCACTCCCCACCCTCCCCACACCTCCGGTCACCTCCGGTCACTTCCCACACAGCAAACCCTAAATAAAGGTAGGCGATCGCCACCTGACCACTTCATCTACACCACTAATGTAGGGACACTGCATCTAACGTCCCTACAGGGTTATCATTTTCCTAAGAACCCTACTACCTTAACTCAACCAGGACTTATGCAAAACCACCTTATGTAGTAGGATAAAATAGGAATTAGCCCCTACAGATGGTGTATTTTCCGATATTTGGCGTAATTCCTGTTAACCTTAAAGTGTTCTGGATTTTTTCAGTTATACTTTGATGTGAGGTGCGTTGTACCTGACAAAATTGTGCAGCATTTGGAGAACAATTTAGAAAAGGTTGTTCCACAAACAACTGCTGAGTATCAAATTAATGGTACTAACATTTTTGTCGATAGCAAAATCAGGAAATCAAAAGTAACCAAGGAACATAATTCTATGGTATTCAGAGTTGGTAGCAGTAATAACGACGCTTTAAACGGTAGCAGCGGTGAGGACCTTCTCATTGGTGCCGACGGTGACGATACTCTCAATGGTAGGGGCGGTGACGATGGTCTCGTTGGTGGCAACGGTAACGATATTCTCAATGGTGGCAACGGTAACGATCTTATAAATGCTACTAACGGTAATGATATTCTAAATGGTGGCAGAGGTAACGATATTCTAGATGGTGGCGACGGCAACGATATTCTAAATGCTGGTAACGGTGATGACACTCTAGATGGTGCCAATGGTGATGATATTCTAAATGGTGGCAACGGTAACGACAATGTAGATAGTGGCGACGGTGACGATATTTTAGATGGTGGCGGCGGTGATGATATTTTAGAAGGTGGCGATGGTGAAGATATCTTAGATGGTGGCAACGGTGAGGACACTCTAGATAGTGGCAACGGTGACGATGTTCTTAATGGTGGCAGAGGTAACGATATTCTAGATGGTAGCAGCGGTAACGATCTTCTCTTCGGCAACCAGGGTAATGATACTCTAGATGGTGACAACGATGACGATACTCTGATTGGTGGTAACGGTAACGATGTTCTTAATGGTGGCAACGGTAACGATCTTCTTAATGCTGGCAACGGTGATGACGCTCTCGTTGGCAGTAACGGTAACGACACTATTAATGGCGATCGCGGAAACGACAATCTCGTTGGTGGTGACGGTGAGGACGCTCTCAATGGTGGCCGCGATAACGACACTCTAGTTGGTAGCAACGGTGAGGACACTCTCAATGGTGGACTTGGAAACGACCAACTCTTAGGAGGAAGCGGTAGCGATAGCTTCACCTTTAATGCTAATGAAGGTACAGACATAATTACTGACTTCTCTTCTACCCAAGGAGATATTATTGTCTTAAACCTAATAACTTTTACTGCTATCAACAGCGGACCGGGAGCAGGTTTCAGTATTGGTAGTGAATTTACTACAGTTACTAGCGATGCAGATGCGGCAACTGCTGATGCTGTTATTGCTTACAATGAGAACAATGGTAATTTGTTCTATAATCCCAATGGTGACGCATCTGGTTTCGGCAGTGGTGGTCAATTTGCTACTTTAACAAATACTCCATTGTTAGGAGCAGGCGATTTCTTCCTCGGGTAATATTATGTCCGGTTGAATACTTATTATTAAGATAGTAGGAGAGCGGGTTCAGTAGGACACACAGAGGGGTCCAAACTGGTGTCACCGCGTCCCCGTTTCCTCTTATGGAGATTGATGTATTATATAGAATCCGGTTATACAGTATCTGTTTATAATTCTATCCAAACTTTCTCACCTTCAATCTCTCCACCTCCCCTTCTCCCCACCCTCCCAACTTCCAAATAAATGATAAGTATTCAACCGGATTTGATACAGCGGTTTCCGTTGTTATGAGGTACATCTGTCGATGGCTAGATTGCCTCACTACAATGATTTTACCATTCAAGCTTGTACCTCATTTGCCCGAAATATGCTGTATTAGACTTGTGTCATAAAAGCTTCTAAGATGGCTTGTGGCCATGGAGTCGGCACTAAGTTTCCATCTTGATCTCGACAGGCCCACATTGCCTCTTGTTGACCAACATGAAGTTTTTTACGCTTACCATCAGGCTCTTGTCGGAAGAACTCAAAATTGAAAACAGCTCCACATTCTGAAACAGATTTTACATAGAGAAGAACAAGAATTTTGTCAAAAGGCATTGCTTCTTGTAAGAAATCTATGCGAGTATAGAAACAAATTAATTCTCCTCGAGCTTTAGAGAATCGTGGGTATTCGGAAGCTACTGAATAGAGGAACAAATCTAGAGTTCGTCCTTGCCAGATGAAATAATTCGAGTAGTAAACATTGCCGAATAGGTTTGACTCTTCTAAGGTTGTTTGATAAATTTCTGAGTGCAGTAACTTACCATAGCGATTTTCAGAAGGGGATTGGTAAACGATCGCGCCTGTCTGGATATTAGCAAAACTTGTATTTGATTTAGACAAGGCAAAAGTTTCAGTTTTTTTGAGATCGATATTAACTGGTTCTCGAGTAGCAAATTTATCAAAGAAGTTTTGGAGATAGGAAGGTAAAGATGCCTGTTCTGGAATCCCGTTACTCATACCTATCCATTTAGTCCTGACCTTTGCCAGGGCAATTTTTTCCATATCTCCATCTGGTAATACTTTGCAGAATTCCATATAACTATCAAAGGTAGAACCGACGACATTTCCCGAACACACTCTTGCTTGAATGGTGTCGTAGGCAGTTGCTTCTCCTAATATTCGCAGACTTACTGCCTTTGTTACAATGCCAGAATTTCCAGAAAATAGATCGGATAACATCTCTGATGCAATACTTTTCATGGCAAGTTCCCGTATCTGTCCTATCCAAGTGAAATATTCGGAAAAATATACTCGTCCGCTGAGACTGCCACTTTCTTGAAAACTGAGCTGAAACAGTTTTTCGTAAATTAATTCTCCAAGATAGTCTTCTTGGATATGGGAATTATTGCCATCACCTGTGAATACTTCTACTCCAGAGTCAGACTCCGAAGGAGGTGAAACAGGTTGTTCTTCAGGAACCAGAATAGCTATCATCCTTTCTGGGTGACGAGTTAGTTTGAGCGGCTGGGTAACTACTAAATAATTCCCTTTTACAGTGGTTGCTTCTAATAAAACACTATCCTGATGATGTTTAACAATTGATAATTCTGGATGAGTTCCATTAAATGCCTTACGAACTGCTTCTACTGATGACCAGATACGAGTTCCAGCTACATCCGTACTATCGCCTTGCTCTACTAATTGATTCAAGATGGTACTGTGTTTAAAACTGAGAAGGTTAACCCAGTCTTCTGAACTGCGATGAGTTATCAGTTCAAGATCTACACCCTGTGGGGTATTGCCGACAGCACTCAGACAATAGCGATCGCAATGAGATAAGGAGACATGGAGTCCAGCTACACTAGCTCCTGCTAGTTGGGGTTTTCCTGATTCTAAGGCAGTAATTTCAAAATCCAAGGTATCTTCTGGGGATAACCCTAACTGAGCTTGAATAGCTTTGGCAACGATCGGCTTTTCTTGCAGTCGTCGCTGTTGTTTCGGTAAAACTTGTAAATTGGGAGCATATCCAAACCCTACTCCTGGCTGTTTTAATTCCAAGGCAGCAAAAGCAGTCTTTAATTTATCTTGCAGGTTCTTCGCATCGCGTTTTTCAGGATTTGCTAATTCTTCAGGACTAGGATGAGAAAGATTTTCTTCCATAATTCGCACGCGATAACCTGTGAGTTTTTCCAGAATATTCCCTTGTTTATCGCTCACAAATACTTCACCAACACATTCCTTATCTGTTTGCTCTACCAACAAACTTGTTACTATTCTGTCATCTCCCTGAGAATCAGGATTTTGGAAAAATTCTATTTTACCTATTGAGATTGGCAAACAAGTATATTGAGAAATATTTAACTGTGATGACTGTAGTAAAACATCCCTCAAATAAGGATCGCCCAGTATCATATAGCTTTCCATACCTGGACCAAAGCTTTCTTCAACTAACTCAGTGTCAGAAGTAATGGCGTAGGAACGGAAAATGCTCTTTTCTCGGCTAAGAGAATATATTGCACCCATACGTTGGAAACGTTCTCCTTGAAATAGCAAGTCTCCATAAAGGTCGGTTTGGGGATTAATTGCTAGAGGTTCTCCTAACTGAAGATTGGTTTTGACACCAGATTTTATGTCTCCTATGATGAAAGTGCCAGCAAAATGATCTATTTTAAATCCTGTTTGTTCAGTGCGAATACCTACTTTAACCGCTATTTCTCCATTAGGTAAAGCTTCATCAACTTCAGCATGAATTTCAATTTCTAGCCCATTACTTCGGTTAACAACAATGGGACGCTGCAAAGATATATCTTCAATTCTGGCAATTTTATTGTGTTTTTCCCCAGTAACATAAGCAGTTGCTTGTGCCATTGCTTCTAAACCGAAGACAGTAGGGAACAAATAAGAACCTCGCCAGACATGATCTTGAACGTACAAATCTTGGTCTATAGTGAGATGAGTTCGCACCGTCAACTCAACATGAGGTTCTACATAAACCACTTCTTCAATAAAACGGAATAGATTAGTTTCGCCTAATTTAACAGGACACCAAGTATCAATTCCTATATGAGAGCCAATCAGAACTTGCAAAACTCCTGGATCGGATTCAAAGAGCTTGAGAAAACGATCTCTTCCTTCCTTGAGTGAAACAGGTCCAATTCCCATCTTTTCTAAAGTTTTGATGCTGCCCATCCGCGCACCCATACCTACTTCATCCCAGACACTGTAAGCTGTAGATAAAACTTGAGTGTCAGAATTTTGAGCTTGAAACTGACGCAGTAAAAGGTTTAGAGATTCATTAGCAAAACCATACCAAGCATTGCCAGGCATTCCTATTACACCAATAATAGAGCTAAATGCCATCACAAGTTTAGGAGGTGTGGTGGCAAGAGCTTGTAAAATATGATAAGCACCTAATAGTTTCGGAGATACTTCTTTTTGCGCTGCTTCTAGAGTTACTTGTTCGATACGACGAGGTGTATTTAACCCTGCTCCATGGATGAAACCTGTAATCAAACCAAGTTCAGAGGTAATCTTCTGCACCAACTCAACAATAGCTTGAGAGTTAGTAATATCGGCAGAATAATACTCACAAGTTAGACCTTCATCTTGGAAGCGTTTTAAGGTTTTCATTACCTCTGAATTGTCCCTTTGGCTGCGACCTACTAAAGCCATTTTGACACCAGTAGTTTTTGCCACTGCTACCGCACATTCAGCCGTAATACCTTTTGCACCTCCGGTAACAAGAATCACATCCTCTCCCGACCAAGACAGGGAGCGTGGTTTATAGGTTGCTGGTTGTTGAATCCGACCTTCTGGTACTAAGCGTAATAAGTCCTTATTATAGCCTGCTACTACCATCGCTTCTGTCGTACTCATTTCTTGGATAACGAGTTCGCTAGCTTGTGAGTATTCAATATTTTGAGGTAAATCTATTACTTGTACCCGACTGTCAGGACGCTCTAAATGAAGACTGCGAGCAAAAGCACCTGCACAACACAATTCAGGAGAAATAGCTGCTCCTTGACTGCCAAAATATCCGCCACTAAATTGCACATAAGTAAAACAACAATTTTTGCTTGCTGGGGGCAAAGTTGCAATACTCTTAATGCGAGCGGTCATCTGTGCTAAAGGAAGAACTTCCTGTGATGATGGTGGTGTTTGAGGCAAAATAGCTAAGTAGTGGGTAAAACTGCTTTGCCAAGAACTATCCCTGGAGTCAACTTGGTCATAACTAATAGTTTCAACTTGAGCGCGATATTCTTCCAGTTTGCCCTTTATACCTTGAGAAAAATTGCCCTCGACTTCTTCGCTAACAATCAAGACACGAGCTTGAGACCAATTAGCTTGTACCGCAGAAATTTCTTGAGGAATATATTCAATGGCAAAATTACGCACCCAACGGGAGTAATTTTCCTTAGCTGTTACAGGAACTTTAGTTGTTGTCTTTTGAGGTTGAGGAATAGTCTTTTGAGGTTGGGGAATAGATTTTTCCTCTGGCTGTGAAACTACCTGGTTTTGCTGGAGTGCTTCTATTAGCTCTCCTAAAGTGGAGTTGGCTAAGGTAGATGGATCGATCTCTCCGCTAACTTCAGCTTTTTGAGCAGCTGTAGCAATCAAGTCCGCTGCTTTAATAGAGTCGAGATTTAGATCGTCTAGCAAGCGCAAGTCTAAACTCAGACTGCTTTGAGGAAATCCCGTCCGCTCTTCTACTAAGGTTAAGAGTAAGGAAGTTAAATCCTTTTCTGGCTGTGCTGCAGGGGAAATTTGAGGTGGTTGTGAAACTACCTGGCTTTGCTGAAGTGCTTCTAGTAGCTCTCCTAAAGTGGAGTTGGCTAAGGTAGATGGATCGATCTCACCGCTGACTTCAGCTTTTTGAGCAGCTGTAGCAATTAAGTCCGCTGCTTTAATAGAGTCGAGATTTAGATCGTCTAGCAGGCGCAACTCTAAACTCAGACTGCTTTGAGGAAATCCCGTCCGCTCTTCTACTAAGGTTAGGAGTAAGGAAGTTAAATCCTTTTCTGGCTGTGCTGCAGGGGAAATTTGGGGTTGAATTTCACTGTTGTGTTCTACTGATGTAGTCTCAGTCGTTCCTCCTACATTTGATTCAATGACTTGGATAATTTCTCCAAGACTGGCGTTAGCTAAACTTGAAGGGTCTATGACACCGACAACGTTGCAAGCTTTGGTAACAGAAGCAATTAATTCACCTGCCTTGATGGAATCCATATTTAGGTCATCAAGAAGTCTGACATCAAGGGAAATACTTTCTGCAGGGAAACCTGTTTGTTCGACAACTAGATTGATTAAAATTGACTTCACATCTAAACTTGCTTCTTCAGATTTAGATACAGGTTCCGGGGGTACTGCAACTTCTTGAGCATGGGAACTTACCGATAAAGTTGCTGGTTTAGATGCAGGTTCTGGGGGTACTGCAACTTCTTGAACATGGGAACTTACCGAAATAACAGAACGATCTTGGCTGCCGTTTTGGTTTGTGGTAACTCCATTGAGAGAAGGCGAAATGTTCTGATGCTGATGCCCACTCTTGGCGCTAGTTTGAGTAGGTTTAGTTAAGTGAGGTAAATTCTTAATATCTGCACGAATGACTTGAGCTAAAAAAGAACCTCGCTGACTGAAATAAGCTGAAAGAAGCTTAACCAGTCCTTCATTATTTGAATGGTTAGAGTCAGACATAGTAAAAATGTAGATGGTTTGTATGTTTTATAGAATTCTTATGGTATCTTTGGACGCGGTATATGCTTTTGGCTACCGGAATCAGAACTCAGGTAGGGGACGTGTCGGTAGGACGACGTACAAAAGGGAAGAGAATGTAGAAAGATTTGCCTTCTGGGCGAATTGAATTGGTCAGACCAGACCTTTTACTCGCTACCCCTCCCACACCTTCCACCCCTCCCACACTCCCTCAATAGTTCCCATAAGCGTTCTATAAAGTGGGAGGAAAGTTTTCGATATCTGCTTTAATTAAATCTGCTAAAAATGAGCCTCGTTCAACAAAGTAATTGGATAGAGTTTCAATAATAGCAGTATCACTCAATGGCGTGTTTGACTCTCCCTGTGGTTGCCGATCGCCAGAGAAAGATAAGTTCATCGGAGAGAGATATTCTTGGGAAACCGAGAAAGGTCGTTCGCAAGGATTCTCAAAAAACTGCAGTTGTGAGGCAGGGATAAAGGGGCGAACTAAACGATTTTCATAAACCGTTGACCAGTTAATTTCACCACCGTGGGTGAAAAAGCTAGCTAGAACTAGATTAAAGTCTTTTGTTTTTCCTACTTTAGATTCCAATGGCAGACATAAAGGCGAGTCTATGGTGGCACTTACTAATCCTGAAACTACCTTACCAGGTCCCACTTCAATCATCATATCGCATTGAGGGGCGATCGCTTTCACCAGCTCAATAAAATTCACTTGAGATATGACTTGGCGAGCAAAATGTTCTCTTAGCTTGACTCCAGTTTCAACTAACTGACCATCAAGACTAGAAAATAATGGAATTTTAGGCGCTTCCAGTTTCTCAGGAATGGGTGCATGGTCGCGTAATTTTTTACTAGCTTCTGACATCATTTGGGAATGAAACCCATTAGCAACAGCCAACTCCCGATATTTAATATTCTGAGTAGCAGCTTGTTGCAATACCAACTCTACACTTGTTTTTTCACCAGAAATTACTGTTTGTACCGGACTATTAATATTTGACACCGTAACATAACCAGGAATTCCCGAAACAAGCTGTTGAGCAGTTTGATAATCGCAGCTTAAACTTGCCATAGTTCCTGCTTGAGTGGTTTTTGCTCTCATAGCTCTTTCCCTCATGGCAGCAAACTTGAGTAATGTTTTTTCATCATAAGCACCAGCGGCATGGAAAGCTATCAATTCTCCCAGACTGTGACCGCAAACAACAGCAGGTTTAATCCCCAGACGTTCTAGGTAACGCTTCCAGAGTAAAGAAACAAAACAAATTGCCTTTGGCGCAACTATAGTCAGTTCTTCAAACCACTTCTGTGTTTCTTCCCGGTCTACTGCTCGGTCTAGAGGACGATAAATATACTTACCAATGGGAAAAAATCCCATTTCTTCTAACCAGCGGTCGCACTGTTCCAAAAATTCCCGTGCCCAAGAATAGCGTTCGACCAAAGTTCGAGCCATGTTCAATCGCTGCGATCCTTGACCGGGGAAGAGAAAAGCCACGCGACTACGCTTAACTTGATAAGAAACCCAAATATTTCTTTCGGGAGTAACTGTGACTTTATTGGGAGCAGGGGGACGGTCGTTGAGCAGTTGCTCTAACTCTATCAGAGATTCTAGTAATTCTTTTGGAGTTCCAGCTACTATGGCTGCTCGACAGGGAAACTCTGGATTAACTTGACTGGAAAGTTCTGCTGCTAGATCGACCAACTCCGCTAGACTCATTCCTTTAGCTTGTTGGGTAACTTCCTGAGTCCGTTCCAATAAACTAGCAATTGAAGCAGCACTCAAAACAAATACTTCTGTATCTTGATGAGAAACCAGTAAAGCTCTTTCATTCAAAGAAGATTTTAAAGAAGTTGCCGGAGCATCACCTGAAGATAAGGTAACATGGGAATTAATTCCGCCAAAACCCATAGCAGAAACCCCTGCATAAAGAGTTTCTGTCGGAGAGTAAATTTCTCCTTGTAAAATCGGATAGAGGGATTTACCTACTTCATCAAATACAGGATTTGGGTCTTCACAGTTAGCTGTTGGGGGTAAAATTCTTTGATTGACAGCCATGACAGCTTTAATAAATCCACCTATACCAGCAGCAGCTTTGGTATGTCCAACGACAGATTTAAAAGAAGTCATCCCACAGGAGCGGGGTTTCGCTTCCCCATGAGCATTCATCGCTAATACTACTCCTTCCAATTCGGTGCGATCGCCTACTGGTGTTCCCGTGCCATGTCCTTCAATAAAATGAAGTTGTTGAGGACTATATCCTGCTTTTTCATAAGCACCTATCAAAGCTTTTGATTGTCCGGTTTTTGAGGGAGCTGTGATGCCTCCTCTTCCATCGGATGATATTCCCCAACCATTGATAATAGCATAGACATAGTTCCCGTCTGCTCGAGCATCTTCAAGGCGTTTGAGAACTGCAAACCCACACCCTTCTCCAGGAATAAAACCACTACCACGACGGTCATAGACAGTCATATCTGTAGATGTTAAAGCACCTGTTTTGGCAAAGCTAATTAGCTCAAAGGCGTCTATACTCATATCAACACCGCCAGCTAACGCCATATCTAAATCGCCATTAGATAAAGCAGTAGCAGCTGTGGCGACGGCAATTAATGAAGAAGCACAAGCACCATCTACAGTATATCCACCTCCATCGAAATTGAAGAAATTGCAAATTCTGCCACTGATAGTATTAGAAAGGCATCCTGCTAATGAGTCTTCGTTAATTTCAGGAAAGACAGATTTAAAGAATTGTTCCATAGTTTGGCTTAATTCTTCGATTACTTCAGAAGGTAAACCTTTAGCTGTAGCAGCAGCATACAAAGATTTTTTCACGAAAGGCCAGCGCAAACGCATGGGATTAGAACGGGTCTCTTCTCCTGTTAAGGTATTTCCTAAGATGACACCAGATTTTTTAATTGGTACGCTTTCACGTTTGTAACCTGCATTCTCTAAAGCTTTTATAGCAACTTCTAAGGCTAGCCAATGAACAGTATCGGTTGAGACAACTGTTGATTTAGGAACTCGTCGCTTCACCCAATCAAATTCAAAACCATCTATGACAGAAGCTCGATCGGCGTAGGTTTTATCTGGGGTATTGCGATCGCTATCGTAATATTCAGATAGAGGTAAGCGTTCATCTGGCATCTGTCGAAATTGGCAACGCCTGGCCAATATATTTTCCCAAAGTGCTGGTAATTCATTAGCTCCTGGATAATGGCAACCTAGTCCAACAACAGCTATGGGACTTGCTATTTTCGATCCCTGTACATTCATATTCCTCTTACTAATCCTGCTACTCAAATATTTTCTTAATTATTTCTTTATTATTATGTCATAAAACTTTTATTTTCAATTATTTTTTTTTTAATTAACAGTCAACAGTAAAAATACTGAATTTTTATTTTGATTTTATTTTTTGATTTTTAACTTTTATGCAAACGTAAGCATTCAGCAGTCAGCATTCAGCTATTGCTTTTATCACTCACTAAAAGCTTTATTAATTGAGCTATAAAAATTTTACTATAAAAGTCAACTCTAAAGTCTATATTCACTTAAAACCTATCCTTAAACTTATGATTTTATTGCGCTCTAGCTGACAGCTAATAGCTGTTTGCGCAGCAGTCCGCAGGAAATGCTTACATGCAAACAACGCCAGATTTTTCCTTCTGCTTTTTGCTATCAACAGAAACGATCGCCCACCTCAATAATTAAGAGAGCGATCGTGGCAAATTTATTACTAATTTTTTGACAAAATAGCCGATATTAAACTGATGATTTACGCATCTAAAATAGATACAACAATTTCACCAGAATTATCTTTTTCATGAACATCAAGTAACAAAGCACTAATCGTAGTTGTCTCTTTAATTTCTAATGTAATAGTATCATCATATCCATTTAAAGAAGACCATGTAGCTGTAGTTTCCACATTTGTCTTGAGGTTAACAAATTTTCCACCATATATCCAGAGTAACACAAATGGTTCAGAAGTCATGTTACTACCATAACTAAATGACCCACTCTTAATCCGTAAAACATACATACCAGGCTCTAAACTTGTAGATGCAGCCTTTTTCTGCAGGTCTTCCATCCATGCTCGATCTACTAATAAACAGTTCTTCTGACTATCAACAGTCAAGTTTTTCATGTTACTATCTCCTCTTTGGTTAGACTATATATCAGTTTTTGGCCTGTTTTCAACAGATTCAATTGAGCTTACCTGCCAGTATTATTACTGTAGTAAGCGTCAATAATAATATCACAATACAGCCTGTAGAAAAATAATAAATTTAATTAGTTAAACATTTATCAATTAAACTATTTTAAACATCTACTTTTGCCCAAAATTTAGTCCTTCATCTTTGAAATCTTATATTTATTAAATCCGTTGGTTTCTAAGTAATAAAATTCCCATCGCCATTCATGCTTATATAGGGTGTGAATTGTACCGATGCTACCGGATTTGATATTACTCCCAATTAGTGAAATAAGCCTTGATAATAGTTTCTATAAAAATCAATAATTAAAGCATTCTAATTGAATGAAATTTCATATAAAAAAAGTTGTAAGTATCTCCTGCGGAATGCTGCGCAAACAGCTATTAGCAGTCAGTTAGAGCGCAATAATACCCTGCTTTTAAAGACATAGTTTAAATAAAAATCGACTTTAACAACTTTTATAGTAAGATTAATTCTAGCTCAATTAATACAGCTTTAAAGCCACACCAAAAGCAATAGCTGATAGCTGATGGCTGATAGCTGTTTGCTTACAAAAAATTAGACTAAAATCTTTCAATTTGTCGTGCTTCATCTGACAGCTTTGCTTCTTTTTGACCGACAATTCTTGCCCTACCATTTAACAAACCAATAGGAGTATCAAACAACTCTACCAATTCTGCCTTACCTGATATTATTTTCATTGTTGTTAGAGGAAACTCTTTTAATAACCATCTACTCAAACGATAAATATATTCTTTAGTTTTAAACTCTCGCATTAAATCAATACCGTGGAGTTCATGCAAATATTTATTTGACTTTCCATACCTGCGCCATTGACTTTGTAAATCTTGCCAAGTTGAACGATGACGATGTTTAACTACTGCATTTTCTACAAACTTAAACTGATAAGATGTTTCTCGTAAAATCCGCCAACAAATATCAGCATCTCCACCCGTTGTTAAATAAGGACGAAATAATCCAACCTCTACAAATGCTTGCTTTCTAATCGCTAAATTAGCAGTTTGACCATAAGGACAAAATGAATTAGCTAAAGTATGTTTTTGAGAAAGAGTCTCTTGTTTCTCTGCGTATTTTTCTAATAAACTGTCCCCAGGTAAAGCAAGTATTTCTCCGACCACAATACCAATGTTAGGGTCAGAAAATGGCTGAATTAAATTTTCTAACCATTGAGGTTGAGGACGACAGTCACCATCAGTGAAAGCAAATATCTCGCTACTAGCAGCACGAATACCAGCATTACGAGCAGCATAAGAACTTTGAATTTGATTTTCAGTAACCAGACAAATTGTAATTTGACTCGATCGTGCTGCTGCTTCAATCAATGAATTACTACGATCGCCACTATTATTATCCACCAGTAAATATTCTACTTGGTCAGCAGGATAAGTTTGCGATCGCAGACATTCTATCAAGTCTGGCAAATCTTTCTCACCATTATAAATTGGTACAATTACCGAAACTTTTGTCATGAGCGACTTTTCAACTAATAATTTATATCATGTCCGGATAAGAGCGCGATAGAACTCCATTCAGCTTACGCGACCGAAAAAAAATTCTCCTTTTACCGAATAATTCAGGTAAAAATCCTCTCACTCTCCGTGGATAAACAAGAAAAAATTTTCCTTTTATTCAATCAATTCCGTTTTAGGGAGAGGTAATTATCAATTATCCATTATCAATTATCAATTATTGAACGGTCTTCTTTCTTGCTTCTTTCTTCCCTCCTGAGGACTGAGGACTGACTCCTTATTTCTAAAATAAGCACAAACTAGCCAAAATTGCACTAACCAAATAAAAACATCCCACCACTTGAGTTTCCGACCAACCAGATAATTCTAAATGATGATGAAAAGGAGCCATTTTAAATAAGCGCTTACCTACACCATCAGTTCCTTTCGTTGCCTTGTAATAACCAACTTGAGCAATAACCGAAAGAGTTTCTATCAAAAAAATCACACTAAGAATTAATAATATCCATAGAGTATTAGTTAGTAGAGCAACTGCAGCTAAACTTCCACCCAAAGCTAACGATCCTGTATCACCCATAAACACCTTAGCAGGATTGCGGTTATGAGCAACAAAACCGAGACAACTACCACTCATACAAGCACAAAAAATCATTAACTCCGGAGCAGTAGGAGCTAAATAAGCTCCTAACCCTAAAAATGCCACCGCTCCCAAACCTCCCATCAAACCATCAACGCCATCCGTAAGATTTGTAGCATTACTTTCTGCCACTAAAACAAAACCTGCCAGAGGCCAAAATAGTAATCCTAAAGATAATTGTAGACCATAAGGTAAAGCAATATTAGTAACCGTACTAGGTTGACTCCATGCTAGCCATCCACAAAATAGTATTGCAAAACCGATCTGCAAAGCCAATTTCATTTTCGGGGATATTCCCTTATTAGACTTACGTTGCAAAATTTTCCAATCATCCAGCAAACCAATAAAACCGTAAGCTAGAGTCATTGCCGATACTACCATGACATCTGGATGAAATTTCGATAATAACAGAGCGATCGCTACTCCTACTGGTACAAAAAATATGCCTCCCATAGTTGGAGTACCTGATTTTTGTAGATGAGCTTGGGGGCCATCCTCCCGGATTATTTGTCCAGCTTTAAGTCTTCTAAGTATGGGTATAACCCAATACCCCAAACTTGCAGTTGCTAGACCACATAGAATTAGAGGTAAGCTCAGAGATTCTATACCGATAATTCGATTAGCCATACTGTCTAAAATTAGGGCAAAAGAGCTTAATCCTAAACCCAAACCCAAGAATAAATTTTCTCCCGATAAGGAAATAGATTTGCGAAAAACTAGCTTATTTTGCATAAAAAAACTCCTCCACACACACTTTTGGATACTTTAGGTTTGATTAAAAAATTATCAAATTCAACTTTTAACTGAATAGCTTTGAGGGAATAATTAATTATTAATTATTAATTATTAATTGTTGAAAATCTCTATTCACCAGACTCATCGGCATTTCCTTCTAAAGGGTCATCATCACTAAAATTGTCTACAGCTATCAATTCTGAGATTTCCTCTTCCTCTTGGAGATAATTATCTGATTCTGAAGGATCTCTAGGTAACATTCTGCCTGATGTTTCTAACCAGTCCACTATAGATGAGTCTCGTTTCGTAGGAATTACATCTGCCGGTTCATGGCGAGGTATTAGAAGTAGGGAGGGGTTGTAAACTAGAACCGGTTGTGACTGAGGTTGGTTATTTCTACGACCAACAACTCCTACTGGTATTCCTACTGGTTGTTCTACCTTTGCTCCTACCATACTTGGTTGTGGGACTACTGGTTGTGGATTTACTGTCTCCTGTACCGTAGTTGGTTGTGGGACTACTGGTTGTGGATTTACTGTCTCCTGTACCGTAGTTGGTTGTGGAACTACTGGTTGTGGATTTACTGTCTCCTGTACCGTTGGTTGTGGAACTACTGGTTGTGGATTTACTGTCTCCTGTACCGTTGGTTGTGGAACTACAGGTTGTGGATTTACTGTCTCCTGTACCGTAGTTGGTTGTGGAACTACAGGTTGTGGATTTACTGTCTCCTGTACCGTAGTTGGTTGTGGATTTACTGTCTCCTGTACCGTAGTTGGTTGTGGGACTACTGGTTGTGGATTTACTGTCTCCTGTACCGTAGTTGGTTGTGGAACTACAGGTTGTGGATTTACTGTCTCCTGTACCGTAGTTGGTTGTGGAACTACAGGTTGTGGATTTACTGTCTCCTGTACCGTTGGTTGTGGATTTACTGTCTCCTGTACCGTAGTTGGTTGTGGAACTACTGGTTGTGGATTTACTGTCTCCTGTACCGTAGTTGGTTGTGGAACTACTGGTTGTGGATTTACTGTCTCCTGTACCGTAGTTGGTTGTGGAACTACAGGTTGTGGATTTACTGTCTCCTGTACCGTAGTTGGTTGTGGGACTACAGGTTGTGGATTTACCGTCTCCTGTACCGTTGGTTGTGGAACTACTGGTTGTGGATTTACAGTCTCCTGCTCTGTAGTATTCTGCGACACTACTGGTTGTGATGGGTTATTTGTTTGTTGTTTTTCTTCCATATATCCTCAGTCAAGGAATTTTAGTAAGTCTATCCTAATATCTTTAGATTTACTCATCTTCTCTATTAGGTCTCTTGGATTTTAGGGGATTTTGTTTTAAATTTGCCAGCTAAATAATATATATAAATGTTTTTCCTGTCCTTGTTTAAAAGATTAGATGAATTTACTTGCATCAAATCTTGAAGAAGTAGTCAGTAGTCAATAAGTTACTAAGAATTTGGCCAATCGGGACGATCGCCCCATCAAATCCCATTTGCACCCACTGCCATATCAAGTCCAGAGTATTCCTCATTACTCATTACACAGAGCCAATTTCCTATTCTCACTATTATCCCACGGCTATTTCATTAAGGCTCAAAGGTATTGGGGAAGTGAGTTTGGGAGGCATGGATTGGTGGGGGATATGGGAAGATAGAACCCCCAAGCAGTTAATTCAACCATCAGGGTTGTAGCTTTTCCCCACCATCCCCACACCCAAGTGTAAAGAATGAAATAGCCCCCTTATTCCCTGCTATAGATTCATTCAAACAAAGTAAAATCAATCCAAGTAGTAAGCCTATCTAAATTTTTTGCTACTGTTAAGGATATCGTTAAAATTGCTTAAGACCCGGATACCCGAAGAATGTTTTTTAAATTTTCTTCTTCAGTAATAAAGTAAGCATTTCCTCGCCGAATGCGGAGCTAACAGCAGTCAGCTATCAGCTATCAGCTTTTACAAGGAGAAAAAAGCAATTTTATCAAAGCTTCAGAGTACCAATCTCTGGTTGAGAATGTAGTAGAAGTTAAACGAATGCTGGCTTTATTCATTTTCATTTTCATTGCTGATAGCTAACCGCAAGCTAGCTGAATGCTTATGTAATAAAGGAAAATTGTCAGCTTATAATCAACGCAGATTGACAATAAACAAGAACTATGATTTATAAATACAGATTAATAGAGACACTTACAGGCAAAAATCGTGGTTTACTAGCAAGTAAAAATGACCAACAAGTAATTCTAGCAGCGATCGCTCAAGTAGAAGGTTACAATCCCAACCCTTGTCCCTTTGAAGCAAAAGAACTATTAGATGGCAATTGGCGATTACTTTATACTACCAGTCAAGAATTACTACGCATTGATAGTTTTCCTTTCCTGAAACTAGGGGAAATTTATCAATGTATCCGAGTCCAAGATACAGTCATCTATAATATTGCTGAAGTATCTGGTTTGCCTTTTTTAGAAGGAATAGTTAGTGTTGTTGCTCAGTTTGAAGCTGTTTCCCAGAAGCGAGTAAATGTTAAATTTAATCGTTCAATTTTAGGTTTACAAAGTTTAATTGGTTATCAATCGCCTAATAAATTAATTGCCGAAATAGAATCAGGAAAAAAATTTACTGCTGTTGATTTTAATATACAAAACCGAGAACAAAAGGGGTGGTTAGATATTACATATTTAGATGAAGATTTACGCATTGGAAGAGGCAATCAAGGCAGTGTATTTGTACTAAGTAAAGTTTAAGATTAATATACTTTTTATAGCAGAAGGAAGAAGGAAGAAGGAAGAAGGAAGAAGGCAGAAGGCAGAAGGAAGAAGGCAGAAGGAAGAAGGCAGAAGGCAGAAGGCAGAAGGCAGAAGGAAGAAGGAAAAATATTACGTTATCTGAGTTTTAAACTTTTGATATGTCCGCGCTCTTCCCTGAGACTGCTATAATAAAGTTCAGATATCTAACAATTATTTTGACTTTGTTTATAATTTATAGCGTTTCTCAGACTAATGAGGTACGCCTCTCTTTATTTATCTTTACTTCTATTCTATTGTCTATTCCCTATTCCCTGTTCCCTAAAACAAACGAGTTTTGTACCTTACCAGTATGGGAATCACCGAATAATCAAGTTTTAAAGCCTCCCCTTTTAAGGGAAAAAAAGAAAAAAATTTTCCTTTCAGTCAATCCTATCCGTTTTCAAGGAGAGGTAATTATTAATTATTAATTGTTGAATATATTTATTATTTTTAATTATTAAGTCCACTATACCTTATGTCAAGAATAAAAGTATTCTAAGATAGTCTCCAAATTTATTAGCAATCATCAAAAAGAATACTATGAAAAATAAATTGGCAAATTCTGCCGAGCGAGATTTTATCCAATCTTAAATTTGTTACTTAATCTCTATAATTAGTTTCTTTTTTTTCTTCTCTCTTATCAAAATAATTGGGTCTAAAACCCCGCCTTTTAAGGCGAAATATTTTTGGAGCGGAGCCTAAATCCCCTACTTCCCCTCCAGGGAGGGGTTAGGGGTGGGTTCCCTCCAGGGAGGGGTTAGGGGTGGGTTCCCTCCAGGGAGGGGTTAGGGGTGGGTTCCCTCCAGGGAGGGGTTAGGGGTGGGTTCTCCACGGGGCCCGCGGGTGGGTTAACTTATGACTTCTGACTTGCTGACTTCTGACGCGCGTTAACTCTTCTTAGCCTTGACTATTTTGTTATTATTAAATCAAATTAGTAATGGTTATTGTTGCGAATAAAGGTATATTGAAACATAATTAATTAGAACTCTTCTAACAAAGAACTTAAGCGCTGCAATAAAGGATCGGCATCCGTTTTTGATTCTTTAACAGATAAATTTTCTTCTTCTTTTGATTGGGTAGGAGTTAATTCTTCTGACTCTTCTTGAGCTAACTTAGTAATAGGTATTTCTATCTGTGACAACTCTGTCTTAAAAGTCTCCATAACTTCGATTAATTTAGCATCTAAATCCAATTGGATTTGAGTCAACTGTTGATTCAATTGATTCAAGTGTTTTTTCAACTCATCTTCATTAGATTGAACTGTATTATTAGATGTCTTCAACTCTTCAGAAACCAATTTTTTTTCTAACTCAGAAAAATGTTGGGTAAGCTTCTCATAAATTCTGTGTTCTAGCTTTTGTAAATTAGATGGAGATTGAGCTAACTCTGTCGATGATGAAGATACATCCAAAAATTGCCATAGAGCTTGTTTACAAAGATTGCTAAAAGTTCGATATTTGTGAGAATTTAACTCTTTTTCTATAGCTGCCAATAATTGCTTATCTGCTGCCTCTTCGGTAAAAAAGACTTCTTTTTTCTGATTTTTTTCCCAAAGCATCAGGTAATATTTTTGTTAATTTAACACGGGGACAGAGAAAAGAAATTTTCTACTGTACCCCCGTTATTTTTTACTTCCAGACCTAGAAAAAACTACACAGGAACTCAGTGCGATACTAAATTATAAACTGGATTTTAGCACCTGGGGCTATTTCAACAATTAATAATGAATAATTAATAATTAATAATTAATAATTAATAATTACCTCTCCTTGAAAACGGATAGGATTGACTAATCATGAAAATTTTTTCTTCTTTCTCCTTTAAAGGAGAGGCTTTAAACCTTAATTATTCAGTAAAATTGTTTAGATTATACAACCCCAAATATCTTTGTAATGTTAACTAGCTATCAGCTATTAGCTATCAGCTATCAGCCTAAAAAGGCAGTGCATAGATAATGGCATCTGTTTGCGGAGCATTCCGGAACGTCCAAACTTGGGTTGCTCATCCCCTTAGCGCAAAGCTGAATGCGAGTGCATGACAAACGGAAACGCTGATTGCTGAAATGCTGTTTGCGGAGCATGACCTCAGGAAATGCTTTTTAAAACTTATCTAGATATTGCTAGTTGAGCCTCTCCATAAATATATTGTCCCAGAGCATTTGCTTCTCTAGGTGGTTGAGCTAAATGAGCATTAAGACCTGCCTCTTGTAATAACCTTTCCAAATCTTCCTGGAAAAATTCTGCCCCACCGCCAGTCATCACAACATCTGTCACCCTTTCTGGTATCCACTTAATCAAACGGTCACAGAGTTTAGCTGCAAAAACTTTACGCAACTCAGGAACAACACCATCAAGATTAATCGGTTTAGTTGCTCCTCTGGGACGATAGGAACGTTGGCCTTCTGGTTTATGGACTGCTTCTAGCAAATACAAAGACTGAGCATCTGCTCCCTCAATCTTAGAGGCCACATCTTCATAAAATTGGCTCATGGCAAAAGGTTCACTCTTAGAAGCAGCTCTAGCAAACCGAAAACGGTCTACCATTAAAAAGTCTGTAGTCTGATGGCCAATATCAACAATAGCAAGAGATAGTTTGGGTAACTCTGGCTTAAATTCCTTGCCATTGTTAGCTTCACACCATAGCAAACTACCATATCCCTCTGGCATGATCCAAACCTTATTAATTCTAATTTCAGTAGGTTCGTTACCTCGATAAGACATTTTATGAGGACATTGTAATTGACTAACAATCTGTTCCTTTTCCTTTTCAAATTGCTCTTGGGAATAAAATGGTAAACCCATCACAACTGAAAATTCGCCTTTGAGCTGAAAATAACCAGCACAGGCCAAGATTTTAATTAGAGCATCCTCGACTTTGGACTTAGCAAAAGAGCGTTCATCACCGAATAAATTGGCCCCGAAATCAGCAGCCAACTGACCTACAGCGTATCCAGAGCCTTGATATTCCAGCCACATATCTAATAATGGGTCTGTAGGTTTAGACTCAAAATTACCCGATCTTACTTGTTCTAAACTTAATTGTTTGACATTAGCTGGAATGAAAACTACACCATTTGGAGTCCGACTAACACAAGCTTTACTAGCTGTCCGTCCCAAGTCCACACTAAGGATTGTTTTTGTACCTACACTAGGTGGTTTCTGGGTCAGCATTGCTGCTGCTGCTGGCTTTTTAATAACCATTAGGCTGTATTACCTCACTAAACTTTTAAATCAAAATACTGCCGTTGTTAAAAATCCTAAGTTATAGATTAATAAAGACCTACGGCATTAAGGGAATAAAATCGCGGAATAAAATTAACATAGAAGATAGAGGTGCAGTACTTTCAGAAGTTTCAGTCAACTGGAGAATACAGACTCTATACTTTTACACTTTCACTTCTGCAGTAGGGGGAGATTCCCATATCAGGTGTGAGACCTTCTTCTTTACGCTTGTTTTAACAAGCAAGTATTTTCAATCCCTCGGTTGAAAAGTGGAGATTTTCAGACTTTCTTTAAATCGCTTTTTGGTCAAACCTGTTCTTTTGAGCCGAGGACATATAGCTAACTAAGTATAATATTAGATATTAGTCAGATCAAAATTATTATTAAAGCATCGTTTCACGAAGCTCCCTTGATTAATTAAACAAGTTAATGACACATTGCAGGAATTGTTATGAGAATTTCTTAGTTAATTAAAATAACTCTCCATGAATTTAGCATCTTAAGTTAAAAATGTTTAGCACAGATAAACGAAAAGGAAAAAAGTTTATTTTTTGACTGTACCTCACTTCACTTCTTAGGTAAGCGAAACCTCTAGAGAACTAGAGTAATCCCCTACTTGTGACAAAATGACTTATAGCACTTTTCATGTTTCATAGAATACAGAGATTTTGGCTTAAAGGCAGAAGACAGAAGGCAGAAGTTTTGTAGTCAACATGAGTGAAAACCGCTATAATGTTCATTTAAAGATTTAACCTGAAATTAATACTTCCTTCTTAATATTCCTAATAATACCCTTCACTGATTTTTTCATCAAAACCGTAGAAATTAAGTATTCTCTCCTCAAAATATATGTTGCTAACTCTAGCCTAAGATTGCTGCCATCGGAGATAACTTTAACGCGCGTCAGAAGTCAGCAAGTCTGCAAGTCAGCAAGTTAACCCACCCCTAACCCCTCCCAGGAGGGGAAGTAGGGGATTTGAGAAAAGCTCCAAAAATATTTCGCCTTAAAAGGCGGGGTGGCGCGACCCAATCCTGTTTGATAAAGGAATTTCCAGTCCCCTAATTTGTTAGTGTCAATGCCAGGATATTTGTTCTCGAAGTCCAAGTAGTTGCCCTAATGTCTATTGTTAAGTTACATTTAGTTAAGATTATGAGTATTTCTTAGTCGCTGGACTAACGGTGTCAGTGCCAGTAGCTGATGGGGGAAACCCCCAAGGCCACCCAGGCTTACCTGTGGAGCAAACCTTTAGACCTGAAATGGTTGACCCCAAAGAAGGTAGTAGACCGACACACCTTAAATGGTGCATTAGGAAGTAGGGGAGTAGGGGAGTAGGGGAGTAGGGGAGATAAAGACACCTAGAAATAAAAATAAGAGTGCACAGTTTTAGCTGTGTCAGTCCAGTAGGTACATTGTTAGCTTTTGCTGAGTATTCCCTAGGAAAGCTCCTCTGGAAGAGGCAGCAAGACCCCAAATATTGATATTTGGGACTCTCCCCCTTCAATCAAGTCAGGTGGGAAAAAATGTCAAAAGTGTAAAAAATCACACCAAATATTTCAATTCAATTTTACTAAAAGAGGCCAATAATTTATGAAAATTTCTTGGAGAACAATAGTACTTTGGAGCTTACCAGCTCTAGTCATCGGTTTTTTTGTCTGGCAAGGAGCATTTTCCCCAACAGTAGCAAACATGGGTAGCAATACCGCCAGTACCCGGATGAGCTATGGTCGATTCTTGGACTACTTACAAGCAGAGCGAGTTACAAGCGTAGACCTTTATGAAGGTGGCCGTACAGCTATTGTTGAAGCAGTCGATCCAGAACTAGATAATCGGGTCCAACGATTACGAGTAGATTTACCAGCCAATTCCCCAGACCTAATTTCTCGTCTACGAGAGGCAAATATCAGCTTTGACAGTCATCCACCACGGAACGAAGGGGCAATCTGGGGCTTATTAGGAAACTTGGTATTCCCAGTTTTATTGATTGTCGGTCTGTTTTTCCTATTCCGCCGCTCCAGTAATGTTCCTGGTGGCCCCGGACAAGCAATGAATTTTGGTAAGTCTAAGGCCCGCTTCTCCATGGAGGCAAAGACAGGTGTACTGTTTGATGATGTGGCTGGAGTTGATGAGGCCAAGGAAGAATTACAAGAAGTTGTGACTTTCCTCAAAAAACCAGAAAGATTTACTGCAGTGGGAGCGCGAATTCCTAAAGGTGTACTTTTAGTTGGCCCTCCAGGAACTGGTAAAACTTTGTTGGCCAAGGCGATCGCTGGTGAAGCTGGCGTTCCATTTTTCAGTATTTCTGGTTCGGAATTTGTGGAAATGTTTGTGGGTGTGGGTGCTTCCCGCGTTCGCGACTTATTCAAAAAAGCTAAGGAAAATGCTCCCTGTATTATATTTATTGATGAAATTGATGCGGTGGGTAGACAACGTGGTGCTGGTATCGGTGGTGGTAATGATGAAAGGGAACAAACTCTTAACCAGTTATTGACAGAAATGGATGGTTTTGAGGGTAACACTGGTATCATTATTATTGCTGCTACTAACCGCCCTGATGTATTAGATTCTGCATTATTACGTCCGGGTAGGTTTGACCGTCAAGTTGGTGTTGATGCTCCGGACATTAAAGGTCGTTTGTCCATTCTGGAAGTTCACGCTCGCGACAAAAAGATTAGTGAAGAAGTATCCCTAGATGCGATCGCTCGTCGTACTCCTGGTTTTACAGGTGCAGATTTGGCTAATTTGCTGAATGAAGCTGCAATTTTAACTGCTCGTCGTCGTAAAGAAGCAATTACCATGCCGGAAATTGATGATGCTGTAGACCGGGTGGTCGCAGGTATGGAAGGAACTCCACTTATGGATGGTAAGAGCAAGCGATTAATTGGTTATCACGAAATTGGTCATGCGATCGTTGGTACTTTGATTAAAGACCATGATCCAGTGCAAAAAGTCACTTTGATTCCCCGCGGTCAAGCTCGTGGTCTTACCTGGTTTATGCCCAGTGAAGACCAAGGTTTAATTTCTAGGTCACAAATTTTGGCTCGTATTACTGGCGCTCTTGGTGGTCGTGCTGCTGAGAAAGTTATTTTTGGTGATGCTGAGGTGACGACTGGTGCTGGTAATGACCTCCAACAGGTTACAGGGATGGCACGTCAAATGGTGACTCGTTATGGTATGTCCGATCTCGGTCCGATGTCTCTGGAAACTCAACAAAGTGAGGTGTTTTTGGGTCGCGACCTAATGACTCGTTCGGAATATTCTGATGAGATCGCTTCTCGTATTGACGGTCAAGTTCGTACTATTGTTGAGCATTGTTATGAGCACGCTTGTAATATAATGCGCGATAACCGAGTTGTTATAGATCGTTTAGTCGATCTGCTCATTGAGAAAGAAACTATTGATGGTGATGAGTTCCGACAAATTGTGGCTGAGTACACTAATGTTCCAGAAAAGGAAACTTATGTTCCGATCATGTAATGTAAGCATTTAGCGGTCAGCTATCAGCTATCAGCTTTAACTAATAGTTGAAGTGCGAAATACAGTGTATTAAAAAAGAACTGAAAGTTAAGTAACTTTATGCTTAATTTTTGGTTCTTTTAATATAGCAAAAGGAAGAGGAAGGAAGAAGGCTTTAGTTATCTAGTAGAGAAGTAATATAAAGTGGCACTGATTAACCACAATATAAAAATATGGCATACTCCTCAAGAGTCATCCGCCTAGAAATAAATTTCTAGGCTCAAAGCAGAAGTCATCTAAAGATGACTGAAGATAGCTAATTTATTATGGCTAATTAATGAGACTTGATATAAGAATGTTTTCTCTGATAAATTTTTCCCTGTTCCCTATTCCCTAAAACTTTTATCAAAATAACATGGGTCTAAAACCCCGCCTTTTAAGGCGCAATATTTTTGGATAGTTGCTCAAATCTCCTTTACAAAAATAACTTCTGACTGTGATGAAGTGTGTCTTGCATTCTGTTCGCGGAGCGTTTCCGGAGGAAACGGGGACCTCAGAATTACACACTCGCTTCTGACTTCTGACTTCATTAATGTGGGTATTTTCAAAATACATTCAAAATACATAAATATTACTTCTAAAAAGCATGACAATTTCAACAGAATATAAACAAAGACGCAAACAATTAATGACAAAAATTGGTAATGGCACGGCTATATTTAGAAGTGCGCCAATGGCTGTCATGCACAATGATGTAGAATATGCTTATCGTCAAGATAGTGATTTTTTTTATTTAACTGGTTTTAATGAACCAGAGGCAGTAGCAGTTATTGCACCACACCATGAAAAGCATAAATTTGTTTTGTTCGTGCAACCAAAAGACCAAGCAAAAGAAACTTGGACTGGTTATCGCACTGGAGTGGAAGCTGCTAAGGAAAAGTATGGTGCTGATGCAGCTTTTTCTATTAATGAACTGAATAAAAAGTTACCTGAATATTTGAAGGGTGCTGATAAAATATATTATCGTTTAGGACGCGATCGCCACTTCAATGAAACAATTCTTCGACATTGGCAAAATTTCATGCGGTTCTATCCGAAAACAGGTACAGGACCGATCGCTATTCAGGATGCGGGGACAGTTTTACATCCGATGCGTCTGGTTAAAAGTACTGCGGAATTAGAACAAATGCGCAAAGCTGCTGATATTGCTGTTGATGCTCATAACCATGCCATGAAGTTTGCCAAAGCGGGGCAGTTTGAACATCAAGTTCAAGCGGAAATGGAGTATATTTTTTCTCGTAATGGAGCGACTCCCGCTTATCCTTCTATTGTTGCTTCTGGTGCTAATTCTTGCATTCTTCATTACATAGAAAATAATCGGCAAATGCGAGAAAATGATTTGTTGTTAATTGATGCTGGAGCTGCTTACAATTATTATAATTCTGATATTACTCGGACTTTTCCTATTAGTGGCAAGTTTACACCAGAACAAAAGATTATTTATGAGTTGGTTTTAAGAGCGCAACAAGCAGCAATTGCTGAAGTAAAACCAGGAAATCCTTATAAACAATTTCACGAGACAGCAGTACGAGTATTAGTGGAAGGTTTGATAGATTTAAAATTGTTAAAAGGTAATATTGACGAAATAATTGAAAAGGAAAAATATAAGCATTTATATATGCACAGAACCGGACATTGGTTAGGTTTGGATGTACATGATGTAGGTGTTTATCAGTGGGGAGAAGAACCGCAAAATTTACAACCAGGGCAAGTTTTAACTGTGGAACCAGGTATTTATATCGGACCGAATATTAAAGCAGTTGAAGGTCAACCGGAAGTATATGACCGTTGGCGGGGAATTGGTGTCAGAATTGAGGATGATGTTTTAGTTACTGCTGAAGGAAATGAAGTATTAACTGCAGGAGTTCCGAAATTAGTTGAGGAATTAGAATACTAAATTTGTCTTCTTTTATTCAATAGACATCTCCTCCAAAATAGGGATGACTTTGCATGCAACCTCCCTACAGAGTAGGCGAAAAAAATTAATGATTTATGTACGAGAATTATAGGAAAGTGCGCTGGTGTATTTACAATTTTTGTTGACTCAGGGTTACTATAGAAGGTGGTAGGTATGAAACAGAATAAGTGCAAATGTTTCAATTCCCTTGGACACCCGTATTTTATGCGGAGCAAACAGCTATTAGCTCTCAGCTATCAGCAACAAGACTCTCTCCTTAAGGACAGTGTTTAAATTGATATAGACTTTAAGGGCAAGGAAGGAAGGGAGCTAACTTTTTTAGCTAAACCCTCGAGAAGCCTGCGCGCGAAATTTTCAATTTGGTGTCAGATGAATCGGCGGTAAGCGTAAAATCTGATTATGGAGCTAGGCGCGTAGTTTTTCGATCTGCAAAAAGGGCGGCGGGGCCCATACGTCCTTAAAGCACGCGCTTGTCCCATGCAATAGCAGGACTGGGAAGCGAAAGAAGCTCAAACTATACCGAATGGTTAGTGTGGGAGTATGTCACTAAGACAACTAACTAGCTATCAGCTTTTCGTGATAGTCATGCTGCGCTTGCCAACATTTAGCTAGAGCGCTAAAAAATTCGAGGGTTCGGCGTCCCCCACGCGAAGGCGTGAAAAAATTAGTGGTGCGCCTTTTATGGTGGATTAAAACCCCGATTATACACCTTGAAAAGCTGACTGCCGGCTGAGTGCTGACTGCTACTTCATTGAAGAAGGCAGCTATGCTGCGGGAGCTGAAGGCAGAAGGAAAAATTGTTTGGGGGAGCGAATCCCCATACAATTTTAAGCACCGCGGGTGACGGTGGGGTATTAAACCCATAAGAGAAAAGATCGAGCTTTTATCGTCAACTAAAAGCAATAGCTGATGGCTGATAGCTTACGGTATAAGATACAGCAGTTTCCGAAGCTATGAGGTACACTTGTTTTTATTCTTTTCTGTTGCCTGTTGCCTGTTGCCTGTTGCCTGTTGCCTCAAACCTAAAATTTTGTACTTCATAACAACGGGAAACGCTGTATCTTGGTTTAATGCCGGGAATAGTTACAAACATTGCCGATCCATTATTGAAGAAGGAGTCAGGAGACAGCAATTCTGGAGACAGCAATATGAGTGGATGGGGATTCCAAACCCCAACCAATTGCGGACACCATGCAGACGGTGGGGATTTATACCCCATAAGGCTTCGGTGCCAGGAGCCAGCTCCTCGGATCGAAGCCCAAAAAATTCTACTGACTCGGTCTGACTGAGGACTGACTTCTAGCCGTTCGCGCAGCGTCTCCGTGAGGAGAAGGCTGTTAATTTTGGGAATTGGTATCACACAACACCAGATTTTTCCTTCTTACTTCTTCCCTTTTCCTTCTTCCTTCTTTATACCAAGTTAAAACTAGAAATAATGAACAATCAAACTGAAATTATAACTGCAGACAAAGTCAATTTAACTAATTGCAACCGCGAACAAATTCATATTTCTGGTTCCATTCAACCTCATGGGGTATTGCTAGTTTTACAAGAACCAGAATTGGATATTATTCAAGTTAGTAGTAACACGGAAAAATGGCTAAATATTCTCCCAGAAAATCTCCTTAAACAAAATATCAAATATCTATTAGAACCCAACCAAATAAATAGTATCCGCCAGAGTTTAGCAGGAGATTTTGAATATATAAACCCACTAAAATTATCGATAAAATGTGGGGATAAAACCAAATATTTTAACAGTATAGTACATCGCAACGATGGGGTAGTCATTCTAGAACTTGTACCTTGTGAAGTAAATTTACAGCAAGATTTTTTCAATTTTCATCAACTCACTCGCCACAATATTAGCCGAGTTCAGAAGTCCGCCAACTTAAACGAACTTTGCTCAATTATAGTTAAAGAAATCCGCAAAATTACTGGATTAGACCGAGTGATGATATATAAGTTTCATTCTGATAATTCAGGAGAAGTTATTGCTGAAGATAAACGGGAAGATTTAGAACCCTTTTTAGGTTTACATTATCCCGCAACGGATATTCCTCAACCAGCAAGACATCTTTACAGTGTTAATTATTTGCGAATTATTCCAGATATTAGCTATCAACCCGTAGAGTTGTTGCCTAAAAATAATCCTTTAACCGAGCAACCTCTAGATTTAAGCTTTTCTGTGTTGCGGAGTGTTTCCCCAATTCATATAGAATATCTCCAGAATATGGGTCTCAAAGCTTCCATGTCAATCTCTTTGTTAAAAGACGGAAAATTATGGGGATTGATTGCTTGTCATCATCAGTCAGTTAAATATATTCCCTACTATTTACAAACGGTTTGTGAATTTTTGGGACAAGTAATGTCTATTCATATTGCAAGTAAAGAACTAAATGATAATTTAGAGCATAAGACTCATCTGAAATCAATTCAATCTCTCGTTATAAATTCTATTTCGGAATCGGAAGATTTATTAGATGTCTTCAAAAATATAGGAATGAAACTGTTAGTAATAGTGGGGGCAACAGGGGCAGCAACTTATATAGAAGGAGAACTAAAAACAATAGGAAAAACTCCCAATGATGAGCAAATAAAAGCTTTGATTGATTGGGTAAAAACTCAAATTGAAGCAGATATGTATTGCACTGATTCTTTGCCTATTGTTTATCCACCAGCAAATCAATTTAAAGAAGTTGCTAGTGGTTTATTAGTGTTAGAAATTACGAAAGTTGAAAAAAATTATGTATTATGGTTTCGCCCAGAGGTAAGTCAAACAGTTAGTTGGGCTGGAAATCCCAAAAAACCAGGTAAAATTGAGTCGGATGGTACGATAACACTTTTGCCTCGGAAATCTTTTGCAAAATGGCTCGAAGCAGTTGAATGTCATTCTTTACCTTGGCAATCTTATGAAATAGAAGCAGCACAAGAACTCAAAAGTGCAATTTTGGGAATTGTGATGCGGAGAATGACTGAATTAGCAGAAAGGAGAGCAGCTGAATTAGCAGAAATAAATCTCGAACTAGAAGAAAGTAATAGTGATTTAGATTCTTTTGCTTATATTGCTTCCCACGATTTAAAAGAGCCGTTGCGGGGTATTCATAATTATTCTACATTTTTGATGGAAGATTATGGAGAAATTCTTGACCAAGATGGTCGAGATAAATTAGAGACATTGGTGCGTTTAACTCAACGAATGGAGGATTTAATTAATGCTTTATTGCTTTTCTCCCGTTTGGGTCGTCAGGAACTCCACAAGTCAGTAATTAATCTGAATCTATTAATTAATAATGTGATAGAAGTTGTAAGTATGACTAAATCCGGTCAATCTATTGACATTAAGGTAATGCCGAATTTACCAGAAATTTATGGTGACAAAAACTTAATGTCAGAAGTGTTTAGTAATATAATTCATAATGCTATTAAATATAATACTAAACCCCAAAAAATTGTAGAAATTGGTTGTCAAGAACAAGATAGAAACACTTGTACTTTATATATTAAAGATAATGGCATAGGTATTCGAGAAAAGCATCTAGATACAATTTTTAAACTTTTTAAGCGATTACATGGGAAAAATAAGTTTGGCGGTGGTACAGGTGTAGGATTAACAATAGTGAAAAAAATTATTGAGCGTCATAACAATCGAATTTGGGTAGAATCTACCTATGGAGAAGGAACAACATTCTATTTAAAATTATGGACTCAATAAACATCTCCTCCACCCATAGGTATGGAGGTATGGAGGTATGGAGGGGGAAAAAACTGATTTCAATAATGGATAATTGATAATTGATAATTACCGAACAATTAAGGTTTAAAGCCTCTCCTTTGAACCTTAATTATTAGGTAAGAATTGTCCCTCAATTTTTCTGTCCGAAGGTTTGCCTTTTATCAAAATAATTGGGTCGCGCAACCCCGCCTTGATTGGCGAAATATTTTTGGAGAGTTGCTCAAATGTTCGTTACAAAAATCACTTCTGACTTGCACAGTTGCAGAGTTGCTGACTTCGTTAAGCTGACATACATGAGGGTTTTAAACTAAAACCAGCACACTTTTGGGGAATAGAAGAAAGCTCAAAGCTTTACTTGTCAATGGTTTTATATTCGATCGGTAAGCCCTAATTACTTCTAATATGATGTCCGGATAAGAGCGGTCTGGAAAAAACTTATCTTCTTGCTTCAACAGTAAATCTTTCTATAATCCCTGCCTCCCCTACTCCATAAGAGGAAACACCAGACACGGTGACACGGGGACACGGTGACACCAGTTTGGACCCCTCTGTCTGTCCTACTGAACCCCCTCTGGTGTGTCCTACTCCCCCGCTCCCCTATTATCTTAAATAATAAGTATTCAACCGGACATGATATAAGGTTTAGTCCGGGGACTTTGGCAGTAACTTTTGATCTTTTCTCAATTTTAAAGGTTGCTTTTACGCGAGCCCAAAATTAATGGCTGATAGCTAATAGCTGACGACTGAATGCTTACTAATAATTTCTGTAGGATAATTGATTTGATTTTTGATTTTTGGAGATGTCTAATATGATTGAATTACTAAATAAGCCAAAAAATATGTTATCTTTGCTAGTAGTTGAAGATAGTGAGGAAGATTATGCTGCCTTAGTCCGAATTATTAGAAAGCAAGGTTTTAAATATCCTATCTATCATTGTATAGATGGAGATGATGCACTAGATTTTATTTTGCATACAGGAGAATATTCCGATCCTGAAACAGCTCCTCGTCCTACGCTAATTTTAGTAGATTTAAATCTGCCAGGAACTGATGGACGAGAAGTAATTAAAGTTATTAAGAGGCATCAAGACCTTAAAATTATTCCTGTAGTTGTTTTTTCAACTTCTTCAAATCCCCAAGATATTAAAATTTGTTATCAAGAAGGAGTAAATAGCTATATGCAAAAACCAGTTAATCTCACAAGTTTAAGCATATATATAGAAGATTTTTTGTCCTATTGGTTTGAAACAGCTATTTTGCCCGATCTTTGAGCAATATTTAATATCATGTCCGGTTGAACAGTTATAAATAAATGACAGAGTCCTCAGTCGGACTGAGTCAGGAGTTAGGAGTAAACCCACCCGCAGGCCCCGACCGTGGAGAACCCACCCCTAACCCCTCCTCGGAGGGGAAGAAAGAAGAAGAAAGAATAAAGAGGAGGAAAAAGAGAAAGTTTTTTGGTCGCGTAAGCCGAACGGAGTTCTATCGTTAATTATCCGAACATGATATTATATCGAATGCGGTAGCATCGGTGTTATTCAATCTTTAAAGATAAGAGTCTATAATTGTAGGGGCGTACTTCGGCAGCTTTGTGGAACGCAAATGCCCATTCCCCCTTACCGAATAATCAAGGTTTAAAGCCTCTCATAAGCAAGGAGAAACAAGAAAAAATTTATTTTTTTTTCCCTTGAAAGGGGAGGCTTCAAGGCGCGAATTATTTAATTATTAATTCTTCGGTAACTATTAATTATTAATTATTAATTGTTGAACAATACCGATGCTACTGGACATGATATAAATAATTCAAAACGCAATATTTGTCTTTCAGCATAGCTGCCCTCTGCTATATTTTTTAATAAGAATAGATAGTACCGAAGAAATATTTGAATCATGTTTACTTTTTCTGTTTTATTCTCTCCTGACTAAGTTATTTACTCAAATTTTCACAGAGTTAAAATTTGAATAAGTCCCATATTTTCCCTGATAGGTTTACCAAAAAATGAGGTCCACGCGCCTCCCCTTTGAAGGGGATGAAAAAATATTCAGTGAGCGTATTTTCGTAAGCTGCAAGCTTTAGTGGTCGGTACTGATAACTGATAACTGATAACTGAAATGAAGACCCCACAATAACCCCCGATATTATCAAAATAACATGGGTCGCGCCACCCCGCCTTTTAAGGCGCAATATTTTTGAGCTTTTCTCAAATCCCCTACTTCCCCTCCACCGGAGGGGTTAGGAGTGGGTTCTCCACGGGGCCAGCGGGTGGGTTTGGTTAGGAGTGGGTTGACTTCTGACGCGCGTTAACAGTCCTACTGACTACTGATTACTTCTTCAAAAAAGCACAAAAATGCCTAACTCAAGCGATAGCAAAAATTTTCATAGTGAAGGCAATGTTAGCACTCCTGAAGCCTTATTGCCTAGAATAACCGTTTTACTCTTAGAAGATTCTGAAGTCGATCGCCTCACCTACATTCGTTATCTTCAATCAGATCCAGAACGCACTTACCACATCATAGAAGCCGAAACCTTAGAAGAAGGAATAGAAATGTGGCACTCGGAGGAACCAAATATAGCCCTGGTTGATGTAAATCTACCAGATGGAGATGGATTGGAATTCTTAGAAGCAATTGCCACTGACTACCCTAAAGATAAATTACCCGTAATCGTGCTGACTGGATTGGGGGATGAGCGGGTTGCAGTACGGGCAATGAAACTAGGAGCAGCAGATTATTTGGTCAAGGGAGACCTGACAGCTACCTCACTATGTGCCTGTGTTAGTCAAGTTTCTATTCGCACCACGGTACTTACTCACCTAGACCTGAAATCTGCAATCATCAGGAATCCCCTGGTTGTCAACCCGGATACGACAGTCAGAAATGCCATTAACCTAATGACTAACAACAGCGATGCCAAAAAAGTAGATAGGCCAGAAAAAGATCGTCATCAAGGGGCAAGGTCAAGCTGCGTATTAGTAGTTGAGGATGGGCGGGTCGTAGGTATTATGACTGAGCGAGATGTAGTCCGCTTAAGTGCCCAGCAACAACCCCTCGATCGCTTAGTAATGGGTCAGATTATGGCAGGTTCTGTCATTACCCTACCTGAGTATGATTTTACCGATTTGTTTTCTGTAATTAACCTGCTTCAGCAGCATCAGATTCGTCACTTGCCAATTCTAGATAAACATGAGCATCTGGTTGGCCTAGTTACCCATGATAGTTTGCGACAAATTTGCCAACCAACTGACCTGCTACGGTTACCTCTGGTGGGCGAAGTTATGAACCATCAGGTGGTTTGTGCTACAGCAGAGACATCCCTGTTAGCAATTGCCCAACTTATGGCCGATCGCCGTATTAGTTCAATCGCGATCGTGGAACCTGGTACAGAGTCACTGCAAATTCCGGTGGGGATGTTGACTGAGCGAGATTTGGTTAGATTTCAGGCATTGGGCCTAAATCTAGAAAATTCCATAGCAGAAGCAGTGATGAGTAAACCGGTCTTGACAGTTAAGCCAGAAACTTCACTCTGGACTGTGCAACAGATTATGGAAGAGCACAACATCCGTCGGTTAGTGGTGACAGGGGAGCAAGGAGAACTTCTAGGCATTGTTACACAGACCAGTGTGTTGCAAGCCATCAGTCCCCCGGAACTTAGCAAGGTGACGGAGGTTTTGGAACAACGGTTAGTGCGCCTAGAAGCAGAGCGAATCAAATTACTGGAAAGTCGCACTGTTGAACTAGAAAGCTTGGTAGAAACTCGAACTAATGCTCTCAAGGCTAAAGCAGACCGCGAAAAATTACTGATGACTGTAGCAGACCAGATACGGTCGTCGTTGGATTTGCAGAATATTCTTGATACAGCAGTACGAGAGATTCCCCCACTGTTGCACTGCCATCGGGCGATGGTTTACCAATTCCATCCTCAGTCTTCTGATACTGTGGTTGCTGAGTCAATTGCTGAAGGAGAGCGATCGCTATTGGATTCAGAATTTGCCCATATCTGGATTACGCCTGAATGGATGGAGCAGTATCGTCATGGTCAGATTCGGGTAGTAAATGACGTATACCAATCAGCTATAAGTCCAGAACGTCAAGAAATGCTTGTAAGTTCCGGCATTTGTGCTACCCTGGTTGTGCCAATTATAGTAGAAAAGGAACTATGGGGTCTGATTCTCGCCAGTCACGATCGTGCATATCTCTGGGAAAAAAATGGGATCGATTTAGTGCAACGGTTATCTGTTCACATTGCTATTGCTATCCAACAGGGAAAAGCTTATGAACAAATAAAGGTTGAACTGGAAGAACGGCGACGAGCAGAATCTGCCTTAAATAAAAGCGAAAATCGTTACTCAACATTAGCTGCAACTGTTCCAGTGGGGATTTTTCGTACTGATGTCACAGGCAATTGTATCTATGTTAACGATCGCTGGAGTCAGATTGCTGGAATATCTATAGAGGAGGCAAGAGGAGATGGATGGCAACAGGGTCTACACCCTGACGATCGAGTTATGGTTACCACGACCTGGGAGGAATTTCTCCAAGACCGACATTCTGGCCAAATGGAATATCGCTTGCAACATCCTGATGGTACTGTGAAGTGGGTGTATGGACAAGCAGTGGCAGAATGGGATACTGAGGGGCAGAAAATCGGTTATGTTGGCACAATTACTGATATTGGCGCTCGTAAACAAGTTGAAGAAACTCTACGCAAAAGTGAGGCTCATTTAAATGCGGCACAAGAAATAGGTAAACTAGGGAGTTGGGAATTCGATCTAATCACAGGGGCGATCGCTTGGTCGGAGGAAACTTTCCGCATTTTTGGACAGTCGCCAGCAATGGGAACTCTAACTTATGAAGGCTTCCTAGAACTTATCCATCCTGAAGACCGCAAGGCTATAGACCATGCAATTCAGACTACAATGTTAACTTCTCAACCCTACAAAATCGAATGTCGCATCTATCAACCAGATGGCTCTTTGGTGTATATCTCGGCTCGTGGTGGACCTCTGTCCGATATTTCCGGCACAGTAAAGTATCTCATAGGTACAGTGCAGGATATCACCGAGCGCAAATTAGCTGAACAGCAGTTGCAAAAAGCAAAAGAAGCTGCCGAATATGCAAACCATGCCAAAAGCGAATTTTTAGCCCTGATGAGTCACGAAATTAGGACTCCAATGAATGGTATTCTGGGACTGACTCACTTGGCTTTACAAACCGATCTTACCTCCTACCAGCAAGACTATCTAAGCAAAATCCAGAGTTCCGCCCAATCGTTATTGGAAATCATCAATGACATCCTAGACTTTTCCAAAATCGAGGTCGGAAAACTGGAACTGGAATCTATCCCATTTGAATTAGATGAAGTTCTCAATCAAATCAAAAATATTCTTGCTCTCAAAGCTGCTGAAAAAGGGCTAGAACTATTATTCCAGGTTGGGGACGAGATTCCCCAGTATTTAATTGGAGACTCACTGCGCTTAACTCAGGTGTTGATGAATCTAGCGAGCAATGCTGTTAAGTTCACCGAAACAGGTAGCGTTACTATTGGAGTTCAACTACTCACTTATAAACAGGAAACTGTTTGCCTGAAATTTCAGGTGCAAGATACAGGAATTGGTATTAGTCCTTCTCAGATGGAAAAACTATTTCAGTCTTTTACCCAGGTGGATGCTTCTACCAGTCGTAAGTACGGTGGTACAGGACTCGGATTGGCAATTTGCAAAGGTCTTGTAAACATGATGGGTGGCATCATTGGTGTTGAAAGCGAACTCGGTAAAGGCAGTATATTTTACTTTGAACTAGAACTGGCATACCTATGGGAGCCTGCCAATGATTCTGATTATCCGGTACTCACTGATTCTAGAGAAAGTCAGTTGTCCTGCTTGGTAGAATTTGAAGCAATTCAGGGGGCTGATGTTTTACTGGTAGAAGACAATGCAGTGAATCAACAAATTGCCCGGGAATTGCTGCAAAGGGTGGGGTTGAAAGTAGATTGCGCAACTAATGGTCAAGAGGCGATCGCTAAAGTTATGGAACAGATTTACGACCTAATCTTGATGGATATTCGGATGCCGGAAATGGATGGACTAGAGGCGACTCGCCGTATCCGTTCTCTGGCAAAGGAGGACAACAGCGGAACAGAATGGTTTGCTACAGTACCGATTATTGCTATGACAGCTAATGCTATGGATATAGATAGAGCTAAAAGTTTGGCAGCGGGGATGAATTATCATTTATGCAAACCTGTTAACCCTCAAGAGCTATATCGGACTCTCCTGAAGTGGATTATTCCAACTAAGAGTTCCTCTGTACCCACGAATAATATACCTAGCCTTTTCCCAGAAAATACTTCTGTTCCAGAGACTGCTACCTCATCTGTGCTTTGTCTGAATATTAATTTTGGTTTAGAGCTTGCGGGTGGTAACTGGAGTAGTTATCAGAACATTCTCAGACTATTTCAAACCTCTACACGCAAGTATGACACTGAAATCCTCGCAGCACTAGACCAGGGAGATTTGAAGGAGGCGTTATATTTGGTTCACTCCCTCAAAGGGGTAGCAGGTAATATTGGAGCAGATATCCTCTACAAGTCTGCTTCCTCCATGCATCGGGATCTACAAAGTGATACTCCCGATCTGGAAGTTTTATCTAGCAAAGCTTTAATCTTAGCCCAACAGTTTCAGCAAGTATTAGAGAGTATTAAAAATCTCCAGGAAACAGGGCTAATATAGAATCCGGTTGAATACTTATTATATGAGATGGGGAGATGGGGAGATGGGGGGATGGGTAGATGGGG
>JAXHSW010000169.1:20664-21175 GCA_034190295.1 Cyanobacteriota bacterium | reverse complement strand
CCGGAACAGAAAAATCACTCTCAGAATTATTCTTCCTACTTTCTGTGTCTTCCCACCCTTCTGAGAGGAACCAACTCCCCACCCCGAACCACACTCCCCAACCTTGGGTAGCATCCGGTCGAAAAGTATTCCGGAACAGAAAAATCACTCTCAGAATTATTCTTCCTATTTTCTGTGTCTTCCCACCCCGAACCACAGTCCCCACCCTTAGATAGCATCCGGTCGGAAAGTATTCCGGAACAAAAAAATCACTCTCAGAATTATTCTTCCTATTTTCTGTGTCTTCCCACCCTTGTGACAGGAACCAACTCCCCACCCCGAACCACAGTCCCCACCCTTAGATAGCATCCGGTCGGAAAGTATTCCGGAACAGAAAAATCACTCTCAGAATTATTCTTCCTACTTTCTGTGTCTTCCCACCCTTCTGAGAGGAACCAACTCCCCACCCCGAACCACACTCCCCAACCTTGGGTAGCATCCGGTCGGAAAGTATTCCGGAACAGAAAAATCA
>JAXHSW010000169.1:16747-20564 GCA_034190295.1 Cyanobacteriota bacterium | reverse complement strand
CTCTTAGAATTATTCTTCCTACTTTCTGTGTCTTCCCACCCGGAACCACACTCTCCACCCTTGGGTAGCATCCGGTCGGAAAGTATTCCGGAACAGAAAAATCACTCTTAGAATTATTCTTCCTACTTTCTGTGTCTTCCCACCCGGAACCACACTCTCCACCCTTGGGTAGCATCCGGTCGGAAAGTATTCCGGAACAGAAAAATCACTCTTAGAATTATTCTTTCTACTTTCTGTGTCTTCCCACCTCGAACCACAGTCCCCACCCTTAGATAGCATCCGGTCGGAAAGTATTCCGGAACAGAAAAATCACTCTCAGAATTATTCTTCCTATTTTCTGTGTCTTCCCACCCCGAACCACAGTCCCCACCCTTAGATAGCATCCGGTCGGAAAGTATTCCGGAACAGAAAAATCACTCTCACAATTATTCTTCCCACCCTCCCCACACTCCCCACACTCCCCACACTCCCCACACCCCCCAACCTCCCCACACTCCCCACACTCTGCTTTTTTCAGCAAACCCTAAATATTTTTGGAGGTTTGCTCAAATCCTCGTTACAAAAATAACTTCTGAGTTCGCCACCTTCCATCTCAATAAATTTTTCTCAGATTTACCAATAATGTCACTATCTATTCCTAACGCCTTCCGAGGTGCAATAGTCGCCAAATAAATTCCTGTCTCAACATCACAAATTCCCCACTTCACCAAATTATTAACCCCAACTAATAAAGGTAAAGTTGTTCCTGATAAAGTTCCATCTTTTAATCTTGCCGTACCATTTTTAACTTCTATTTCTCTAGTATCCCAAGGATAAATTCCATCCGCTAATCCCAAGGGTGCTAAAGCATCACTAACCAAAAATATTCCCTGCTGATATTGACTTGCTTTCAACAGAATTTCTATCATTGTTGAACAGACGTGCTGACCATCAGCAATTAAACCACACATAACATCAGAATTTGTAATTGCTGCCCCTAATAAACCAGGTTTTCGATGATGTAAACTCGGCATCGCATTAAAAGCATGAGTTACCATTGAAGCTCCAAGTTTAAAAGCTTTTTCTGCTTGATTTGCTGTGGCTTGAGAATGCCCTAAACTAACAGTAATTCCTAGATTTTTTAAATAGGGAATAACTGTTTCTGTGGAGTCTAATTCTGGAGCTAAAGTAATAATTTTAACTATTTCAGCATACTCTCCCAAAACTTCTTTGACATTTTGGAGCGTTAATGGTAATAAATATTCCAATGGATGAGCGCCTCGCTTTTCTGGATTGAGAAAAGGACCTTCTAAATGAACGCCCCAAATTTTTGCCATTTCTGGGTCTTGAGGTTGTGAGGCCAAATTGTGGAAGACTTGGAGCGATCGCTGAATATTATCTATAGAAGTTGTGACAATAGTGGGTAAAAAAGCATCTATTCCTTGCTTCCATAAATACTGACAAATTTCCTGTATTTTAGTAGTAGAATTTGCATCTACTTCGGGAAAAGCTAAACCCAAAGCACCATTTATTTGTAAATCAAACCCACCGAGAGAAACCCAATCTTGTTGAACATTAATAGTGGTAGATGTAGTAGGTAAAAATTCCTCTGTTTGAGAGATAATTTGTTTAATATTGCCAGTATGGTCGATTAAAATCTGCTGTAGATTTTGATAACCAGGGATTTTAGCGTTAATAATTCTAGTAGTTAAATTCACGAGCTTAAGTAGGTAGATTTAAACAATTAATAATTAATAATTAATAATTAACAATTACCTCTCTTTTAAAAAGGAGAGGATTGACTAATCATGAAAATTTTTATTTATTATCAAACAGGATTGGGTCGCGCAACCCCGCCTTTTAAGGCGATCGGGTTTTTGGAGCTTTTCTCAAATCCCCTACTTCCCCTCCTGGGAGGGGTTAGGGGTGGGTTCTCCACGGTCGGGCTTAGAGGTGGGTTAACTTCTGTACGGGCGCCATTCGATAGTTATGCGCAAGCTTTCGGCCGTTCTACAGACTTGCTGACTTCTGACGCGCGTTAACCCCTTATACCATGCATGAAAAAAGAATGCTTAATTTAACTAACACTTCAATTATTAAGTAATTAACACAGACGCATGGAATTTTTTTGATAATTAGCACGCCAGTTATTGTTAATTATTCTTATTTTTACCGAAATATTGGGTTTAAAGCCTCCCCCTTTTAGGGGGATGAAAAAAATTCAATGAGCGTATTTTCGTTTTCTCCGGCTTTAGTCGGAGGTACTGATAACTGATAACTGATAACTGATAACTGAAATGACCTCTCCCCTACTCCCTCACTCCCCTACTCCCCCGCCATGGGAAAATGTAGCAAATATTTATCAAACTGGTATTAAAAGGGGGGCTTTCAACCACAATTTTTCGGTAATTAAACGTTAAAAAAATTGTAGGGGCGGGTTTAACCGAAAGCTTTGAGTTCAGCGCAGTCGAGTTCTAAAAACCCACCATTTAATATTACGTTTATTTATGCTTACCTACTTAAGTTAAAATTTCTTTCAAGAAAAATCAGAGTTAGGAAAATATGATAATTGGTGTTAAACTGGGTGGCAGTTTAAGAAGATATTTTTGATGAAAAGAAGTGTAGAAAAATGCAGATAAATAAACTTAAATTTTGTACTTTAAGCGGTCTACTTTTAAGTGTGACATTTGCTCAAAAAAGTCATGCTGTGACTTTATTTCAAGTGGAGCAGGTATCACAATGGTTCACTGGCTTATTTAATAATACTAAACAGGTTGCCGATCATCCTATGATTCCTCCGATTACAATGTCAAATTGTCCGGTTAAACTTATTGGCAGTGACCTGATGGAAAATACAGAAACTGTTTATTTAGAGCAAACAACAGGAGGGTTTCCTTTTCGGGTACGGTTGTATTCTTTTTTTAGTAATGATGATTCTCAAGTTACTATTAATATTAGTCGTTTCCTCAACGAAACTTCCTTATTTGGTTTATGCGATCGCCCTGAATCTGAACAATTTATTAATGCTACAAATTTAGATGATTTTAATTGTGAAGTAAACCTTTCTTTTGTTTCTAATAGTTATGTAGGGACTAACAGTCCTGAAGGTTGTTCGACTACTTTTCCTGGGGGTAAGGTTGTTTCTAATATTGTGATTAAGCCTAATAGTATTGACTCTTTAGATCGTATTTTTGATGGTAATGGTAATCTGTTATTTGGCACACCTATAACCTTTAATCGCATTGAAGCAGTTCCTGAACCTTCAATATTATTGGGATTATTTGTATTAAGTGGTTTAGGGTTAGGAACAGCCTCCAAACATGATTAAAAAAGTCTGGTTTGTGGAAATTTAGTAACCTATTCTAATCTATGAAGTAAACACAATAATAATTGGTAGTCCTGCATAGTAAATGGTAGGTAAAGATCGAGAACACTTAGAACGGGAGCAAGATGCTCTCACTGGCTATACTGTGACAAAAATAAAAATCAAATATTTAGATGTAAATACCATTACAATGCACAATTACCTAATAATTAATGCGCTCCTAGGATGCTAATTATCAAAAAAGTGATAAGGTTAATATTAATTACTTAATAATTGAAGTGCTACCTAAGTTAAGTATTAATCCATGGTAATTAGTATAATGCAATAAATAATTAATTAAGGTTTGGGATGATAGAAAACTTAATGGTTGTTCTGCTCGCTAACGTGTGAAGATATACATTTTTGAATTTCTTTCCCCCACTCCCCTACTCCGGGCCAATGCCATTCGCCCCTACTTCCCTACTCCCTTCGGTATCCGTGTCTCCGTGCCATAATCCGTGTGAGCCACTCCCC
>JAXHSW010000169.1:12270-16647 GCA_034190295.1 Cyanobacteriota bacterium | reverse complement strand
TACTCCGGACGCCATTCGGCAGCTGGTGCGGAACGCCAATGCCATTCGCCCCTACTTCCCTACTCCTTTCGGTATCCATGTATCCGTGCCATAATCCGTGTGAGCCACTCCCCTACTCCGGACGCCATTCGGCAGCTGGTGCGGAACGCCAATGCCATTCGCCCCTACTTCCCTACTCCTTTCGGTATCCATGTATCCGTGCCATAATCCGTGTGAGCCACTCCCCTACTCCGGGCGAATACCATTCGCCCCTACTTCCCTACTCCCTTCGGTATCCGTGTATCCGTGCCATAATCCGTGTGAGCCACTCCCCTACTCCGGGCGAATACCATTCGCCCCTACTTCCCTACTCCCTTCGGTATCCGTGTATCCGTGCCATAATCCGTGTGAGCTACTCCCCTACTCCCCACACTCCGCCACCTTCGCTATACAATACCGATGCTACAGAACATGATATGAAATATGAACCCAATCATCGGAATTATTATGGGCAGTGACTCAGACTTGCCCACAATGAAAGAAGCGATCGCTATCTGTGAAGAATTTGAAGTCCCTTCAGAAGTCGCCATTGTCTCGGCCCACCGCACGCCCCAGAGAATGTTTGAATATGCCCAAACCGCCCATCAAAGGGGATTAAAAGTCATAATTGCCGGAGCGGGTGGGGCAGCACATTTACCAGGTATGGTCGCATCTTTAACGCCACTCCCCGTAATTGGCGTTCCCGTACAAACCCGAACATTACAAGGCATTGACTCCTTATACTCTATAGTGCAAATGCCAGGAGGAATACCAGTAGCCACAGTAGCGATCGGCAATGCCAAAAATGCTGGTTTATTAGCCATTCAGATATTAGCATCCCACCAACCAGAATTATTAGAACGAGTCCAAAAATATCGTCAGACCCTCGCTGAATCAGTAATGGACAAACAAACTAGATTAGAGGAAATAGGGTACCAGAAATATCTAACACAGATTTAATTAACTGGCAAACATTTTAGAGGCAAAATCTGACAAATAATTGGTATTGTGACACATTCCCACACTAACCATTCGGTATAGTTTGGGCTTCTCGCTTCGCAGTCCTGCCATTGCATCGGACAAGCGCGTGCTTTAAGGACGGGATGCCCCGCCGCCCTTTTTGCAGAGCGAAAAACTACGCACCCAGTTCCGCAATAAGATTTTACGCTCCCAACGGATTACTAGGATTTCTGGGATACAACCTCATATCCTATTTGATTTTGATGGTTCATCACTGGTGGTTGTTAGCTCTTATTACCAGCTTGGTGCTACTATAACATAAAATTTGTAAATGAATGGGATGTTGAGTCCCATTAATTTACCGCCGATTCATCTCACACCAAATTGAAAATTATGGTGCGAGGCTTCTCGACGGTTTAGCTAAACAGGCAGAGACTTTTGCAAAAAGACTCAAGCAGCTATTGCGACTAAATCAAATAAAAGTAGCAAAAGACACAGAATATCTATACAAGAATTGGTGCGCTATTTTCAATTGTAACCTATTAATTAGTTCTGACAATGACATCTAAAGTAAAGTTCAAGAACAATAGAACAAAAAAGAGACAGCTATTATCAGCAAGATATAGCCGTTTCTTAGAACCGACAGTACTGATAAACAGGTTACTTCGGACAAGATGGTTTACCCCGGCGACATTAGCCTGCATACCTCTAGTATTCATAATTATTGCATTATGGGCAGGAGCTGCCACAGCTCAAGACCAAGAATTGACCACAGAGTATGTCAAAGGGGTATTAGATTCAATATGGATTTTGGTAGCCTCAATATTTGTGATTTTTATGAATGCTGGTTTCGGAATGTTAGAAACTGGCTTTTGTCGTCATAAAAATGCAGTTAATATCTTAGCAAAAAACCTGATTGTATTTGCCTTAGCTACATTAGTTTATTGGTCTATAGGATTTTCCGTAATGTTTGCCGGAGACCATCCCTTCATTGGTGGAGGTGGTTTTTTCCTCACCGGGGAAGCTGGTACCTACGGACTAGACCCATTTCCTGCCGGTTTACCATTGCCTGTATTTTTTCTATTCCAAGCAGCTTTTGCCGCTACTGCAGCCACCATTGTTTCTGGCGCTGTAGCTGAAAGGATTGAATTTAGTGCCTTTCTATTCTTTAGCTTGTTAATCACAGGTATTTCATACCCCATTACCGGACACTGGATCTGGGGTGGTGGTTGGCTAGCTGAAATGGGCTTCGGTGACTTTGCCGGCTCAACAGCAGTCCACTCAGTCGGTGGCTGGGCAGCACTGGTAGGAGCATATATTTTAGGGCCAAGGATGGGCAAGTATGATGAGGATGGCCAACCGAGGGCTATTCCTGGTCATAATATGGGTTTTGCTACCTTGGGTTGTTTAATTCTGTGGATCGGCTGGTTTGGCTTTAACCCTGGTTCGGAATTAGCAGCAAACGAAAATGTGGCTTTTATCGCCGTAACTACAAATTTAGCAGCAGCAGCAGGGGGAGTTACTGCAACTATTACATCTTGGTTGAAAGATGGTAAACCTGACCTGTCAATGATTATTAACGGTGTTTTAGCTGGACTGGTAGGTATTACAGCAGGTTGTAATGGCGTATCTTATTTAGAGGCAGTAATTATCGGTGGTGTTGCTGGCATCATTGTTGTATTTTCTGTACCTTTGTTTGACAAGTTGAGAATTGATGACCCAGTAGGTGCAACATCAGTTCACTTAGTCTGTGGAATATGGGGTACTTTGGCCGTTGGTATTTTTGTAGAAGATGCTAATATCTTGACTCAAGCCATAGGTATTATCTCAGTGGGACTATTCACAGTGATTATGAGTGCTATCTTCTGGTTTGGTTTGAAAGCTACTATGGGTATCCGCGTCCACGCAGAACAAGAATTTGAAGGCTTGGATATTGCCGAACATGGTATGGAAGCTTATACAGGGTTTATGAAAGAACCTGATGCTCTTGGTACTGGTATGGCAAGTAGAATGGATATGGATCGAGGTCTGCAAAAACACTAATAGGAAAATTCTGGGTAAAATAGCCATAGCCATGAATCAGTTACTTCAGTATCGGAGACTAATTTAATTCAGCTACGGTGTTTACTTTATCTAAAAATGTTCCAACTTGGGCTTGGTGTTCCTTAGCTATTAACGGGCTACTGTTATTGACAGTGGCCACCCTAGTTATGAGTGACTATAAATTGTCAGAAGATCCTCAAGCAAATGCTACAACAAACTATGTTACCGATCGGATTAGAACTAATAAACCAAGTCCACTATTTGGAAAACCTAGGAAAGAGCTTCTAGCTATTGGTAGAAATCATAAATGGACTTATGAACAATGGGTAGAACAGTTACAGCGAGAGGCGATCGCTGCTGCTAAAAATCGTCCCGATCGTTTAACTGTTATGCTAGGAGATTCTTTGAGTCTTTGGTTTCCCTCGCAACTTCTCCCTAGAGATAGAACTTGGTTAAATCAGGGTATTTCTGGAGAAACTTCGTCTGGCCTATTGAAGCGACTTTATTTATTTGATAGTACCAGGCCAGAAACAATTTTTGTGATGATTGGTATTAATGATTTAATTCATGGAGAGAGCGATCGGGTCGTTTTAGCAAATCAAAAAAGAATTATTAGCCAATTACGCTCCATTCATCCTGGCACTCAAATAGTTATCCAATCTATATTACCTCATAGTGGGGAGTCAGCCACCTGGGAAGGTCGCGATTATCTTTTACAATTACCTAATAGTCGCATCAGAAGAATAAATCGTAGTCTAAAAGCTTTAGCTGATGCTGAGGGAGCATTTTTTTTAAATCTTCACCCACTATTTACAGATTCTCAAGGTTTTCTTCGAGGGGAGCTTAGTACCGATGGTCTCCATCTCAATGAGAATGGTTATCAAATTTGGAGTACGGCGATCCAAATGTATAGCAAAATGAGATTAGAAGAACCTCAGTAGGTAGGGGAGTGGCTCACACGGATTATGGCACGGATACACGGATACAAAAAGGGAGTGGGGGTGTGGGGCAGTAGGGGCGAATGGCATTCGCCCTTACAGGAGTGGGGGAGTGGCTCACACGGATTATGGCACGGATACACGGATACAAAAAGGGAGTGGGGGTGTGGGGCAGTAGGGGCGAATGGCATTGGCGTTCCGCCAAGCTCCGAAGGGCGCCCTTACAGGAGTGGGGGAGTGGCTCACACGGATTATGGCACGGATACACGGATACAAAAAGGGAGTGGGAGAGTGGGGCAGTAGGGGCGAATGGCATTCGCCCTTACAGGAGTGGGGGAGTGGCTCACACGGATTATGGCACGGATACACGGATACAAAAAGGGAGTGGGGGTGTGGGGCAGTAGGGGCGAATGGCATT
>JAXHSW010000169.1:0-12170 GCA_034190295.1 Cyanobacteriota bacterium | reverse complement strand
GGGGAGTGGCTCACACGGATTATGGCACGGATACACGGATACAAAAAGGGAGTGGGGGTGTGGGGCAGTAGGGGCGAATGGCATTCGCCCTTACAGGAGTGGGGGAGTGGCTCACACGGATTATGGCACGGATACACGGATACAAAAAGGGAGTGGGGGTGTGGGGGAGTGAGGGAGAAGTAAACATAACAATAACAGGACTTAGGCAAATTGACTTTTGAAGCACCATCTGTAGGGGTAAATAGTATTCTTTCTCGCCATAAGTAGAGTCTGGTGCGTAAGTCCTGAATAATTAAGGCTAACTAGGGTGCTAATTATCAAAAATTCTATAAAGCTATTTATTCTGACTTCTGACTTCTGACTCCTGACTCCTAATAATGTAACGCACGCCTCCTACAGCAAGCGGTGCATGATATAAAGCGGTTTTCATTTCGGTAGACCACAGTAGGGGCGAATGGCCATTTGCTAACGCAAAGCTGGCGAATGACGCCCCTACACGATTTTTGTTGTGACGATGTGGTTTATCAATCAGCAAAAGCGCTGTAAAGTCCGGTTATATCTTGGTTAGCTGATTAACCAGAATATAAAAAGATGAAAAAGATGGCATATTCCTCAAGAGTCATCTTAAGATGACTTAAGCTATTAGTGAGCTATTAACTAGCTATCAGCTTTTCCGTTCCGGAATGCTCCGCAAATAGTATTTAGCTGTCAGCTAAAAATTTAAGGGTTTAAGTCCCCCACTATATTTGAAAAAGCGCGTGGTGCATCTTAATTATGGGGGATTCAAACCCCCATTATACACGCAACTAGAAGCTGATAGCTGATAGCTGACCGCTGAGGTGCTGACTGCTATTTAAAGATGAAAGAAATTTAATCATAAGGTTGAAAATAATCTATGGATACAAAAGCTTTTACTAGGGCGCTAAAAAAATCTGAGAATTATAACCGCAAAGGGTTTGGTCATGGGGAAGAAGTCGCCACAGTTATGCAGTCTGTTTATCAAAGTAATCTAATTCAACAAATTAGAGAAAATAACTATACCCTGCAAAAAGGGGATGTTACTATCAAACTCGCAAAAGCTTTTGGTTTTTGTTGGGGTGTTGAAAGGTCAGTAGCTATAGCTTATGAAACTCGTCAACATTTTCCCGACCAACAAATTTGGATTACTTATGAACTAATTCATAATCCTTCTGTTAATCAAGATATGAGGGATATGAAAATTAAATTTATTCCTGTAATTGATGGTAAAAAAGATTTTTCTGTAGTTGGAGATAATGATGTTGTAATCTTACCTGCTTTTGGTGCAAGTATTCAGGAAATGCAGATATTAAAGGATAAAAATTGCCAAATTGTTGATACTACTTGCCCTTGGGTTTCTAAAGTTTGGAATAGTGTAGAAAAACATAAAAAGAAAAAATTTACTTCTATTATTCACGGTAAATATAGTCACGCAGAAACTATAGCTACTAGCTCTTTTGCCGATAAATATTTGATAGTTCTTAATATGTCACAAGCAGAATATGTCTGTAATTATATTCTCAATGGTGGCAACCGTGATGAGTTTATGGATAAGTTTAAATTTGCTCATTCTGAAGGTTTCGATCCAGATTTAGATTTAGAAGAAATTGGTATTGCTAATCAAACAACTATGCTGAAAACTGAGACTGAAAAAATAGGAAGGTTGTTGGAAAGAACAATGATGAAAAAGTACGGACCAGATAAATTAAATGAACATTATCAAAATTTTAATACTATCTGCGACGCGACTCAAGAACGGCAAGATGCAATGGGGGGTTTATTCGATGAAAAGTTAGATTTAATGGTAGTAATAGGAGGTTTTAATTCTTCTAATACGACTCATTTACAGGAAATGGCAATAGAAAATAATATTCCTTCATATCATATTGATAGTGCTAAAAGGATTTTATCTGGGAATAGAATTGAACATAAACCTTTAGGAAATGAGGTGAAAATATCTGAAGGTTGGCTACCTGAAGGTAAGGTGGTTATTGGTGTGACTTCTGGCGCTTCAACTCCAGATAAAGCTGTTGAAGATACTATTAATAAAATTTTGGAGATGAAGTTGGTTGCTGTGAATTGAATATTTAGTCTGTTTTGATTGAGAAAATTTAGGGAAGGCGTTTGTCACTGGTTAAATTTGAATCGCCTTCTCCTGATTGAAAAAAAAATTGCCGAATAATTAAGGTTTAACGCCTTTCCTTTAAAAGAGAAACAATAAAAAATTTTTCTTTGAATCAATCCTCTTCTTTTCAAGCAGAGGTAATTGTTAATTATTAATTATTAATTGTTGAACACCCTTTTACCTCAGAAATAAATAATCTTAATTGCAGAGTTGATGAGCAGCTTAAAAACTACAACTTTTATTTTGATTTTGATATGGAAAACCAAACTCAAGGAGAATATGATAGTCCTTGGAAAGAAGCATTAGATGCTTACCTTCCGGAATTTATGGCTTTCTTTTTTCCTGATGCTCACCAAGAAATTGATTGGGAAAAAGGTTATGAAACTTTGGATAAAGAATTTCAACAAATTGTTCAAGATGCTAGTTTAGGTAAACGTTTAGCGGATAAATTAGTTAAAGTATGGCTAAAAAATAGTCAAGAAACTGTGATTTTGATTCACACAGAAATACAAGGGCAATATGAAAGTAATTTTGCCGAAAGAATGTATGTTTATCATTACCGCATCTATGATAAATATCGGTTGAAAAATACAGAAGTCGTAAGTTTAGCTGTGTTGGGAGATGAAAAGAAAAAATGGCGACCAAGAAAATATAGTTATGGTCGTTGGGGTTGTCAATTAAAATTGAAATTTCCTATGGTTAAATTGTTAGACTATGAGAAAAATTGGGAATTATTGACAGAAAATAATAATCCCTTTGCTGTGGTTATTATGGCTTACTTGAAAAGCAAGGAAACTCGGAAAAATCCTCTCATAAGACTGGAAAGTAAATTAACTTTGGTGCGTTTACTATATGAGAGGGGTTATAGTAGAGAAATGGTGATTCAGTTGTTCAGATTAATAGACTGGATGATGATTTTGCCAGAAGAATTGAAAAGACAATTTCAAACAGAAATATACAATTATGAGGAGGAACAAAAGATGCCTTATATTACTAGCATTGAGGAGATTGGTTTGGCAAAAGGGGAACTCAAATCTACAAGAGAATCAATTATCACAGTATTAGAAACTAGGTTTGAAAATGTACCTACAAATATTGTGGATGCTGTTAATCAAATTGATGATATTCAGTCACTCAAACAGTTAACTAAAACTGCTGTTTTAATTGATTCTTTGGAAAGTTTTGCTGCCCTTTTACCTCAGAAATAGCGATCGCCAACTTGTCTGTCACACTAAATGATTAGATAGGTCAACTATGCAAGAGCAAGCAATTCGTCATTGTGAAGAATAATGTAATCATGGCGATAATAATCTTCTGCTGCTTCTAAAAGACCACCTATAAGCCACCAGTTAATACCACCAGATACAACTCCTCCTAATATAGGAACCCATGAAGTTCCAGCTTTTGCAGCTAATTTAGCAGCTAGCTTCGTTGTCGCCATTGATATTGCCATAGTAACTAACTTTGCCCCCATCTTAGAACCACCCTTGACGGCCAGCTTTTTAGCTACGATTTTACCAGCCATTTTACCTGCAACCTTTGCCGCTGGTTTTGCTCCAAGTTTAACGGTAATTTTTCCACTCGGAGCAAAACTTGCTTCTTTGGCAGATTTTCCCCAAGGACTTACATTGTGAGTAGAAATTGCAACGGCTCCCGAAGGAACGGTGTCTGAAGGAGTTCCCAAACCTGTCCAAATAGCCAGGATTAAGTCAATATCATTACGCTCGGCATCTCGTCCAAGAGCATAACCAACTCCTAGACATCCGTGACCTGCATTTTTTCCCAGCCATACTAGATCGGCTCCCATTGCGGCAATTCCCCAAGGACCACCGACAGAACCAGCAAGTGCACCAGGTGCTGTAACAAGTGCTGTTTGCCTTGCTCTCCAGTCACTAACATTCATACTTCCTGCAAGTTTTTTTGAGATTATTTATCTCCTCTTGGTTTGCAGAAGGCTTAAGAATAGCTTCAACGACTTCCTTTGCAAGATTTTCAAGTGAGAATCTTTGAGACATTTGTAATTTCCTTGAAGTAGATTTCCTTGTTTAGCACTCCAACAAGACTCACTTAGTTTCCAGAATTTACACAAATTTTACTTAAGTATATATTTTTAGGTGATTAATTATACTAACCTATCGCTTCGCTTAAATAATTGTATTCTAATAAATTACGGTCAGCGGCAAATTCTAAACAAGCTCTAATATCTTCTTCCGTCAGTTCTGGAAAATCATCAATAATCTCAGTAATGGACATCCCTGATGCGAGCCAACCCAGAACGTCATAAACTGTAATTCGTATTCCACGAATACAAGGCTTTCCTCCACGCTTATCTGGTTCAATGGTAATTATGTCACGATCGCTCATAATCAAATTTATCTGTCCCAAAGCCGGATGAGCAAGTAGCTTTTCAAAATCATCATAGAGATTTTTATCAAATATTATAGATTACAGTGGCTAAATCATTCTCCTACTCCCTACTTCCTAAACCAAAATAATTAAGAACTTTAGTTCATCAAGTTGGAAACTGATGTATGTCTAATCTCGTAAAACTCCTAAATTTTACAGCTCACCCACAGTTAGAAAAGTCATTAGGATATAAGTCTAAACATCCCTGGGTAGCTTTTCACTGGGAACCAGAAATTGACCAAGTTATGTACAATGACGGTAAAAATATCGGTGCTGGTATTAGTGTTGCTTGGCAGATTTTTATTGAGCATCCTCTGGTAAATTCTCAAGTACAAGATTATCAGTTTCATTTAACTGATAAATATTGGTTAATTTTAGATAGACAAAATAGAAATCTATATGTAGGAACAGCAAAAATTGTTTCTACTATGTTAGAGCAACCAGAAAGTTTAAGTTTATTAGCTTGTCTGGATGAAAAAGCAGATATAGTTTCTGACTGTAGTCAAAATTTTAATTATTCTCAAAATAAGCGACAGACAAAAAACTTATTTGACCAAGATATTAAATCTTTAATTGTTATAACTACCAGTGCTTTAATAGCTAGTATTATTTTTGGTAATTGGTTATTAATGAGGTCAAGATTTCAACTGCAAGCTAATTAAAATAAAGTTCCTACAACAGTAGTTAATAACGTTGCTTGTGGTGTTGGAGGTAGTAATGATTTTTCATCTTTTTTTAATACCTCTAACGGAGAGAAAGAGTTACGCTTGATAGGTGTCTATGAAGCACGCTCAGATCGTCGTGGCGGATATCATCCTACAGGCACTATTAATGTCAAAATAGAACGTAAAAATCAACCTGTAATTTTAGCTCTCTCTTCTTACCGAAAAATTGTGGTTTAAAGCCGACCCTTTTAAGGGGATAATAAATAAAAATTTTCCTGTCTCGTCAATCCTCTTCTTTTCAAGTAGAGGTAATTGTTAATTATTCATTATTAATTATTCATTATTAATTGTTGAATAACCTGTACATTGGAATGTTACTTTAGGCAAAGAAGTTAAATTAGAGAAAGTAATTATTAATGGGTATCATAACCAAGAAATTTCTGGTATTTATGGGATACCTATAGAAGAGTTTAGTTATCAAGGAACAGGTAGATATATTGGTGAATTTGCCTATAAGTGGGATAAATTTAATTATCATCCTAGTACTGCCTCATTACTAACTAAGCTTGAGCAACTTACTAAAACTAATTTAACTTCTTTTCAAGGGTGTTATCAAGGAACAAATTTTACAATTAAATAAAAAAAATACAGAAGTAGCCAATAAAACAAAGTAAAAATAAACAAAAAAAAATTGAGTTCCCAGACTTAGATTAATATTTGGAAAGTCACTCTAATTCAAGATGTGAACATATTACTCAATCCTCTTCCTTTTAGGGAAAGGTAATTATCAATTATCCATTATCAATTATCAATTATTGAAAGAATATTATTCAGATAGTTGTTTGTTTTCCTGTACAACCCCATCTTCAAGATAAACTACTCGATCGGCAGAACTTACTATTCTAGGATCGTGAGTTACCATTAATACTGTACAACCACCTTCTTTCGCCAGACGACGCAATAATTCAATAACTGTATGACCACTGTGAGAATCTAATGCTGCTGTGGGTTCATCAGCCATGATTACCCTAGGACTACCACATAGTGCGCGGGCGATCGCCACTCTTTGTTTTTGGCCACCAGACAAATCTCTTGGATGTAACTTGGCCTGGGGCGCTAGTCCTACTTGGTCTAAAAGTACCTGAGCTTCATGTTTTGCTGCCTTACCTTTAATACCCTTCATATTCAGAGCCACTTCTATATTTTCTGTCGCGGTCAATGCAGGGAACAAGTTAAACCCCTGAAAAATAAAGCCAATATTCTTAAGTCTAAACTTGGCTAGTTGGCTTCTGGACATTTTAGTGATTTCTTGTCCCAGGAGACATACTCTACCAGATGTGGGTGTTAACAATCCTGCTAAGATTGACAGCAAAGTAGTTTTACCAGAACCAGATGGTCCCATCAATAACTGGACATCACCTTTGTTTACTGTCAAGTCAATATTCTTCAGTACCTGGTATGACTGTTTTCCAGATTGGTAGGTCATTGTCAACCCACAAGCCATAATTGCTGATGTGTTCAATTTAGCAATATCTCTATAAGTGCAGACATCAGAGCTTTTAGTTTTGGTTGCGGCAGCCATGTACATATTGAAAGTGGTCATAATGTGACTTTATAGTAAGCTAGAGTGTTTCGGGGGTAGAGGAATATACCTCTGGTAATTTTTGCTTATGCAAGCATTATTATACGAATGTCTTTAGTGGCCTATTTTTTGGCTTTGGACATAATTATCATTGAATCTCTATTGGAAAATTTAAGTTACTTCTGAGCGAGCAATTCAAATATCATGGCCTTTCACCTGAAGAGAAACTTTATATAGTTTCGTCAAATTTTATTTTAGCCTAATAAGTTCTAAAGTTAAGAGATAAATATTGAATGATGTATATACTATTTGCTGAGAATTGAATGAGAATAAGCTCTTTAAATAGTTATAACCTGCATATTTTAGTCTTTGAGTATCTTCTTCATTTTTGTCTGATTCAATTTCGGATTGCTCAATATTTCACTTCCAAAATATGAATCTTGATGGCTCAAGTTAAAGTTATAGGCATAATTGCACTCTACTCCTTTAACAAGAATTATAATCCTAATTTGACGCTTTTGCTTCACAAAGTTTGTTTTGCATCTAGGATTTAATTATTAATACAGGTACGAGTATGACTCTGTGTTTAAACTATTAATGTAAGTACAGTGAATTTAGTTAGTCTTTATAAGACAGACAGGGTATAAAAGCGATCGTTACATCAATTGTATTGCTTACAATTTCTGTCTCTTAAGACACAAAATAGTTAATTTTTTGGCACAGGTCGTTGAATAAGTCATGGAATACCAGAAAGATAAATATTTAAAAATAAAAATTAAATATTTTTTATTTTTGCCTGAGGTATGTGCTGGATTAATCAGTTATCGATTGTTAGTTCAACTAAATTCAATATAACATATTTGCGAATTCATAGTATAAAATTAACGAACGGATTAATTATGGTATAGAGAATAGCAGATATTAGTTGATTTTTATGCTTTTTTATAAACATTAAAATATTGCTTCAAAATGTTATATAGCAATTCCCATACTTGTAAGGTACGGGCATTCGTTTGCTTTAGGGAACACTGGAGTTGGGAATAGGAAACAGGGAATAGAATAGAAAGAAAGATAGGTGTAACTCATTAGCCAGAGAAACGCGATACAATATTTTAAAACACAAATAATCGCCATAGAATAGTTAATTGAAAAAATATCTAAATTGAAAACTTATAACTTAGATAGTAAGCATTTCCTCCGGAATGCTGCGCAAACAGCCGTCAGTCATCAGCTAGCCTCCTACCGGAGGAACTGCGTTAACAGCTATTGCTTTTAATTTATGATCAAAGCTTTATTATTTATGATCAAAGCTTTATTATTTATGATCAAAGCAATATTTAATTGTCTTACTACAAAAGTTAGCTCCCTTGCCCTTTAAAGTTAGTTGTTAATTTAAACACTGTCCCATAAGATAGAGTCTTGTTGCGCTCTAGCTGACAGCTAATAGCTGTTAGCTCCGCATTCGGACCGAAATGCTTACATAATAAATCAGGAATAATAAAGAAGTAAATAGTGGATGGGAATAGTTTTATAAAAGCTACTTTGCGTCTACAAAAATCCAGCAATGTATACACTGTATTGTTATTTAATATCTATCAACATTATTCCTAATTCCTATACTTTGTATGAAGTCAAAATATCTTATACCAATTACCAAAAGTAATGGTATCGTTAGGTAACACTTCAGTTATTAAGTAATTAACATAGGCGCATGGAATTTCTTGCCTAATTTTACCCAAGTTAATGTTAATTGTTCTTATGTTTACCGAAAAATTGTGGTTGAAAGCCTCCCCTTTTAAGGGGAAAAAAGAAAAAACTTTTCCTTTGAATCAATCCTCTTCTTTTCAAGGAGAGGTAATATAATTATTAATTATTAATTATTAATTATTAATTGTTGAATACTTCCTATACGGACGTTGCATGGAACATCCCTACCCACTCCTCTACTCAATAAAACGTAGAAAAGTTTTTGAGAAATGGTATTATTCGTTATTTACCTAGGACCTACAGACTTTGCATTGGTGCATCTCAGTTTTGAAGAAAGCCAAAAATTTATCGCTTTTAGGCAACAGCTCCGAAAGGCAACAGCTCCGGAAGGGAATATATAGAAAAATAGTATTTTTGCTTGCTATGAGATGCACCCCTTTGCATGCAGCGTCTGTGGCAAAAATGCCTGATATTTAGTATTAGAGACGGGAAGATTTAAACTCAATTTTTCGGTAAACTGTTGTAATTAACTAATAATATCCAAATCTGTCAATATTTTGCTATGCCTACATTTTTATTAGAAATTGGTACAGAAGAATTACCCGCAACTTTTGTCTCTGAAGCTATCGAACAATGGGAAAAACTTATCCCCACTACTTTGAGTGAGACATACTTAACAAATGATGGGGTGAAAATATATGCTACACCCAGACGTTTAGCTGTTGTAATCAACAGTTTACCTACTCAACAAGCAGACCGAGAAGAAGAAATTAAAGGTCCTCCAGCAAAGGCAGCTTTTAAAGATGGTAAACCTACAAAAGCAGCAGAAGGTTTTGCTAAAAAACAAGAAATAGAATTAAAAGACCTAGAAATACGCCCGACTGAAAAAGGTGATTTTGTCTTCGTTAATAAAAAAATTAAAGGTAAACAAACAGCAGAAATTATCATCAAATTAGTACCTGAATGGATTAATAAACTTGAAGGTAAAAGATTTATGCGTTGGGCAGATGGAGAAATTAAATTTCCTCGTCCTATTCGATGGTTAGTAACATTATTAGATGGGGAAATATTGCCGATAAATTTAGAAAATGGCTCTGAGATAATTACTTCTGGTCGTGTCTCCTACGGACATAGAGTTTTACATCCTGAATCTATTGAAATTAACCGGGCAAAAGATTATGTAGAAGTATTGAAAAAGGCTTATATAGAAGTAGATTTTCAACAAAGAAAGAGTAAAATTGAACAACAAATACAAGCTGTAGTAAAAAAAGTTCAAGGAATAGCAGAAGTTCCGACAGAATTATTAGCAGAAGTTACAAATTTAGTCGAATGGCCGACAGCAGTAGTTGGTAAAATTGATGAAGAGTTCTTAATTTTGCCCTCGGAAGTAACAACAACAGTTATGGTGACACATCAACGTTACTTTCCTGTTTTGAAATCAACAAAAACTGCTAAATCCAAGGTTGAATTACTGCCATATTTTATTACTATTTCTAATGGCGACCCGGAAAAGTCAGAGATTATTGCTAAAGGAAATGAACGAGTAATTAGAGCTAGATTGGCTGACGGGCAATTTTTCTATAAGGCAGATTTAGCTAAACCATTAGAAAGTTATTTACCTGAATTGGAAGCTGTAACTTTCCAAGCTAAACTTGGTTCGGTGCGGAAAAAAGTCGAACGTATTGTTAATATAGCTAAGTTAATAGCCGAACAGTTAAAAGTCAGTCAAGAAGAAAGCAAAAATATAGAAAGAGCAGCCCTACTTTGCAAAGCTGATTTAGTAACTCAAATGGTTTATGAATTTCCCGAACTCCAGGGAATAATGGGAGAAAAATATGCCCGTGCTTGTGGGGAAAATGAAGCTGTGGCAATAGCAATTTTTGAACATTATTTGCCTAGAGGTGCTGGAGATATTTTACCGGAAAGTATTAGCGGTCAAGTTGTGAGTTTGGCAGATAAACTTGATACTTTGGTAAGTATTTTTGGATTGGGAATGTTACCCACAGGTTCCTCGGACCCCTTCGCTTTACGTCGGGCAGCAAATGCGGTGGTGAATATTACTTGGTCGGCCGATTTGCCGATAAATTTACGTCAGTTATTAGAACAGATTGCTGTAGATTTTACTGAATTTTATCCCGAAGCAAAATCAGAGTTATTGCCACAATTATATGACTTCTTTTTGCAGCGGATTAAAACAATTTTACAAGAGGAAAAAAATATTGATTACGATCTGGTAAATGCGGTGTTAGGTAATAATGATGCTGAATATACCGAACGAGCATTAAAAGATTTATTAGATGTACGAAATCGAGCAATTTTCTTACAAAATATTCGGCAAAATGGTCTGCTTGACCAAATCTATGAAACTGTTAATCGTTCAACTCGTTTGGCGGCTCAAGGTGAGTTGGATAAAATACAACTTACACCTGAAAAAAATGTGGATTTAAACTTGTTTAAAAGTGAATCAGAATTAGCATTTTATAATGCTTTAGTTGACTTAGTTCCCCAAACAAAAGTATCTCAACAAACCAGAAATTATCAACAGTTAGTAGATGGTTTGGCAAAAATTGCCCCAACTGTAAGTAATTTCTTTGATGGGCCGGAAAGTGTTTTAGTAATAGACCCAGACCCGAAAATTAAACAGAATAGATTAAATTTATTAGGGTTACTCCGCAATAATGCACGAGTATTGGCAGACTTTGGAGAAATAGTTAAAGGTATTTAACAATCCGTCGCACGGCACAATTTTAGATGTGTAGGTCTAGTGCTATTAGTTAATTAAGGAAATACTAATTTGGTGCGTTACATTTCATTAACGCACCCTACTGGACTAATACCAATTCCCATGCATTATTGCTATACTTGGGCAGTACTTCAGTTGTCAATTAATCGGTACAAGTCAAATCACTTTGCATGCTAATTTCAGCTAAGTTAATGTTAATTATTCTTATGTTTGCTTCTCCCAGTACGGACACCCTTATGCAACGTCCCTACCCACTCCCCTATTTCCCCTCCACGGTCGGGGTTAGGGGTGGGTCCCCTGCTCAACAAAATGTAGAAAAGTTTTTGAGAAATGGTATAATTTGGTGCGTTACATTTCATTAACGCACCCTACTGGATTGACTTTTTTCCTATATATTCCCTGACGGAGTTGTTGCCTGTTGCCTGTTGCCTATTTAAAGTTTTTTGATCGGGAAATACCTCTATAGTTGGCTTTATAAATAGTGCTTTTATTGAAGTTATGAAAGTTAAAATTGGAGTGCATCTCATAGCAAGCAAAAATACTTTTTTCCTATATATTCCCTGACGGAGCTGTTGCCTGTTGCCTGTTGCCTAAAAGCAATAAATTTTTGGCTTTATTCTTGCATTGAGATACACCCTAAAATTGTCAGTTTTTAATGGTGAAAAAAGCCACCCCGTTAACGAAGTCTGCAAGTCTGCAAGTCTGCAAGTAAGAAGTTAACCCACCCCTAGCCCCTCCCAGGAGGGGAAGTAGGGGATTTGAGAACCACTCCAAAAATATTGCGCCTTAAAAGGCGGGGTTTTGTAAGCATTCAGCAGTCAGCATTCAGCAGTCAGCTTTATAGAATTAAAAGTATGGGTTAAAAGTCCATCACTTAATCTTAGAGCAAACAGCTATTAGCTGTCAGCTTTTCGGTGCGGACTG
>JAXHSW010000168.1:0-21455 GCA_034190295.1 Cyanobacteriota bacterium | reverse complement strand
ATGGAATTTCACCACCAAGGTAATAAGAGTTATTCACAAGTCGAGGTTGTCCTCATGTATTGACTTGGAACGGCCATTTATACCTAGTCTCCTAGTTTAGTGGCCAACGAGTCGCACTTCAGGAGTAGGAGTCTACCCACCCGCGGGCCTAGACCGTGGAGAACCCACCCCTAACCCCTCCCAGGAGGGGAAGACAGGAGAAAACCCACCCGCGGACCTTTCCCAGGAGGGGAATGAGCGAGGAGGTAGCAGTAGAATTGTCCCTCAATTTTTCTGTCCTTAGTTTATTTTATGCTAACTTTTTGAGGGTTTTAGACTAAAATGAGCGCACTTTTGGGGAGTCAAAGAAAGCTCAAGCCTTTACCTATCAATGGTTTTATCGTCTATCGGTAAACCCTAATTAATAATTAACAATTACCTCTCCTTGAACAGAAGAGGATTGACGCGGAGCGTGAAAATTTTTTCTTGTTTCTCCTTTAAAGGGAAAGCTTTAAACCTTAATTATTCAGTAAAACGCAATCAAACAACAATATGTCCAATTTCTTGGACTTTAATTCAGCGATCGCAACTTCAATCAATAAAACGTTGTCTTTTCAAATATTCTCCGGTGAGAGGGATATATATCGTCAAATATGTATCAATTCCGGATCGATTCCATAAAGTATTGTAGCAATAAATAAGTTCAAGGAATTCGTATAAGTTCAAGGAATTCGTAATGGCCAATATTTTTACAATCTGTAAGTACCTAGTTAATATTACTGAGGATGTAAATTTTTTTTAATACTGACTATATAAGCGTTTTAGCCGATTATTGGTGAGAGATGATAGACGCCAGGATAAATTATAAGTTAAACTATAAGTAGGTGGAGTTGAGTATAATCTCATCTCACCTAGTATACAACAGTATAAATACTTAGATTTATTTATAAATTCTAAGTACAAGCAATTAGTCATGGCCAATATTAAGTTATTGATTCGTAAGTACCTCGTTAATATTACTGAGGATGTAAATTTTTTTTAATACTGACTATATAAGTGTTTTAGCTGATTATTGGTTGGAGATTATAGACGTCAGGATAAATTATAGGTTAAACTATAAGTAGGTGGAGTTGAGTACAATCTCATCTCACCTAAAGATACAACAGTATATACACTTAGATTAAGTTTAGAAGAGTTACTTAGGAGAAGGACAATGACACATAAACAACAAAAATCAAATCCAAAACGAGAAAGTACATGGAAAAAGCCTACTGCTGACCAGCAGCCAACATTGGAAAAGCTAACTGACAAGGATTTGGACTCAGTAGCTGGTGGTCGTCGTGGTCGTAGTCGTCGTAGTTAATTAGTGTAGTGGCGACGATTCCTGTGTGTACTAATTAAATAATTACCGCAGTAGTGCCATCTATAAGACAGACATTTAGTTTTAACTGTAGGTATACCGCCAAGAATAAAAAATTGATATACCATCTTATTCTACTTAAAAATTTCCCATATTCTAAAGATAGCGATCGCTAAATAGAATATCTAGACCTAATGCGATCGCCTATCTTGTGATAATTTCATCGTAAAAATTCGGTCAGTGGGAAACCAACCAGTTGCTTCCGAGGTAACATATCATATATACTATCAAGGGCTGCATAGAAACGATGTGACGGGCTTTAACCCGTAATCAAAAAAATAAAATATATTATAAGGACAAAGACACATTGACCTCTGAAGTGAAGCATGGTGAGAGCATCGTTAGGTAATGGATGCTAAAGTTAAATGGTGGTTAACTCAAAAGGTAGTCGGGTGTCAACTACCACTCTGTTTCTAGCTGTTAGACAGCACGTTGTAACGAGCGAGTGAGTAAACTGAGAACCAAAAAAAAAGTAGTCTCAATGGTGGTCAGGCCAGAGACAGTAGTGGTTATTGACATCGCGAGAGTCATTTCAGTTATCAGTTATCAGTACCTCCGGCTAAAGCCATAGGTAAGAAAATACTGAAGTCGATCTTTTTTCATCCCCTTGAAAGGCAGAAGCTTGGGACCTTATTTTTTGGTCACGCAACGTCAGAAGCTCTCTGTTCTGGATAAAAGCGCGATAGAAGTCCATGACCTTTACGCTACCAAAAAAACTTTCTCCTTTGACTCGGGGTTTCTTCTTCTTTCTTCCCCTCCACGGTCGGGGTGAAGGGTGGGTTGACTCCTAAAGAATTAAGATTAATATCATATACGCGCTTTACCAACGCCGGATTTCCTAGTAGACATTGGGAGATTCCCCGTCAGTAGATAACGTTTTACTTTGCATTGTGAAAAAACTTAGAAAAATAGTCTCGGAATCTACTTCAGCAACAAATTCTATCGCTGTAAACAAGATTGATATAAACTATCGAGTTCTTCCACCACAGATTTAGGCTTGAAAGTAAAACGGATGTAAAAAGTCTTTGATGCTTCTTCTCGTTTTAAAACTTTCCCATAAATATGCTCGCTCATAAACGATTTATTGCTAGGATTTAATAAATTAAGTTGGATATTACTGTGAATTAATGGTAGTGAATCTTCTGAAGCATATTTGTTAATCTCTATCACCGCTCCTCTCTGAGAAAGCTTAACTAACTTTCCTTTAAACACAGTATTACTAATATGTTTACCTTCTACAATTAAATAAAAGATACGAATTGGTTTTTCTATGGGTAATAGAATTTCCTCTTCTTTGGGCAAACATAGATTATATTTACCACTAATACCCCCCACTTCATAAATATTAATTGGATTGCTAATACCTTTGGGTCTAATTTCCTTCATACTATCTATCCTTAATTGTGAAGTACCAACTGCTGCTCTAGTAGCATTAGAAATCAGAATTTGATTTCCAGTAGCATAGCTTTCTATCCGAAAAGCCAAATTCACTTCCCAACCAATAGCAGTATATTCAGTATGTTCTTCAGAGCCAATATTTCCTACTACAGCATCCCCTGTATGAATACCAATACCCATTTCTAAAGTTGGCCACCCGAGGATTTTGATTTTTTGATTAATAGATTTCATTTCTAGCTGCATTGCCAATGCACAGGCAACAGCTCTCTGTGCATCATCTTCCCTAGCTATGGGAGCGCCGAATAAAACCATAATTCCATCACCTAGTAGCTTGTCAATACTGCCACCATATTTAGTAATTACTTTTAATATATCTTTGAGATAAATATTAATAATTTCTACAACACTTTCTGGAGATAGTTGCTCAGAAAAGGCCGTAAACCCCCTTAAATCAGAAGTTAATACAGTTATACATTGCCTCTTACCTCCGATTTTTAAACCCTCTTTACTTTCCAATAAATTCTTGACTATTTCATTGGAGTGATAACGAGCAAAAGTTTTTCTAATCACACTAGCAGTGCCAGCAACATAACCTGTAATGGCAAATGAAGAAAGTAATATTGCTAATAAAGGAGGCACTACAGGAAGCCACCATCCCCAAATAAACATCATATAAGTGCTAAGAAAAATGCTCGCAGATTCTAGGGTGAGGTGCTTCAATAAAGTTAGTGACAAGAATTTTTTTGTTTGATTTCGCCACTGCCATGTAACTGTGGCACCAACTCCAGACCAGATAAAAATCCATAACCATTCCTGGGGTTCAGACCAAGTTTTGATTAAGGGACGTTCATTTAGAGCAGCACTAATAATTTGACTAATAAAATTTGCTTGCAGTTCTACTCCTGCCATTGGTATTGGTGGAGTTAACAAATAACTACTGTAGGGTGTATAGAATAGATCGTTGAAGCTTTCTCCTACTGCTCCAATCAGAATTATGCGATCGCGTCCCCAGTCTGGAGGGACTTGTCCATCAAGGATATCTGTCAGAGAAACTGTTTCAAAATGACCGCTAGGCCCTCTATAGTTAATTAATAACTGATGTCCACGAGCATCAGCTCTCACATAACCACCATCATTTTTTTGAAAAGGAGGAAACACCCGATTTCCTAGGCGCCAGCGATCGGTTCCCTCTACTCTTTCTGGTTTAATATTTTCCTGTTCTAAATAAAGCAATCCTAAATGCAGGGCAAAGCTATAAATAGTTTCCCCATCTTTATTCTCTAAGTATAATAAGCCTCGCCGAGTTCTATTATCTGCATCGACAGGGGTATCATTTGCTCCTACTTGTCCTTTTTCTTGTAAAGCAGGTGGTGGTGCGACTCCTTCTCCTATTTCATCCCCTACTACTTTTTGGATACCAACTAAATTAGGAGTGTTTTGAAATACTTTTTCTAATTTTTCATAACCAGGCGGTACGGGTAAATTTCGGTAAATATCTAAACCAATAGCTCTGGGTTCCATCGCTTTGAGTTTTTTGAGCAGCTTGGCAAGAGTTGCGTCAGTAATTGTTCCCTGACCTACTTTGCGTATATCCGCTTCATCAATACCAACAATTAGGATACGTTTGTCCCTTGGAGGTAAAGGTCTATTTCTGATATAAAAGTCGTATGTACCCCACTCCCATAACTGTAATATTCCGGTTAGGCGGAGTAATATTATCAGTAGAGTTACGCAGGGAGTAGTTATCCACACCCCGCGCCACGGCCAAATTAATGATTCAGCTGTTGATCCACGAGAATCATAATGAGATTTCACTAATGGTTTCTCAATATGTTTAACTTTTAGGTAATCTAACAATTTATATTACCTTTGAGCGGGTTTTATTTCCTGACAACAATCAAAGATTTGACTATCAGCATATTCCCCTAACCCAACTGATTTTAACAGTTCTTTCCAGGCATTGGGATAAGCAACACGAGATTTTTCTAAAGTTTTAATTGTTTCGCTCCAAACTGATGATTCAGCATAGAGTTTAGCTTGTTCTAGTGGTTTTTCCTGTAGTTGTTTTAATTTAGCTTCTGTTTCTGGCTTGAGAGTGGTACGTCTTAGCCATCCATTAATGTAAAAATCTAAAGCACGCTCCTCTGGATCGCAAATTATGCCAAAGTGCCAAACATAAGTGTTATTCGGTTCTAATTCAACTGTTTTTGGCAAACTTACTTTGACAATTCCAGCGGACTCAGGCAGAGATACACCTACTTTATATATTGGTTCTCTGACTCTATTTGTCCAATCAAATAAAGCAAATTCTGCCTTTCGTTTACTACTTTTAGGAACATAAAGGTAAACAGTGGGGTTGGGACTGACTGTTGTACCAATATTATTTTCTGGTACTACAGCTGTTAGGTTGCTTAATTCTTGTTTGATTATTGGATTACAAGGACCGCGAGATCCAGCTCCTCTAGTTCTCGATGGCGCACCTCTTGAAGTTGTTGGTGGAAATGTTACTGCCTGTAATTGTGGGCTTGATTCCACCTTAGTTTTTGCAGTTTGAGGGTGATTGACTGGAGGAGCTGAAACTAAAAGACCTACTAAAGAAAGTCCTAAAAAGTTTCGTACAAACATGATAAAAAATCACCACCGTATAAATTAATGTTATATAGCTATTGGTATTTTTAGCTATTCTATCTTATTATAACATATAGTTGTTTTTCATGGTTGATAATTAATAGAAAAATGAACTTAAAATTATTAAGTTTGTGTGGAGTAATTATACAATAATGGAACTGCTAATTTAGCAATAGTAGTTAAGATATTCAGATTTTTGTTCAAGGGAAATTGTGATTTTTTATCCGGTTCAAAACCCTCTTATTAGTTCCTATTTTTCTTTTCTCTCAAGTATTTATTTTTTTGTTCGCATCTCAAATTTAGATACTAGATAGCGTTGAACCTATCCAACAAAGCCAGATTTTTGCTAAAAACTCTAAATATTTTGAGAATTAAAAACGAAAAATTAAGCTTTTTCAACACATTTTACATCAGCATTTCCGTTTGTCACCGCGAAGCAAACAGCGGTCAGCTATCAGGTATTCCTAGGTCATACTGCGCAAACAGCTTTATTACCTTTAGTGGACAATTTAAGCTTGCTGTTCTTGTGCTTCAATTCTTTGTTGAAAAATGTAGAGGTTAGGATTCAGAAGTCAGGAGGACCGAGTCAGGAGAAATAGGAATTATAGAAAAGATAGCAGGAAAAATCGTCCCTTGATTTTTCTGTGCAACTCTTGACCAAAATGCGCTCCTTTTTGACCTTGAGCAACCGAAAAGCTGGCACTTGTTTCAACCTAAAACAGCTAAAGCCTTTATATATCAATGTTTTGAGATTATATCGGCAGAGCAATAATTAGGGTCTGCTGAAAAAATTGGTTGGTGGGGGTAGGACACGGGGACACACCAGACGCGGGGACGGGTCGATTTGTGGGTTAACAGGCAACGGTTTCAGCCATTTTATGTGAATAAATTTTTTTGAATTTCAGCAGAAAATTTTAGTAAATTGATGCTAATAAAAGCCTTCAACAATTAATAATTAATAATTAATAATTAATAATTAATAATTACCGAAAAATTGGGTTTAAAGCCTCCCCCTTTTAGGGGATGAAAAAATTTCAATGAGCGTATTTTCGTTTTCTCCGACTTTAGTGGTCGGTACTGATAACTGATAACTGATAACTGAAATGACCTCTTCTTTAAAACGGATAGGATTGACTAATCATGAAAACTTTTCTTTTTATCCCCTTAAAAGAGGAGGTTTTAAACCACAATTTTTCGATAAACGTAGGAGTTCAACTTAATAGAAAAAGCTTTATTACCAATGGATAATTGATAATTGATAATTAATCGCGCTTTAGGTAAAAATCCTCTCATAAGCAAGGAGAAAAAAGCGGTTAAAACCTTCTTGTAATTATCCATTATTCATTATCCATTATCAATTAATGAACGCAAGCTATCCTGACTTTTAGTTTGATGAGTGCAAACCCTAATTAAACCCAAGCTTTCAGCACAATAAAAGCTATTTGCGGAGCATTCCGGTACGGAAAATAGCGATCGCTAGTGCAGGATGGCAGAAATAACTAACCAGTTACAAAATCCTAAAAGTCTTACCACTCAAAATTTTTGACTTTTAAATGCATTTTTAACTTCCGGGTAGCGACGCTAATTAATTCTTGAATTATCTCGTCCCTGGTTTAAGGCGGTTATTACTGCCTGCTGACTAATATTTTGATAAATTTGCTTAAAATAATCCTTAATAGTATCAGCAGATGTACCTAAAGGAATCGGCCCTAAAACATCTAAAACAGTCTCATTAGTTGGGGGTGGCGTAATTACTACTAGGGAAGAATCTAGTTGTTCTTTATATTCCCAAAAATGCTCAAAATTTGTATATTCTTGAGTTGCTGAAGTTGGAGTTTTTGGCGTTTTTTCTGTTGTAATTTTTTCTTGAATTGTGGAATTTTCTTCTTCACCTTGACCGCGTTTTTGGCGTAGAACTTCTAATATTTTTTCTTTGGTACGACCGCGTAATTGAAATAATAAAAATGGATTGTCACTAAAGCGATCGCCTAATATATAATAAACTGCTGCAATATGTTTACAAACTCTTTTTGGGTCTGGGCAGTCACATTCAGCATGAATATCTTCTAAGGTAAATGGAAATAGTCTTAAACCATTAGCGGCAAAAACTTCTTCTATATTTTGAGGCATTTCTCCTGCTAATAATTTGGCAGTAAAAATTGCTCTTTCTGACATTGTTTCAATGACATAATTCCAGTCTTCATCAGTAAAAGTATCTAACCATAAAGATAATTTGTAGGGTTCGGGTGCTGTACCTTGAACTTGAGCAATAATTTTTTGCTCTTTGAATTCTAAACTCAGAACATTGCCTTGTCTGGCATAATTTCTTGCTCTTTCTAATCGCTTTTTGTATCTATAGGAACTTAACAAGTCTATCCATTGTTGAGTCCACCATTCTTTATCACTTTGTGAGTTATTGTAGTTAGTCATTTTTTTTTTATTAAGAAGTAAGAAGTAAGAAGGAAGAAGGAAGAAGGAATAAGAAAGAAGGAAAAAGTTAAGTCTCAAATTTTATATGAAGTAAGAAGGAACAAGTAAGAAGGAAGAAGAAATAAGTTAAGTCTCAAATTTGATGAGGAAGCAAGAAGTAAAAAGGAAAAATCTTGCGAAGTCTTTCGTTTTAAGCTAAGGAGAAGTAATTGTTAATTATTGCTCTACCTATCTAATCTAAAAGCATTGACAGATAAAGACAAGTGCCTTTTTTGGGCCTTTCAAAAGTACCTGGTTTTCAGCTCTTCATGGTCAAAAAGGAGCGTATTTTAAGGCAAGAGTTGGGCAGAAAAATCCCAAATTGACAATTGTTACTCCTACCTCCTCGCTCATTCCCCTCCACGGTCGGGGTTAGGGGTGGGTTTTCTCCTGTCTTCCCCTCCTGGGAGGGGCTAGGGGTGGGTTCTCCACGGTCGGGGTTAGGGGTGGGTTCTCCACGGTCGGGGTGAGTTGTCTCCTGTCTCCTGTCTCCTGACTCCTGACTCCTGTTTCCTATCTCCTGACTCCTGACTCCTGATTTTTCAATAACTCAAATTTACTCTTCCTCAATAACTTTATTTCTATCAAGAATTAATAAATTTCTCAACTGGTCTGTATCTAGTTCAGTTAACCATTGTTCCCCTGCACCTACTACTTGTTCTGCTAGTTCTTTTTTACTTTCAATTAAGTCGTGTATTTTCTCTTCCAAAGTTCCGGTACAGACAAATTTATGTACCTGAACATTTCGGGTTTGACCAATTCTAAATACCCGGTCTGTAGCCTGATTTTCTACTGCCGGATTCCACCATCTATCAAAGTGAAAAACATGATTAGCACGAGTTAAATTTAAACCAGTACCTCCTGCTTTTAAAGAAAGAATCATTACTGGCGGACCTTGAGGGTCTTGTTGGAATCTATCTACCATTTCTTCTCTTTTATTTTTGCGAGTTGCTCCATATAAAAATGATATTTCTCTGCCTAATTTTTCTTGCAAATAAGGTTGTAAAATTTTTCCCCATTCGGCAAATTGAGTGAAAATAATAGCCCTTTCTGTTTCTGAAGTTATTTCTTCTAACATAGCAGATAAACGTTGCAGCTTTCCTGAATTTTTATCGCTAATTTCTACTTTTTTCTTACTGCCTTTTTTAATCTGTAGAAGTACGGGATGATTACAAAGTTGTTTGAGTTTTACCAATAGGGCTAAAACTTTACCTTTTCGCTGAATACCATCAGCAGATTCAATCTCTGCTAAAGAAGTTTCAACTATGTCTTGATAAAGTTTTGCTTGCTCATTTGCTAGTGGGCAAAATATAGTATTTTCTTGTTTCTCTGGCAAGTCTTGAATAATATCTTTGTCAGTTTTGAGCCGACGTAAAATAAATGGTTGAACCAGAGAGCGCAAAGTTTGTAATGAATTTGTATCCCCATATTTTTCAATCGGAATAGCAAAGCGACGTTGGAAAAATTGTTTTTTTCCTAAATATCCAGGATTCAAAAAATCTAAAATTGACCATAATTCTGAAAGGCGATTTTCTACGGGAGTTCCTGTTAAACCGATTCTAAAGGATGCTTCTAGTTTTCTCACAGCTTGAGATTGTTTTGCCTCTGGATTTTTGATATTTTGAGCTTCATCAACTATTACTGCCTGCCATTTTACTGTCTGTAATATTTTTTCATCTCGATACAATAAAGCGTAACTGGTAATTACTAAATGTTTGTCTTTAACTACTTTGAAAAACTCTTTACCTTTGGCACGTTTATCGCCGTGATGTACTATTACTTTTAAGGTTGGTCCGAATTTTTTAACTTCCCTTTCCCAGTTCCCTAATACTGAAGTAGGACATACTAATAATGTGGGTGCTTCTAGTAATTCTTGTTCTTGTTGATTGAGCAGAAAGGCTATTGTTTGGATGGTCTTACCCAGACCCATATCATCTGCCAAACAAGCACCCAAACCCCAACGTTCCAAAAACGTTAACCAACTTACACCTCGTGCTTGATAAGGACGTAGTTCGCCACGAAAATTCTTCGGAGTCGGAATTTCCTCTAAGGAACGATTATTCGTCAAAGTGTCCAGAAGTTCTTGGAGTTGACCGCCAGCTTCAAAATTAACGACGGGTAACTTTTCCATAACTTGAGTGTCTCCGGTGGCCAATCGCAAAGCATCTTCTAAAGATAAGGCCATTTCATCTTGACGACTGGCAAAGAAATTTTGGGCTGCCCGAATATCTTGGGGTTGCAGTTCGACCCACTCGCCGTTAATTTCTACTAAGGGACTATCTTTGGCTACTAATTGGTTAAATTCGGCTTTGGTTAATTTCTGACCTCCAATGGACAATTCCCACTGGAAATTGAGGAGACTTTTTAAGCCTAATCTTTCAGTTTTGTTAATTTTTGGAGTTTGGGCACGAATACTTAGACCTAAGCGGGAAGCCCATCCTTCTCTATTCGCTAAACTAGGTGGTAAAATCACTCCTAAACCACTGTCTGTAAACCGCCAACTCCCACTTTTAATAAATGTATAAGCTTGCTGTGGAGTTAATTGACAATTTTGGGGGGTTGCTTGTTGTAAACTAGGTTCAATAGTTGGATAAATTCTTGATGCTAAACCTAAGCCACTAAGCAGTGTTTCTTGAGGAAATTTAATTGTTCGTCCTTGATAGTTGAAGGTTTCTACAGGATTTTTCCAAATTGTCTTGGCATCGACTAAAAATTCTGGATCGTCTATTGCTTGAAGACAATATTCTAGAGTCCACTCTTTGGATTTTTTGGATGGTGAGTGAAGATGAAAACAGGTAATGAATTGATTTTCTGTGGTTTTATATTGTTGTAGGGGCGATTGCCAATTATCGAGTATTTTGCTAATTTGCTGTGTTTCTTTAGTGGCAGGTAATTTTAAAGCTGATTGTTCTGATAAGGATTTTAAGCATTGTTTAATTGCGGGATTTAATGAGGATATTTCTGTTTGAGATATTTCGGACGATATTTGTCTAATTTGTGCGTCTATTGTTTTTTGCAAGAAATCTTGGAGTAGTTCTTGACTCGATTTGATACTTGGTAATTTTGAAGTGTTATTTTTGGGGATTATTTGTAAATTTTCTAAGGAAATAGGCGACTGCCAATCTAGTTGATATGTGCGACAAGCAAGAGGCATTTGTAGGGTAAAATTTTTCAGTCGATTTTGGTCTGTAGCACTATCAAGTAAGGGTTGCCAAATAGCAAAAAATTGTTCATTTGATTGTTTTTCAATAGTTGGTAAAAATTTACATCTTGCTAATAAGTGAAGATTCCATCTAGCAACATGAGACCAAAACTTTAAATCTGCTCCAATGAAAGATTCAGCGATGTTGCCCAGAGGAAAAGAGCGTAAACATTCTATTGCTTGTATAGGGTTTAAACAAATTCCTTCTATTTGCCAGGGATAAAGATATAACTTTTCTGCGGTTTCTGAGAAATTAGTAGCAGAATGAAGTGGGTATAGTTTTTGGCTAGATTCTAATAATTTTGTGGGAAGAGCTAAGGTTTGGTTTGTTGTGATTTTCTGATTTTTTAAAGAAATATCGGTTTTTTCCTGAAATAGCTTCAAAAGTTCATTTCCAGTTATTGCATAAGGATTATTAATTATTTTTCCTGTTTCACCAGCGTCATCTTCTGTAATTCTGCGCCAAATTTCTCCCCAAACAAATAAATAACTTTCTTGTTCGGATTGAGCAAGCCAAAAACCATGTAAAATTGCCATATTAAATATCTATCAAAAAGGTAATGTTTTGATTACTAATCTTTTCTAATAAAAATTCTTGAATAATCAAATTTAGAAATAAAAAACGGCATCCGAGTTAAAATAACTGGATGCAGCCTCCATCATTTACTTATAGAAGGTTGTTAAGTAAAAATATTATAGCGGTTTATCTTCAATCTCTAGTAGAAATTAATAGACATCTCCTCCAAAAGAGGGAATAGTGAAAAGTCATTGATAATTTATCGATAAGACATTGATTGAATTTTTAGAGATGTCTAAAGGAAAGGACGCAGACATATCCAGGACTTACGCAAATTATTAGACAATACGCTATCCCTAGAGGGCAAATGCCATTCGCCCCTACTAGATATGGCGGTTATGCGTAAGTGCTGATATCAAAAGCTTAAAACATAATGCCAGATTGTTCCTTCTGTAGTAGATAAGTAAACCCCTTGCTCCTTCTTCCATCTTCCTTCTGTAGTAGATAAGTAAACCCCTTGCTCCTTCTTGCTTCTTCCTTGCCAGATTGTTCCTTCTGTGGTATATCAGTAAACCCCTTGCTCCTTCTTCCATCTTCCTTCTGTGGTAGATCGGTAAATCCCTTGCTCCTTCTTCCATCTTCCTTCTTCCATCTTCCTTCTTCCTAACAATTGCCCCAGTAACAGTGTTACGATTTCCACAGAAGTGAAAGAATAATATGATTAGAGAAGGAAAAAAAACTGGATGGAAGAGATAGACAAATCCATATCCTTTGATGGACGGGATATTAGACTAAAAGTTGGTTTATTTGCGCCTCAAGCTGGTGGTGCCGTGATGATAGAGTCAGGAGACACAGCAGTGTTAGTGACGGCCACCACTGCCCCAGGTAGAGAAGGAATAGATTTCCTACCTCTTTTAGTGGACTACGAAGAAAGACTCTACGCTGGTGGTAAAATTCCAGGTGGTTTTTTACGTCGGGAAGGTCGTCCACCAGAGAAGGTAACACTTACTGGTCGTTTAATTGATAGGCCGCTACGCCCTTTATTTCCAAGCTGGTTGCGAAATGATATTCAAATTGTGGCCACAACTTTGTCCATGGATGAAGAAGTGCCACCAGATGTGCTAGCTGTGACGGGTTCTTCTGTGGCAGTATTACTGGCTCAATTACCATTTTATGGCCCTATGGCAGCAGTACGGGTAGGTTTGGTAGGAGACGATTTTATTATTAATCCAACTTACCGTGAAGTCAAAAATGGCGATTTAGATTTGGTTGTTGCTGGGTCTCCTCAAGGGGTGATCATGGTAGAAGCAGGGGCCAATCAATTGCCAGAACAAGATATTATTGAAGCAATTGATTTTGGTTATGAAGCAGTTTGTGACCTTATTCAAGCTCAACGAGAAATTATTGCGGAAATGGGTATTGAACTGGTTGAAGCTGAACCTCCAGAAGTAGACTCTACTTTAGAAAATTATATTCAGGAAAAAGCTACAGAATCTATCAAACAGATTTTGTCTGAATATGACCTGGATAAAAGTCAGCGCGATGAAAAACTCGATGCAATTAAAGAGTCTGTTGCAGAAGCGATCGCTACACTACCTGAGGAAGAGGAACTTAGGGTATTGGTTGAATCTGACAAGATGGTGCTAGGGAACGTCTTTAAGGGTGTCACCAAAAAACTGATGCGCAAACAAATTATTGACGAAGGTATCCGGGTTGATGGTCGTAAATTGGATGAAGTACGTCCTGTTTCTTGTCGAGTAGGAGTCTTGCCGCAGCGAGTTCACGGTAGCTCTCTGTTTAATCGAGGTTTGACTCAAGTAATGTCTGCTGTAACTCTGGGAACACCTGGTGATGCTCAAGAATTGGCAGATGATTTACATCCACAAGACGAAAAACGTTATCTGCACCACTATAATTTCCCTCCTTTTTCTGTGGGAGAAACTAAACCAATGCGATCGCCTGGTCGTCGTGAAATAGGTCACGGTGCTCTAGCAGAACGTGCGTTGAACCCAGTCATACCAACAGGTGATATTTTTCCCTATGTTATTCGAGTTGTTTCAGAAGTCCTGTCTTCAAATGGTTCGACTTCTATGGGTTCGGTTTGTGCTTCGACCTTGGGTTTAATGGATGCTGGTGTTCCTATTACGAAACCTGTGAGTGGAGCAGCGATGGGTTTAATTAAAGAAGGTGAGGAAGTTCGTATCCTGACAGATATTCAAGGTATAGAAGACTTCTTGGGTGATATGGACTTCAAAGTCGCTGGTACTGATAGCGGTATCACAGCTTTGCAGATGGATATGAAAATTACAGGTTTGCCTCTAAAAGTGATTGCTGATGCAATTCATCAAGCTAAACCTGCACGATTACATATTTTGGAGAAGATGCTTGGTACTATCGATCAAGCTCGTCCAGATATGTCACCTTATGCACCACGACTGTTAACATTTAAGATTAGTCCAGACATGATTGGTTTGGTGATTGGACCTGGTGGTAAAACTATCAAGGGTATTACTGAGGAAACGGGTGTCAAAATTGATATTGATGATGATGGGACGGTGACTATTGCAGCTACTGATGGCGAAAAGGCTAAACAAGCTTGCAATATTATCCAAGGTATGACCAAGAAACTGAATGCTGGGGATGTTTATGTTGGTTGTGTGACTCGAATTATTCCTATTGGTGCTTTTGTGGAAGTTTTTCCAGGAAAGGAAGGAATGGTTCATATATCTCAAATTGCAGATTATCGTGTTGGTAAAGTTGAAGATGAGTTAGCAGTTGGAGATGAAGTAATTGTTAAGGTACGAGAAATTGATGCTAAGGGTCGGGTGAATTTAACTCGTTTGAATATTCATCCGGATGAAGCTGCTGCTGCTCGTGCTAATGCAATGAGTTCTTAAATAAGCGATCGGCACTTAGTAGTAAATATGTGCGTTTGCGGAGCGTTCCGCAACGGAAAGGGGATATCAACCCCCCCCCTATAGCGCTACGGACAAGTTATAAGTCAAAAGTCAAAAGTCAAAAGTAATTTCTGACTTACTTTCAGCATTTAGTATTGTCCGCGCCCTAATTGCAATAAATTTTCCGGTTTATAGAAACCGGAGATTTCAACCCAGAGCTGCTAAAAGCTGTTAACGTAGTTCCGACCCAGGAGACTAGCTGTTTGCGGAGCATTCCGGTACGGAAATGCACTCAAGCTAATAGCTAGTTAAGGATAGTTACAAGTCAAAAGTCAAAAGTCAGAAATGGGTATTCAACAATTAATAATTAATCATTAATCATTACCTCTCCTTGAAAACGGATAGGATTGATTAAAAGGAAAATTTTTTCTTGTTTCTCCTTTAAAGGAGAGGCTTTAAGCCTTAATTATTAGGTAATTATTCTATTGTTTTTGTGTCGATGGAAAATTTAATTTTTTGTGTGAAAATATCCCATTAACTGGCACACTTTTGACTTGATAAGTAGGTTGTTCATTTCAGTTATCAGTTATCAGTTATCAGTTGTAAAATTACAGCACTTTTGAGGAAGCGTTAGGTACAGTTTAATACTAATATCTATTCCCTATTCCCTAAACGCGTAAAGCTTTGTACCTCATCAACTCCAAAATTGCTGTAAATAGAAAATAAAATCTTTGAAAAGAGGGAACAGAAAACAGGGAATTTTGATTAAAAAATATTTCACTTTACCTGAAACATACGTCTTAAATTTTTATACTTATTTATAACCATTTAATTAAATTGCACAGTAATGTTTAGATTAATAAATATTTGTTGATTATTTGACAAACATAAGCAGCAAATTTCATATATATAGCACTACGTCTTTTGGTATTTGATAATAAATTTTTTGTTTGTAGTTTTGCTCTAGCTTTTGCAATACTTAGCAAGCTATCAGCGGTTAGCTATCAGCTATCAGCTATGAGTTATTAATTCATTATTTTAGCAGGAAGAATTAGTCTCAAAGAAGAATGAAAAATAATTAGGGTTTGCATAAGGAAAGTCTTTTTGCTCTTTGTAGGAGACAGCTATACTGGAGACAACCCACCCCAAGCCCCTCCCAGGAGGGGAAGACAGGAAGAACTGGGAATGAGCGAGGAGGTAGGATTCAACAATTAATAATTAATAATTAATAATGGCTTTGTTGCATGAAAGTATATAGCTGTCGCACTTGCTCCGCATATGTACAACAATAACGTGCGGAAACTGCAATAACTATTGTCCAATAGTAAGAATTGCCAAATAGAGCGATCGCTCAAGAGCAGAGTAATAACTATTGTCCAATAGTAAGAATTGCCAAATAGAGCGATATAACTGCCACACTTGCTCCGAATGGCGCTCAAGAGCAGAGCCATAACTATTGTCCAATAGTAAGAATTGCCAAATAGAGCGATCGCTCAAGAGCAGAGTAATAACTATTGTCTAATAGTAAGAATTGCCAAATAGAGCGATATAACTGCCACACTTGCTCCGAATGGCGCTCAAGAGCAGAGCCATAACTATTGTCCAATAGTAAGAATTGCCAAATAGAGCGATCGCTCAAGAGCAGAGTAATAACTATTGTCCAATAGTAAGAATTGCCAAATAGAGCGATATAACTGCCGAATGGATGTTAAGAACGCTACTTTCATGCAACAAAGCCATTAATAATTAATAATTACCTCGAGAGTGAAAACAAGAGGATTGACTTATCGTGAAAATTTTTCTTTATTATCCCCTTATATCAAATCCGGTTGAATACTTATTATATAGTTGAGAGTAGGGGAGTAGGGGAGTAGGGGAATGGGGGAGTGGGGGAGATTTCTATTATATAACCAGATTCTATGTGCAATTAACCGGATTTGATATTAAAAGGGGAGGCTTTAAACCAGAATTTTCGGTAAGAATTGTTCTTTGATTTTTCTGCCCGACTATGCGCCTAAAATACTAGCTTTTTGAGCGTTAATGACTGAAACAGGGGCACTTTTCTCGAACCCAAAAATGCTCAAACCTTTATATATCAATACTTTGAAAATTAGATCGGTAGAGCAATAATTAATGAAATTGGCGATCGGCGAAGCTTAGTCGTTGCTTAGTAAGCTATCAGCTATCAGCTATGAGTTATTAATTCATAATTTTAGCAGGAAGAATTAGTCTCAAAATGCTTACAATACTTATATAATTGCTCAAGCTCAACTACGAACCTAATTATAACTTTTCTACTGAACATAATATTATGTATAGGAAACATTTTTTAATTTGGTATAATACCATTAAAAAAAAAGAATGTTACTAATAATAAGCACCCATTTCGCATACTTTATCTGAAAGTCTATTTGACGAAAAAGATAATTTATATTATGTCCGGATAATTAGCGATCGAAAAACTTTCTCCCTTTCTTCCTCTTTTTTCTTGCTTCTTCCTTCTTTTTTCCCCTCCTGGGAGGGGCCCGCGGGTGGGTAGACTCCTGACTCCTGACTCCTATAAACTTAACCATTCTATAACTGTTTAACCGGATTTAGTATAATATCATGGCAAAATTTAATCAACTATTTCGTCCTAAAATTAAAAAACAACTGCCATTACGTTTGGTTCTTACTTTACCAGTAGTATTGCAAATATGCGCTTTTATTAGCATATTAGGATGGTTGTCATTAGTTAATAGTCAAACAGCAGTTAATGAAATTGTTAATCAGCTCCAAAAAGAAATTAGCAGTAGGGTAGAAGAACGGACAAAAACTTACACAAGAATTCCATATTTATTTATGAAAATTCATAGTTCAGCAGTAAAAACTGGCGAACTAGATTTAGAAGATTTTCCCAAATTTCAACGCTATTTATGGGAACAAGTACAACTATACGAGTCAGTTCCTTTTATTTACTATGCAAATGAACAAGGAGAATTTATTGGGGTTGAAAAAAAGGAAGATGGTACGGGAATTCTCTGGATTTTAGATAAACCAAAAATTCCCAGATTAACATTTTATCAGCTAGATAAAGAAGGCAAAAGGGGAGATTTTATTGAGAGTAAAAAGTATGACCCTCGTACTCGTCCTTGGTATCAATCAGTTATTAAAAATGTTAGTAAAAAACAATCTGGTAGAATTGGTAAACCTATTTGGTCTCCTACTTATGCGGATATTAGACGACCGATATTAGTTAGTAGTTTAATGGTCCCTATCTACACAGAAACAGAAAATTTTCAAGGTATATTAGCAACAGATTTAAGCTTGGTTTCATTAAGTGGCTTTCTGCGCGATTTAGACATTAGTAAATCTGGTAAAGGGGAAGTTTTTATTGTTGATGATTCCGGTAAATTGTTTGCCACTTCAGGAGAAGAATTACCATTTAAAGTAACAGTTAATGGTATCGAACGAATTCATGCAATAAATAGTGTAAATCCATTAATTAGAGAAACAGCTAAATATTTACTAGATGATTTTGGTAATTTTTTGGCAATTAATCAAGACCAAAATTTAAAAATTACTATAGAGGAAGAAAAACATTTTGTTGAAATAAATCACATCAAAACTGAAGGTGATTGGGAATTATTGATTTTGGTAGTGCAGCCAGAATCAGACTTTTTAGAAGAGATTAATCAGAACACTCAGCGCACGATTAGATTATTGATTTTAGCATTAGTAGCTGCTGTAATTCTTGGTTATTTTACTACTCGTTCGATTACACAACCAATTCAAAATTTGAGCAAAGTTTCTCAAGAAATTGCTAATGGTAAATTAGACCAACATCTGAATATTGTTTGGATTAAAGAGCTGGCAATTTTAGCCCAATCTTTTAATCAAATGATCGAGCAATTAAGGGAGTCATTTACTGCCTTAAAACATACAAATGAACAGCTAGAACAGCGGGTTGAAGAAAGGACTAAAGAGCTACGAATATCAGAAGAAAAATTCTCTACAGCTTTTCGCAGTACTTATCATGCAATTACTCTTAAACGTCTTGAAGACCAAACATATATTGAAGTCAATGAAAGTTTCTTGAAATTGACAAATTACACTTTAGAAGAAGTGATTGATTCTACAGTAGAGGACTTGAACCTTTTGCCGAATTTTTCAGAACGTAACTTATTAAATCTCTTAGAAAAAAAAGGAATAGTTCGGAATTATAAACTTGATATCCAAACTAAAGATGGTGTAATAAAAACAGTTTTATTATCAGCAGAAGTCATAGAAATTGATGGTGAAAAGTATATACTGACTGTAACTAATGACATTACAGAAACTAGACTAGCTCAACAAGAACTGAGAAAAGAAAGAAGATTATTACGGGTTTTAATTGACTCAATTCCAGATATCATATTTTATATGGATGAGAATGGAACTTACCTAGCTTGTAATAAAGCTTTTGAGCAATATGTAGGGAAAAGTAGAGATGAAATTATTGGAAAAACAGATTTAGATTTGTTCTCTCCAGATTTAATTGAAACTTGTCGTTTTTACTGTGCAAAAATACTAACTTCACCTGAAACTCATCAATATGAAGAAGTTTTAAAATATCCTGATGGCTCACTTTATGCAGTTGATACTTTAATTAGTCCTTTATTAAATGAAGAAGGAAAACTAATCGGAATTATCGGCGTTAGTCGCGATATTTCTCAACGAAAAGCAGGGGAAGAAGAACTAAAACAGGCAAAAGAATTAGCCGAGCAAGCGACTAAAGCAAAATCTCAATTTCTAGCAACAATGAGTCACGAAGTTAGAACTCCTATGAATGGAGTTTTAGGAATGACGCAATTATTAGCATCAACAGAACTTACTCCCGAACAACAAAAATATGTCAGAACTATAGATATTAGTGGGAATACATTATTAACTGTAATTAACGATATTCTTGATTTCTCAAAAATTGAATCTGGCAAGTTAGATATTGAAAATCGACCTCTAGATATTCGCGCCTGTATTGAAAATGTTTATGATGTTTTGGCAGTAAAAGTTGAGAAAAAAAATATCGATCTATTATATTTAGTAGAGCCAGAGGTTCCTGCTTATATTATTGGTGATGAAACTAGAATTAATCAGATTTTAATGAATCTGGTTAACAACGGAATTAAATTTACAGAATCAGGAGAAGTTTATATTCGAGTTTCACAAGAAAAAATCAATGGTAATAACATCAATACTAATAATAAAAATATCCGGCTACATATTTCTGTAAGCGATACAGGAATTGGTATGAATGAAGAACAAATGAGTCGTTTATTTAAACCTTTTTCTCAAGGAGATTCTTCCACTACTCGTAGATATGGAGGTACAGGTTTAGGGTTAGCTATATGCAGTCGCTTAATCAAATTAATGGGTGGAAAAATTTTAGTTGAAAGTGAAGTTGGCAAAGGTAGTAAATTTTCATTTACTATCCAAACTAAAGCAGCTCCAGCACAACCAAAACGATATCTAAATAAACAGACTCCAGAAATTAAAAATAAGCGAGTATTACTGGTAGATGATAATCAAACTAATCTGGAAATTTTAATCTGGCAATGTCAACAATGGGAAATGTTACCTTTTGCTACAGATCATGGTAAAGAAGCAATTTCATGGATAGAAAGAGGAGACTTATTCGACCTAGCAATTCTCGATATGGCAATGCCAGAAATGGATGGTTTAACTCTAGGTCGTGAACTACGAAAATTGAAAACTCAAGATGAATTACCACTAATTTTACTAACTTCTCTAGGAAAGTATAATGAAGATGTTGATTTGATAAATCGAATTTTTTCCGCCCATATTTCTAAACCAGTTAAACAGTCTACTTTGCTGAAAACAATAGTCGATATTTTTGCTACTGTGAAACATTCATATCAAAAACCACCAGCAAAACAAGTACAAATTGACCATCAATTAGCAGAACATTTGCCCTTAAAAATATTATTAGCAGAAGATAATATAATTAATCAAGAATTTGCTGTAGCAATATTAGAAAAAATGGGCTACAAAATTGATGTAGTACATAATGGTATAGATGCGATCGCGGCTTGTAAAAACCAAAATTATGACATTATATTTATGGATGTACAAATGCCAGAAATGGATGGTTTAGAAGCTACTCGCGAAATTATTAAGCAGTTACCATCAGAAACGCGACCGAAAATTATTGCTATGACTGCTAATGCGATGGAAGACGATCGAGATGAATGTTTGCAAGCAGGAATGGATGACTATGTTAGCAAACCAGTAAAAATTCAACTTATGCAACAAATGTTAGAAAAGTGGGGAACAAAACACACTAATATTAACGATACTACTTCGAGCAGTCAAATACTCGATCGAACTGCAATGATCGTATCTATGGTAGAAACTAAACCTGAGTTAGTCAAGAAAATGACACACCTATATTTAGACCAGGAAGGTCCCCGACGTCTTACAGAAATTAAACAAGCGATCGCCGAGGAGAATGCTAAAAGTTTGAAACATTCTGCTCATACTCTCAAAGGTGGTAGTGCTACTTTAGGAGTTGTAGGTGTAGTAGAGGTTTGCCGACAGTTGGAAGCTAAGGCAAAAAATCAAGATTTTGCAGATATCGAGCAGTTAGTGCAGTTATTGGAGGAGCGTTATGAAGAAGCTAGAAAGGAGTTAATTAAGTTTCTTTAGTCTAAGGAAGAAGGAAGAGGGAAGAAGGAAGAAGGAAGAGGGAGAAAAAAACTTAAATTTCCTGTAGATATTCACCCTTAGGTTTAAACCACCATCTGTAGGGACGCCCTTCGATAGTTATCATTCCCCTTATGGGTTTAATATAGAATCCGGTTATACAGTATATGTTTATAATTCTATCCACACTTCAATATTAAATCCCCCATCTCCCCATCTCCCCATCTCCCCATCTCCCCATCTCCCCATCTCCCCATCCCCCCA
>JAXHSW010000167.1:8655-21573 GCA_034190295.1 Cyanobacteriota bacterium | reverse complement strand
CTCCCCTACTCCCCTACTCCCCTACTCCCCTACTCCTGTAAGGGCGAATGCCATTCGCCCCTACTCCCAACTATACAATAACTATTCAACCGGATTCTATATAAAAACCATATTGTCAGCCGTAATATAGCGCTACACATTAAGGTGTTTGACATTTATAAACCCTGTTTCCTGACGGATTCCGCACCGAAAACCCTTTAATAGTTTACTATTCCCTATTCCCTATTCCCGATTCAAGTAGCGCCATATTATATTGAAAAATCCGATTGTGCCCATACTATCCAGAAAAGTAAAATTAACATGAGACTCATAACACCAATCAGATGGTAGAATTCTTCCACCACACGGGAGAATTTTATCGCTAACTTCTGAAAAATAAATAGATATGCTAGCCAACCAATAGCTATACTTAACAGTGGTTTGATGATATTACTTAAGGTGTAAGCTTCATAATAAAAAGCATTTGCCACAATTAATCCCCCGAGTAAAACCGCGATCGCACACCAAAAACCCAGTTTGACTTTGATTTTTTCCTCCTTTTTCTGGTGAGGGAGAAAAATGAATTTAGCAAAGGAAATAGCTGTTCCCACAGCAGCAATGTTCATCCCAACAACTTGCCAGGGTAATAGATTTTTAGAGGTTAACACTTTTGCTCCAAAACCAGACAATAGTGGGAAACCAGAAATGGAAAAACTAGCCAGAACTAAAGCCACCCAAATCTGATTATCTATGGGTATATGGTGCAATTCTTTAAAATTACGGCTTGGTAAAACCCCTGCAATTAAAAACAGGGCCGATTTAACTAAACCGTGAGTCAAAGCATAGAAACCAGCTACTACTGGTGCAGCAAGCACAAAACCTAACTGCGAAATGGTATGAAATGCCAGCATCCGTTTAGTATCTTTTTCAAATACAGCATAACCCACCCCTAAAAGTGCTGTACTCACACCAAAAAATCTCACGATCGGATCGATTTCCTCTAATATTAGGGCACAACGCACTAGAGGAAAAATACCAGCCTTGACCACGACTCCTGACAACATTGCCGAGACAGGAGTTTCTGATTCGGAGTGGGTTAAAGGCAACCACAAACCGGAGACAAAGATACCACCCTTGGCCAATAATCCCAAAAATATGAGGGCGATCGCTTCAGGAGGCGAACCGCGCAAACCAGCAAAATTAAAGGAATGATGTGCCTTATATACCATTACCGCTCCCACCAGATAAAATAGCATTGCCGTATTACTGACAAACAGATAACGCAGTCCTACCCAAATCGATCTATCTGTACGGGGATAGGCAATGAGAAGAAAGGCAGCAATACCAATTACTTCTAGTGCTACATACACGCTCATAAAATCTGCACAGATAAAAGTAGCATTAACGCTACCATGCAGAATCACTATTTGCATATAGAAAAAAGCTGTTTTTTCGCTACTCCAAGTGTAAATAATAACTGCGGTTGTAACTAAAGCATTAGTGATGATAAAAAAGGCACTTAGTTGGTCGATGGTTAAAGTTACACCGAAACTATCTAGTAACTGTATGTTCAAAGGAGACGATTCTAAAAATATCGCCAAGGCATAGTTAGTCGAAACCAATGCTATCCCTAGGGCGAGAAAGCGGTCTAGTTTGGGTAATAGATAGATAACGAAACCAGTAAAAAAGGGTAATGCCATCCAGAGGATAGTAATATTGGTCATATCTGTACCATCCAGAAAATTATAATCAACATTAGACTCATCACCCCAATCAAATGATCGAATTTCTCGACCGCACGAGGAAATTTAAGAATTAACTTCCTAAAAATCCCAAGATATGCCAACCAACCAATACTAATAGTTACTAGAGGTTTCAGTATATTACTTAAGGTATAAGCTTGGTAATAAACAGCATTTGCTACAACTAATCCGCCGAGTAAAATTACCATCGCCCACCAAAACCCAGATGTTGCTTTCCCTTTTTCGTCGCTCTTTTTGTGGGGGAGAAAGATAAATTTAGCAAATATAATTGTTGTTCCTACTGTAGCAATATTCATTGCCACAATCTGCCAAGGTAATAAATTCTTGGAGGTCAATATCTTAGCCCCAAAACCAGATAATAGGGGAAAACCAGAAATGGAAAAACTGGCGATCGCTAAAGCTCTCCAGATTGAGTTCTTGAGCGGTTGGTCTTGCAACTCCTGAAAATTACGACTGGGCAAAATACCTGAGATGAGAAAAAGTGCTGATTTCACCAATCCGTGAGTCAAGGCATAAAAACCTCCTACTTCTGGCGCTGCCATGATAAAACCTAATTGAGAAATGGTGCTAAATGCTAGGGTACGCTTGGTATCTTTTTCCACAATTGCATAACCTACTCCTAACAAAGCTGTAGCCACGCCAAAAATTCTCACAATTGGATCGATTTCCTCTAATAGTAGGGCACAACGCACTAAGGGAAACACTCCAGATTTGACTACCACTCCTGACAACATTGCTGATACTTGACTCTGTGATTCGGAGTGGGTTAGAGGCAACCAAAATCCTGAGACAAAGATACCTCCCTTGGACAATAATCCTAGAAATATCAGAGCGATCGCTTCGGGAGGCGAACCACTCAAACCCATAAAACTAAAGGAATTATTTGCTTTATATACCAGTACTGCTCCCACCAGATAAAATAGCATTGCCGTATTACTGACAAACAGATAGCGCAATCCTACCCAAATCGCTCTATCTGTACGCGGATAGGTAACTAGAAGAAAGGCCGCAATACTGATTACTTCTAATGCTACATACAAACTGATAAAATCTGCACAGATAAAAGCAGAGTTGACGCTACCATGCAGAATCACTACTTGCATATAGAAAAAAGCTGTTTTTTCAGTATTCCAACTGTAAATAATAACTGCGACTGTTACTATAGCATTAGTGATGATAAAAAAGGCACTTAGTTGGTCGATGGTTAAAGTTACGCCAAAATTATCTAGTAACTGTATATTTAAAAGTGATTGGGTTGAAAATATTGCCAAGGCATAGTTAAGTGAAACTAATGCTACTCCCAGTGCGAGAAAGCGGTCTAGTTTGGGTAGTAAATAAATCACAAACCCAAGAAAAAATGGTAATGCCATCCAGGCGATCGTAATATTGGTCATTTCAGTTATCAGTTATCAGTTAACAGTTATCAGTACCGACCGCTGTTTGCGCAGCATTCCGGACCGAAAGCCAGAAGCAAGAAAATACTGAAGTTTACTTTCTCTTGGTCGATTGGATATGGCCAGGTTTCGGAGCCATCCCACCCTACGGGAAGTTCCGAAGATAGAACTCCGTTCCGAGCTCCGCGAACGACCGCTTTTCATCCCCTTAAAAGGCTATGCTTTATAAACATCTTTCTGAACATAAAGCTTGACAAAATAGACAAATTATGTATAAGTCTTTAAAAGATTTTTACCAGAGAAAAAGTGTATTAAAAAGTACATTTTTTTTGATAACTTAAGTAGTTTTTCCTATCTACTATGATTCTTTCTCCCTTCTCCCCTGCTCCCCACAAGGTTTTCAGAAGTTCCCGACCGGGGATAGCCTTTTAAGGGGAGGCTTGAGACCTAATTTTTTGGTTATGATGGTGTATTATTTTCTTCGATTGCGCTAGTTTCCAAAGTGGGATTATCTTTGGCCAACTTCATCACACCCACTAACATCAAAGCTTGAATTGAAAAGCCAATTACAATTGCTGTTAAGATAACGGCCTGGGGAACGGGGTCGGAATAAGCAACATTTTTGGTTTCGTCGGCAATTGGTGTAAACAAACCATCTACCGATGCTACTAGCACATAATAGGCAATAACTCCCGTACTCATAATATCCATTGAGATGATTTTCATCACCAGATTTTTCTTAAAGATGATGCCGAAAAATCCAAATAATATGGTTAAAAATATACAAGCTTCTAACATATAAATTAGCTAATTAATTGTTATTTTTTTTGCAGAAAATTAATGTTCAGACCGCCACAAATTAAAGATTAAATATCCATAATTAAGGTAATATAATAATTGATTTTGCAAATAATCAAAGACTTATGCCAGTTTTAATCAACTGACTAAATTGACTTAACATGAGCATATTTTACAATTGCATAAAATAGATGAGAAAACCTCATATTGAAATAGCACCTCAGCACCTCAGCGGTCAGCTATCAGCTTCTAGTTGCGTGTATTATCAAACAGGATTGGGTCGCGCCACCCCGCCTTGACTGACGAAATATTTTTGGAGGGTAGCTCTAATCCCCTAGTTCCCCTCCTGGGAGGGGTTAGGGGTGGGTTAACTTCTGAGTTGCAGACTTGCAGACTTCTGACTTCGTTAAGGGGGTTTTAATCCACCATAAAAAGTGCACCACGCGCTTTTTCAAATAAGCGTGGGGGACGCCGAACCATTGGATTTTTAGCGCTCTAGCTAAATGCGCTCAAGCTAATAGCTAGTTAAAGGTAAGCATTTCGGTCTGAATGCTGCGTAAACAGTTATTAGCAGTCAGAGTTTCCCTACGGGATGCGCTCGCATCCAGCAATTAGTAATGAGTAATTACTTCTAAGGTTTAGTCAGGGGACTTTACCAGTAACTTTTATTCAAATTCAATTTCAAAGGTTACTTTTATCTTCCTCAAAATTAATAGCTGATAGCTAATAGCTGACGGCTGAATGCTTACTATTAAAGTCGCCTCTTCTTTGGTCAATACTTGACATCCTCCCGACGCTGACCTACACCTGCAGCGCGGGATTCCCATCTATCAATCAAACAACCGAAGTTGAATTGGTGACTCAGAGCGGGTTGACACATCATTGCCATTTGCGTCCTTTTTAGGGGATGACTTACGACGGCTCCGTGTCCGATAAATAATCGACCAGTGCCCCTCGGCGACTTCATTGAAAAGTGATAATTGTACAGGAGCTTCTATCACTTTAGCTTCAGTAGTTTCAACCTTGGTTTTTGGCTGAATAACTTCTAAAATATTGATAGCAGCGTTTATGTCACGATCGTGCAAAGTGCCACAGTTTAAGCAAGTCCACTCCCTAACATTTAGTTCTTTCTTGCCACCTTTAAAACCACAATTAGAGCATTTTTGAGAAGTTGGTTCCCATCTAGAAATAATTCCAAATTTCCTGCCATATTTCTCGCATTTAGCCTCAGTTAAAGTCCTAAATTCTCTCCATCCTAAATCACTAATTGCTTTAGCCAATTTGCGATTACGAACCATGCCAGAGACGTTCAAGTCTTCTAGTACAATTGTGTCGTATCTCCTAACTAAATCAGTTGATAGCTTGTGGAGGAAATCAGTCCTGGTATCTTTAATTTTTGCATGAAGTTTAGCTACTCTAATTCGAGCCTTCCCTCGACGTTTACTACCTATTTCAGTACGAGCAAACTTACGTTGAAATTTAGCTAATTTCTTAAGGTTTTGCTTTAGTGGCTTAGGGGCTTTGTATTTTTCACCATTACTCAATGTAGCAAATGTGCTGATACCTAAATCAATGCCAATAGAACTCTCAGTTTTAGGCAATGACTCAGGGCTAATTTCTACAACAAAACTAGCAAAGTACCGTCCTGCACTATCTTTAATTATACTAACTGAACTAGGTTGATTAGCTAATGGTCGAGACCTAACGATTTTAATCTTACCTACTTTTGGTAGATAGATTTTGTCTTGACCAATCTTATAATTAGCTCCCACAAATCTTGCTGTTTGTCTTGACTTTCTACTTTTAAATTTAGGAGGTTTAACCTTAAGCCCTTTTCTTTTACCAGTACAACTATTAAAAAAGTTTTTATACCCTTGGTCTAAGTCTTTTAATGATTGTTGTAATGGTGTAGAAGCTACATCTTTCAACCAAAGCAATTCTTTTTTAGCTTGAGTTATGAATTGTTTAGTTAAATCTACATAGCTAGGTTTCTTTTGACCACCAGCATATAGTTGATTACAATATGCTAAACTTTGATTCCAAACATATCGACAACAACCAAAAAGTTGATTTAATTTGGTTATTTGAATATGATTAGGATAGATGCGATATTTGTATCTAGATTTCAATGTTTTTGATCTATTACTAACACGTTAGTAGTTTTATCATAGCATGGGTTGGCATTCCCATACGACGCTCCCTTGCAGGAGAGCGCGGGTATAAATGCCAACATTTAGATAAATTCATTTCTGTTTCCCCTGGCTAAATATTCTTTTTTATTTTCAAGTTATCTAAAATTTATAGCAGTTTGGACTTAATGAAGTACAGAGTTCTTAGATGTTCAGCTAATTGCTTAACTGGGATTAAGATTAAGTTATACTACATTAGCTACCAATATGCTATACATTATTAAACATGAAATTGGGTCAAAAGAGAAGAGACGTTGAATATGAGTTCTGATGGTTGGTTGGATGAAGTATTAATTCTGGTTGGGGTGCTTAAAAAAAAGAATTATTATTTTTTTTGTGCATCAGTAAAGTGTGGGATTCGCCTGCGTAGGGCCCGCAAATCTAATGTAAAAGCACTGATATATAAAGTTTTTAGGATTTTTGTCGGGAAAAAAGTGCAAATTTTTCACCCTTTAAGACCAAAAAGTTAGGACGAAAGACAGACACTTCCCAGAAAGATACAGGTACAATTATTCCTCCTACTTTCGAGGGGACCGGACCACACGGACCACGCTTCCCACACGAACCAACTTCCCACACTTCCTTGACGCACTACCTTATTTTTTTTGTGCTTGGTTAAAAGTGGCCATATTATACCATTTATCGAAAACTTTTCTAAATTTTCGCATTGCAGGGTAGTGGGGGAGAAGTAAACATCAGAATAATTAATATTAACTTAGTTAAAATCAGGAAAAAAGTCATTCGGATTTTTTTAATTACTTAATAACTGAAGTGTTACCTAAATATAGTATGACTTTTGAGAATTGGTATTAGTATTAATCAATTCAATTATTTTACAAATAAAATGAAAAATAAACGCAATCGGTATGGAAAGCTGATTTCAATAATTGATAATTGATAATTGATAATTGATAATTACCTCTCCCTAGAAGGAAGAGGATTGAATAAAAGGAAAAAATTTATTTTTTTCCCCTTTCAAGGGGAGGCTTCAAGGCGTGAATTATTTAATTATTTAATTATTTCATTATTAATTCTTCGGTAAATACATTAACCGTTACAAACCCCACTGGGAATGGTTTCCCGATCGGGACTAAGTAGGTAGGCGCGAATAAACGTCACTATGTAACGAAATGTTTATGCCGTCGAAACCCTTGAGATTGCTTCCTTCCACGGAGTGACCGTCGCTTCGGACGTAGTTGTAAATTGTCTCACCTACCTACTTAAGTAAATCAGTTAAAACAGAAAATAATAATTTGTTGCCAGCAAAAAATGTTTGTTCCAAGCAAAATTGTCTGTAAAAATCAGTTAAAATTACCAAGCAAATCACGCAGCAAATCGCGTATATACTCAAAGAGTAGATTGTTGTTGCAATACTGACAGCTTTTCCAAGTATATAAAAAACTTTTCTAAGTATATGAAAAGCTTTTCTAAGTATATCTAAATGTACCATTTATACGCATTAGCGTAAATTTTTACAGTTTATAAATTCGCACAGAAAACATTTTTGCTAGAAATTGAGATTATAGCTTAAATTATGATAAATTCAGGGCTTACGCAGTACTGCTATGTATGTTCAATAATTTAGAATTTAGAATGCGCGAATTTAGAATTACCTCTCCTTTAAAACGGATAGGATTGACTAATCATGAAAATTTTTCTTTTTATCCTCTTAAAAGAGGAGGCTTTAAACCACAATTTTTCGGTAATAATTTGGTTGTTATTTAATGTATAACCATGTACAAATAGAGCCGTTGCACAAGTCCTGAAGTTAAGACATCAATAGCTCAAAAACTTTACTGCTTTTTGGTTTAAGCCTAGTTAGTTTTGTACAACTATCTCTTGCTATTTTTTTAGCCTACCATAGTGTTTATATTTTGGCTCTGCGGAGATAAGAAAGGGGTTGGAGGCTTAGATTGTTAACCCACAATTTAAGCCTAAACGCCCTACTAAAAATAGCTTTATTTCCTAACTCTTAAACTTACACTTTTGCCACAGAATAAGGACTTGTCAACTGCTCCAACTGGGCAACCAATAAACTGAGGAACAAACCAACATCAGTCACAACTCCCACTGATTCAACAGAACCACGATCGCTCAATTTAGTCACCACCGCTGGATTAATATCCACGCAAACCATCTTCACTCCAGCAGGTGTCATATTCCCCACCCCAATAGAATGCAACATAGTTGACAACATCAAAACCATATCGGCACCTTTCAACAACTCCGTATACTCTTCCTGTGCTTTAATCAAATCCATCTGAGTATCAGGTAGAGGTCCGTCATCACGAATAGAACCTGCTAAACAGAAAGGTACATTATTTTTAATACACTCATACATCACACCCTTAGTCAAAATACCAGTCTCAACTGCTTTAGCAATGCTACCACAACGCCGAATAGTATTAATAGTCTTCAGATGATGTCGATGTCCACCATGAACTGCAACTCCCTGTTTCATATCCACACCAAGAGAAGTTCCCATCAATGATTGTTCAATATCGTGAACTGCTATAGCATTACCACCCAACAACGCTTGTACATATCCTTGACGAATCAAATGTGCTAAATGTTGGCTACCACCAGTGTGAATCACAACTGGACCTGCTGTAACTACTATTTTGCCTCCGCGATCGCGAACTTGCCGTAATTCCCAAGCTACTTGTTCGACAACCAATTCTACCCTACGTTCGCTAGAAACCCCAGCAGACATAAAGCTGAACTCTTCTTTATTTCGTTTTTCACGGGATTCTGTTTTGCGGATAGAGCGAAGACCGATGACATCTACCACCACTTTTTCGCCAATTTTTACATCCCGTATCACTTTACATTTTGCTTGAATCTTACCGTCAGTTTCAGTAATGGCGATCGACCCATCCATCCTTTGATTTTGTACTCGTATCCACTGACCTTTGACTCTAACTTCAGTAGGATAAATAGTAGATACATAAAAATCATCAGGGGCAACACCATCTTGTTCTACTGGCTCCAACTTAGCATCCTCCACATCCTCAGTTGGCACTACTGCACCAATGTCAATGAGTTGACTCATTATTTCTTCCATGACTTCATGGGAAGGTGCAGAAACTTTCACTTCAGCGAGGGAAGTGCTTTGACGTTGTTCTCCGAGATTAAAGTTGAGGACTTTGAAACTACCCCCACCTTCAACTATTAAATCTAAAGCTTGGTTGATCAAACCAGAGTCTAGTAAATGTCCTTCCATGCGAATTGTACGACTTTCAACTTTTACGACAGCATGGCGATCGGGTATAATTGGTTCTGTAACTCTCAGAGTGAGACATTTAGCTGCACCACCTGCTTTTAGAAATTCACTTAGAGGTGTTTCAATGATGTTGAAACCTACTTGGGTAAGGAGTGATTTTAAGTTTTCACTCACCTTATTCATGATGATGGTTTGGTTGATGTTAACTGCATTGCAGGCAAAGTTAACTGCATCTGCTTCTGCTACAGTTATTCGTTTTTCTAGTGGCACTCGCATTTCAATTAGGCGGTTGGAGTAAGAATCGAATGCTGGAGGATAGTAAAGTAAGTAACCTCCTGTTAGAGGACAGAAGCAGGTATCAAGATGATAGAAACGCTCGTCTGTAAGTTTAAGTGATAGTACTTCGATGTCGAGCCATTTTGCCAGAAGTGGGTGGGAGTCTAATTCTGAACGGAAGCCATATCCTGCCCAAAGATAACGACCTTCTCTATCTAGTAGCGCATCTCCTGCTCCTTCAAAAGGGAGGTCTTTGGGGAGTTCGTGAACGATAAAACCCTGGTTTAAGAACCATTCTTTGAAATGGGGTTCTTCTCCTTGACGTTCCTTGTGGTAAAAACGACTGAGAACAACAGTGTTTCCCAGAATCAGACCTGCATTGGCAGTGAATACCATATCAGGCCATCCTTTTTGAGGTGTTACTAGGTCTACGATCGCGTGTTCTTTAATAATGTCGTGGAGTTTATACCATTGTTCGACGGAGCGATCGCGTGAGGATTTATGAATATTTCCTTCCATCCAAGGATTAATTACATAGTCTACATCATAGTGGTCGGGGGCACACATTAGAAAACGAATTGAATCAGTCATAATTTATTACTTGGCAAATGCTATCTGTAAGTCTACTGAGTTTATATCAAAAACCCACTTCTAAACAGGACTTACGCATAACCACCATATCTAGTAGGGGCGAACGGCCGTTCGCCCCTACAGATGGTGTATTATTTGATATTTTGCGTAACCTGCTAAAGTTATTCAAGAGCTTAATTTTAGCCCAAAAAGGTTAATATTTCATATTATCACTGTCCTTTCATATCCAATATTTTTTTTGAATAATTTTTTGAATAAATTTAAGGATTAAGATCGGAAATAGGCAAAAAACATTTGCTCATTCTATATGAGTCTGATATAATCTGCCAAAAAATACATCAAATAAATCAAATACATCAATCCCAGAAGGCAAAATGAACAACTTCTTACCAGAAAACGACCCAATCCCCCTGGTAGACCCAAATTCCATCTTCCCGGAAGTTGACTATTGGCCAGGGAGTACCCTAAATTCGGAAACTACAGACGCCCTGATACAAGCTACTTGGGGCCAGGTTCGGGACGATTTGGCAGATTTTCTCTTGGCCCCGGATTTCGCTACGGATATGCAGACGGCTTTTGGTCTAGAGGCGAATCTGGATTTGTCGAGGGATTATATAGAAGATATTTTGACTGGGGAAAGGTTGCCTGACATTCGGGTTTTGTCGGCAGCGGATATGAATACAGCGGTGGGTGGTTTTGATGGTTTGAATGGTACGGTTTATTTGGCAGATTCTTTATTGGGTGGAACGGAAGATGGAATTTTGAGGGATGTTTTGTTGGAGGAGGTCGGGCATTTTTTGGATGGGTTGTTGCATGAGGAGGATTCTCCTGGAGATGAGGGTGAGATATGGGCTCGGTTGGTGAGTGGTGAGCTGTTGAGGGAGTCGGAGGTTTTGCGACTTCGGGATGAGGATGATTTGGTGGAGATTTGGGATGGGAGTTTGTTGTTTCAGGTGGAGGCGAGTCAGGAGGTTGATTTTGAGCTAGCTGGTAGTCTTACAGTAGGAGACTCTCCTCTGTCAGTAGCAGTAGAAGATTTTAATGGAGATGGTGTTGCTGACTTGGCTGTGGCGAACTTTGCTTCAGAGGACGTATCGGTGTTATTAGGGGTCGGAAAAAGTTACGGTAGTTTTGGTGGAGCTACTAATTTTGCTGTGGGAGGCGGACTTTCGTCAGTAGTAACAGAAGATTTTAATGGAGATGGCATTCTCGATTTGGTTGTCGCGAACTTTAATTCAGACAATGTATCAGTATTATTAGGAATAGGTGACGGTAGTTTTGGTGGAGCTACTAATTTTGCTGTGGGAGTCGGACCTCAATCAGTAGCAACAGAAGACTTTAATGGAGATGGCATTCTCGATTTGGCTGTCGCGAACTTTAGGTCAAACAATGTATCAGTATTATCAGGAATAGGTGACGGTAGTTTTGGTGGAGCTACTAATTTTGCTGTGGGAGAAAATATTTGGTCAGTAGCAGCAGAAGATTTTAATAGAGATGGAATTCTCGATTTAGCTGTGGCAAAATTTTCAGGCAATGTATCAGTGTTAATTGGAATAGGTAATGGCAGTTTTAGTCAACCTACTAATTTTGCTGTGGGAGTCGCATCTACATCAGTAGCAGCAGAAGACTTTAATAGAGATGGAATTCTCGATTTGGTTGTGGTAAACGGCAACTCAGACAATGTATCAGTGTTGTTAGGAACAGGATTTGGTAGTTTTAGTCCAGCTACTAATTTTGCTGTGGGAGTCAGACCTCAATCAGTAGCAACAGAAGATTTTAATGGAGATGATATTCCCGATCTGGCTGTAGCAAACGATCTTTCAGGCAACGTATCAGTATTACCAGGAAAAGGTGACGGTAGTTTCGGTCAACCTATTAATTTTACTGTGGCAGGCAGACCTAGCTCAGTAGTAGCAGAAGATTTTAATGCAGATGGCATTCCCGATTTAGCTGTGGCAAACTCTTCTTCAGACAACGTATCTATCCTCATCAACACAACTCCCGTAACCATCACCGTCTCCCCTTGGAACGTTTCCACTCTGGAAGCAGGTCAAAGCTATACCATAACCTGGAGCGACAACATAACCGAAAACGTGCAAATAGATTTGTACAAAGCAGGTTCTCTCCACACAACCATTGACACTTCCACCGAAAGCGACGGTAACTACGATTGGACAGTACCCACAACCATAACCAGTGGCAGCGACTATCAGATCAAGATAACCAGCGTCAACGATACCAACATTTCAGACCTGAGTGACAGTAACTTTACCATTCAACCACAAGACTTCATCACAGTAGCATCTGCAGGAGGTGATATCTTAGAACCAGGAAAAAGCTACACCATAACTTGGGATGACAATATAGCTGAAAATGTACAACTAGATTTGTACAAAGCAGGTACTTTCAACAGAACTATCGAAAGTTCCACCGAAAGTGACGGGAATTACATTTGGACAGTACCCACATCTATAACCAGTGGTGGCGACTATCAGGTGAAAGTAACCAGCGTTAACGATGTGAATGTTTCTGACCTCAGCGATATTAACTTTACGATTCAACCACAAAAGTTCATCACAGTAGCATCTGCAGGAGGTGATATCTTAGAACCAGGAAAAAGCTACACCATAACTTGGGATGACAATATAGCTGAAAATGTACAACTAGATTTGTACAAAGCAGGTACTTTCAACAGAACTATCGAA
>JAXHSW010000167.1:0-8555 GCA_034190295.1 Cyanobacteriota bacterium | reverse complement strand
TATTAACTTTACGATTCAACCACAAAAGTTCATCACAGTAGTATCTGCAGGAGGTGATATCTTAGAACCAGGAAAAAGCTACACCATAACTTGGGATGACAATATAGCTGAAAATGTACAAATAGAATTGTACAAAGCAGGTTCTCTCCACACAACCATTGACAATTCCACCGAAAGCGACGGTAACTACGATTGGACAGTACCCACAACCATAACCCCAGGTAACGACTATCAACTAAAAATCACCAGCGTCAACGACACCAACATTTCAGACCTCAGTGACAGTAACTTCATCATTCAACCACCAGACTTCATCACAGTAACATCTCCCAACGGGGACGATATCTTAGAATCAGGAAAAAGCTACACCATAAATTGGGATGACAACATAACCGAAAACGTAAAAATAGAATTGTACCAGGGCGGTACTCTCGACACCATCATTAACAGTTCCACCGAAAGCGACGGTAACTACCTGTGGAGAGTACCCACAACCATAACCAGTGGCAGTGACTATCAGATAAAAGTTACCAGCGTTAACGATGTCAATGTTTCCGACTTGAGCGACATTAACTTTACCATTCAACCAGAAGAAATCATTATTGAACCACAAGATTTCATTACAGTTACATCTCCCAACGGACGAAATGTATTTCAATCAGAAAAAAGCTATAACATAACCTGGAGCGACAACATAACCGAAAACGTAAAAATAGAATTGTACAAAGCAGGTTCTCCCAATACCATTATTAACAGTTCCACCGAAAGCGACGGTAACTACCTGTGGACAGTACCCACATCTATAACCAGTGGTGGCGACTATAAGGTGAAAGTAACCAGCATTAACAATGGCAGCGTTGCTGACTTTAGTGACATTAACTTTACCATTGAAAACTTGTCTACCGAACCAGAAGAGTTACCCAAAATCTCCATTGGAAACACCAGAATTACCGAAGGCAACAAAAACAAAACCGCAAAATTCACAGTCACCCTAGACAACCCCAGTGACGAAACAGTAAAAGTCAACTACACCACAGCTAACCAAACCGCAAAAGTCAACCAAGACTACAAACGGAAAAAAGGAACTCTCACTTTCCAACCGGGAGAAACCACTAAAACTATTGATGTAACTATTCTTGGGGACACCAAAACCGAACCGAACGAAAAATTCAAACTCCAACTCAGTCAACCCCAAAACGCCGAAATTAACGATAAAGTCGGCATCGCCACCATTACCAACGACGACAAACCTCAACCCAATATTTCTGTGAGCGATGCCAAAATAGTCGAAGGCAACCGAGGTCGCAAAAACCTCAAATTCCAAGTCACTCTAGATACCAAACCAGAAGAAACAGTTCGGGTTAACTATGCTACTGGCAACCAAACCGCCAAAGCAAACCAAGATTACAAAACTACCAAAGGGACTCTCACTTTTAAACCTGGTCAAACTAGCAAAACTATAAATATTCCTGTCTTTGGCGATGGCAAAATAGAAGGCGACGAAACTTTTCAACTGAACCTCAGTAAACCTAGAAATGCCAAAATAGAAGATAAACGAGGCATTGGTACTATCCGCGATAACGATTTCCCCACCGTTTCTATTAAGGATGCGGAAATAACTGAAGGGGATGATGGGCAAAAACAACTAAAATTTGATGTCACCCTCAATGCTAAGGTTAACAACAGGGTGGAGGTGAGTTACGCTACCGCTGACGGAACTGCGAAAAAAGGTTCTGACTATCAACAAACTCAAGGCAAACTCGTTTTCAAACCAAACCAGAAGAAAAAGACGGTGACAGTTCCTATTCTGGGCGACTTCTCTGAGGAAGACAGGGAGAATTTTATTGTGAATCTCAGGAAACCTAAAAATGCTAAGTTGGGAGATAAACGCGCCATTGGTAGGATTAAGGATAACGACGACGGGAAAAACGACGGTAGTTTCCAGACAGCGATTAACTTAGGTATACTAACAGAAGAGGTTGTGATTGACGAAATTGGTTTTAGCGAAGGAGGCGATCGCGACACTAATGATTTCTACCGCTTCCGAACGGATAAGGAAGCTAATTTTGTCTTATTCCTGGACGATATGTTACTAAATGCTAATGTCGATCTATATGGCAGTAGTGAAGAATTGATAAATCAATCCAAAAACAAAGGCGCTCAACGGGAAGCAATTGTCACGGTATTAGAACCAGATACTTACTATGTCCGGGTTTATCCTCAAGGTAGCGATCGTACTCCTTATCGTTTGAGTTTGAATTTGATTTAATGCTGGTGGTGCATAGTAATATCATCAGGACTTACGCAAATCAACCTTTAAAACACCATATGTAGGGGCGAATGGCATTCGCCCTCCCCATAAGTAGAGTCTGTGCGTAAGTCCCGATCGTGTTCGGCACCACAAAATGTAGCATAAAAATATTAAGTCAAAAGTCAAAAGTCAAAAGTCAAAAGTAAGAAAAAAATTATAGTGGTTAATAGAAATCAACAATTCAGCAAGCCCTATTTATACTTACGGCGCTTTTCAAATTGATGAACCACATCGTCACAACAAAAATCCTGTAAGGGCGAATGGCCATTCGCCCCTACTGTGGTCTACCCAAATGAAAACCGCTGTAATATTTAACTGAGAATTTGACTCTCGATCGAGGTCATTTCAGTTATCAGTTATCAGTTATCAGTTATCAGTACCGACCGCTAAAGCCGGAGAAAACGAAAATACGCTCATTGAATATTTTTTCATCCCCCTAAAAGGGGCAGGCTTTAAACCCAATTTTTCGGTAAATGAAGATAATTTATATAGTATAAATACTTAGGGTTTGCTGAAAAAGTCTGATGGTGATAGTAGGCAACAGGGAACAGGCAACAGGCAACAGTTTAGACTATCTGCTACGGCCAAATTTTCCTCATTGCTAGGGGAAAAGTTAGCATTTTGAGGCTACAGCAGCCAAAAACCTTGGACTTTTTCCAGACCTAAAATTGCTCAAACCAATATCAGTCAATACTTTGATATTTATTCAGCAAGCCCTACTTAAGCAACCCAAGGATTTTATACTAATTTTCATGTTACAAATTGAAGTGCGGAATGTGGGTAGTAATGGTAGAGAGAGTGCGATCGCAAATTACCAATGGATAATTAGGGCTTGCTGATTAATCCTAAAAGTATTTACATATAAAAGTTTTAGCGTTTTTGGGTTACAGCGGCTTTCATTTGGGTAGACTACAGTAGGGGCGAATGCCATTCGCCCTTATAGGGTTTTAGTTATTGACGATGTGGTCGATCGATCTGAAAAGCGCCATAAAAAAAGTACCAGCTTTTCCACCGAAAAGCTCAAAAAGCTAGTATTTTGGGATGATTATGGCAGAAAAATCACTCTTACAATTTTTCCGACTACCTCCTCTATAAATTCCCATTTCTCCTGACTCCTGAGGACTCCCCTCACTCATAAGACTTTTTCAGCAAACCCTAATTATCAATTATCCATTATCAATTATCCATTATTAAACCTCTTCTGCTGCACGCTGTATCAACTTTCGAGCTACAGATTGAGTGCCAGTATGACTAAAGTAATTTGTTGATTGGTCCAGAAATGCAGCCACAAAGTCTAAACTATCATCGGAAAACTCAGCAAAATCACCAATCTTTTCAAAAATCATTTCTGGCGTTAAACCAGCAGAACCTATTAAATTATCCATCCATCCCTTAACTGCTTCAAAAGTGTTGGTAATAAAGCCCACTTTATCATCTTCGGGAATTGTTGCGCTAATAGCGTCAAAAGCCGGATTTTCTGCTAAAGCACCTTCACCTTGTTCTTCCAAAGTACCTTGTACTTTTTGCAGGAAGTCTGGACCCAGAGGCAACAAACCGTCGATACAAACTAAAGTAGCCATTCGCATTAGAGATGGACCGCTATATTCTTCTCTGAGCTTTCCTACAAATTCTCCTGGATTAAGAATGGGCAGACCATTAAGTTTACTATAAGCTATCAACTCTGCTACTATTTTTAGACATAAGTCAATTGATTGACTTGTGTCTGCTTTGGGAGTTATGCGACTCAGAAAGCTCATAAAGCCAATTTTCTCACCAATTTTACTGGCCATCGCTGCTGTACCCAAGGCTCCATCTACCTTATCTACTAGGTTATAAAACCACATAGCTCCCTGATATCCATTCTCAGCATCATTATATAGTTCGATCGCTTTTTTGCGAATTTCTAGAACTCTTTCTGGATCGGTCTCACCTGCAATTACTTCAATAGTTCTATCACAACCTACTACATTTTCCCACTCGCCAGGTACTACGAAATCTAGAGCATTGAGTGTTTTGATCGTTAGATTATCACTCGGTAGTTGGTCTAGTAAATCAATGATTGAATCGCTCATTTTGACTCCTTATTATTATTTGTTAGTAGTTTGCGTTGTCGTTCTTGGTTTTTGATTCTATCTTTGCATGGCCTTAACAGTTTCGGCGAAAAAAACTGATTTTTATGGTCTGTAACTACATTCTCACTCGATCTCATGTCTGCATTAATTAGTGAGAAAAAACCTTCTCCATCTTCGTATTATCTGTTCCGTATTATTAGTTATTTTTGAGTATTTAACCAGAAATAGTATTACATTTTTTAATGATTTTACAATAATGGTGCAGTTCAGAAGTAAGAACGCGGTAACTATTAGTCATCCGCGATCGCTCCTAGCAAAATTTATTTAATGAGGTTTAACAATGGTGAGCAAACAGCCGTCAGCTATCAGCGCTTCCCTGCGGGATGCTACGCAAACAGCTATTGCTTTTTGTTTTAGATCGAAGCTTTACTAATTGAGGCAGAATTTATACTTACTACCAAAGTCGGCTGTAAAGTCTATATTCATTTAAACCTCCTCATCAGAGCTGACAGCTAATAGCTGTTTGCTTAATAACAATCTTTCAAATAACGACTATGTACATAACCATAACAAGGAGATGAAATTTTTGCCCAACCTTTATGGTAGCTAATGACACGGACACGATCGCCACGATGTAAACGTCCTACAATTTTACCCCAAGGATATGTCCTAACTCGCAAGTTGCGATGACGAGTTGCTACTCGACGACAACTACCATAATGCTTACTACCATGACCATAACGATGAGCGAGTTGCTCTTCACCTTCAGTGGGGATTGTAGTGATAGAATGCTCTACACTTTTAGTATTCTGAGGCGATCCTACTGCTACAGAAGTCAGACTCATACTACCAATAGCAGCAATAGATAATAAAGTACTCATTGCTACAGATTTTGTCCAATTCATCATCTGTTTCATTCCTCGATCTGATTGCAGAAATTTTGGTCTTTTACTATCCTCTCAGAAAAGAGACCTTCATACAAGAGATTGAGTATTAATTTTGTTTAATCCGATCGGGACTTACGCATTTTTCAGGTAAAAACACTATATATGCCATAGTGCTATAGTTTTTATCTACTATCTGTAGTGTCTTTGCGTCATATTATGTCCGGATAATTAGCGATAGAACGACCTTCCGCTCCGCGTTAACGCAGTTTTGCGCCAGCAAACGACAAACTTTCTGCTTCAACTCCAGTTCTTCCTCTTCCTTCTTCTTTCTTCCCCTCCTGGGAGGAGCCCGCGGGTGGGTTCTCCACGGTCGGGGCCCGCGGGTGGGTTCTCCACGGTCGGGGCCCGCGGGTGGGTTGACTCCTGAGGACTTCGTCGTTATTTATTTTATAACTGTTCAAGTGGACATGATATAAGTCCTGCTAATCTTAATTATTTGTCTATACTAATCTTTCCACCTTTTAAAATGTTGACATTAAGCTTATACTGTGATATGCACATAACAGAGTAATTAGTAATACCAATTCACTTTAAGGATGTCATAAATGCTTTCGCTCCTTTAAATGTCAAATGCCTGAAACTATTGTCTTGTATCTTGTCAAAGTTTTTAGCCGATCGAATCTAACTTCTAACAGGACTTACGCAGAGACTCTATATACAGAGAGGGCGAATGCCATTTACCCCTACATATAGCGTTTTAAAGGTTGATTTGCGTAATTCCTGTTCTAACTTACTAACTTTTGACTTTTGACTTTTGACTTTTAAATTCTGACTTCCGTGAAATGGTATAGCGATCGCTGATTATTCTATTTTTATTTTCTATTCAAGAATTTTTATGACATCTAATCAAAAACTTTACGAAGGTAAAGCCAAAATTTTATATACTACTGACGACCCAGAAATATTACTTACTTATTTTAAAGATGATGCCACAGCATTTAATGCTCAAAAAAGAGGCACAATCACAGGGAAAGGTAAAATTAATTGTACTATTTCTAGTCACATATTTAAACTACTAGAAGCTAATGGTATACCTACTCATTTTATTGACTGTCCTGCACCAGATAAAATGAGAGTCCGAAAGGTAAAAATTTTGCTTATCGAAGTTATTGTCAGAAATATTGCTGCAGGTAGTCTTTGCAAACAAACAGGATTGGTAGAAGGAACAGTGTTGAAATTTCCCTTAGTAGAATATTGCTATAAAAATGATAGTCTTCAAGACCCACTTTTGACACGCGATCGCCTCTTAATAATGGAACTAGCTACCCCAGAGCAATTAGAGCAAATACGGACTTTTGCCCTAAAAATTAATGATATTCTCAAAAATTTCTTTAACCAATGTCAAATTACTCTGGTGGACTTCAAACTCGAATTTGGCCTAGATTGGCAAAATAATTTGATTCTTGCGGACGAAATAAGTCCAGATAGCTGCCGACTTTGGGACCAATCTCAAACTGATTCAAATTTGAGAGTAATGGACAAAGACCGCTTCCGTCGGGACTTAGGTAATGTAGAAACGGCATATCAACAAGTTTTAGAAAGGATTTTGGCTCAGACGGGTTGAGAACCCTGTCTATGGTGTACAATTTTACAGTTTGTATGGAAAATTTAACTGGTGTGTGGATTGTAGGGGATAGAATAATATGCGCTTGTCTCCGTTTTTAGTGGTAATCTTTGCTACTTCAACAACTTTTGGAATTTCAAAATCTGCTAATGCTCAAATATCGAAAAGTAATACTGATATAGATAGTAATTTTATTGCTATATCGATTAATTCAAGAAAACAATTTAACAAATTTTCTTCTACTAAATATTTTTTAGAGTTAGGCTCTAATTTACCTTCAAAAAAAGTATTTGGTAGTATTGATAATATTTTTTCCGATATATCTTGGTCAAAAGAACCAGTAGAACTTGATTTTCATGCTTTAATTAAGGTTCGAGAAATTACAAAACCTGTAATTATTGGTAAAAGTTTAAATAGTAAATACAGTTCTGTTGTTAATAAGGAATTTACAGATTTTTTCGCTTTTGCTTTAGAAAGTGTTGAAAATCAAGATATTTCTCAACTAGCTCTAATCAATAAAACAGTAGAAACTAAATTAGAGCCAACCATAAATGAACAGTTTGCTGCGGATATTCCTACTTCAGAAATTGTAGAAAATCAAAGGAAAAATCCTCAGAATTTAGAGTTGGCAAAGGGTGTAGAAACTAAATTAGAGCCAACCATAAATGAACAGTTTGCTGCGGATATTCCTACTTCAGAAACTGTAGAAAATCAAAGGGAAAATCCTCAGAATTTAGAGTTGGCAAAGGGTGTAGAAACTAAATCACAACCAACCATAAATGAACAGTTTGATTCTGAAATTTCTACTTCAGAAACTGTAGAAAATCAAAGGGAAAATTCTCAGAATTTAGAGTTGGCAAAGGGTGTAGAAACTAAATCAGAACCAACCATCAATAAACAGTTTGATTCTGAAATTTCTACTTCAGAAATTGTGGATACTCGGAGGGAAAATTCTGAGGATTTTCAGTTGGAAAAGGGTGGAGAAACTAAATTAGAGTCAGTCACGAATAAACAGTTTGATTCTAAGAGTTATACTTCAGAAATTGTGGAAGCTAGGAGGGAAAATCCTCAGGATTTTCAGTTGGAAAAGGGTGGAGAAACTAAATTAGAGCCAACCATAAATGAACAGTTTGCTTCTGAGAGTTATACTTCAGAAATTGTGGAAACTCCGAGGGAAAATCCTCAGGATTTTGAGTTAGCAAAGGGTGTAGAAACTAAATTAGAGTCAGTCACGAATAAACAGTTTGCTGCTGAGAGTTATACTTCAGAAATTGTGGAAGCTAGGAGGGAAAATCCTCAGGATTTTGAGTTAGCAAAGGGTGTAGAAACTAAATTAGAGTCAGTCACGAATAAACAGTTTGATTCTGAGAGTTATACTTCAGAAATTGTGGATGACCGGAGGGAAAATTCTCAAAAATTCGAGTTAGCAAAGGGTGGAGAAACTAAATTAGAGTCAGTCACGAATAAACAGTTTGATTCTGAGAGTTATACTTCAGAAATTGTGGAAACTCCGAGGGAAAATTCTGAGGATTTTCAGTTGGCAAAGGGTGTAGAAACTAAATTAGAGTCAGTCACGAATAAACAGTTTGATTCTGAGAGTTATACTTCAGAAATTGTGGATGACCGGAGGGAAAATTCTCAAAAATTCGAGTTAGCAAAGG
>JAXHSW010000166.1:0-21634 GCA_034190295.1 Cyanobacteriota bacterium | reverse complement strand
GGATAGAATTATAAACAGATATTATATAACCGGATTCTATATAATATTGAAATAATTTAAGAAATTATAAACAGATATTATATAACCGGATTCTATGTGCAATTAACCGGATTTGATATAACCCCTCCTGGGAGGGAAAGTAGGGGATTTGAGCTCCGCTCCAAAAATATTTCGCCTTAAAAGGGGGGGTTGCGCGACCCTTATGATTTTGATAAAAAGATGAAAAAGATGGCATACTCCTTAAGAGTCATCAAAAGAAGACTTACAGCAGTTTTCTAGTTGATGAGGTACAAAGTTTTATTGCTTTAGGCAACAGCTCATCTGCTCCGAAAGGCAACAGCTCCGAAAGGCAACAGCTCATCTGCTCCGAAAGGCAACAGCTCCGAAAGGCAACAGCTCATCTGCTCCGAAAGGCAACAGCTCCGGAAGGGAATATAGGAATAAATAGTCTGATAGCTGTACCTCACGCTTCCTCAAAAGTGCTGTAAACTATTAGCCAAGGATTGAAATCCTTAGCGAGCTTGGCGAACCATGTCATACGCTCTTGAAAATCTATCCAATTTCCTCTTACTCTCTCATAAGTATAACTCTCCAAAAATTCAAAATCAAATCAATTCTTATCGATCAATTATCAATTAATTACTGCTTATTGCCTATTGCCTATTCCCTATTTTAATGTTATTTGTGGATATTTTAAAGAGGCATGATATAATAGTTAAATACTTACAAATAAATAAATGGATAGTTAGGTGATAGATTAAAAAACTGTGGCCACAATCGAACAAGTATATAGGTAAAATTGTTTTTATATTGACTGTTGAGTTATATTTATATCCCAGAGATAACTTAAGTAAATTTATTTTAGTAAAAAATGCATCGCTCATTTTTTGTTAGTACTTATAGCGGTTTTCACAAAGGTAGAATAAAGTAAAAATTGTACAGATACCTAAAGTTTAATAAGTTGCATAAATAGTTGTATTCTATGAAACATGAAAACCGCTATAAATATTATTCTCAAAGTAAAATTTAGTCAATAAATATTGATATTATGGAAAAGCAGACGATTAATATTCTCCTAATAGAAGACGATCGAGATGATTTTATCGTCATTGATGACATCTTGTCAGAAGTAGAATCACCAAAAATATCCCTGGTGTGGAAAGATACTTATGAAGGAGGTTTAGCTGCAATAGAAACAGGAGAATATGATGTTTGTTTGCTTGACTATCGTTTAGGAGAAAAAGATGGGATAGAATTACTCAAAACATCAATAGACTTAAATTGTCAGACACCAATTATATTCATCACAGGTCAAGGCGATCGAGAATTAGACATTCTGGCAATGACAATAGGAGCAGCAGATTATTTGAATAAATTAGAAATTCAAGAATATACATTAGAGCGAGTAATTCGCTATGCAATTGAAAGAAATAAAAATTTAATTGCCCTCAAAGAAAGTCAAGCTAAACTACTAGAAGCTCAAAAAATACCCCATTTAGGTAACTGGGAATTAGACCTAAAAACACAGAAAATAACTTTGTCTGATGAAGTATTGAGGATTTTGGGTCTGAGTGAGACTCAACAGCAACCAACTTATTCACAATTCCTGGAAATGTTCCTTCCAGAAAGTAGAAAATTATGGTCAGAAAATATGGCTTTAATCTTAGAGAAAACACAAAAATGTGAATGTGAATATGAAATAATTCGCCCAGACGGAAAACTGAGATATCTATATACAAAGACGAGTTTAATTACAAATAGTAACTTAGAACCAACCAGCATATTTGGTACAATTCTAGATATTACAAAGCGTCAAATAGCCGAATTAGAGGTCAAAAAAATTAGAAAACAAGAGAATTTATTAAGTCTGGTGATAGACAGAATTAATCAGTCTTTAAACTTAGAAGAAATATTAGAAACTACAGTAGAGTCGGTACGAGAGTTTTTGCAGTGCGATCGCGTACTAATTTACCGTTTATTACCAAATGGTGATGGTGTGGTAGAAAAAGAATCTTTAGCACCAAATTATCTTTCACTTTTAGGCATGACAATTTTCGATCCATGTTTTCCAAACAGCAATATTTTTGAACGTTACAAACAAGGTGATTTTAGTATTATTAGTAATATTAATCGACCGGAGATGCAACAATGTCATATCGATATGCTGACAAAATATCAGGTAAAAGCAAATCTAGTGCTACCGATCTTAATTACAAACGAAACTGAAAATCAAAATCATACTGACAACTCAGAAATTCATGTATGGGGATTATTAATAGCTCATCATTGTCGAGAAAATAGACAGTGGGAAATATCAGAAACCGACTTATTAAGACGTTTGGCAGCTCAGACAGCGATCGCTATTCAACAAGCTCAACTTTATCAACGCTTAGAAAAACTCAATCAAGAATTAGAAGTAATTGCTTATATTGATGGTTTAACAGGAGTGTTTAACCGTCGTCATTTTGAGCAAAAATTTAAACAAGAATGGAAAAGGTTGGCACGAGAGGAAGCTGTCATATCAGTTATTATGTTAGATATAGACTACTTTAAACCTTATAACGATACCTATGGCCATCAACAGGGAGATAAATGTTTGCAACAAGTAGCTAAAGCTATTCAAGTGGTAGTGAAACGGCCAGGAGATTTTGTCGCTCGATATGGTGGAGAAGAGTTTGTAGTTGTGCTGCCAAATACCCCCATCGAAGGATCGCTTCAGGTGGCAGAAAATATCAGAACAGAAATTGAAGCTTTAAAAATTCCTCATCAAGCTTCAGCAACAAGTCAGTGGGTGACAAGTAGCTTAGGAATTGCAGATAGCAATTGCTCAAAAACATCCGATCCAGAGAGATTACTAAAAGCAGCAGATACAGCTCTCTACAATGCTAAAACTTCTGGCAGAAACCGCATAGAGATTTATGATGTATGCATGGAAAATCTAGAGAAACAACAGCAAGAAATTAATTTAGTTACACAACTGCGAGATGCTTTAAGAGAAAACAGTTTTTGTCTGTTTTCACAAGCAATTGTCCCATTGCATGAAGGTGTACAAACAAGACTTTATGAAGTTTTGCTCAGATTTAAATCTCCTTCAGGTAAAATTATTTCACCAGGTGCTTTCCTAGCAATAGCGGAGCGCTATCATCTAATGCCAAGAATCGATCGTTGGGTCGTAAAAAATCTACTATATTTCCTGTCTTTGCAGAAAATTGATAATTCAGACCGAGATAGTATTTTTACTGTTAACCTTTCTGGTGCTAGCATCAACGATCGCCATTTTCTAGGATTTATCGAATGTCAATTTGCCAATTACCAGGTGCCCCCCCAAAAAATTTGTTTTGAGATTACTGAGACCGTAGCTATTACTAATTTAGATAAAGCAGCAAAATTTATTCAGTCTCTCAAACAAGTTGGTTGTAGTTTTGCTTTAGATGATTTTGGCAAAGGAATGTCTTCTCTTTCTTATCTCACAAACTTGCCAGTAGATTATCTCAAAATTGATGGGATGTTTATTAAGAAGATGGAAAAAGATACTGTTACTCAAGGAATAGTAGAAGGTATTTATCATATTGGTAGGGCAATGAATTTAAAAGTAGTAGCTGAATATATAGAAACAGAGTCAATTCTCAACAAAGTCAGTAGTTTAGGAATAGATTATGGTCAAGGCTTTTATCTTGACAAACCCAGTGCACTTTTGCTTTCTGTTTAAGAACTATTAATATCATGTCCGGATAATTAGCGACCGAAAAAACTTTCTCCTTTTCCTATTCTTTATTCTTTATTCTTTCTTTCTTCTTCTTTGTTGCTTCTTTCTTCCCCTCCACGGTCGGGGCCCGCGGGTGGGTAGACTCCTGAGTCCTCAGGACTCAGGACTGACTCCTCTGTCATTTATTTATAACTGTTCAACCGGACATGATATAACTAGCTATTAGCTTTTAGTATTTCCGTACCGGAATGCGACCCTTGCCAGCTATCAGCTTTTAGCAGCTCTGGTTTAAATCCCATGTTTTCGATAAACATGAAGGTGCGCGGAGGGGTTTAAATCTCCTTCTAAAAGTTTACTGCTGAGTGCTGAGTGCTGACCGCTTTTTTAAAGAATGATACAAATTAGACATCTCCTCCATGCATAGATAGGCAGCTTTGCTGTAGGGAACCCACCCGCGGGCCCCTCCTGGGAGGGGAAAGAATTGATGATTTATGCACGATCGTTGATTTGATTTTTTGGCGTTGGTAATTTGAGGTATGATATCATGTCTGGATAAGAGCGCGATAGAAGTCCGTGACCTTTACCAAAAAATGAGATCCACGCGCCTCCCCTTTTAAGGGGATGAAAAAATATTCAATGAGCGTATTTTCGTAGCCTCCAGCTTTAGTCGGAGGTACTGATAACTGATAACTGATAACTGAAATGACGCTCCCCGAAAAACTTTCTCCTTTGACTCGGGGTTTCTTCTTCTTTCTTCCCCTCCTGACTCCTAAAGAATTAAGATTAATATCATACACGCGCTTTACCAACGCCGATTTTTTATTATTGGAGATGTTTATTAGTAGTAGTATCATAAAAAATACCAAAAACAAGGAAACAAGTCTAATGAGAGAAACTTGCAAACCCGTTGTGGAGAAAGTAGCCATCATTGGTGCCGGTCCTGGTGGTCTAGCAACAGCGATCGCTCTGAGAAAAAAAGGTATTGATGCCCATGTATACGAGCGAGCTAGAGAATTTTGTCCAGCAGGGGCTGGTTTAGCTTTAAGAGTTAATGGTTTGAGATGCCTAGATGCAATTGAACCAGACATAGCCAAGACACTAAAAAAATCAGGTTGTCAAGTAAAGAGAACTACTTTCAAAACAAGCACTGGAGAAATAATTCGGACTAGCCAAAGTACCACTATGGAAAAATACGGGCAACCACTGTTAATTATTTGGTGGTGGCGGTTGCAACAAATTCTGGCATCAGCTCTCCCACCAGAAGTTATTCACCTGAATCATAGTTGCATCGGCTTTGAGCAAAATCAAAACACTGTTATCATTCACTTTAAAAATGGAAAAACTGCTCAAGCAGAGTTGCTGGTTGGAGCTGATGGGGTAAATTCTACAGTCAGGCAAGCATTAATTGGTGACGGGGAACCTCAATACCTTGGTAGTATGTCTTGGCGTGCTATAGCCGACTATAATGATGAGGTAATACCAGCAGATGAAGTCATATTGATGAAGGGAGAAAAAAGTATATTGTTTCTGCTCAACTTAGGGGAGGGAAATATGAACTGGGTAGCTAGGAAGCAATTCTCAGATGCTTCTGTTTCCCCCACTCCTGCTGAAGCTAAGTCTCGGGTTCTCAAAGAATATGCTGATTGGATCGAGCCAGTGCGAAAATTGATGGAAGCAACCGACGCCGAACGCATCTTGGAAAGACCGATATGTCACAGACTGCCATTAAAGCAATGGAGTTATGGAAGGGTGACACTATTAGGAGATGCAGCTCATCCAATGTCACCATCTGCAGGCCAAGGAGCTAATACTACTTTTGAAGACGCTTATGAACTTGCTGAGTGTCTTGGCAGTTTTCCTGACCTAGAAACTGCCCTTGGGAACTACGATCGGCGCCGTATTCAACGCACAGCAATTATTCAAACCCGTAGTGCTAGGGGTGAGAAAACGATGTTCTCTAAACCTACTCAGCAGACAAACCAACAGTCACCGGAGAATTTTGAAGAGTTTCAAAATTGGGTTTATGATTACGATCCAAAATCAGAATCGCGTCTGAAACCTTGGCAAGAAAAAGTAGTAGTATCTTAACGCGCGTCAGCAAGTCTGCAAGGTGCGCAAGTCAACCCACCCGCGGGCCCCGGGAGAACCCACCCGCGGGCCCCTCCCAGGAGGGGAAGTAGGGGATTTGAGAAAAGCTCAAAAATATTGCGCCTTAAAAGGCGGGGTGGCGCGACCCATGTTATTTTGATAAAAAATACCAAAAACAAGGAAACAAGTCTAATGAGAGAAACTTGCAAACCCGTTGTGGAGAAAGTCGCCATTATCGGTGGAGGTATTGGTGGTCTAGCAACAGCGATCGCTCTGAGAAAACAAGGTATTGATGCCCATGTCTATGAGAAAGCTAGAGATTTGCGCCCAGTCGGCGCAGGTTTATCCATCAATCCCAACGGTTTAAAAGCTCTAGAGGCCATAGAACCAAGTATAGTTGAAAAATTGAAACAGGCAGGCAGCATACTCAAAGTCATAAACTTGCGGAAAAATACTGGGGAGACAACTCAGCAAACAAAAATCACCCTAATGGAAAAATACGGACAACCTTTGTTGAGTATCCGCTGGTCTAAATTACAGGAAACTCTGGCAGCAGCACTTCCACCAGAGATAATTCACTTGAATCATTGCTGCCTTGGCTTTACTCAAAACCATAACAGTGTGACAGTAGAATTTGAGGGCAAAAAAACAGTAGAGGTAGACCTAGTAGTAGGAGCAGATGGAATTAAATCTGCTGTCAGACAAAAACTAATTGGTGATGGCGAACCTCGCTATTTAGGTAGAATGTCTTGGCGTGGTATTCTCAAGTATAGTCACGAACTGCTTGGTGCTAATGAAGTGACTACAATGACTGCTCCACCAAAGAACTTCACACTGATGGATGTGGGTGACGGATATATATTTTGGGGAGCAACAATACTGTGTGTAGATGATTCTAGTTCAGGGAATGCTGCTGATATTAAATCTCGGCTGCTCAAAGAATTTGGTGAGTCGGCATCTCCTGTACCTGAGATGATCGAAGCAACAGATGCAGAAATCATTGTAGAACGACCGATATGGGATAGACAACCATTATCTAGTTGGAGCAAGGGGAGGGTTACACTTTTGGGAGATGCTGCTCATCCCATGAGTCCATCTATTGGACAGGGAGCAAATACAGCTTTTGAAGATGGCTACGAACTCTCCGAGTACCTTTCAAATGCTCCTAATCTTGAGGCAGCTTTAGCTCTCTATGATGAATCTCGCATAGAACGCACACAAATTATTCAAGCTCGTAGTGCTTTTGCGGGGAAGCGAGCATACGAACCTGACAGCGAAAAATATCTTCAGGAGACATTAAGAAGTAATGAGGAGTTTGAAGACTGGCTTTATAAATACGATCCAGACGCGGTCGCTCTCCGTAGGGTATATTAGCTAAGAGTACCGTATCATAATAACATAATAACAAATAGCCAAATACCAATACTAACATGAACTTGAAATTCCCCCCAGACAAATGTAATATTTTGCCCTTGAAAGTAGTTAGTCTATTAATACTTTTAGCTATCCTACCTCTTGTCTCCATGTATGGATACAAAAAAAACGCGTTAACTTTAATTAGCGATCGCTGTACTCTAAAATTACATAGCTACAATCCATCAAAACACTCTCCAGTTAAAAATCAGAGTCTATTGTACCCAGTAAGTAGTAGTTTTAAAATCGCTAAAACTACCTTGGTTCAGTCATTCTGTAATTTTTATCAAGGGGAAGTTCCGATAAACATTCAAGCTTTTTACCGAGCAACCAAAGTTGAGAATGCTCAACCACCATACGATACTATTCAGATGAAAGTGTTTTACCCAGGCAAAATGTCAGGTAGTGAGCAAGAACAAAATCGGGGTATTGTACCTGCCGACCCCCAACAAGCTCCTTTTCCAGTAGTAATTTTATTCAATGGCTTTAACACCAACCCCGAACTTTACAAATGGCTAGCTATTAAGTTGTCTGAACGGGGAATGGTAGTGGTAACATTTGCCTGGGTTGCAGAAAACTTTCCAGGTGTAATTAGCCTGACACCAGGGATCGATCTTGCAATATTAGCTCCTGATACTTATGGCACTGCTCCCACTGCTTCAGCTTTACCAGCACTTTTAAAAGAGTTGGAACACATAAATTCAGAAGGCATCCTAGCTGGTATGCTTAACCTACAAAAAATTATTTTGGGTGGACATTCTGCTGGCGGAAGAGTGGCAATAGAAAGTGCTAGTCCTCAGTTTTTTTCGCAAGTGGTAGCTGCTTTTGGTTATGGGGTACATACAGCAGCAGGTACAATGCTCGGATATGAAGCAGCAACAATTTTACCTCTGCCTGACTTGTTACCAGTGTTGTTAATTGGTGGTACTCGCGATGGAGTAATTGCTAATAGTAGTCACCGTTATGGAACGGTTTGGGAAAAAGCTACAACTCCAGTATCCAGAACATTTCACGAGGCAATTGCTGGAGGAAGAAATGATAGCTATCTAATGTTAGTCGAGGGAGCAAATCACTTTTCTTTTGCTTATCCATTTCACCCTACAACAGGTATATCTTTTCTCGATTTTCCTGCGACTCAACCAGAAGATGAAATTCGTTCTCTAATGGCAGAAACAATAGGTTTATTTATTGATGCTCACGTTCGTCAGAAGCCAAAAGCATTTGATACACTGAACCAATTGCTTAATAATCCTAATCCCTTAATTAAATCATTTGAACGCAAATAATGTCCAATCTGAAATAAACACAGGGTGCATCTCAATGCATGAATAAAGCCAAAAATTTATCGCTTTTAGGCAACAGCTCCGGAAAGCAACAGATCCGGAAGGGAATATATAGGAAAAAAGTATTTTTGCTTGCTATGAGATGCACCCTAAACACAAATTAATCAATAGTAGAGGCGAAAAGCTCAAAATGTGAAGATATTTAACAGACAAGGGCGAAAAAATTTCCGACAATTATTCCTTCTAAATACTCTGTAATCCTCATATATACTGGCTTATAAATTCCGATCGCTAACTTCTTAACACCATTATCTTGACTTCTACTTTCACCAAAATACTTTTTCAGTAAAGCCTAACTATTGTATTTTATCAAAATTTCTGCTACTGAATTACAAATATCAGCACCTCTTCCAAAAAATAGAAAATTAAAGCATAGTTCTCAGGAGACGAGGATTTGAAGGATAAAAGTATTCTTTTAGACTTTGTAACAAATTGTTTATTTTATCTCTAAAACGCTCAAAACAGAGTAAAGCGTGCTAAAATTCCCAAAAATGATTGATAAGCATGAAATATGTGCGACCAAAAGAAGCAGCGTCCATTCTTGGAGTTGCAGTCTCTAGCCTCAGACGGTGGGAAGAAGAAGGCAAAATCAAAGCAATCAAAACCCCGTCAGGACACAGGCGATACTCAATCGAAGAAATCGAACAAGCAGCAGGTTTGCCCAGGACAATTACCACTGTTTGTTATGCACGGGTCTCAAGTCATTCCCAACGAGACGATATTGAGGGACAAAAATCCCAACGAAAAATTAATCGCAAATCTGTGAGAAATATGCTCTCGTGGAGTCATGGAAAGTTCGCTTCTCACCTCGAACAAATTGCTGCTGGCAAAGGAGTTTTAGTCGTTCGTTGCAACGAATCCTATCCTTCTAAAACTTGTACGAATTGCGGTCACATTCACAACAACTTGGGTGGCTCCAAAATTTATAAATGTCCTCAATGCGGTCATTCGATTGCACGAGATATCAATGGCGCTCGAAACATAATGTTAAGAGCTTTGCAGGACTAGGCGAACTGCCTTCACTGTTGTCAATGATTCTATTGTCATAGCGTGATGCTATATCTACTGAAGCGCTTTAATCATATTTGGGCGTTTTGACGAGATTAAAAGTAGCACTTTAGCTAAATTAGAAAAAAAGTAGTATAAAAATGAGAATAGGGAAAAAACCATGAGCAAGCAACATTGGTTAGAGATAAGTGAATATGTCTGTCTAGCAGGTTCAGTTTTAGGAACCATTGCTTCAGTTACTTCTGGACAGGCAATATATGCAGCAGCACCTTTAACTTTGGCTTTATCTGCAAGTGTAGCTAATAGAAAGCGGATAGATAAATTGCAACAACAAGAACAAAGAGTAGTGCTTACAGATATTCAGAAAACCTTCTTAAAAGATTTGGATAAAATTGATAGTCAGACATCTAAATTGCAAGAAAAACTGAATCTTCAACAAGAAAAACTGAATTTTCAACAAGAAAAACTGAATCTTCAAACTGAGGAACAAGAAAAGAAATTAGAAGTAATAACAGAAGAGCTGAATCAAAAATTAGTCGCCGAAAAGGAAACTTTAGAGTGGCAAACTCAGCAACAAAGGAATAAATTACAAGAAGTTATAGAGTTAATACCAACTGAACTACAACAACTCATTCAACGTTTAGAACCATTAGAACATCACCAGAAAGAAATCATCACTCAACGCTTACCTTGGGCAGTTTCAGCTATTGAGGAGTTACAAGATAGAGCTGCTGCCATAGCACCCTTAGAAAGTAACTTTGGTCATATTAGTAGAAATCTGCAAATTTTGAATAAGCGTGTTGAGAGTCTGCCTCAACCAGAGTTTTTTGGTAAAATTGAAACAGCTATTACTTCAGTCAAAAAGCGACTCGATCTCAATCCTATCAACCTTCAAGGTGCAGTGCTGACAGATGCAGATTTCAGCGATATTTATCTCAAGAATGCAAAACTAATAGATGCTAACCTCAGTGGTGTTAACTTGGGTGGTGCTTGTTTAAATAATGCCAATCTCACAGATGTTAACCTCAGCAATGCTAATTTAACAGGTGCAGACTTGGCAGTTGCTAATCTATCCTACGCAAACTTGAATCATGCTGAACTTGGTCAAGTTGATTTGTCTGGTGCTAACCTCAGTGGAGTAGACTTATCCTCAGCTAACCTCAGTGGTGTTAATCTTTCGTCTGCTAACCTCAGTGGTGCATATTTAAGTAATGCTAACCTCAGTGGTGCTAACCTAACTAACGCTAATCTCAGTGGAGTTATTCTCAGTGATGCAGATTTAAGTAATACTAACCTCAGTGGTGCTAACTTGTCCCATGCTGGTTTAAATAATACCAATCTCAGCAATGCAAATCTTTGTGCTGCAAAATTGTGGTGTACTGATATAAGTGACGCTGACTTAACTGGTATATTAATAGATCGAAACACTAAATTAGACGAAAAAACTCGAGAGCAATTGCAAAGAGCAAGTCATAAAACAAAGAATCAAAATCTTCATGGTTATGGTAGGAAAGTAACTGATATTAATCACAATAGTGTTCATCTGATGGGTCCTAATTTTTTGGAAGGAAAATCAAAGGATAGCGTTGTTGTTAAATCTTCAATTATTGATACAAATTAGTACACCAGTCGCGGGCAAGATTCCCGCACTTGCATTCACTTTAAGAGGGAGATAGGGTGTCATATCAAATCCGGTTGAATACTTATCTTATGTTTGGGAGTGGGGAGTAGGGGAAATTGAAGTAACTATAGAATTATAAACAGATCGGGACTTACGCAAATTGACTTTGAAACCACCATCCGTAGAGCTGCCGAAGTGCGCTCTCACTCAATTTAGTATCCGTGCCTAAGTCCTGTCTAGTTTTAAGCCAATATAATTAATGGTGTAATATCATGTCCGGATAATTAGCGGTCAAAAAGTTTTTGTTTGTAGTTGGGCTTTAGCCCGAACTGTAGATAGGACTAAAGCCCTACTACAAGCTTTAATTATAAGTATTCAACCGGACATGATATAAGGCTATATTAAGAAATAATTTATGGACGCACAAGAATTTCTAGAACTTGTCAGGGAAGGTAGGACAAACTTTACTGGAGTCGATCTCAAGGGGGCAAATCTTAAAGGAGTTTCCTTATCTAGGGGTATTTTTACCCTTACAAGAGCTAACTTAAAAGGAGCAAATTTAGAAGGAGTTTGGATGGATGCTACCTATTTAAGAGATGCCAACTTAAGTGGTGCTAACTTGAAAAATGTACAGTTAGAATATTCATTTTTAGAGCGTGCAAATCTTACTGGAGTAAATCTGAGTGGTGCTATTTTGTATGACTGCTGCTTTGATAATGCTGTGTTGATTGAGTCAAATCTGAGTGGTGCCGAAATGCATGGAGCTAGATTTGAAGATGCCGATCTGACAGGGGCCGATCTTAGCAAAGCCATTCTTCAAGAAACAGATTTTACAAAGGCAAATCTTACTAATGCTAATCTGACAGATGCTGATGCAGCAGAAGCCTTTTTCGATGGAGCTATTTTTAACAACACTATCATGCCAGATGGAAGTATTAATCAAAAAGTTTCTAGATACAAGAGTAGAACATTAATAACACCAGAAGACTTCCTCAGACGTTATGAGTCAGGAGAAAGAGATTTTGCAGGAGTCGAGATCGTTGCAGATGGTGACACTGATTTCACCAATGAAAGTGGCATTGACTTGAGCGAAGTTAATTTAAGCAATTCCAGGTTATATCTGTGTACTTTTAATCGAATTTGTTTGAGGTGGGCGAATCTAACTGGTGCTGAATTTGAGATGTGTGTAGTCGAGGGTGGTGGTATCGATCTGAGTGAAGCTAACTTAGAGGGAGCAACCTTTTCTCAGGTTCGCTTCACTGGAGGTAATTTTCGTGATGCTAATTTCAGAAATGCTTATATTGAAGGTGAATTTCAACAGGGAAGTGATTTTAGTGGAGCCAATTTCTATGGAGCAAATTTAATTCGCGCTCGCTTTCAGGGAGCTAAGTTCAAGGGAGCTATTTTCGATCGGGCTTTTTACACCCCGAAAACAGGTATATCAGATGTCAGGCAGCTTGAGAAAGCAATTTTATTAGCACCAGGGGTGGATTTAAGTAATTTTGATTTTGAGGGATTTGATTTGAGTGGTGTCGATTTGGAAAATGCTGATTTGAGTGGTGCTTTTTTGAAGAATGCGAATCTCCAATGCTCTGATTTAAGAGGAGCGAACTTGAAGAAAGCAGATTTAAGGCGTGCCAACCTGACCGGATGTCACCTGGAAAATGCTAATTGTGAAGGAGCTAATTTGAATAACGTCAACCTGAGCGATGCTAGATTAGAAGGAGCTAACTTTTGTAGAGCTAGTCTGAAAAGTGCTTATCTAGATGTCATGCCGTTTAGTAGGGCAAACTTTAGCTATGCCGATCTAACTAGGGCTAACTTTTTTGAGTGCATAATTAGCGAGTGCGATTTCCAAGAAGCTAACTGGAGAGGGGGAGGTGCAGATCAAGTTACTTTTGAAAATTGCAATTTCACGGGGACAGATTTAAGCTACAGTCATTTTGGGGAAGAAGATTTTATTAGCTGCAATCTAACCAGAGCAAATTTTGCAGGTGGCAGTGGAGCTTATATTTCTAAAGATTGCATTTTCAAGGACACGATTATGAAAGATGGTAGTTGTCGCACTGTTTAAACATAGTAAATTCTCAATTAGGCTGGGTTGAGTCCGCGCCATTCGGAGCTTATCTGGAGGATAAACTTAACAATTATATTGTTAGGACTTACGCAAAGGCTCTATTTGTAGGGTGTGAAGCGCGGTAGCGTAACGCACCTTTACCCCCATCAGTAGTGTGTCTGCGTAAGTCCTGATTGTATTTGTTGGGTTGCGCTACCGCTTAACCCAACCTACTGTATTATAATTAATCATCCAAACTTGATATAAGTCCTATTTCTATTGTATCTGTTGGGTTGCGATCCGACGCTTAACCCAACCTACTGTATTATAACTAATCATCCAAACTTAATATAAGTCCCATTTCTTTAGATATTAATACTCTGGGGAATTCTCGAAGGCAGTAAATATCTATAAAGTGGACGGTTTAAGTTACGCTGCTCGATAGTAGCTTCAATCTGAGTTAAATTCTCTTGAAACTTCTCTAATAAAGGTTTCACCTGCGGGTTGGTGAAATGCTCTATGGGATATTCACCCAATCTGTTGTAATAGATAGACCCCAATAAATATGTGAGATTCAGTTGTGTTTGTGCTTGCTCTAGAGGAGGTAACAAATTCAGATAGTCTTGTTCCCTCACCTCACCTCTGAGAATTGAAGTTGGTAAATAACCAGCTAATGGTACTGCCGCAGCATAAGACATAATATCTTTTTGTGGGAAGTTAACTGCAGCGTGTTGAGCACTAGCAGTAAAAATAATCAACGTCACCGCATCAATTAAATACTGTAGCGTTTTAATACCTCCATCTTCACCAAAATTAGGTACGCGACCACCATCATAAGCGATCGCTTCCGTTGCCCATGCTTGTAGTCGTTTATCCGCCTGAATTTCTTCATCAGAAGAATAGTAAACTTTCAGATAATCTGAAACCCATTGATGAATAGCATCCCAAACTAACAAAGCATCATCCCGGTAAGGATAGACAGGAAGCAAATTCGGGTCGTCAACTCCCCGTTGTTTGAGTTGGTTGGGTAACATAGCTTGATTAAAATCATAACTTTGTAATCCGATCGCTGCCAATACACGGGAATTATCAATAGTAGATGAAAGTAACTTATCAACCCCACCTCCACGAGCAATTAACATTTCCTGAGCTGCATTATTAATTGCTAAAGTTCCTTCAAAGTGAGGACGGAGTAGCATACTTAGGCAATGAGTTTTTGGGAGTTGTCGATGGGTAGGCAAGATAAAAGCACCTATAAACAGATGAGTTCTACCTAAGTGACTCACAGCTTCATGGAAATTTGCATCCGCTATCTGTACGACTGTTTTGGCAAATAACCAAGCAGATTTGGAAGAGTTAGGCGTGAAAATTGGATGATCTGCTCCCGGAGTTTGACCGCACTGAATAGCTACAGGGCGTAATTTACGATTGGTATCTGAACCTCTTGCCACTGCAAACAGAGCTAGAGGAGCATAACTATACTTTTGTTGTTTGGGAAAAGTGCTATTGAGAGCGCCTGCCAAAATTCCATAGTCTGCTAGGTAAAGACGACCTTCTGCTCCTGCTGCTTCTAATGAATCTTCATTTCCCATAACTCCCTGATATTGAGCATCTGTAACTGGAAAGCGATCGCTTAAATTTGATACCCGCTCAAGCATAACAGGGTTATAACCTGCCACTCGCATATAGGCAAATACTTCGTCTTCTTGGAAAGTATTAGCGATCGCTGGTATTCCACCAGTTTCCGGGAACAACTCTTGATAGGGCAATAGTTTTTTGTAATCTTGCAAATCAGTTACATGACCTTTTGGAGCATTTTCGTACAGAAGTTTGACTGCTCGCCCTAAAATACCCTGAAATATTGAAAGATCGCTTTTTTTGAAGAGAGAATACAACAATTCGTCAATTTCGTGAAAATCTCTAGATATTCCTTTAATCAACAATTTGATCAAAATGTGTACAATTCTAGCAATAATGCCTATTTTTACTAAAATTATCTCTCTAGAAACCACTTCAATGATAAATTTTTTGATATCATCTCTCACTCCCTGGTTGCCATAATTACCTCGGTTTGTGATGAGAGTATTCACAAATAGAAGACGTATAGTTGTGGCCAACAAAAAATACCATTGCTTAGAAGGTTTTTCTTGAGGAGGCAACTTATCCACCATTGCCAGGGGAGGAATATGAGTGTAGTTGTATTGATATTCTTGTTTGGCTATGTCTAGACCTTCATTAACTGGGGAACTTGTAATTGTAATCTTTTCTGATGAAGTAGTCATTTCAGTTATCAGTTATTGGTTATCAGTTATCAGTGTACCTCTAGCTCAAGCAAGAGAATACTCCTTATATTCTATTCCGTAACGGTTTTAACCAGAGGTAATTATATCATGTCCGGTTGAATACTTATATTATGTTTGGTTGAATACTTATAAATAACTGTTGTGAGTCCTCAGGAGTCAGTCAGACCGAGTCAACCCACCCCTAATATCAAATCCGGTTGAATACTTATTACATAATTGGGAGTGGGTCTGATTAAATACTGTTCTACCGAAGATGATATAACCAGATTCTATGTGCAATTAACCGGATTTGATATAACCCCGACCGTGGAGGGGAAGAAAGGAGAAAAAGAGGAAATATTGGACAAAAGTAAAGAGAATTTCAGTATTTCTTTGGTACTGTCGATACTGTCAGTCATTAAATTTTATTTATCAAAATAACATGGGTCTAAAACCCCGCCTTTTAAGGCGCAATATTTTTGGAGAGTTGCTCACCCATCCCCTACTTCCCCTCCTGGGAGGGGTTAGGGGTGGGTACACTTGCTGACTTGCAGACTTGCTGACTTGCAGACTTCGTTAAAACTGACCCGTCCGAACATGATATTACACTTTGGAGGAGGTCATTTCAGTTATCAGTTATCAGTTATCAGTTATCAGTACCGACCACTAAAGCTGGAGGCTACGAAAATACGCTCATTGAATATTTTTTCATCCCCCTTAAAAGGGGAGGCTTTAAACCCAATTTATCGGTAAGGCAGCGAGCGGGAGCTGGAGGCTGGAGGAAGAAGGAAAGAAAAGGTTAGAAGGGAAAAGGTTTTTTCGGTCGCGCAAGGGTCACGGAGTTCGATCGCGCGATTATCCGGACATGATATTATCCATTATCCATTAATGAAATAGGATTGCTATATATACTTTTGCAATAATAACTTCAATTTCTCCTTAGTCCGAGCAGGTACTTTATCTAAAGGAGTTAAGACAGCATTTTTCAAAGCTGAATGAGAATCAGAAACAAACTGTTCTTCGCTCAACCTCCGCACTGTTTCTTGAATAACTTTTTGAGCATTCACCGCATTCTTGCGTAAATTATTAATTACCATGTCCACAGTTACGCTCTCATGTTCTTCATGCCAACAATCATAATCTGTAGATAGCGCTAAAGTTGCATAAGCTATTTCCGCTTCCCTTGCCAACTTCGCTTCTGGTAAATTTGTCATTCCAATAACTGTTGCGCCCCAACTACGATATAAATTTGATTCTGCTTTGGTAGAAAAAGCAGGTCCTTCCATACATAAATAAGTACCACTACGATGCACATTTATATCCGATAAATTCAAACTTTCCGCAGCATCCGCCAACATTTTCGCTAGTTGAGGACAAGTAGGATTTTCAAAAGTAATGTGTGCGACAATTCCCTCACCAAAAAAAGTAGATATCCTACCTTTGGTGCGGTCAATAAACTGGTCTACTACTACTAAATCTAGGGGTTTTACTTCCTCTTGGAGGGAACCCACCGCAGAAGCAGAAATTAAATATTCCACACCCAGGCTTTTCATAGCATAAATATTGGCTCGAAATGGTAATTCAGATGGTAATAATGTGTGATTACGATCGTGTCTGGAGAGAAAGGCTACTTTTGTTCCTTCTAAAGTACCAACAATAAAAGCATCAGAGGGAGCTCCAAAGGGGGTATCTACCCGTATCTCCTCTACATCTGTGAGTGCTTCCATTTTGTACAGACCACTGCCACCAATAATTCCTATTTTTACTTTGGTCATCGTGAGATTAGCTAATATATTTGATTTTGTGGAATGGGCATCTTGCCCGTTCAGGTATTCTACCGGATATCTGGTGAAATTATTTGAGATTGTATCCGTTTAAATACTTATTGAAGAAAGTGACCGATAATACAACTTTAGGGGGTCTTACCCCTAACGGCATTGACACTTCGGGTAACAGTGGGGTGGGGTGTTTAACCCATTACAGAAAAGATAAATAACCAGCAATAGGGCACTATAGAGAACAGAGAACAGGGCATAAGTCAAGTAAGTGTTTATCATTAATACATAAGTATTAGACATACTGCATATCTAAGTATTTTTCATAGCTGAATGTATAAAAAAAAATGAATTTTTTCACAATCTTCAATGTTTATGCTGAATCTTTACCAAAATTTCATAAAACAAACTATACTTTTGTCATATTCTAGAAGAATAAGAACTACTCAATTTTGTGTCGTGCCCTCTCTATTATTCTCCTACCCAGATATTTTTTCAATTTTCTGTGGGTAGCCAGTATTTTAGGAATATTTCTCTTTTGTCGGACAATTATTTGATTTATTAGGAAAAATGAACAACTCCCAAGCTAAAGCTAAAACAACTTCCCTAGAATTAGTTATCGGTAATATTTTTGCCGCTCGAAAAATTTCGGCTAGCGATCGCCAGTTTTTAAGAACGGTGTTATTTTTACCTAATCTTTTAAGTATCACACAACAAAACCAGATTAAACAAATTTATGAAGAATTAATGGCTGGACGAATTAGTATTGTCAAATAGTGGGATTTAGTAAACTTTTGAAAATATCTCTGAATTATGACTTTGGAATGTTATTTCAGAGTCTAGAGTCAATTTATGATGATTTTCTCCTAATCCCTCATCATCTATCTATAAAATATATCTGATTTATACTCAGCAGTTTAGATATTAAGTTTTGGCACAAATCTGGGCTGTAATAGTTATAAATTAAGTGAGCAAGGATCGGGGAGAAAAGAATAGAGATATTTGCTGTTGAAGTAAGAGGGTCGGTTTTTTTCAGGTCCGCTATTAAACGGACATGATATGACTTGCCTATAGTTACTACCTATACAGATAAAAATTTGGAAAACCTTTAATGGTGTTTCCCAGCTTTACCGAAAAATATTGTCAGGGCTAAAGCCCAACTACAAACAAGAATTTTATTATACTTAATCATCCGGAGATGGTATTACTTCTGTAAGCATTTGCTGCGGAATGCTTTCTTACTTCTTACTTCTTCCTTCTATTGTAAAAGCCAAAATCCACTATAAGTCATCCCAGAATCATCTGGTTGTACTAACAGAAAATGTAACCCCTGACTCTGTTGTTTTCTCTCTTCATAAACTTGAGCTGCTGATGAAACTTCCCGGTCTGAAAAAGTAGCAACTACCCACCGATCTACTAATCCCGCTTCTAAAATCAATCCATCAGGATCGCCAGAAATATACTTTAAAAAGTATGGTCGCGCTGCTTCTAACCATTGAGCTAATCTCATAGACTGACGACCACCATCTATAACAACCCCCGGTATAGGAAGTGTTGAAGACAATCCTAAATTTAAGGGTAAAAGAAATTCAGACACTGCCAAAATAGGAATTGGGCGCTCAATAATATCCTTAATATTACCCGCAGGTAATGTAGCAAATCTCCAGCGATCGCCCCAAAGATTTTCAGCTAATGGTACGGGTGGAGGAGAATCTAATTTTAAGGGATCGTAAGATTCCCCAGCATAAGTTTCCATTTCCTGATATCGTTGCGCCCTCTGTAGCAACCATTGTTTTAAAGCAGTAGTACGTCTAGTTGCTTCCACTTTTACCCCCAATATTTGAGCTGCAGTTTCAATTAATCCCAAACATTGAGGTCGAAAGACTTGAATTGTACCTGGTAAATCCTGGCTTTGACCCGCTTTTCTCAGTTGCTCCACTACCCAATTGGCATTAACTTCTGACTGGGGACAAATAGCTGTAAATTCTAGGCTACGAGTGGGAGTACAAATTAATAATTCCCATAACTGTTGGCCTTGTTTATCCTTGAGTGGACGACGATAAAAATCTGCTTGCCAAATAGTTTTATTATTCATTTATTTTTGAAGGAAGAAGGAAGAAGGAAGAAAGAAGAAGGAGGAAGGAGGAAGGAAAATTGCCTGGTTCAATTACTCTTGGCTACAATTACAAAATTGTCAATCTATTATTTTTAAAGCAAGAAGCAAGAAGGAAGAAAGAAGAAGGAAAATTGCCTGGTTCAATTACTCTTGGCTACAATTAAAAAATTATCTTATATTTTATTTGATTTTATGGTTAATCCGGTCTTGAGTGAATTTGGTACAACTATGTCCCGCCTCACAGGTGTGCGGGCAATTATGGCAGATATTATTGCTACCCTACGAGCAGGTCAGGGACAGAAGTTTCTCAACTTCAGTTCAGGAAATCCCCTGGTGTTGCCAGAAGTAGAAAAGTTGTGGCGGGATTGTACCACAAAATTATTGGCAAGTCCAGAATATGGAGAGGTTGTAGGACGTTACGGTTCATCTCAGGGTTATCAACCGTTTATTGATGCAGTTGTTAATGATTTTAACCGTCGCTATGGCCTGAATTTAAGCGATCGCAATATTTTAATTACTCCAGGTTCTCAGTCTATCTATTTCTATGCTGCTAATGCTTTTGGTGGATATACTAGCGACCAAACTCTGAAAAAAATTGTTTTACCCCTCAGTCCAGACTATACAGGTTATGGCGGAGTGAGTTTAGTCCCAGAATCGGTAGTTGCTTATAAACCTACTCTGGAAATAGATGCTGAATCTCATCGCTTCAAATATTGTCCAGATTTTAGTCAGTTGGTCATTGATGAAAATACTGGCTGTGTCATTTTCTCACGCCCCTGCAATCCGACTGGTAATGTGATTAGTGCTGATGAGGTTAAGAAAATAGCAGATAAGGCTGCTGTTTATAATGTGCCAGTATTTGTGGATGCTGCTTATGCTCCTCCATATCCAGGATTAAATTTTGTGGAGATGGAGCCAATATTTGGGGACAATATCTGTCATTGTATGAGTTTATCGAAAGCTGGACTTCCTGGAGAAAGAATCGGTATTGCGATTGGGGACGAGCAAATAATTGAGGTTTTGCAGGCTTTCCAGACTAATATGTGTATTCATTCTCCTCGTTATGGACAAGCGATCGCTACTTATGCTATTAATTCTGGTGCCTTGGCAGAAATTTCTACTGAAGTAATTCGGCCTTTTTATCAAAATAAGTTTTCGATTTTAGAATCAACTTTAGAAAAAGCTTTACCAAAAAGTTTGCCCTGGTTTATCCATCGTTTTGAGGGAGCAATTTTTGCTTGGTTATGGTTGAAAGATTTACCGATGACTGACTGGGAATTTTATCAAAAGTTGAAGGAAGTGGGGGTTATTGTTGTGCCGGGCAGTTCTTTTTTCCCTGGTTTGCAGGAAGAGTGGTCTCATAAACAAGAGTGTATTCGGATTAGTTTAACTGCTTCTGATGAGGATATTCAAGAAGGGATGAAACGTTTGGCTAAGATGGTGGTTTCTATTTATTAAATAGCACTCAGCACTCAGCACTCAGCATGATTGACTTTTTTTTTAACAGGACTTACGCAAATTAACCTTTAAAACGCTATATGTAGGGGCGAATGGCATTGAACGTCAAGCTCCGAAGGGCGCCCTCAGTCTATTTAGTGTCTGTGCGTAAGTCCTGTTAAATAGCACTCAGCACTCAGCACTCAGCACTCAGCATGATTGACTTTTTTTTTATCGCACTCAGCACTCAGCACTCAGCACTCAGCATGATTGACTTTTTTTTTAAATAGCACTCAGCACTCAGCACTCAGCACTTAGCATGATTGACTTTTTTTTTATCGCACTCAGCACTCAGCACTCAGCACTCAGCATGATTGACTTTTTTTTAAATAGCACTCAGCACTCAGCACTCAGCACTCAGCATGATTGACTTTTTTTTACCGAAAAATGGCTTTGTTGCATGAAAGTATATAGCTGTCGCACTTGCTCCGCAGATGTACAACAATAACGTGCGGAAACTGCTGTAACTATTGTCCAATAGTAACAATTACAGTCGCACAGCGATCGCTCATCAGCAGAGCCATAACTATTGTCCAATAGTAACAATTACAGTCGCACAGCGATTAAGCTGCCGCACTTACTCCGAATGGCGCGAATCAGCAGAGCCATAACTATTGTCCAATAGTAACAATTACAGTCGCACAGCGATCGCTCATCAGCAGAGCCATAACTATTGTCCAATAGTAACAATTACAGTCGCACAGCGATTAAGCTGCCGCACTTACTCCG
>JAXHSW010000165.1:0-21704 GCA_034190295.1 Cyanobacteriota bacterium | reverse complement strand
CATCTCCCCATCCCCCCATCTCCCCATCTCCCCATCTCATATAATAAGTATTCAACCGGATTCTATATTAGGGGTGGATTCTCCACGGTTTGGGTTAGGGGTGGGTTGTCTCCTGACTCCTTGCTAAATTTATGAAGATACGGTTAGGGATTCTATAAGGATAGTTGACAAGAAGCAACATCGTTCCTTTTGACCCCATAGAATCTATGTTTGACAAAAGGAGCGATCGCTAGTTTCTACGCAAAAATAGAAATCATCAACAACCTCAAACTATTTCGCCCTCGCCACATCCATAATATCATCCATCACCGAACCAGACTCCTCCATCTTGCCAATATCTAACAGAGTCTTCAACAACGAATCAGGATTTAAACTCAACGAGTCAATACCCTCCTCAACTAAGAACCTGGCAAACTCAGGATAATCACTAGGTGCCTGACCGCAAATACCAATCTTGCGACCATACTTCTTAGCAGCTTTAATAGCAATTTTCACCATCCGACGTACTGCTTCATTCCGTTCGTCAAAAATATGTGCCACTAACGCCGAATCTCGGTCTAAACCCAAAGTCAACTGAGTCAAGTCATTTGAACCGATAGAAAAACCATCAAATACTTCAGCAAACTCGTCGGCAAAAATTACATTACTGGGCAACTCACACATCACATATACTTGTAACCCATTCTCGCCCCGTTTCAAACCATTTTTCTCCATCTCCGCTAATACCTTGCGACCTTCATCGGGAGTCCGACAGAAAGGAATCATTGGAATCACATTAGTCAAACCCATCTCATCTCGCACCCGCTTCAACGCCTTACACTCTAGAGCATAAGCGTCGCGATATTTCGGATCGTAATAACGAGAAGCACCGCGCCAACCAATCATTGGATTTTCTTCATCAGGTTCAAACTGACGACCTCCCAATAGGTTCGCATATTCATTACTCTTAAAATCACTCATCCTTACCACTACAGGATTTGGATAAAAAGCAGCAGCGATCGTACCCACACCTTGCGCCAGTTTATCTACAAAGAAATCTGGTTTGTGCTTGTACTGTGCAGTCAAATTACCAACTTCCCGTTTCACTAACGGCTCTTCCAACTCGTCATAGTGAATCAAAGCTAATGGGTGAGCTTTAATATGGTTAGCAATAATAAACTCCAATCGTGCCAACCCCACCCCATCACAAGGAATAGAAGACAGACCAAAAGCTTCCTCTGGGTTGCCAACATTCATCAAAATCTTAGTGCGAGTCTTGGGCAAGTCACCCAATAAAGTTTCCTGTACTTCAAAGGGCACCATACCCTGATAAACCTTACCTTCTTCACCCTCAGCACAACAAACAGTAACTTCCTGACTATTGTACAATAGTTTCGTAGCATCACCACAACCCACTATTGCCGGAATACCCATCTCCCGCGCAATAATAGCAGCATGACAAGTTCGCCCACCTTGGTTTGTAACTATAGCGCTAGCCTTTTTCATAATAGGTTCCCAGTCTGGATCGGTTTTGTTAGTCACTAATACTTCCCCAGGCATAAACTCGTCAATTTTATGCACGTCAAGAATAACACGAGCTTGACCTTGCCCAATCATTTCTCCAACTGCGCGACCGCGAACTAATACATCGCTATTACCTTTGAGCTTGAAGTTACGGAGAATGCTACCAGATTTTTGAGACTGCACTGTTTCTGGACGCGCTTGCACGATGAATAATTCTCCTGTAAAACCATCTTTTGCCCATTCAATATCCATCGGAGTGTATTGGTGGCGAACTCCAGAATAATGTTCCTCGATCGCACAAGCCCATTTTGCCAGTTGCAAGATTTCATCGTCATTAATGCAAAATTTTTCCCGTTCGGAAACTGGCACCGAGACATTTTTAGTAAGTTTGGAACCGCCGATGTCGTAAATCATTTTGAGTTCTTTTGTACCGAGGCGTTTTTCCAATATTGGGCGAAAACCTTGTTGGAGGGTGGGTTTGAAAACGAAGTATTCGTCTGGGTTTACTGCGCCTTGGACGACGTTTTCACCTAAACCGTAAGCTGCTGTTACCAAGGCAGCATTTTTGAATCCGGTTTCGGTATCGATGGAAAACATTACACCAGAGGAGGCGAGGTCTGAACGTACCATTTTTTGCACACCTACTGACAAAGCGATGTCGAAGTGGTCGAAACCTTTGATGGTGCGGTAGGAGATGGCGCGGTCTGTGAATATGGAGGCGAAACATTTATGACAAGCTTCTAATACTGCTTCATCACCGTAAATGTTGAGGTAGGTTTCTTGTTGCCCGGCAAAACTAGCATCGGGTAGGTCTTCAGCAGTGGCGCTGGAACGTACTGCTACGTCTACTTCTTTGGTGTAACGCTCGCATTCTTGTTTGGAGTCGCCCTCTAGTGTGTCACAATATTCGGCGGAGGTGCCGTAGCGATCGCACATTTGGTGATATGCTGTGACGATGGCTGTTTCTAATTCTTCTGGAAATGGGGTGTCGAGGATGAGGGTGCGAGCTTGTTTGCCTCGTTTCCGTAAATTACTCATATCTTCTACGTCTAAGTCAGCAAATAGTTTTCGCAGTTTTTTCTCTAAGCCTGCTTTTTTGACAAAATACCGATATGCGTAGGCTGTGGTAGCAAAACCATTGGGGACATTGACACCTTTAGGAGTTAGCTGTTGAATCATTTCTCCCAGGGATGCGTTTTTGCCTCCAACTAATGGGATATCGCCAATTCCTACTTCTTCAAACCAGAGAATAAAAGCTGTTTCTTTATCTACATTTAATTGGCTTTTTTGACCTAATAGGTTCACCATAGTTTTATACTCCATTTTTTTATTTCTGCTATTTTGTGAAGTCAGATTTTTTTATTTACAGCAGTTTCCGAAGCTATGAGGTACACTTGTTTTTATTCTTTTCTGTTGCCTGTTGCCTGTTGCCTCAAACCTAAAATTTTGTACTTCATAACAACGGGAAACGCTGTATTTTTGTTTACTTTTTTATCAAAATGTTAAAAAAAAGGTTTGATTTATGGGATGTAAAGAAAACCAGTTTATCGATCCCTAACAGTTAAACTCCATAAGTAAAGCGATCTATTCATATATACATCCTGGATATTTTGCTTAGAGGAGGATTTTTTTTCCTCCATTTATATTTTATGAATTCCCAATATAATTGCAAGATAGGCTCTGAAAAACTCTTTAGTTACAGAAAGTAAAAAATTGTGTTTTTTCAGTTAAAAAGGTTATTATTAAAGAAAGATAAATATTTAATAATTAAAAAAAAATGAAAGTAAAACAGAAAAATGTCGAATCAGATGTTAAAATACTGAATGGTTTGTGTTTAAGCAACAACTGTCCAATTCAGTTTGTGTTGGGAATATTGGGGAGTAAGTGGTCAGTGTTGATTTTGCAAGAGTTATTGAAGAGCGATCGCCGGACTCACGAATTATTAGAAGCACTACCAGGAATTAGCTCTAAAACGCTGACGTTAAGACTGAGGCAATTAGAAAAACACGGTTTGTTAGCAAGGCGGGTATTTCCGGAAGTGCCTCCCCATGTTGAATATTCTTTGACGGATAAAGGGTTAGAAGTTCAACCAGTAATGATGGCTCTCCAGCAGTTAGGAGAACAATGGTTGGAAAGTGAAAAGTAGTAGTTTTGTGCTGGAGGTGTTTGAAAGAATTATATAGCGCTGCATAGAACAAGGTTTTTGGGGATTTTTGAAGTTATAAAGCGACAAGTCTACTATATATAGCGTATGCTCAATAGAGCGATCGCTTGAAAAATTATAGCGATCGCCTGAACAGCAAAATTATTATCAGGACTTACGCATGGACACGCTTATCCAGTGAGTAGGAATGCAATTTACCCCTACATATGGCGTTTCCAAGGTAAATTTGCGTAAGCCCTGATACTGAAGAACACCGATGCTACCGGATTTGATATGACTCCTCCGAGTATGTCAAATTAGTGCCATCTCATTGGTATCTATGGCAGCTAAAACAGAATCTTGACTATCACGATCGCTAGTTTCAATAGTCCTTGAACCTGTTGCGGTCTCATCCTCAATCATATTAGGATCGGATGTAGTTAACTCTTGAACTTCAATTTCAGGGATAGAAATTAAGTCATCTTCAGCAAGTAGAAACTCATCTGTATTGTCTGAGGGAGAGTCAGACCCACCATTAAGTAATTTGTCATCTGTTTGTGTAGACTGCTTAATAAAACTGATATAAAACGTCACATAGCGTGATATTTTAATGTTTACTTCCTGCTTCAACCGGAACTGTCGGCAGCACTCCGTCCACAGGCATTGACGGTCAAGCCGACCGCATCCCTCAAATTAATACTGGCATTCAGATCGCGGTCTATGGATATGCCACATTCAGGGCAATCAAAAGTTCTCACATTTAATGGCATATCCTGAACATGACCGCAGTTCGAGCAAGTCTTTGATGATGGAAAAAATCTATCAACGACTACTAGGTTAGAGCCGTACCACTCACACTTGTACTCAAGTTGTCGCCTGAACTCAAAAAATCCTCGATCGGCTATAGACTTAGCTAGCTTATGGTTAGCTAACATACCGCGAACATTCAAATCTTCAATTGACACAATGCTGTGGTTTTTAGCTAGATAAGTTGTCAATTCATGAAGTGCGTCTTTGCGGATATTAGCTATCTTTCTGTGTAGCTTGGCAATTTTAAGTTGTACTGCCCTCCAGTTAGCTGAACCAATATTTTTATTGCGGTTAAGGTATTGTAAATTAGAGAGCTTGTTTTCAAATTTCTTGTAAGATTTAGCACCTTCAAAAACAACTCCCGTGCTTAAGGTTGCTAAAGTTTTCACACCTAAGTCAACACCTACAACTTCAGTAGTTTTTGGAGTTGAAGCCGGAGTAAATTCATAGCTGCAACTTAAATACCAATCGCCTGCCTGTCTACTAATGGTTATTTTTTGAGTAGTTGCCTCAATCGGTTCATAAGTTTTTACCCAACCAATAAAAGGTAATTTATGACACCAACCATTAAGTTCTATTGGCTTTCCACAATTATCTATTGTGAAGCTATCATGTTTACCTTTTTTCTTAAACCTTGGCCGTTTACCCAACCCTTGAAAGAACCTCTTAAATGCTTCACCCAAGTTAATAAAAGCATATTGATAAACTTTAGATGAGAGGTTTTTCATCCAGGGGTAGAGGGGTTTGGTGTGGTTAGTAAAAACCTCTCTGAGTTTACGAGGGTTGGGCTTGTAACCATCTGTGTAAGCAGCATTCCATAAACTTAAACCCCAGTTGTAGCACCATCTACTATAACCTGCGTGTTGTGCCATCAGAGTTTTCTGTTTATTATTTAATTTGAGTTTGGTTCTGATGGATTTCATGGAGATTGAGCGCAGCCTATCTAAGTGGTATATTTTTTAACGTATTATATCGTTATTCGTTGATTAAGTCAATGCTCTCCTCTAGATCGCCAATATCATCTGGATTTTGATAATTTTTGCTGTCGTCAAGATTTACAACTACAGCTTGTGTTGCCTGCTGATAATCTATCAAATCAGTATCATCACCGCCATCAATTGTATCGTTACCTGCTTCTGTTTCAAAGAAGTCGTCTCCTGCTTCTCCCAATAGTCGATCGTCTCCCTCTCCACCGGATACGGTATCGTTTTCAGTACCTCCAGCAACAGTATCGTTTCCTAGACCACCATCAACTATGTCTTCTCCTGCACCACCATTAATATCATCGTTTCCTGCATCTCCAGAAATCACATCGGAATTCCCATTTCCTTGGAGAACGTCGTTTCCTGAATTTCCATTTATGGTATCTTGACCGTCACCTCCAGTCAGACTGTCGTTACCATCACCGCCAGAGAGTTCTGCATTTACATCAACATTGATAGTAACTGAATCATTTTCATTTGTACCATTGGCTAAGATTTTACTGAGAGTTGTTGCTGTTTCATAATTACCAGTTGCATTGTCAAAGCTAGGTAAATTTGCATCTACAATTACCTCGTTCCCTTGCTGACTACCAACAATGAAATTTTCACTACCATCAACAATATCCCTAAATAGGCGATCGGGTGCTGCATCTCCCATATTGAGACGTAAAACTCCTCCTCCCATATCTTCAGCGAGGATAGGAAAGCAATCTGGGTGTGATAAATCAAACTCGAAGAGTTTAAATTCTGCAATTTCAAATGTTTTGCGCTTAAATAATAAGTCAATAAACGCATAGAAATCTGCAGTAATATTTCCATCAATATCAAATATGTAGTCAAGTCCAGCTAATTGACTACCTTGGTGGTCAGCACACTCGAATAGTTGAGCAATCTCAGTAGCTCGAACTTTACCGTCATCGTTGATATCATTCAAATCTAAGTTGACAGTTCCAGTGAGTCCTCCACCTACACCACCTCCTATTACGAAAGCATCAAGTCCACCTTCAGCGAATAAACGTGCCTTCAGAACAGTTTCTGGTGTATCGACTCCATTATCTAAATCATCAAGGAAAAATCCATCAAACACATTGGCAAAACTACCTCCATCAGCAAACTTGCGTAGTCCGAAAGTGTCATAACCGAAATCGTAATCAAACTCTGCACCTAAACTACCTCCGATAGTAAACTTAATCACACCTAAAACTCGGAATGACTGACTATAACCAAAACCAAACTCAAAAGTTGGCATATCGTATGTAAATAGATCGGCATCTTGTCCGAGGAACAGACCAAAAACGGAGGCTGGGTTCTCCAGGATCGGAAATTCTAACCCACCACCAGGTTGTGTTTCTGCTTTAGTGACAAATTCTGGTTTACCTGCGCTAAATATGGGTGCTGGAAGGTCAAGTTGCAAATCTTGAAGATTTGGTAAGGTAGCATTGGGATCGCTTAAATCTACATCATCCAGTTGGGAATCATCTCCAGTTAAAACAAAGTCACCAAATGAAACTTTTCCTGAACTTGCTGCTTGTGATAATTCATTAATGCTTTTAACTGCACTGATAAAATTCCGTGCAGTTTGAACAGTCTCTGGAGACACAGTTCCCGACCATTGAGCCAGATCGAGTAAATCAACATCGCCAGCAAACTCAGAAATTAGTGGAATGGGATCGTCTACAAAGTCGATGATGGGATCGAGAGGGTCAGTAACATCCTGAATGGTTTCTAGAATAGGTTGTGCAAAGTCATTCAGGAAACTACCCATATCAAGCTGGATGTCATAAAAGCCAACATCAGGCGAACTATTCTGAACCCTATCTGCTAAACTTTGACCGCTTTGAGAACTATTCTGAACGCTTAAACTTTGACTGCCTTGAGGAGCGAATTCCCAGTCAAGTTTGAAATTACTCTCAAGTTGCGGAAAATTAGCATCGCCCTCAAAACTAACTTTTAAACCTAAATCAACATTAGCACCAGGATTTTCTCGACCATCCAGACCTTTAATGTCAGTGTCAAACAAATTGCTGAAAGAACCAGAGAATAACTCATTTAAAGTTAATTGATTATCTGAGTTAGGGTCTTGAATATCAATGGTAAATTTACCACCCAATTGACTGTCCTGGTCTGTAACATCAACTTGCAAAAAGGCTAGTTGTCCTGTTGCTGTAGCAGGTTGACCTTCAGTATCAGATTTTAAACCAGCTTTTAGGGTAACTTCTAGTTCGTCTTTATCTGAGGTATCAAAATAAAAACCCCGGTCTTCATTAATACCAAAACCAAAGTCTAAATTCCAACCTAGATCTACATCCACATTGGCATCCACATCAAGATTTAAGGCAGGAACTCCAATATCAAATCCAGCGGGAATTACAAAGTCAGTATTTTGACCTAGATTCATATCGAACTTAATATCACCCTCAGTTTCTATGACAAGAATATCCTCAAGGGTAATTCCAGCTTGACCATCTCCGTCTTGTAATAGCCCTAAACCATCATCTCCAAATACATCAAATAATGCTTTTTGGGCAACGTCAATAACATTATCACCTGCATTATTTATCTGACGCCTCAATTCTTCAAGAATATCTTCACGGAAATTTTCGATAAACTGACTTGCTTCTGTTTCGGCTAACGCATCACCGACAATTGGTAAAGAAACTCCTAATATTTCACCATTCAGTCCGTCTTGTAGGGTGGCTAATAAGGAATCTATTCCATCGATTAATGTATCTGGATTTTTCAGCAGATTGGATACACTGAAATCAGGTAATTCCAACAGGTTACTAAAGTCTGGCAACTTGAAGTTGTCTGAAGTGAGAGTAGAGGTTCCTAGTAGTAATCCTTCAAGATCGTCGATGACAATTTCTAGGGGTTCAGTAGTTGTAGACAGGGGTAACTTAATGGGTAGATTTGCCTTGGCAGTTGCTTGTCCCAAGTCGGCCTCAAAGTCAACGGTTTCTGTACCTAAATATAGTCGTCCATCATCACTGTTTTCCAGATTAACAGTAAAGGTAATTGGATTGCCATCAGGATCGGCAATGGATGCAGTTCCATTTTCTACAGACAGACCCAATGGTCCAACATTTGCTGTAAAATCTAGATCGTCTGCAGATGCTTTTGCTTCTAAAATTAAACCCGTTCCACCTTCTTCTGGTTTTCCTTCAAACAAAAATGGTCGGGGATTATCTTCAGTTAAATCAAATCCTAAAGCAATTTGATAATCTGCATTTGCTTCTAAACTGAGTTCTGCTGAAGCACCAACACCAATTAAATTAGTAACAATTTCTGGAAGGTCTATTCCTGCAGATTCTGTTAAATCCTCTAGGTCGAGATTTAATCCTAAAGTATCCAGAAAATCTGTTTCTAATTGCAGATCGATCCGCAAAAGATCGTCTGTTAAAGATAGATCGACTTCGGAATTACCCGGAATTTCTCCTAATGCTTCTTGAATAATAGATTCTAGGGTTTCAATTGTATTGGTTGGATTTTCCGATATTTGTTCTATGATGTCGGCAAAGCGATCGCTATAATCTAGTAAGTCATTAATGCTCAGATTAATTAGAGGAATTTCTTTATTCAGAAGGGGAAAGTCATTCTCATCAGCTAAGTTTCCTAAGAAATCAACTGCTTGAGTTAAGGAAGCTACAACTGTTGAGAAATCTAATTCACTCAAATTATCAGATATATTTTCAAATCCTTCTACAGTAACCTGTGGAGCTGTGGGTTGAATAATATCCTCAATCTCTACAGTAATACTTGCATCATCACCAATAGGTATATTTAGTGAATTATTCGGAATAGTAATATCTTGTAAATTGAGAGAAGCTGTTCCATTAATGTCTTGATTTGTGATAATTTGATTTACATCATTATCAATGGCATTATACAGTTCATCAATGGTGAGACGATTATCTCCATTTGTTTCACCTAAAGCTAGATTAACAGAGGAATTAATATTAGCTTGACCGTCATTTACCCCTATTTCTAAAAAGCCTAAATTAGCTGCTGCTTCAAAATTGCCATTAATATCAATACCTGCATCTACCGAGGTATTATCAATAAAAATAGACTCGCCAAATGAGCGTGTATCTATTAGTTGGCCTTCTATTATACCATCTTTAAATGGGATATCTGCATCTGAATCTGAAGAGTCTTTTCCCAAAATACCAAGAACAAATGCAGCACCTGAACTATTAATTGATTTTACAGTTAATTCTTGATTTCCACTGGTTTTATCTTCTAAAATAATGCGATTTCCGTTAGAATCAATCTTGGCAATAACCTGACCTGCGGCTGTATTAATAGCATTAATTACATCTCCAATTGTATTAGCAGAGTCGAAGTTTACTTCAAAAGTATTACCATCTTGTACTGTAATTTCGATATCATTTTTACCAACTACATTAAAGATACCATTACCATTATTAAGGCTACTTAGTTGTGTATTGACATTAAAATCTTGGGTTAATTTATCTAAGTCAACTCCAAAAGTTAAATTGAGCGTACCCGTCGGTGTAACTGTTACATTTGCTTCACTACTAATATTACCTAAAGGTTCTAGATTAAGATCGAAATCTAGAGGCAAACTGACAAGTTCAGAATCTTCAAAGGGAGAAATATTTAAATCAAAGCTTAGTTCACCACTGGTCTCATCATACTGAGCATTAATATTTGTACTCGGAAGTATTGTTTCTAAAACATTAGCAAGTTCCTGAACTGATTTAAATAGAAGAGTTTCTTGAGAAACAATAGAATTAGGATCGTCAGGATCGAGTTGAATATCTTCTTTATTAATCAACTTGCTGACAAAACTGTTTTCCAAAGCTGTTTCAAGATCGAGTAAATTTCCCAAAGTTTGATTATCTATAAAAGGAATTTCAATTCCATAGATATCAGATTGCCGAAGTCGATCTAACCAGGAACCTAATTGTCGAACAATACCAATAAAATCTTTAGCGGTAATATTTGTAAAATCTGTTCAGAGTTTATCATCGGGAAGTTGAAGTTGTGGCGCATTTTCAAAGAAATTTGTTGTTCCATCTCCTAGAGTAATTTCTAGGGGTTGTGATGGAGTAGAACCCAAGACAACATCACCAGACTTTATTTCCACAGGTAAATTTGCCAAAAATGTACCCGTTGATGACAAATTCACTAAATCTTGAAAGTTTTGAATTTGTTTTCCTGAATCCGATTCTGCAATTTGTAATTCTGAGAGTGTAATTTTATTTCCGTTGCCACCAGGGTCATTAAAGGTAGCTTCAATTGATGCGTCTAAATCAACTGTACCCCCTTGAATATTTGCCCCTAAAAAACCAACATTTAAATCTGCATTCAGGGGAGAATCAGTATTATCAACACTAGCTGTCCCTAATAATTGGTTAATATCAATAAAGGAATTTTCTTGATTATTTAGGTCTAAACCAACAGTCGCCGTAAAATCTAAATCGGTTGTTAGATCGATTTTAGTTTCTCCATCAAAACCTAGCTGAAAATCACTTCCATTTAGATTAATTGATTTGGTCTGAGTGGGAGACAAACTTAAATTAAAGGTTAATAGATTTAGTTCTGAATCAAATTGAGCATTATCTATATTTGGTACTAGATTATTTAGTCTGTCAATTAGTTCTTCTGTTGTGTCACTTTGGTCTTCTGAAAAATAGTCGTTAATTGGCTCAATTAAATTTTCTTCAAATTGATTTCCTAAATCAATTACATTTCCCAAAGTTGTCTCTAATATTGGTAATGATTCTGCCAGAGTACCAAATTGATTAACTGTTTCAGTTAAAAGTTTTATCTCTTCTAAGGATTTCTGAATATTATCAATGCCTGTAGTGTCGATCTGAGCCATGATATTCTCCTTAATTATGATTTGTTTTTCACAAAATAAATAACCTTAAATGGATAAATATAATACCCATTAACTTCAAAACGATATAAATTACCAAATTTTCTAATTAACTTAAATTTTGATAATTACTTAACAACTCAACGCTAAATTCTGAAATAACCTTGGAGTTTAATAGATGAGTACTTGAGCCAAATTCCCCCTTCATTTCCCACATTCTGACTAATATATTCGGCGTTGCTGAATGAAGATATGAATTGTCAATTTGTGACTCATTAGAAACTTTATAAATTCAGGTTTTTCAGTTGTTTAATTAATCATATTCATACCCCGTTTCAGCCAAACCATATATTCTGCTGTTAAATAAATAGTATTATTAGCTCCGGCAAAAGCACCATTCTCACCATTAATCTCTGCTGCAGAACGAATATCAATCTTTGACAACCACTCTAAATTTTCTCCTTCCCATTTGCCTCGTAAATCTTCTGCTTTTTCTCGGTCAAATTCCTGACCAAAAGCTACTTCAAATATTGGTAATAAACTCCCATCTGTAGCAATTACTTTCAAGCTCTCTTCTAAGCTTAATAATCCTGAATTCAAAGCAAATGTTTCAGACTCAGCTTTTGGGTGAGTTCCTAAAATCGTATTATTCATTTTTTTCTCCTTAATTATTTACCTAAATTGGCTAATTCTAAGGAGTCACCCCGATTATTTCTTTAGTACCAAATACAATTGATTACTAAATTATTCATCTATTAATTTTAGCTAAGTAATCTTACCTATTATTTCGTATTTATTGGGGTAACTCCCAAGTTTTTTACTCACAAATCTTATTTTTAAATTAACATTATTTATCCGTATTGTTGCCGTTATTATTTTAATTTTTATATAGAAAGATTCAATTTTTAATTACAATTAGTTGCTAAATATTACTAATTATGAATAAACCAGTATTTATACAGGTATTTTAGATAGTGTTTGTAATTTCAGTTAGCCTCCTAGAGCAAAACTGTGGACTTCAGTTATCAACAGGACTCACGCAAAGAAACTAATCTAGGCAATTGCTGAGGTAGAGCTGCCGAAGTATGCTTAAAAAATTTATAGCGATCGCCTTAAGTAATTACCATTGTTAAAACAACGATAAAAGAAAAGATACCTATCAAATAAGACAAGACTTACCGAATAATTAAGGTAAAAATCCTCTCACTCGCCGTGGAGAAACAAGCGGTCGTTCTTCAAAGCGAACCGTAGGGTGGGATTGCGCCATTCGGAGCGGGTCTGCAAGAACGGGTCCCCTCGCTGTCCGACCATCGACCAACAGAGCGATCGTTCGCGACAGCTCAACGGAGTTCTATCTTCGCAGCTTCCCCGTAGGGTAGGATTGCGCCATTCGGAGCGGCTCTGTCAAGAGCAGGAAACCTGCGCTGTCCGACCATCGACTCCTGTGAAGAAAAAATTTTTCTTTTATTGAATCCTCTTCCTTTTAGGGCTATGCTTTATAAATATCTTTCTTCATATAAAACTTGACAAAATAAACAAGTTCTGTATAAGACTTTGAGAGAGTTTTTTCGGAGAAAAGTGTATTGAAAAATACATTTTTTTGAGAACTTAAGTAGCGATCGCGTAACCTATCTATACACTTTCTCCCTTTTCCCCTGCTCCCTGCTCCCCTGCTCCCCACAAAGTTTTCAGGAGTTCCCGATCGGGGATAGCTTTTAGGGAGAGGTAATTATCAATTATCCATTATCCATAATTGAAGCACAACTACATATATCTAGTAGGGGCGCCCTTCGATAGTTATGCGCAAGCTTTTGGCCTTATGCGTTCCGTAGAGCTGCCGCTTCATAAGTTGCGGAGCAAAAGGCCCCTACAGGGTTTTGATTGTGACGTTAGGTCATGTATATGAAAAGTGCTGTAAGCTTTGCACAAGCCTTCATTCACACTCCCCCGCTCCCCCGCTCCCCCAGGGCTAATTCTTTGTCGTTAGAGAATATTTACAACCCTATATTTTTTTGAGATCCCACCCCTCCCACCCCTCCCACACTTCCCACCCCTCCCACACTTCCCACACCTCCCACACTTCCCACACTTCCCACACTTCCCCACTCAATAATAAAATTATCCGATACCAACTCTACCGCAAAATTTATCGATATTTAGATTGTTATGACAAAAAAGGTTTCTAGTTTTTAAGGATAAAAAAAAATGATGGTTTAACCTTCCGGAGTTAAAACAATAATTGATAATTTAGGATTGTATAAATCGAAAAAAGGTTCTTAAATAGCCTAAAAAAAATAATGTTTCGGTAAAGTAAATTTATTTTACTTGAGATAAACCAGGTAAAAAAGAAACTTTTCACTTATAATATTGTCTAGATATAAAGTAGATGAATATGTAATCGCTGTCAGCTTACCCATATTCATCATTGGTGCATTGTTGTCCAATTACTGCTATTGCAGATTTTCTAATTTGGGCATTTAACCGAATTAATACTTAGATATTCTATATTTTAGTGCTGACGATCGAATTATCCGGAAAGTACTCCTGAATTAGTTAATAGATGGTTGAAGAAGAAATTTAAAGAGCAAGCCTCAGAAATCTGGGACTAACATAGATGAAGAGGCAAAAAAAATCAGTGTTATCCATACTAACCAAGCAGTCTAAGTTAGTAATAGATCGCACTGGAATTAAGGGTGCAAATTGTTAGTTCCGATCGTCATAACCAGCACTACTTCAAGCTTTTTTATACCAACACTATAAGGGTGCTACATCAGGGAAACCTAATACCAATTCACTTTAAGGATGTCAAAAATAGTTTCGCTCCCGATAAATGTCAAATAATTGCCTGAAACTATTGTATTGTAAGAGTTTTTAGCTTATAAAATATAACTTCTGACTTCTAACTTCTGACTTCCGTAAAACGTTATAACACTCCTGCACAGAGAAAGTTTCCCAAATCTAAAATCCAAAATAGCATTACACCAAATCCATAGCCGTCATTTCTTTCCCATTTATTCATAATCAAAAGCAAAGATCGGGAGTTTTGGCGGATTAAATTCAGCAGAAGGATGAAAAATAAGTGACACAGGAATTCCATATTTCAATTACTCCCCTAGGAGAAGACGAATACTTTGTTAGAACAGAACAAGTACCTATTGGTGGTCTAGTGGCTGAAGAAATTGTCGAATGGCCTGTAGAACAATGGTTGGCCCAAGCACGTCACCTATTTCGCGATCCATTACTCGATCTCCTAGAAGGAAAGTCCAACACTCAGGTAGTCATCCCCAGTCAAGTTGTGGCCAGGTCAGGAGAATTAGTCAGTCCCAGCTTAGTCGCATTAGGCCAAGAAATGTATCAAGAGCTATTCAAAGACACCCTCAGAGATAGCTGGAGTTGCGCTCAAGGAATAGCTCATAACCGAGGAGAGGTATTACAGTTACGTCTGGGGACTAAGGATAGACGTATATCCAGTTTGCCTTGGGAGGTACTCCATGCAGGCGATCGCCCCCTTGCCACTGGTACGGATGTAATTTTCTCTCGCTATCAACCTAATACTTGCTTACCTAAACAAACCCGGATACGAACTCCAGAAGAACCATTAAAAATCTTAATGGCGATCGCTGCTCCTAGCGATAAAGACAGTCTGCAACTAGAAAAAGAATACGAGGCGTTGCAACAAGAGTTAGAAGCAAATAGTGGAGAAACTCAGATCCACCTAGATATTCTCAGGCAACCTGGACGAGAACAACTTACTCAACATTTAGAGCAAGGTAAATATCAAGTTTTCCACTATGCAGGTCATAGCAACTGGGGTATTTCTGGTGGTGAAATATCTCTGGTCAGCAATACAACAGGGTTAACAGAAAGTCTCAGTGGTCGAGACTTAGCAGGGTTGCTAGTTAACAATGGTATTCAGATGGCAGTCTTCAACTCATGTCGAGGCGCTTACAACCACTTAGTTAACCCCACTGACGATGAAGTAGCGCTCAATTTAGCAGAAGCGCTAGTTAAACGTGGTATTCCGGGAGTGCTAGCAATGGCAGAACGCATTCCAGATGAGGTTTCTCTGAGCTTGACACGGCTTTTTTATCGAAATCTCAATCAAGGTTATCCAATAGATTTAAGTTTGAGTCGGGCACGACAAGGACTAATTTCTGCTTACGGTTCACACGAACTTTATTGGGCATTACCTGTTGTTTACCTACATTCAGAGTTTGATGGTTGTCTGATTCAAAAACCCAGTAACTTGACCAATGAAATTGTTGAACCTTTTGAGGAATTTGTTGAAGAAAAAATTGCATCGCCAGAGCCTCCAGAAGATTCAACTCGTGTAGAACCAAATATCGATCTGGAGAATATAGAGGAATTTCCTAGTGAACCTCAGACAGATAATTTTAATTGGCAGAATACCAATAATCAAGATCGAGTAATGACTGGCCAAGAGTTATTGCAAGAAAGAGAAATAATAGAACAACTAAGGAATCAAAACAATGAAAAACAAGAAGAGATAGTAACACAAACTCAGTCAGAATTAACCACATCAAATACTCAGAAAAAATCTCAGAAGTTTTCCTGGAGAAAAGGATTAGTATCTGCAGTATCATTAGTCATGTTAGCCTTTGGTACTAACCTAATTACTTTCAATAGACTGTCATCAGTGAATGCGCTTCCTAAAGCCCCAGACCCAGGTATTAATCATGACTATAACAGGGTTCGACTTGTTAATGCTAATGAAAAAATTAGTAGCATCCAAGAAGCACATTTACTGGCAATTATACAGTTTAAGCAAAATGATATTCAGGCAGGAAAATTAGTTGTAGAAACATTATTAGAAAGAGGAGAATTAGCAAAAGTTGCAGAAGCGATCGCTGCTGTGCCTACTCAACTCAATGACCATCCAGAAATCAATTTTCTTAAAGGTAGATTAGCTTGGGAACTTTTCCAAGATAGAAATCAAAACAACCTGATAGATGAAGCTATAAATTATTGGGAAAAGGCTGCAGCTAAAAGTCCAGAAACTATTCAATATCAAAATGCTTTAGGCTTTGCTTATTACACTAAAGGAGATATTGAAAAAGCTTATGGAGCTTGGTTAAAAGTATTGCATTTGTCAGGAGAAATAACCCCAGAAATGGAAAAAATTCGTCCTGTTTCTGATAACAATTGGAGAAATTTATCTGTCAATAAGAGAGAAGCTATGAATGCTTATGCAGGCTTAGGATTAATCAAACTAAAATCCGCTAAAAATTTACAGAAAACTCCCGACCAAGCTTTAAAATATGTTAGTAAAGTTATGAGGGAAGCTGGCAAAGAGTTTCATATCCAACAATTGCAAAAACATTGGTTGTGGTCTCCCATTGCTCGTCAAGATTGGGATTTATTATTGAGACTTCGATATCATAAACAACCAGTTCAACAGAATAAGCATTTTGAAGATATTGCTTAGTGGGACTTACAGAAAATAAAGCTAGAAAATAGACTCAAATATAGATGGGCAAAGACTTTAACGTCAAAAAGGTATAAATCCTGAATAAGCACGGGTTCTAGGCATTTTTAACGTAAGCATTTCGGTCCGACTGCTGCGCAAACAGCTATTAGCTGTCAGCTAGAGCGCAACAAGACTCTCTCCTTAAAGGACAGTATTTAAATTAATATAAACTTTAAGGGCAAGGGAGACAACTTTTGTAGTAAGACAGTTAAATATTGCTTTTAGTTTAGGATAAAAGCAATAGCTGAAGTCCGCAGTTCCTCCGGAGGAGGCTAGCTGATAGCTGACGGCTGAATGCGGGCGCATTCCGGAGGAAATGCTTACTTTTTAACACATCGACGTAAATCCCTTGTCTAGGATGACTTTGACAGGTTTTTCCTACCACAAAATGTCTAAGTACCATTAGTAATAGTAAAAGTTGATTTCAAAACTGGCTAATGATTAATTTACAGCGGTTTTCATTTTGGTAGACCACAGTAGGGACGTTCTATGGAACGCCCTTACCATATTTCCCTCGTGACGATGTGATTCATCGATTTGAAAAGCGCTGTAAGAAAAAGCCGGAATACAATAACTATCAGTAGCATAAAAATTAGGGAGCAAAAGAAGTAGGAAAAAGAGTGGATTTGAGTTGATTATTACTTTCTACTTCTCTACTGGAAAAGTTCTCCAAACATTTTCAGGAAAGTATGATTTTCCATCCATAAATTTATCACTCAAGATTTAAAATGATTTTGATTCTTTACTTTCCTATAACTACTAACTTGTACAACTAAAAGTTATTGAAGAAGGAAGAAGTGGATGAGGATACAGAAAAGTTGCCATTCCGCATCTACAAAGTCCAAGAAATTGTAGACACCGTGTAGACAGTGCGCTATTAAAAAGCGTTTCGGTCCAGAATGCTCCGCAAACAGATATAGCGCTACAAGTTTAGGGATTTGACATTCCTAAATCCACCAAACCCACTAATAGCTTACTGTTGCCTTTCGGAGCTGTTGCCTAGCGCGTAGCGCTATACCATTATCTATATACAAATTTTTAGGCTGATAGCTAATAGCTGATAGCTGATAGCTGATAGCTAGTTAAAACCATAAGTAAAAAAATAATTATTAAAAACATAAAAATGACACAAAAATCAGAAAACACTATCAAAATTTTTAACTCAGTTCCCGGTAGAATAGTTTCACATCTAATTGCTGTTTTATTAACTCTAAGTGGTGTTTGGTTATTTCAAAATCGACCAATACTTTCTTCAAAAACTATATCTATAACTCCCGATCCAATTAACCTGGAAAGATATAATAAAGAACAACCAATTAATTATAGTGCCAATACTGTAGAAGCAGACAAAAAACTAGCTCTTGAACAATTTAGTAAAAATGATCTTCAAGCAGGAAAAAAAGCTGTAGAATCTTTATTAAATAGAGGTGCTTTTAAAGAGGCAAAAATAGCACTTAATCTTGTGTTAAAAACAGGGAATAACGAGAAAAATATTGACCCCGACCTACTTTTTTTACAAGGTCGATTAGTTTGGGAATGGGCGCAATCTGGAAATAGAAATTATACTGTAGATGAAGCTCTATATTACTGGGAAAAAGCCGTTACTAAACTCCCTGATTCAATTCCATATCAGAATGCTATAGGTTTTGCTTACTATACTAAAGGAGACTTTAAAAAAGCTTATGATTCTTGGTTAAAAGTATTAAAATTATCAGGAGAAATTTCACCAGAAACAGAGATACTGCGTAATATTTCAACTGAAACTTTGCCAACTCCAGAGGTAGAACAAAAAGATGCTCTTAATGCCTATGCAGGTATTGGATTATTAATGATGAAATCTGCTCAAAATCATCAGGGAAATGAGCAAAGAGAACGTTGGTTAAGAGCTTTACAATATCGGACAAAAGTAATGAGAGAAGCTGCAATAGAATATCATATTCCCCAACTTAGACAAAACTGGTTATGGTCACGAGAAGCACTACGAGATTGGGACTTCCTAATGAGAACAGATTGGAATATATTGCAGAAACCTAGTAATTAGGGTTTGCTGGTCTTTTTTAAGGAGTGGGGGAGTGGGGGAGTAGGGGAGTAGGGGAGTAGGGGAGTAAGGGAGTAGGGGAGTAGGGGAGTAGGGGAAATAAAAAAAGATTTGGCAATGGCTGAAGATGGGACATTTTTTTATACCGAGATTAAGTGGATTTGATATCACAATCATTAGACCTCTCCAAAAATCAAATTCCCTTCTGCCTTCTGCCTTCCCCCTACATATTGATAACTAGCTCCACCTAAACAGAAAAACTGTTGATTTCTATCCATTCTCTCTCAGATAAAGGCTCTGTAATTAGCTGAATTTTAAAACATTCCATAGCTGCTCCAACTAATGCTTCAATAATTTGATTAATCATAACTTCTCTCCTATCGGTAGGAAATAAAACAGATGTAAAAATATCAGAAACTCCCGCAGAAGGTTGAGAGTTAAAAACATAACTAAAAAATTCAACATCAGGCGTTAAAATCATAGAACCATGTTGTAATATTGCCCTACCCTTTCTCAATTGGGCACTACCGATTAATTTTCCACCATTAGGTAATATTAAATCTGCACCAGTAGAAGTGCCAAAACAATTAGGGTTGTGGATATAACCTCTTCCCGCACTACCATAAACTAAATCAACACCCAGCGATCGCCACCCCAGTATTAAAAATTCACAAATAGCCTGATAAGATTCAATGCGACTGCCAGGAAAACCAGAAGTTATCACACTATAAGTTAAATCTCCCTGGTGCAAAACCGCCCTCCCACCAGTAGGACGACGAACAATATCTATTGGTTGGCCTTGCCAAGTCAGGTTTTGCCAATATTCAGGATAACGTCGTTGATGATAACCCAGAGAAATGGCCACAGGTTGCCAGGTGTAAAAGCGGAGAGTAGGTGGAATATTTCCTTGCAGATGTTGGTGTAGCAACCATTCATCTATTGCCATTTGTAACTTTCCGGTTGTTGTTAGTAAAGGAATAAGGCGCCAAAACATGATTTCAAGAATTTAGAATTTAGAATGCGCGAATGCGCGAATGCGCGAATTACCTCTTCTTATAAATAAGAGGATTGGATCAAAAGATTTTTTTCTTTTTTCTCCTTTATATATAAGGAGAGGCTTTATACCTTAATTATTCGGTAAAAAATATAAGGATATATAAAAAGTCTGAAACTTTTACCCCTATTCCCTGTTCCTTATTCCCTAAATTCAAAGATATTTTTACCCGCAACTGAAATAGAATTGCTATATACTTATCATATTAAAATATTTTTGCAATCCATAAAAATCCTCTAGAAACCTTCCATATTTCCAGTCAAATATCCGATCAATCTGTAATCAATGTTTTTTTCACCTCTACCTCTAGGTCAAAAATTAGAATTATCACCAAATCATGTTCATGTTTGGAGTCAAAATCTAAAATTACCTCCATCTGCCATTAATAAATTATCAAAAATATTATCCTCAGACGAAATAGATAGAGCAAACAAATTTTATTTTGAACGAGATAAAAATCGTTTTATTATTGCCAGAGGAACACTCAGAAAAATTCTTAGCCGTTACTTAAATATTGAACCTAAAAATTTACAATTTACTTATAGTGAACGAGGCAAACCCTATTTACCAGATACCTCTATATTATTTAATTTATCTCACTCTCAAGATTTAGCTTTATATGCTATTACCACAGTTAATTCAATTGGTATTGACCTAGAATATATTCGCCCAATGAATGATGCTGAAAGTTTAGCAAAACGTTTCTTTTCTGCCCAAGAATACAATCTTATTAGTCAGCTTCCTCCTCAACAACAGCAAGAAACTTTTTTCAAAATATGGACTTGTAAAGAAGCCTATTTAAAAGCTACTGGAGATGGGTTAGCAGGAGGATTGGAAAAAGTAGAAGTTTGTTTAACACCCGAACAACCAATACAATTTATGAGTATTCATGGAGATTTTCAAGAAGCTTCCCGTTGGTATTTATATCAGTTTATTCCTGAATCTAATTATATTGCTGCTGTAGTAGTAGTAGGGAAAAATCAACACTTAAATTTTTGGCAAATGAATAATACTGAAATTTGATAATACTGATGTTTCGATTTGTAGTTAAAACAACTATAGCTTTTTTATTTCAGCTATAGCTTCTCTAGCTAATCAAAAAAAAGGAAATATAACCCAATACGGTTTCCTACGGAATGCTGCGCAAACATCTAAAACTAAAATTTATCTTGAACTATATTGAGATACAGACTCATCTACTTTTTTTATTCCTTCTTCCTTTCTTCTTTCTTCTTTTTTCTTTCTTCCTTACTGCAAAAAATCCTTAACTGAACTGTATTGAAATATGCTGTGAATTCAAAGGTAGAACATTAAATTTATCAATTTGGTTGTAATAATTTTTATAACGGTTAATTTTAACTGAAAACCCTTGAAATTCTTTCTGGCTCCTGATTACTGTAGGGGTAATTCGTGCAATTCGGAGCATTTCGTAGGAAATCGCCTCTACTAAGTAGAGCAAGCTAAAAAAAAGACGTTGCATATTTAGGAAAAAAATGCCTCTAATGATTGATATAAATGACTTTTGAGCTGATTTACAATTTGATACATAACGAACGCACAAAATTTAGCTAAATCGTCGAGAAGCCTCGTGCCATAATCTCTGATTTGGCGACCAGATGAATCGGCGGTAAATTAATGGGGTTCAATGTCCCATTAATTTACAAATATTGCTTTTTGCTCAAGAGGAGAAAGTTGATGTTATCATAACAATGATCGAACCTTGTATTTATAGTAATGCGGACGGCTTATCAGTACAAACTAAAGCCAAATAAAGACCAAGCATCTACCATAGAACTATGGCTGGACTTGTTGCGCCGACAGTACAACTATCGTTTGGGTG
>JAXHSW010000164.1:0-21767 GCA_034190295.1 Cyanobacteriota bacterium | reverse complement strand
TGGCTCTGCTGAAGAGCGATCGCCCTGCGACTGCAATTGTTACTATTGGACAATAGTTATGGCTCTGCTGAAGAGCGATCGCTGTGCGACTGCAATTGTTACTATTGGACAATAGTTATGGTTCTGCTGAAGAGCGATCGCTGTGCGACTGCAATTGTTACTATTGGACAATAGTTACAGCAGTTTCCGCACGTTATTGTTGTACATCTGCGGAGCACTTTCATGCAACAAAGCCTGAATTGGTATAAATTTCATCGCTAAATATAGAGAAATTCTTAAGTAGATGTCAACCAAATTGAGGAAAAAAACAACATAATCTTAGTTTTTTTTTGAGTTGTGCGATCGCGACACAGAATCTCTTGATAGAGGAAAAAAAATTGAAGTAGCAGTCAGCATTCAGCGAGCCTCCTCCGGAGGAACTGCGTTAACGGTAATCAGCTTTTCTGGCGTGTATAATGGGGTTTTAATCCACCATAAAAGGCGCACCACTAATTTTTTCAAATAAGCGTGGGGGACTTAAACCCTCGAATTTTAAGCTGACAGCTAAATGCTGTTTGCGCAGCATTCCGGACCGAAGAGCTGATAGCTAGTTAAAAATTATGGTCTTTCTTGAGGTGAAAATTATTCTGTAAGCATTTCCTGCGGAATGCGCTCGCATTTAACAAAAAGACCCCGCCCTCAAAGATTTGGTTTATCTGAGCAAAAATTTTATCAAAATGTTCGCAAAAGACGCGCGCTCTCCGGTTACGGGAAGGTCCTATGGGAATGCCAATCGATCTTGCAGTTTCACACATAATCTGTAAAAATGTAATTGTTGGATAAATAATTAGAAAAAATTGTTGTTTTCAATAATTATGAAAAAGCATGGATAAACAATCAATATCAACTGGCTTAATTGCCGGACTAGCAGCTACTTTATTTTTCAGTATTAGTTTTAGCTTACTAGAATATACAATCAAATCAAGTATTGTATTTGGCGTAATTGGAGGTATTTCTACAGGTTTATTAGGGTATTGGTCACAAATAGAATCAAGGCCAGAAATCCCAGAAAAAGCAGATGCTGAACCTGTAGATTCTCCAAAAGAATCAAAACCACCTAAACCACCTAAACCACCTAAGACATGGCCAAAAAGCCCTAGAGAACGTAGCGGTGTTTCTATCTTAAGTTGGCTTTCCAGGTCAAGTCAAGTTTCTTCAAGAAAATATCAAAAATCTCGAAAAAAATACTAATTTCTGACTTCTAATGTTTTTGTTTCTTTCTAAATTACTCCCTTTATTTATCTACCCTTTGGGATTATCTTGCCTGCTAATGCTGATAGCTTTTATTTTATTGTGGTGGTATCCTAAATGGTCAGCATTAGTAATTTTTTTAGCATTCACAGTCACATTTACGTTTAGTAATTCGTGGGTTTCTCAAGGACTGATTAAATCTTTAGAATGGCAAAATCTACCGCCGAAAGAATTACCATCGGCAGAAGCAATTGTAGTTTTAGGTGGTGGAATTAAACCGGCAAATTCACCCCGACCTTGGGTAGATTTTAGTGAAGCAGGCGATCGCATTTTACATGGGGTAAGATTATATCAGCAGGGTAAAGCACCTTTAATGATATTAAGTGGGGGTAGAGTTGATTGGAAAGATGGAGGGAACCCCGAGTCTGGAGATATGGCAGAAATTGCTGAAACTATGGGAGTACCAAAGGAAGCAATTTTACAAGATACAGACTCTCTAAATACTTATCAAAATGCTGTTAATGTCAAACAAATTTTAGAGAAGAATGAAATTAATGGCGATGTTTTGTTAGTAACTTCAGCACTGCATACTCCCCGCTCAATATCAATCTTCAAAAAACAGCAAATATCAGTAATTCCGGCACCAACAGATTTTTTAGTTACTGAAAGAGATTTACAGGAAAAACAAGATAGTTGGCAAGGAATTCTGTTAAATATTATTCCTGATGCTGCAAATTTACAAAATTCTACTAAAGCTTTAAAAGAATATATAGGTATAATTGTATATCGTCTACGAGGCTGGTTATAATATCAAAGCTGGTAGCATCGGTTTCAATAATGGATAATTGATAATGGATAATTGATAATTACCTCTCCCTAAAAGGAAGAGGATTGAATAAAAGGAAAAAATTTATTTTTTTCCCCTTGAAAGGGGAGGCTTTAAACCTGAATTATTTAATTATTTAATTATTTAATTATTAATTCTTCGGTAATTAGATAAAGAGGAAAGATAAAGTTACATAATACCCATCAGCTTTACGGCTAATCGAGGTACTTATAACTGATAACTGATAACTAAAATGACCCTTCAGAAACATTCTCGCGCACTTTCATCCAAACTTTCATCAATGCCCCCATTATCAATTACAATAGGGTCATCTGCACAAGAACCAGCCGTTCTCTCAAAAAAACCTCGACTCCATCCTAATTCTTCAGGAGTTTTAATTGTTTGACTTGCTAATTCTTTCGTTAAAATAGCTTGAATCTCCTCTGTTAAAGTCCGACCATTATTTAAAGCTTGATTCTGTAACTTTTCCATGATTTCTGGTTCTAAATTATCAAGAATAATAGTCATAAATTACCTCCTTATTAGTTCTGATTTAATCATTTAACTAACAAATCTAAAATTTATGATACTTCAGCCTGTTTAGTATTTTTATTGTCATCATAAATCATTAATTATTAATATTAGGAATTACCATCAATGCCTCCAGAATTAAGAAGTATCTTTCCAGAAGCAAATTCACCTGCTACAGAAATTTTTCAAATTTCTCAAACTACTCAGGAATTCTATCAAGAAGTAAAATATAGAGAAGATTTTAAAAATTATTGTCAGTGGTATTATGAGATAGCTGAACAACACCAAAAAGAATTACAAAAAATGCAGAGTGATATTAATATTTTTGGTTTTTTCTTGAAATTAATTCACCCTAAAGTCAAAAAATAGGAATATTAATGGGGACAATTCCCCATAAATCCTATTTAGTATTAACTTTAGGTTATTCTATAGCAGTCGAACCAAAGGACGCGGACATATCAAAAGCTTAAAACGAAAGACTTCGCCAGATTTTTCCTTCTTCCTTCTGCTATATAAGTTCTAATTCCTCTTCCTTCAGATGAACTTTAAATTTTGCTGTAAATTTGACAAGAATTGGTAGATTAGCGCTAACTGGTCTGCCTTTCCATTCATTGACAATAGCAACCACTTCTCCCTCCTGATTTTTCAGATCGAATGGTTGTCCCCTATTTTCAGGATGAATATAAACAATAACAGAGGTATTAACGCGAACACGATCGCCTACTTTCATATATTAAAACCTTATACTATCATCTGGTAGAAACTTAACTAATGTAGCCCTAACAGGACTTACACATTTTTCCGACAAAAAAACTATATATACCATAGTGCTATAGTTTTTATCTACTATATGTAGTGCCTTTGGGTAAGTCCTGTCTAATCAGAAATTACACTAGCTTTAAGAATCTCCCTATTCTTTCATAAAATCAACCCTAAAGTCACGTCATTTCAGTTATCAGTACCTCATGCAATAGGGAGGCTACGAAAATACTGAAGTTGATTTTTTTTCATCCCCTTAAAAGGAGAAGCTATTGACCTTACTTTTTAGTCAATTTAATAAGGACTGTCCCCAGTCAGCAAGTCTGCAAGTCAGCAAGTCTGCAAGTCAGCAAGTCTGCAAGTTAACCCACCCCTCCGGTGGAGGGGAGCCAGCAGGGGAAGGGGATTTGAGAAAAGCTCCAAAAATATTGCGCCTTAAAAGGCGGGGTTGCGCGACCCATGTTATTTTGATAACTAATCAACCGGACTATATATCAGCTATAAGTCCAAAATTAAAAATTAAGAATCAGGAGAAACAGGAGCTTCCGAAGGCTCAGGTATCATTGGACTTTCCCAAGATGCAGGAACATCATTAGAATTTGGACGAAAATTTTCCCAATTCCGCCACACCGCTACAACTGCCCCTACAAATAATATCAACAATAAACCAACCATAAACATCCAGGGCCTTAAACTTGGAGATTTTGGCATAGCCTCCACCTCAGAATCAGGGTCAGGGTCAAGGTCAACTTCAGGTTTAAGCTCCGAAACATCATCATTATCATCACTATAAAGAAGTGCTTTAGAAGCTTCAGATAATTCTGGCATTACCTCCTTTTCCAGAGGTGTTGCTGTAGGATTATTCAATAAAATCAACTGTTCTGGAGAAATACGATAGTGGGCAAGCACCACCGAAGTATTATCGTGACCATTTTTCTGATTTGCCAACTCAATCAAATACTCAACTGCCTGCTTGAGAGAAAATTCACCTCGAAAAATCTTAGGAGTATATTCAGTCCAAGACTTCTCAACCCAATCATTATCACTCAGGCCATCCGAGCATAATAATAATAAACCCTCTTCTTCAATCAAAAATCTTTGAATAGTTGGCCGAATAAACTCCCCGTCCCTCGTACCAAGAGCCTGAGTCAGGGCACCCGCATCACGACGTTCTAATGCTTGCCAATACAGACAATGACCAAGACGCGTCTCCCTAGAAGCCACATCATCATCCACAGTTAACAATTGACAAGCATTTTGAGTTAGCCAATAGGCACGACTATCTCCCAAATTGGCTATGTACAACTCATGGGCATTATTCGGATTTGATTCTGGAGTAGGTTTCACCTGTTGGGGCAACTGTAGCGCCATAACTAATGTTGTGCCCATACGTTGTCGGGACTCTCTTCCTTGTTCATTATTCTCAGTGGCAATCATATTATTGACTACCCGAATAATTTCCTCAAGTTGTTTCTTTACTAAATTTGGTGATGTTAAATCCTGTTGTTGGGCTACTTCTGTCAATAAATTTTGCACTAATCTTTTAATGGACCGTACTGCTAGTTGACTAGCTACCTCTCCGCCATCATGGCCACCTACCCCATCACAAATCATTGCTAAATGGGGCACTAACTGCTGACTAACTAAATCTTGTTCCGTTGGATAACAACAGTCTTCATTATGGAGACGCACAGGCCCAGTATCTGTAGCTCCTACTATTTCCGCACTTAATGGTAATTGGGCCGCCTGTTCCAATAGGAGTTGGTTCAATTTAGGGGCGATCGCCTCGAGAGATTCCCCAATATCGCCAACCATCTGACAAATTTCTTCCAATGGTTCTCGGATATGAGGATGAGCAGTCGGAATTAAATTAGACCAAAAAATCCTCAAATCTCTATGTTTAGTGCTACGGTTTTGTAAGTCCAACTCTAATACTCGTAACCGCCAACCTTCGACCCTTAAATTATTTGTCAAGAGGCTGAAAGCTACGCGCTCTTTTGATAAAGGTTTCCATAACTGCATCATTTGCCACAACCAGTAAACTTGACGTACAGGAGTTGCTGTAGGCCAAGCTTCTACAAAAGCAGGAAACAACTGACCTTGAGAGTCTAGAGGAACGTTGTCTAATAACAGAATATCTGTAGGATAAGCTTCTTCTCCATATTGATAAAAACCATGTACCCCTGGTGTATAGAGTCTATGGGGATATAAATGTAAATATGGCCTTATATTATCTGGTACCTCCTCATACATAAAAGGAGGTTGAGCAGGTTTAGTATCCAGCCAAACTTGTGGACTTACAACATAGTAGCGATCGCCCAGAAACTCCCCAACAGGAATCTCAACTCCGGCATCAACAGCCCATAAATAACGATAAATTAATTGAGTTTGGCAAGCTTCGCACTCTTGGCGACCCCAGGAATTGGCCGGATTAGGACAGTTAATATTTGGGCAATAAATTAGTGGGGTAGAAGACATTTTATTAAGTTAATAATTAAAAATTAAAATTTCAAAGTTAAAAAATACTAGGAGAAATATTAATTTGAGAATTTCTATAAGGAATTGTTTTTTTCGGTGTTGATAAATAACTTAGGAGGGTTCTAAACAGACTTTCTTTGTGTCAAGACGCAAAGATATGTTGAGAGAGAAGTTATCTTCATAAATTTCAGAATAAACTAATTATATACTTGACTATTTGTCAAGCAAAAATTTTAGGTAGTGATGACACTAAATTACAGTAATTTTAGTGAGAAATCACTTATAAATTTAACTAGCTATCAGCGCTTCAGCATTTTCCGTACCGGAATGCTCCGCAAACAGCTAGCCTCCTACGGAGGAACTGCGAACTTCAGCTTTTTGACCAAAAAATGAGGTCCACGCGCCTCCCCTTTTAAGGGGATGAAAAAATATTCAGTTCAGTATTTCAAGCCTCTGGCAATAGTTGTCGGTACTGATAACTGATAACTGATAACTGATAACTGAAATGACCTTGGGTTTAAATCGCTTTCCTCAACGTAAAAAAAGTCCTAATACTGAGTGCTGAGTGCTATTTAAGCTCACCGAAAAATTTGGGTCTGAAGCTTTTTACAAAAATAACTTCTGTACGGGCGAACGGCCGTTTGCTTCGCATAACTATCGTTAACGCCCCTACTAACTTCTGACTTCATTAACCATGCTATTAAATCCAACGATATTTTGGTTACTGGCTGGGGCAATTCTTTGTTTTTTAGAACTCCTCGTACCCACAGCCTTTGTTGAATTTATGATGGGACTAAGTGCCTTTGTTGTGGCAGGAGTGTCCCTCTTAATTCCTAGTATTAGTTTACAAGTGGCCTTGTGGATGATTTTTTCTGTAGGTTCTATTTTTGCCTTCCGTCGTCTGCTGCCCAATCATACAGTGGCTACTATTGCAGATGCTCAGGAAGCAGAAACTTTAACAGAAATATTACCAGGCCAGCCTGGTCGAGTAATTTATGAAGGTAATTCTTGGCGGGCAAAATGTGACGATGAAAGTAGCGCGATCGCTGCCCACGAAAAAGTTATTGTCGTAAGACGTGAAGGTAATACTTTATTTGTATTGCCAGAAAACTTATTAAATTCTTCAGTTTATCTCCCTAACCAAAGGTAAGCATTTCCTGCGGAATGTTGCGCAAATAGCTATTAGTAATGAATAATTACTTCTCAGGTTTGGTCTGGGGACGTATGGCAGTAACTTTTTATTCTTTCCTCAATTTCAAAGGTTGTTTTTACCTTCCCAAAAATTCATGGCTGTTAACGCAGTTACGACCATAGGAGGCTAGCTAATAGCTGATAGCTAAATGCTTACAACCAAAATCAATTGAAATAATAACTAATTAGATAATTAGGAGATTAAAAATGGAACAGTTTTTTTTGTTAGTCTTTTTAGCTTTAGGTGGTTCAGGTTTAGCCGGAAGTGTCAAAGTTATTAATCAAGGAAATGAAGCTTTAGTAGAAACTTTAGGTAAATATAATGGTAGAAAATTAGATGCTGGTTTAAAATTTGTTATCCCATTTTTAGATAGAATCTCTTATCAAGAAACAATTCGGGAAAAAGTATTAGATATTCCACCTCAGCCATGTATTACTAGAGATAACGTCTCAATTAGTGTAGATGCTGTAGTTTATTGGCGGATTATGGATTTAGAAAAAGCTTACTACAAAGTAGAAAATCTCCAATCTGCAATGGTTAATCTCGTTTTAACTCAAATTCGGGCAGAAATGGGTAAATTAGAATTAGACCAAACTTTTACAGCTCGCACTGAAATTAATGAAGTTTTACTCAGAGAATTAGACATCTCTACTGACCCTTGGGGAGTGAAAGTAACTAGGGTAGAATTACGAGATATTAGCCCTTCCAAAGCAGTACAAGATTCTATGGAATTACAGATGACTGCAGAGCGGCAAAAACGGGCAGCAATTTTAACTTCAGAAGGGGAAAGAGATTCTGCAATTAACTCTGCTAGAGGTAAAGCAGAATCACAAGTTCTCGATGCTCAAGCTCGTCAAAAAGCAACTATTTTAGAAGCCGAAGCAGAACAAAAAGCAATTGTTCTGAAAGCTCAAGCTGAACGTCAATCTCAAGTATTAAAAGCTTCTGCAACTTCTGAAGCATTAGAAATTATTACTAAAACTCTCCATAAAGACCCCAATGCAAAAGAAGCTCTCCAATTTTTATTGGCTCAAAACTATTTAGATATGGGTCAGAAAATTGGTAGTAGTGATAGTAGTAAAGTTATGTTCATGGACCCCCGCAATATTCCAGCAACTTTGGAAGGTATGCGTTCCATTGTGACAGATGGCAACAATTCAGTTCAAAGTTAAAGAAGCACTCAGCACTCAGCAATCAGTAATCAGCAATCAGCATTAGGACTTTTTTTCACGTTCAGTAGGGGATGAGCAACCCCTCTTAAACTAGCTATGCTTTACCCATAAGTCTTGAAACCCTTGTGGAGAGCAGGGGAGCAGGGAGCAGGGGAGAAAGGAGAAAGAATCATAGTAGCTAAACTGAAATTGTCAAAAAAATGTATTTTTCCATATATTTTTTCTCTCGAAAAAGCCGAACTAAGACTAAATCATAACTTGTCTGTTTTGTCAAGTTTTATATTGAAGTAGCAGTCAGCACTCAGCTAGCCTCCTGCGGAGGAACTACGTTAACAGCAGTCAGCTTTTCAAGGTGTATAATGGGGGTCTTAATCCACCAAAAAAGGCGCACCACTAATTTTTTCAAATAAGCGTGGGGGACTTAAACCCTCTAATTTTTAGCGCTCCAGCTAAATGCGCTCAAGCTGATAGCTAGTTAACTAGCTATTAGCTTTTCCTTGGGGAAAATGCTGAAGCGCCGATCGCTAGTTAAGAAATATCTTGAGTTAAAGTACAGCGGTCACAAAGTCCAAAAAACTCCAAAGTGTGATAAAAAATCTTAAAGCTGTGGGACTTCTGTAACTTATGTTCTAAATGATGGACAGGACATTCATTAATAGGAATAGAAGTCCCACATTTTACACAGGTCAGATGATGTTGGTCTTGCTGCAAGGAACTATACACAGATTCACCATTGGCCAAAATGCGTACAGTCACTACACCTTCTTGCTTGAGGGCGTCTAAAGAACGATAGACTGTAGCTAATCCCAGAGGTTGGTCACATCCGCGTAGTGCTGAATAAATATCCTGAGCAGATAGCGATCGCTCCTGAATTTTTAATAGCTTCAAAATACGCTCTTGAGACCGGGTACGATTGGATTTCATGGCCAATGTGGTTAACTATAAATATAACTTTACTGATAATATCTAACGTGGTTAGTTGAAATCTAATATTTTTTAATCACGTGACAAAACAATATCAGGCACATATATATGTTACCCTAAGACCATCTGTTTTAGACCCTGCTGGTACCGCAGTTAAATCTGGGTTGGCACAGATGGGATATGAAAATGTAGAAGAAATTAGAATTGGTAAATATATTGAATTGATGCTTCAGGCAACCGATGAAGCAACAGCTAAGGAACAACTAGAATTAATCTGCGATCGACTATTAGCTAATCCTATCATTGAAAATTATCGCTTTGATTTAATGGACATCTCCAGAAAAGAGGTCGTAGGGAGTGGGGGAGTAGGGGAGTAGGGGAGTAGGGGAGTAGGGGAGTAGGGGAGTGGGGGAGTAGGGGAGTGGGGGAGTGGGGGAGTAGGGGAGTGGGGGAGTGGGGAGAAATAAACATAATACATAATAATATAATCAGGACTTACACAAATTCACCTTGAAAACGCCATATGTAATATGTAGAGGTGCCATTTGCAGCGAGTGCGGAACGCAAATGGCATTTGCTTCGCATACTTCGTAACGCCCTCACTCAATTTAGTGTCTGTGCGTAAGTCCTGATAATAATATAATAATAAATTGCGCTCCTGGGGTAGTAATTATAGCGCTACGCGCTAGGAAATAGGTATGGAGGGAATAGTAAACTGTTAAAGGGTTTTCGGTGCGGAAAAGCAACGCTCAAAGGGTTGAGAAATGTCAAACACCTTAATGCGTAGCGCTATATCAAAAAAGGCGATCCTATTTGTGTTAATTACTTCATAATTGAAGTGCTATCTCAGTTAAGCATTAATGCGTGGTAATTAATATTACCCTTCGGAGTATATAAACGATAATTGAAATTAAATTAATATGAAATTTGGTATTATTGTGTTTCCCGGTTCCAACTGCGATCGCGATGTGGCTTGGGTTACTCAAAGTTTATTAGGTCAACCAACTCGCATGGTTTGGCATCAAGAAGAAGATATTTCCGGTCTAGATGTAATAGTTGTCCCTGGAGGTTTCAGTTATGGCGACTATCTCAGATGCGGGGCGATCGCTCGTTTTTCTCCTGTCATGGCAGCAACTGTTGCTCATGCTCAAAAAGGTAAGTTAGTCTTAGGCATTTGTAATGGTTTCCAGATATTGACAGAAATAGGACTATTGCCAGGAGCATTAGTCAGAAATCAGCAATTAAATTTTATTTGCGATCGAGTTCCGGTAAAAGTAGAAAACTCTGATACTCCTTGGACTTCTGATTATCAAAAAGGAGAAGTGATTCGTTTACCAATAGCTCATGGTGAAGGCCGTTATTATGCTGATGCAGAAACGTTGCAAGAATTAGACAATAATGGTCAAATTTTATTTCGTTACTGCACGGAAAATGGTGAAATTAGTCAAGTAGCTAATCCCAATGGTTCTCTGAATAATATTGCTGGGATCTGCAATCGTCAAGGCAATGTATTGGGAATGATGCCTCATCCAGAGAGAGCATCAGACCCAATGTTAGGTGATACAGATGGCATGAAATTATTTAAGGGATTATTAATGGCTGTGGTTGGAACTTAGCTACATTCATTTCAGTTATCAGTTATCAGTTATCAGTTATCAGTACCTCTTAGCTAAAGTAGGAGGCAAGAAAATACTGAATTTTCTTTTTTTATCAAAATAATATGGGTCGCGCCACCCCGCCTTTTAAGGCGCAATATTTTTGGAGTGGGGCTCAAATCCTCGTTAAAAAAATAACTTCTAACTTCTGACTTGCAGACTTGCTGACTTCGTTAACCCCTCTTTAAAGGGGTAGGGGACCTAATTTTTTGGTCATCGCTTTCCCATAGAATAAAAGTTGATTTCAATTGATTAATTTTTAACTGGGAAAGCTTTGCCAATTGAGCGATCGCCAATATGAAAAGCAGCGGCAATGAGTCCCATTATTGCTCCCCAGATTAGCAGTATGAGGTTATATCTTCTCCACAAACATCCGCTAAATAACACAAAGCTCTAAACCTCAAACCAATTAATTCATCATAAAGAGGGTTAAGTTTGCACATGGGAGGAATATGAAACAAGAGACGACCAAAAAAATTGATATCGCGCTCAAAGGGGCACTGACTGGGAATTAACTTGCACAGAAATTTGGCTAATTTAGGGTTGTTAATTTCTATATGGTCTAACCATTGTCGCAAGGGTTTTAATGGCTTAAATTTAGGTACTGTAGTATATATACGAGTAATCATAGCATTTAGAATGTTAATGTTTTGGGGCTTCATCCATGCCCCTGTTTTTACTAGATTTTCCATAGTGTCTAAAGACTTTCTATAAGAGTTCTACAGTTTATTTTTTTACTTTACCGGAAAGGTAATATCTGAATAGTCATTATCAACTGATGGGCAAAAGTCAAAAGTTAATTATCTTTTCTACCTGACTCCTGACTCTTTTTCAAGATATTGACTTTTGATTTTCCAGTACAATTTCTCCCCACACATTAATGTGGAGAGGTATAAGTAAGTAAAGGGATCGATCGCAAATAATCAGAGGATGTTGTAAGTGATTTTTACTGTCCTCAACAACAGAAGCTTTCAGACTAACTTCTGTTTCATGGCATCAATAAGTTTAAAACGATCGGTAGTAATATTTTTGAGAGACCTACTACTTAAAGTCTCTAGTTCCAATTTTCAGAACAACATAAAGAAACATCTAAGATTGCTGAGGCAAATAAATTTGCCTAAAATATAGGTTAGTTATGCTTTTAAGCTATTTATTTAAAACTGGATAATAGCTAACCTCTTTTTGTTACCTATTTGATTGTTACACCAATTTAGCTAATTGTCGCGTCTTAACTATTCACAAGTATAAATATTATATATAAAATTGATTAGTTTTTTTTATGATTAAGATATTGAAAAAAAACAATATGTATAGTATTGTAAAATGGTAGCAAATATTTTCCTTTAATAGAAGTGTAGAATAGTAAATAATATTATAGCAGTGTTCTTCATATAACAATTTGATGGGCGATACAGAGTAACGCAACGCTTCATGTTAACATAGTTGTGCCCTAGCGAATGCCATACCTAACCCAATTTTTTTTGTTTTGTAGTGAAACTTTGGTCAAATCCTCTTTTGTTTTCAATCTTGATGTTATATCAAATCTAGTCTAACAAACTCACATCAATTTAGTAGTCAATATTGAAAAGTCAAAAGTGAGAAGTCAAAAGTCAAAAGTTTGACCATCTTCCTAAAGGGAGAGGATTCATGCATTGATTGATTAAAGATTCGCGCTTCGCGTTCTCTGTTAATATTTTTAATTTCTTTCTTCCTTCCTTCTTCTTTATTCCTTCTTCCTTCTGCATTATATAATACTATTTTCAGATAAATTCTATCAAGCTTAAGGGAAAAAAATTATGACCAAAACCGATTTTCAATCATCCCAAAAATTGACATTTTTAACAACATTAGACAATACTAATAGCCAAAGCATCTCCGTGTCTAACGGAATTTTTAGTATATTTTCTGCATTTCCAGAATTTGACCGTGGCAACAGAATGTATAATATGGGCAGATACGAGTCAGCCATATCCTACTACGAAAATGCCGTTAAAATCAAGCCAGACTGGGCTATAGGTTGGTTAAAACTAGGTCATTGTTTCTATAAACTACAAAAATATGAACAAGCAATAGAAGCTTATAAGCGATCGCTATCTATCAAGTCAAACGATGATGATGCTTGGAATTGTTACGGTGTCGTATTATCTAATATAAAGCAGTATGAAGAAGCGATCGCTTGCTTTGAGAAAGGAATAAAACTCAACCAAAATAATTATGAACTCTGGTACAATAAAGGCATTATTTTAGCTGAATTTAAACAGTATCAAGCTGCCATCCACTGCTATAAAACAGCACTAAAAATTCAACCGATGATGGGAGAAATTTGGTATGCTCAAGGGCAAGCTTTATTAAATTTGCAAAAATATGCTGAAGCATTAGCTGCTTATGATTGTGCTGTAAAATTGCAACCAGATAATTATTATATTTGGTTCAATAGGGGATTAGCTTTAGTTGAAACCTACCGTTATGCAGAAGCAGTAGCTAGTTACGACCATGCAATAGAGTTACAACCCGATGATTATTTGGCTTGGTTTAACTTAGGAATTGCTCAAAGTAAATTACACAAATATCACGATTCAGTCTCTTCTTTTAATAAAGTAATTAAATTAAATCCAGATGATTATGAAGCTTGGTTTTATAAAGGATTAGCTTTAAAAAATCATTGGAAAGAAGGAGGAATTGCTTGTTTTGATAAAGCCATTAATCTTAATGCTAATTTACCGGAAGCTTGGATTAGTCGCGGTCATACTTTATTAGATTTATTCAAATATGATGAGGCATTAGAATCTTTTAATCAGGCAATTACAATTAATTCTAATTATCCAGAATCTTGGTTGGGTAGAGGCAAAGCATTCATGGCACTTAGTAAGTACAATGAAGCTCTTATTGCTTATGGTAATGCTATTACTACCCAACCAGATTTTTTAGAAGCTTGGAATTGTCGAGGAGAAGCATTAGAAAAACTCCAGCAATACGAAGCAGCATTAGCCGCTTATGACAAAGTAATAGAAATGAGCGTTAAACAAGGAGTTTCTGTGGCTAAAGTAGGTTTACAAAGAGGAGCTGCTTTAGAAAATTTACAAAAATATTCTCAAGCAATAGCAGCTTATGATTTGGTTATAGCCAAACAACCTCATAATTTTGATGCTTGGTTACAACGAGGATTATGTTTAACAAAAATGGGAAACGATCAAGAGGCTGCTTTGAGTTATAATCAAGCTATTGATATTTGGCCTAATAATTATCAAGCTTGGTCAGAACTAGCTAAGATTATGGAAAAGCTAGAGCAGTATGAAGAAGCGATCGCTGCCTACGACCAAATAGTTTCTTTAAGACCAGGTAATCATCAAATATGGTTGAAAAGAGGATTAATTTTGGAAAAATTAGGATATATTCAAGAAGCAGTTATTTCTTACAATATAGCTTTGGATATTAAGCCAGATTACCAAGAAGCACTTAATAGAAAAAATCGCTTAAGGATGCAAGGTTAATTTAAAAAATGTTGAGTATAGTACCCACCTCAAAATAATATTGGGTGGGTCATTTCAGTTATCAGTTATCAGTTATCAGTTATCAGTTATCAGTTATCAGTACCGACAACTATTGCCGGAGAAAACGAAAATACGCTCACTGAATATTTTTTCATCCCCTTAAAAGGGGAGGCGCGTGGACCTCATTTTTTGGTAAAACTAATTTAATTTGGCTTATAAAAAATTGTATTCATTTATCTAAAAATATTTGTACTACTACTATGATAAATATTTTTTTTACCAAACAGAATATTTAGTTATGAAGCAGTATTACTAATAGTATTGTTGTTTTTAGTCTGATTTTCCTGTAACAAATCTGCCCAAGACCAAGCAAAACTGACAATCATAGCTTTAGCTATTGCATTCATCTGTTCTTTGTTAGAATTTTTTTTAATTTGTTGCGCTTCTTTAGGTGTATTATTATTCATTATTAATTAATTAATCTCCTCAAATTAAAACCCATACTTATACATACAACTTCTATTAGCTCTTGTCCGCAAAAATACAACTGTGACAAATAAGAAACTGGATCGTGATATATATCATCAAAAATTTACCGAAATATCAGTTGATAGATTTTTCTGATAGTAAATATATTGAAATAAAAATGTGCTAACCGTATGAAATTATTAAAGTAGGGATTTTGCACAGGTGAAGTAGAAGAATTACGAATTTTTGAGTACTTGCATTATGCCAATTAAAAATCTGGTTAAATACAGTTTCACAATCAGCTAAATCCTGTGTAAATGGCTTATTTATCAGAAATTTGGCAGAAGAAATAGGAAAGAGTTCGTCGTCCTCCTTGTCTTCCTTGTCTTCCCACACTCTGCTTTTTTCAGCAAATCCTAATTAGATGGGGAGATGGGGAGATCGAGAAATATTTAGTAATGGTTGAAGATGGAACATTTTTTATGTGCCGAATTAAACGGATTTGATATAATTCCTATAATTAAGGAGTTTCGACTCAGTTTACAAATCAGCTCTAAGAGCGATCGTCAAAAGAAAACTACGGGATAGGTAATAATGAGGGAAGTGTTAGTAAATCTGATTTTGCACAAAAAATGAATAAAAAGAATCAAACTGTTAGTGGGAAAAATAATATAACAGCTCAAGGTGACAAGAGTACATTTAATCAGAGTCAAATTTCTCAAAGTGCAGAGGAACAAATAACTCCTACTAAAGTCTTTGAAATATTAGCTCACTTAGAAGAAAAAATACAGAGCTTGACTGCACTATCTGAAGCTGACAGAGAAAATCTGTAAAACGTTTAGAAGCTGCTAAGGTTGAGGTACAAGAATCTGAGCCAGATAAAGAGTCTATTGCTAAGAGTTTGAAACGAGTAAATGAAACTTTGAATGAGGCAGGTAAGACAACTAAAGAAGTGAAAGAGTTGGTTAATGAACTTTTTCCTACTGTCACAAAAGTTGCCGGATATTTGGGATATGCTGCTGGAACAATTTGGAGTATGTTACCTTAATTATTATGAACCAAGAGAAGGTTATTAAACAAGAGCTTCAATCATCTTCAGAATCTAATCAATCTGTTGAAGGTAATAATAATTCTACAGCTCAAGGTAACAACAGTACATTTAATCAAGGCAATAATAATAATGTTGATAACTCTCAAGAAAACATTCATGTGACAGTCAATGTAGTCAAAAATGAATCTATTAAAAAAGCTTCAGATAATTCTCAAGAAGATGAAGAATATGAAATTGGCTATATTATTTCTGGAAAAGCCAAAAGAAAAGATCAAACTACTTTGAAAGTTATTGAAAAGCATTTAAGAGAAATTTTAAATGCAGCTTCATTGACAATTTATGATATTGATGAAGGAAGTATTAAATTTTTCTTTGATGGCACTCAAGAAGATTTAGAAAAGTTAGAAAATGCCTTTAAGTTTGGAGTACTTAAAAATATATTTGATATTCCAATAGAGGATGTGAAATTTGTTGAAGATAATAAGTTGGCACTGACTATTGCTGGAGATATTTCTTATACTGATATTGCTAAGTTAAAATCTTCTCTCACTGGTGTTGATACAAAAGAAATTTTAGTTCAGAAAATTAGAAGTAATAAAGATGGTAAAATTTTAAATATTGCAAATGCTGACCTCAGTTATGCTAACCTCCGTGGCGCTGACCTCAGTTATGCTAACCTCCGTGGCGCTAACCTCAGAAGAGCTAACCTCAAAGAAGCTGACCTCAGAGAAGCTGACCTCAGTTATGCTAACCTCAATGGCGATGGCCTCAGTTATGCTAACTTCAGTGGCGCTGACCTCAGAAGAGCTAACATCAGAAAAGCTAACCTCAGAAGAGCTGACCTCAGAAGAGCTGACCTCAGAAGAGCTGACTTCAAAGAAGTTGACCTCAGAAGAGCTAACCTCAGAGAAGCTGACCTCAGTGAAGCTGACCTCAGTGAAGCTAACCTCAGTGGTGCTAACCTCAGTCATGCTAACCTCAGTGAAGCTAACCTCAGTGAAGCTAACCTCAGTGGTGCTAACCTCAGTCATGCTAACCTCAGTCATGCTAAACTCACAGAAGCTGACCTCAGAAGAGCTGACTTCAAAGAAGTTGACCTCAGTGAAGCTAACCTCAGTGATGCTAAACTCACAGAAGCTGACCTCAGTGAAACTGACCTCAGTTATGCTAACTTCAGTGATGCTGACCTCAGTGATGCTGACCTCAGTTATGCTGACCTCAGTTATGCTAACTTCAGTGAAGCCGACCTCAGAGGAGCTAGCTTTGAAGATTCCATAGTAATAAACGCTAAATTTAGTAGTAATAGTTTAGGAATTACTAGAGAATTAAAGCAAGAACTCATTAAGAAAGGAGCTATTTTTGAAGAGTCCCTAGAAGACCCGTTAATTTTGACTCCGATAAAAAAATAATAGAAGTTGGATTCTGATTTTGTTTAGCACTCAATCGGTTAGCACCAACTCTTGCACAGGCTCTAACTACATTATTAGAAGTCAATCCAAACTGATTAATAATGATGTATTAACATCAGGACTTACGCAAAAGGTAGAATCATACACCAATTGTAGGGGTTAACGGCCGTTAACCCCTACTAGATATAGCGGTTATGCGTAAGTCCTGAACATAACTAATCTTTTTTTCCCTACTCCCTACTCTTTAAATTCCAGAATTTTCATAGCTAACTGGCGTTTAATCAAATAACCCAACTTTTCCATCGCTGCCTCAATTTCCACCGACCAAGGTAAACCACAGTTGAGTCGAAAACAATTTCGATGACCGCCCGACGGCGAAAACATTAAACCAGGAGCAATACTAATATTATGCAGACACGCATCCTTATATAACTGCATCGAATCAAACTCAGGAGGCAACTCCACCCATAACACATGACCGCCAGTTGGTCGAGTCACCTTAGTTTCCCCAGGAAAATAATCTGAAATTGCTTTCCTCATTCGGACACTATGGGTATGATAAGCTCGGCGCAAATGTCGCAGATGTCTGTCATAACCACCATTAGCCAAAAAAGCAGCGATCGCTAACTGTGGAGCAGCAGCAGTTTCCTTATTTACCAAAAGTTTTAGTTGTTCGATCCGACCTTGATAACGACCGGGTACTACCCACCCCACCCGGAAACCAGGAGAAAGAGTTTTACTAAAAGAAGCACAATACAAAACCAGACCCCACTCATCGAAAGCTTTAATTGCCTTTGGACGCTCCCCTGCAAAATACAACTCTCCATAAATATCATCCTCAACCAAAGGCAGCTGATATTTTCCTACCAGTTGAGCAAGTTGCTGTTTCTTCTCATCGCTCATGCAACTACCCAGGGGGTTAGTAAAATTTGAAACCAAAACACAAGCTGATACCTTTTTTTGTTGCAGCGCATTTTCCAGATGTTCCAGAGATAAACCATCTCGTGGATGAGTAGGCAGTTCCAAAGCTTGTAGTTGCAAAGACTGAAACATTTCTAAAAATCCATAATAACTTGGAGACTCGATCGCTACCGTATCTCCAGGTTGAGTTATTGCTCGCAAAGACAAATATACTGCTTCAGTGGTGCCGTTGGTAATAATCATTTGGTTTGGAGTTACCGAGCAACCTGCATCCATCAACCGCCGAGCAATTTCATGGCGTAGGGGTTCACAACCAGAAATATAGCCGTAGGAATGACAGAGTTCAGGTTGGTTGCGCATTACTTGACCCATCAATCTATTTAATGTGGACAGGGGTAAAAGTTCCATTGCTGGTGCTGCAGCTCCCAACTTAATAATATTTGGGTTTTGCAGATGAAGATTAATTCGCATTGCCAAAGACGCATCAACTAGGCATGGTTGTTTTGAGGGTGCTGAGGGGTCTGGTTCGGCTGGTACTTGGGCAAGAGTTTGTTTGACATAATAGCCAGACTGGGGTCGCACCTCGATGTAACCTCGGTCTTCCAATACTCGGTAAGCTTCTAAGACTGTGGAAATGCTGACGGACATTTGTTGGTGGAGCTTTCGCACTGAGGGGAGGCGATCGCCTAATTGTAGAGTTCCTTCAGCGATGAGAGCTTGGATGCTGTTTGCTACTTGTTCGTAAAGGTTTTTTCCTGATGATTTGGCAATGGGTCTAACTTTCATAATTGGCCTCTTCCTGTTTTGGCGATCGCGGTACTTTAAAAAAGCGGTCAGCACTCAGCAGTAAACGCTTCAGTCGTGCTATTCATTAATTGATAATTACCTCTGGTTAAAACCGTTACGGAATTGAATATAAGGAAATCTGATTTCTTCTCTTGGTCGATGGTCGGCCAGCGAGGTCTCCTCGCCATCCCACCCTCCGGGAAGTTCCGCTTTTATTAATTATCAATTATCAATTATCCATTATCAATTGCTAAGTACAGTTATTAGCGATCGCTACCATAACAGTTACACAAACTACAATTGTACTGTTTAAAATTAATTATAACTGCCACTGTTATGTTTCTGTCAAGTAAGTCAAAATTAATAGTGTAGAAAGTTGAGATGAAGTGAGGAAGCAATTTAGGAGTAATAATTATGAAAAATACGACTGAGCTTTCTTCTATAAATAGGAAAGCAATTGATAATAATTCATAATGCCCATGTACAAAACATAGAAACCTCACAAAATCCAACTATCAAGAACTCAAAGTATTGCTGTTCAATACTTTTAATAATTAGTTTCTAACAGTTTTACCGAAAAATTGTGGTTTAAAGCCTCCTCTTTTAAGAGGATAAAAAGAAAAATTTTACTTTGAGTCAATCCTCTTCTTTTAAAGGAGAGGTAATTCTTAATTCTTAATTCTTAATTCTTAATTCTTGAAATCACAGGTACGGTAGAACCGAATATTTTTGTGTTCTATTTGGCTTAAATAAATTTCATCAGTATAGTTATCTATAATTCAGAGCAATAGTCAACTTAGAGAAACATGAATGAAATCAGGGCAATTATTGGAATTACTCCAGTTATTTTAAGCATCTCAATTATTTTATTTTTGAAGAGAAATACGGTAACTGGAGCTTTAGGAGGAATTTTTTTGGGACTAAGTGTTATCGCAATTACAAATTGGTTTACTCTCAATTATAGCCAATTGCTTACTGCTATATTTACTTCGGCAATTTTGACAATAAGTGCTGCTTTAGTAATCGTACCAGGTTTATATCTAAATGCAATATTAGAAGGACAAGGTAAAATTAAAAAATTGTCTGATACGATTAAGTTATTTCAGCTAGATAACACTCATAAAGCACTTCTATTATTAATAGCTTTTCTTCCAGCAATAGAATCTTTAACTGGCTTTGGTGTATCGCTATTTTTATCAATTCCCTTATTTTTTAGCTTGTTTCCCGATTACAAAGCCTATCGACTCTCAATAATAGGAATGAATATTATGCCTTGGGGAACTCTGGCACTGGCAACTATTGTTGGAGCATCTCTTAGCCAAGAACCAGTTAATCAATTAAGTGCTACTACTGCATTAACTAGCCTGTTTGTTTTTCCCACTTTTGGCTTAATTGGAGCATATATTATTGATGGTATAGAAGGAATAAAACGTAATCTAATTTTAGTCCTAACAATGGGCTTATTTTTATCTATAATGCTATATGTTTTTAGCTGGTTGGGTTTAACAGAACTGGCTGGAGTCCTTTCAGGTTTAACAGTGGGTTTGACAGCACTAATTATTCTAAATCAACATCAAAATAAGTCAAAAAAATCCAACCATAAACAAATAGAGTTATCCCAATTACTTAGACTATTAGCACCTTATTTGATACTTTTGCTGCTAATTTTGGCATCAAGAGGGATACAACCAGTTTCCGAGTTTTTATCAGCGATCGCTATATTACAAACATCACGAATCAAATTTGTAGTATTTACAAGCCCTGGAATATTTGTAGGTATTGTAGCTGCTATTTGGTATTTTTTAGAAAAAGTAAAAATATCTCATTTAACAATTCTTGATAAATCCCAAAAGACCTGTTTAAGCTTATTTATGTTTGCTTTTATGGCACAGCTAATGCAAGAGTCAGGAATGTTAAGTGCATTTTCTTTATTTATAAGTAGTATTTCTCAAGGAAAAGCCGTGTATATGTTTGTGACTCCTGCTTTAGGTATGCTTAGTGGCAATATTACTGGCTCAAATGTGGGTGGAAATGCATTAATGATGACACTTCAACATAGTCTAGGTGCATCAATAGATAATGGATTACTTTTTGCTGCTGTACAAAATAGTGCAGCAGGATATGCAGTATTCACTTCTTCAGCGATCGTAGTTTTAACAATGACTATTGCCAAAAACTTTGAACGTAACCATATTGTTAGCGAACATCAACTTGTATCTTTTGGACTCAAATCTGCGTTTTTTGTTTACCTTGCTCTCATATTAGGTTTTTGGACTACTAATTTGGTAATTCGGTAGTGCATCAACAAAGTGTGGGATAGTTGAAGAAGGAGTCAGGAGGACCGAGTCAGGAGAGAAAATTGCTTATGGATAGTCTTCGACAAGCCGCTCCGCGTCTACTAACCCCAAACAATTTTGAACACCGCGGGTGACGGTGGGGTATTAAACCCATAAGGGAAATGATAATTATTAATCCATTCGGTTTAAAGCCTCTCCTTTATAGCAACTCCCAAAAAGAGTGAGGTCATTTCAGTTATCAGTTATCAGTTATCAGTGGCTTTGTTGCATGAAAGTATATAGCTGCCACACTTGCTCCGAATGGCGCTCAAGAGCAGAGCCATAACTATTGTCCAATAGTAACAATTGCAGTCGCAGGGCGATATAACTGCCACACTTGCTCCGAATGGCGCTCAAGAGCAGAGCCATAACTATTGTCCAATAGTAACAATTGCAGTCGCACAGCGATCGCGAATCAGCAGAGCCATAACTATTGTCCAATAGTAACAATTGCAGTCGCACAGCGATCGCGAATCAGCAGAGCCATAACTATTGTCCAATAGTAACAATTGCAGTCGCAGGGCGATATAACTGCCGC
>JAXHSW010000163.1:3949-21937 GCA_034190295.1 Cyanobacteriota bacterium | reverse complement strand
CATGATATAACCCCGACCGTGGAGAACCCACCCCTAACCCCTCCGGTGGAGGGGAATAAAGAAGAAGGAAAAAGAAGGAAGAAGAGAGAAAAAGAGGAAATGAAGAGAGAAAAAGAGGGAAGAAGAGGAGAAAGTTTTTTCCAGATCGCTCTTATCCGGACATGATATTATAAATAATGAGGAAGGGGAACTGTACACGCCGATCGTTCTCTGAATTATCTTCTTTTCTGACAATGCCTCCTCAAGCGACCTATCTGTTGCTAACATCAGCGCCAATGTTCTAGGGTCCTTTTTAGGATGTACCTTGCTATTGTTTGCAATTCTGGTGAGGTAAGTGGTTCCAAATAATTAAAAATTTCTTCATAGCTACCATAAGCTGCCATGCTTAAGGCAAATTCCTCTGGATCTATCCCTCTGTAGTTAACATCTGCACCATTTTCTACCAATATTTTTACCATCTCCATAGAACCTTCATGAGCAGCAAATATTAAGGGAGTCCAACCAAGCACATTCTTGTCTATGTAATTTATATCATTTTGAACGGATAACAGAGCTATAAATGCCTCCCAGTCTCGAAACTGAATGCCAAGAATTAAAGCTTCTCCTAGATCCCCGTCTGCTAATTCATAGTAGTATTTTACATCCATCGCAGGCAACCTCTTCTCTTGTATTGGTATCAAGCATTTTTCGCCTCTATCATGTTTGCTAAAAGAGTTATGATTAGGCTCGTAGTTTTGCTCTAATCCTAAAGTATTTATATAGAATCCGGTTATACAGCATATGTTTATAATTCTATCCACACTTCAATATTAAATCCCCCCATCCCCCCATCTCCCCATCTCCCCATCTCCCCATCTCCCCATCTCATATAATAAGTATTCAACCGGATTCTATATTAAGGGGCTAAAGCCCAACTACAAACAAAAACTTTATTATAACGCGCTTATCCGAACATGATATAATTCAACAATACTGGGAAAAATCAAAGTCGATACTGCTGAAATACATCTCTGGCAGCACGGTGTAAAAGTGAATGAGTATAAACTAACGATTTCATATCCTTTGTATATCCTCCTCCAATGACGGAAGCAACTGGATAACCTCCTGCTACACAGGTACTCAATACTTGCATCTCGCGCCGGAATATTCCTGTATCTGTCAAAGCTAATTTTCCTAAAGCATCATGGATATGAGTATCAACTCCAGCATCATACAATACTAAATCTGGCTTGACTTGTGACAACAAATCTGGTAAATATTCTGCTAAAGTCTGTAAATAGCGGTCGTCATCCATTCCCTCTGGCAAGGGTACATCTAAATCGCTAATTTGTTTTCTACTAGGAAAATTGATACCGCAGTGCATCGAAAATGTAAATACAGTCCGATCGTTTTGGAATATCCAAGCAGTGCCATCTCCTTGATGTACGTCTAAGTCTACAATTAAGATTTTTTCAGCTAATTCTAGTTTTTGGATAACACGAGCAGCGATCGCTAAATCGTTAAAAATACAAAACCCAGATCCATAACTGGGAAACGCATGATGAGTACCGCCAGCAGTATTACAAGCTAAACCATGTTTGAGTGCCAACTGTGCTGTTAATACTGCACCACCCACAGCAATACAAGTTCGATTTGCTAATGCTTCACTCCAAGGCAAACCAATGCGTCTTTGTGCTTTTGAGTCTAAAGTTCCGTGACAATATCCTTCTATATAGTCGCGATCGTGAACTAATTCTATCCATTCCAAAGGTGGCAGTTGTGGAATAAAAAAATGCGATTTTTCTGTCACCCCATCCCCTAGTAACATTTCATAAAGTAGTTGAAATTTTGCCATGGGAAAGCGATGATCGGATGGCATCGGTGCAACATAATTAGGATGATAAATAATTGGTAAATTCATAAAAAGAAAGAAGTAGAAAGTATTAATTAGTTATAATAAAGTTCTTAGACTGATAACTGATAACTGATAACTGAAATGACTTGCCTAGTGATTCATAACACAGCCTCAGAGTCAGATAGAGCTATGATATTTATATAATTACCATAATTACTAACTCTAGAGCAATGACTATCAAACTACCAGGATATCAAATCAAACAAAAGCTCTATGAAGGTACTCGTACCTTAGTTTATCGAGGAATTCGAGCAACAGACTCACAAACAGTCGTGCTCAAATTTATGCGTAACGAATATCCCACTTTTAACGAACTACTACACTTCCGCAACCAATATACCATTACCAAAAACCTCAATTTACCCGGAGTTGTCAAATCCTTAAGTTTAGAAACATATCGCAACGGTTATGCTTTAGTCATGGAAGACAATGGGGCAATATCTCTGGACAAATATGACTCATTAGACTTAGAAACTTGTTTAAAAATTTTCATTCAAATAGCAGATATTCTACACAAACTATATCAAAATCGAATTATTCATAAAGATATTAAACCAGCAAATATACTGATTCATCCCCAGACTCAGCAAGTAAAATTAATCGATTTTAGCATTGCTTCTGTGCTACCTTTTGAAACTCAAGAAATTCAAAATCCTAACCTCTTAGAAGGAACTCTAGCTTATATTTCCCCAGAACAAACTGGACGGATGAATAGAGGAGTTGACTATCGCAGCGACTTTTATTCACTGGGTGTCATGTTTTTTGAGATGCTCAACGGAAAATTACCATTTGATGCCACCGATCCAATGGAATTAATACATTGTCATTTGACGAAAACTCCTCAAATGATTGATTCCCAAATCCCGACTCCCTTAATTAATATTGTTCACAAATTGATGGCTAAAAATGCTGAAGACCGCTATCAGAATGCTTTGGGTTTAAAATACGACCTAGAAAAATGTCTCGATCTATGGGAAAAGGTGGGGGGGATTGAGACTTTTGAGTTGGGAGAGCGGGATGTGAGCGATCGCTTCCTCATTCCTGAAAAGCTATATGGAAGGCAAAAAGAAGTTCAAACTTTACTTGATACTTTCGAGCGTGTCGCCAATCCCCCCCATACCCCCAAGGAAGAATCCCCCCCAACCCCCCTTAGTAAGGGGGGAGAAGAAGAATCTCCCCCAACCCCTCTTAGTAAGGGGGGAGAAGGAAGGGTAGAAATGATGCTAGTGGCAGGATTTTCTGGGATTGGGAAAACTGCAGTGGTGAATGAAGTTCACAAACCAATCGTCAGGCAGCGCGGTTACTTTATCAAAGGGAAATTCGACCAGTTTCAGCGCAATATTCCTTTCAGTGCTTTCGTACAAGCTTTCCGAGATTTAATGGGGCAACTATTGAGTGAAAGTGATGCACAACTAGAGCAGTGGAAAGCCAAAATACTCAATGCTGTAGGGGAAAACGGGCAAGTTATTGTCGATGTGATTCCAGAGTTAGAGAAGATTATTGGGGAGCAACCAACTGTTGCTGAATTGTCGGGAAGTGCAGCTCAAAATCGCTTTAACTTATTGTTTCAAAAATTTATTCAGGTATTCGCAACAGAAAGTCACCCTTTAGTTATCTTTATTGATGACTTACAGTGGGCAGATACGGCATCGCTGAAATTGATGCAACTATTGATGGAAGGTAGAGAGACTGGCTATTTGCTGTTGTTGGGAGCATATAGGGATAATGAGGTATTTGCAGCTCATCCGTTGATGTTAAGTTTAGATGAGATTGGCAAATCAGGAGCAACTTTAAACACTATAACTCTGCCTCCTTTAAGCAAAACTGACTTAAATTATTTAGTGACAGATACTCTGAGTTGCGAGGGAGAATTAGCTTTACCTTTAACTGAATTAGTGTATGAAAAGACTAAGGGAAATCCGTTTTTTGCTACCCAGTTTCTCAAGGGGTTGCATGAGGATGGGTGGATTAGTTTTAATTTTGATGTGGGTTACTGGCAGTGCAACATGACACGAGTGCGAGAATTTGCGCTCTCTGATGATGTGGTGGAGTTTATGGCAACAAGATTGCACAAGTTACCAACAGCAACTCAGGAAATATTAAAGTTCGCGGCCTGTATAGGCAATCAATTTGATTTGGGGACTTTGGCAGTAGTGAGCGAACAGTCTGAAGTAGAAGTAGCAAGTTGTTTGTGGGTAGCGCTGCAAGAGGGATTAGTATTACCGATAAATGAGACTTACAAGTTTTTTCAAGGAGCTAACCAGGAAGAAAAAGCATCGGTTGAGGATATCTCAGTTGGGTATAAATTTTTGCACGATCGCGTCCAACAAGCCTCCTATTCACTCATCCCAGAAGACCGCAAGGAAGCCACCCACCTTAAAATCGGACGACTTCTAGTACAAAACACATTGCCACAGGAACGAGAAGAAAAAATTTTTGAGATTGTAAATCACTTAAATCAAGGTATTTCTTTGCTTGGCGATCGTGTAGAACTAAATCAGCTCTCCGAACTCAATTTATTAGCTGGATGTAAGGCAAAAGTTTCAACAGCTTACGAAGCAGCTTATAATTATTTTAATGTAGGAATAGAATTATTGGATGATTGTGCATGGGAAGAAAATTACAATTTAAGCCTACAGTTTTATGAATGTCGTGCAGAAGTTGAATATTTAAATGGTGATTTCGATAAATCAGAAAATGATGCAAGAGTTATTATAAAAAAAGCTAATAATGATATCGATCGAGCAAAAATTTATAATTTATTAGTCATTCAATATACGACAATGGGTCAGTTTTCAGAAGCGATTGAAGCTGGTTGTGAAGGACTAAAGTTATTGGGAATTGAATTCCCAAAAGAAAATTTTCATCAAGCTATTGAAATAGAACAGACTTGGATTGAAAAAGAACTAGAAACAAGAAAAATTGCCGATTTTGTTGATGCTTTAGAAATAGAAAGCGATCGGCAAAAAGTGGCGGTGAAATTGCTGGCAAGTATGCAACCAACTGGTTATTTTTATAATCCGGATATTTGGGCATTATCAGTTGTCAAGTGTGTCCATCTTCTCATTGAATATGGATATACTGATGAAGCACCTTTTGGTTATACAAATTATGGACTATTTCTCACCATAACTTTAGAGCAATATAAAACTGGATATGAGTTTGGTTGTGTCGGGGTACAGCTAGTGGATAAATTCCATAATTTACCTCAAAAAAGCCAAGTTTATTGTCCTTTTGGAATGTGTTTAAGTCCGTGGGTAGAGTCTTCAAAAATTAGTCAAGATTTTGCCATGCAGGCATATTATGCAGGGCTAGAAGCGGGAAATTTACAATGGGCAGGATATAGTTTAGGTTACCGATTGTTCATGTTAGTTTTTAATGGAAATAATCTTCAAGAGCTGCTTAAAGAAGTTGAAATTTGCTTTGTTTTCGGAAAAAAACAGCAAAATCAAGTTGTTGTAGATATGGCAATAAGCTGTCATGTAATACTCTCACAACTGAGTGGCGATCGAGGCAAAGAAATGGGGTCTGAGATTGATTTAATTGAGGAATCTGAGATTTTAGAGCATAGTACATCAATCCCTCAGTATTTAATTTTAAAATCTCAATTATGCTACTTGCAAGAGCAGATAGAAGACGCACTTCACTATTGTCTTAAAGCAAAAGAAGTTGTCAATTTGATTCAGGGAAATATTCCGGTGGTTGAATATAATTTTTATTATTCCCTGATTTTATTGGCATTACATCATAAAAGATCGGTAGAAGAAAAACAGGATGATTGGAAACAATTAATTGCCAATCAAAAACAAATGAAAAAATGGTCAGATAATTGCCCGGAAAACTTTTTACATCGATATCTGATCGTGGCGGCAGAAATGGCTCGTCTATCAGATGAGAAGCTAAAAGCAATAGAGATGTACGATCGCGCAATTGCTGGTGCCAAAGAATATAAATTTATTCAAAACGAAGCTTTGGCTAATGAACTCGCTGCCAAATTCTACCTCGACTGGGGCAAAGAAAAAATTGCCCAAACCTATACAATCGAAGCTTACTACTGTTATGCTCGTTGGGGTGCAAAAGCCAAAACTGATGACTTAGAAAAACGCTATCCCATCCTCCTCAGCTCCATTCTCGAACGGCAAAAACTCAGTTTACTTAACAGTACTACGAGCGCAAATCTAACTACAGGAACAATCTCCAACACCACAACAACTACAGGAGACGTATTAGACTTAGCTTCCCTAATGAAAGCATCCCGCACCCTTTCACAGGACATATCTTTAGAAGGAGCGATCGCTAATTTAATGCAAGTAGTTATGGAAAATGCTGGAGCTGAAACTTTAGTCTTGATGTTGTTTCAAGACCAAGTTTTAATGGTAACAGCTTTCGCTACCGAAGACCGGATATCACAAGTAGAAGCTATTCCAGTAGAAGCCAGTCATTCAATACCCTTTCGGATTATCAACCAAGTTAAGCACAACAAAAAACCTCTAGTTATCTATGATGCCAATCATGAAACTGCTTATGCAGGAGATGTTTATATTCAACAGCACCAACCTCAATCTGTTTTATGTCTACCATTATTAGACCGCGGTCAAATGATTGGTCTTCTCTATCTAGAAAATAATCAAGTGGCAGGAGCGTTTACCAAGGAGCGGGTGGAAATTCTCAATTTACTTTGCTCTCAAGCTGCTATATCTTTAGAAAATGCCTTATTGTACCAAAAAGCTCAACAAGCGCTGGCCGATCTGCAACAAGCACAGTTGCAATTGGTACAAAAAGAGAAAATGGCAACATTAGGAGACTTGATGGCAGGAGTCGCTCATGAAATTAATAACCCCCTCGGTTTTATGGGAGGTAATGTCAGTATTATTCAAGACTATCTGACCGATGTCTTTGCCATTATTGAGTCTTATCAACAAGAGCTACCGCACCCCAGTCTCGAACTCACTGACAAAATAGAGGAACTGGAACTGGAGTTTCTCATGGAAGACTTACCCAAAACTATTGCATCTATGGAAACAGGGATAAAACGCATTGGTGAAATTAGCAACTCTTTACGAATTTTTACTCGCACTGATACCGAAACTAAAAGCAGTCTCGATCTGCATGATGGCCTAAACAGTACTTTGTTAATTTTGAAATATCGCCTCAAAGCTAATGAAAATAGACCAGGAATTGAGACGGTCAAAAATTATGGAGATTTGCCCAAAATCGAGTGTTATCCAGGGCAATTAAATCAAGTATTTATGAATATTTTAGCTAATGCAATTGACGCATTAGACGAAGCAAGTGAAGGCAAAAATTACGCTGACATTGAAGCAAATAATAATCGCATTACTATTAGTACTAAATTAAGTACTGATAAAAACATGGCGGTGGTAAAAATTGCCGATAATGGCCCAGGAATGAACGAAAAAGTACGTTCAAAAATATTTGAGCAGGGATTTACAACTAAAGGGGTGGGTAAAGGAACAGGGTTAGGTATGGCGATTTCCCGACAAATTATTGTAGAAAAACATGGGGGGACAATAACTTGTAGGTCAGAATTAGAGAAAGGCACAGAATTTATTATTTCTCTTCCTTTGATTTAAAATAATTTAAAGCGATCGCTCACTCTCCTATTTTTTTTAATGTTAAACGGTAAAACAAATTAGTCAATTTTTTGTCCTCTTAATTTCAATTTAATTTACTTTTAGACTATAATACTATTATCAACTTAACTCAAACCATCTATAAATATGCAGCTTAAAACTATTTGGCAATTAGGTAGCAATAATCCAGAAAATCCCGATAATCTAGACACTATTCGTCAATGGTGGGCAGCCATAGCTGACAAAGAAATTACCTGGCGACAGCGACTTATTCCTGCTAGTGGAGATATTACAGAACTTGATTGGGAACCTCAAAGATTTGATGAAATATTTGAAATACAGCAATCGGAAATTCGCGGAATTACTCTTTATTGGCGTAAACCAAATTCTGAAGCAGAAAGTAATACAACTGTTCAAAAACTAGAATTACATCATACTCGTCAGGAATTATATATTTTTCCTAAATCTCAACAACAATTGGTAATTAGAGTTGCATTGCCAGAAGTAAAATACCAAAGAATTGAAATTAATAATCCCGAAGTTTTAGTCGAAAAAAATATTATTTTATTTCAGGATGCAACTCAGTTATTAGAAGTACAAATTAAACTAACACCAGAACAGTTAAATCAATTGAAGGAAAAACTTAAACAAAATGACTAATCATACCCATGAAATTATCTATTTACAGCAAACAACTTGTTGTATAGTTGGTGGCAGACCAGCAGAAGTTGTATTAGGATTATTGTTAGATTTTTTGACTAGCACCACTTTCCCATCTGGAAAATTAATAGGTAATTCTGGTAGGTCATATATTTGATTATTCAGTGGATAATTTAATAGCTTTAATAGAGGATTTTTCATTTGCAAAACCTCTTTTTTTTGTGCTAATTATTTTTAATGTCCTATCAAACGATTAAACTGAACGTGATGTGGGTCGCTAATTTTTAACATTTTTTCTGGAGTATCGTGGATATTAGCTTTAGATTTAGATCGTGTTGGTTTCTTATTAACTGTGATATTCTTAATACTGACAAAACGGTATTTATAATCATCAAGAAAATCTCGTTTCTCCCAAAATGATTTACCAATTGCTTGACAATATTCAACAAAACACTTCGCCCCTTTTAGTTGTTGGATAATCTCTTTTTCTTTAGATGTCTTTTTTCCTGCCTTCATTTCAATAAAGACGATAAATTTTCCTTTTTCGATAATATCGGCAATAATGGCAAAATCTGCACGTTTGCATTCACCTTTAGTTCCCTGGAAAATTGTAGTTGGTGCGCTAAAAGTATCTACCTTAATCGCAATAACTTCATCATCATCCGGCATTCCATAAATAGTTACAGTGTAGTTATCAGAATCTTCTGTTAGTTTAACGATATTCTTCTGATATTCAGATTCTAATGCTACTGTAGCTTCCGGTTGAATCATCCTTTTAAGGATAACAATATCAGAATCAACCATCAATCTTCGCCCCAGGCGATCGCTTCCTGAATTCGATTCATTGTTTCAATAGTTGTATCAAAACTAGGAACTTCAATACCCATTTCCGGGTCAATATTTGCTAGAGTTAAAGTTTGACACTTAGTTTTTCTTTTATTACCTTCTAGTTGAATAGATTTTTCTTCAGCAATATACACTTTAATCTTTTCAGCAGATATTAATTCTTCTTTTTGATAACCCTCTTCCTCAGCAATGCGTTTAAGATGAGGTTTATCGTGATTCAGCATAATTAGCGTATTTAATTCTTTGATAATATAATCACTATGGGTAGTAATAAAAACCTTGATTCCCAGATTAATAAGTCGAGCAAATAGTCGAGCAACACGACGCTGGTTTTCGGGATGTAGATTTAACTCTGGTTCATCTACCATGAGTAAGTCCCCAAGTTGAGCTTCGTGTTTTAGATAAAAACCAATATCTAGTAAAGAACGCACAGCGCTAGAACTTTCAAGCATAGAAAGTTTAGATCGTTTTGCTTGTTTCGGCAAATAATAAAGTTGATCGCTGGGAGTGACTGTATATTCACCCCCGATAATATCGGCGAAATCATTCAAAACTTCAGGATGCTTATTATAAAGAAAACTACGTTGTTTGGAAATTGTCTCTAGTTTCCGTGTAAACTCTACATTGTGTTCAACTGGAAGTGGATAACCTTGATATCCTCTAAATAAAAGCTCTCTGGGATCGATCTTATAATCTGCCTGACCTATTTCTTCAAGCAAACGGTTGCGGGCAAAATTTAACTCTTTGCGAAAAATGGCAGCACCTGTTCTTTCTGCACTAGCGATGAAAGGTTTAGGAAAAAGTTGAGAAAAAATAATTTCTTTGAGAGCGTCTGCAATAATAAGTTGAAGGATCTCATTAGGAATTTTCACTTCTTTTTGTTCAGCTAAAAGAGTCACAACTAATTCCGTACTATCATCATTTTTAGTAAGTGAAAAAAGTTCTACACCTGGAAAAAAGATGTTCTGCTCAAATTGTGTCTTCAAGTCAATGTCATTTATATCAACAATGACATCAAATTTCGTTTTTTTGAATCGTTCAGGCGCTGCTGCAAAAATATTTGGTAATTGCTCGGCATATTTCTGACAACCTTTAGCCACAATTTTTTGAGTCTGTTTGATATATTCTTGTATCTCAATACGAATTACGCCTTCAGCTAGTAATTGCTGAATTTTATCTTCAACATCAATAGTAAATATCCGTTCCCAAGTAGACAAAAATCCAAATAAGGCATAAGTAGCGTAAGTCTTGCCAGTATTGTTACCACCACAAATAATTGTCAGATCGGCAAGAGTAAATTCAGCTTGCTTTAATACACCAAGATTTTGGATTTTAATTTTCATTATTTGTAATTCCTAAAAATGGTTGTTAGCTCCGCATTCAGTAGGAAAACCTTTATGAATCCTAGATTTATAACTTTTTAATCTAAATACTTTTCCCTGTTGAGATTTACCGAATAATTAATAATTAAATAATTAAATAATTAAATAATTAAATAATTTAGGTTTAAAGCCTTCCCTTTCAAGGGGAAAAAAATAAATTTTTTCCTTTTACTCAATCCTCTTCCTTTTAGGGAGAGGTAATTATCAATTATCAATTATTGAATACTATCTTTTCCAAATTTTGTATCTGTTCCAGTAGTTAATTTTTAATGATTTGACGGTTTGAGTAATACAACTTTCCCATCTGGAAAATTAATATTTTCGGGGACTTTTTCAGGTAAATCTGGCAGAGAATATATTTGATTATTCAACGGATAATTTAACAGCTTTAATAGAGGAGTTGCCATTTGCAAAACCTCCTCTTTTTGGGAATCGGTAAGAAGATTTACCCACTGTGCAAATTGACCTTTTCTAATATGATTAGGACTATCTTGTTTCATGCTATTAAATGATACTTTTTCTTTAATTTCACCTCTAACTTTTTGATCTAATTCAATTTCCAAATATTCTAAGATTTTTTCTAGCTCTAGATCAAAGTCATCTAGCAATCTTTCATAGAAAACAAAGTGAATATTCAAATCTTTCTGATGCTTTAAATATCCTCCTACATGATTCATCCAGTCAGAAATAATCGTGGTCAAATTGTTAATCAAATAAGTTTCTGGGTTGGTTTCATCAACAATCAAAAAAGGATAAAATCTTTGCATATAAGGAGAAAATACAAAATTTGACCAAGAAACCAATACATCTCTAGGGTCACGAATAATGTATATTAGCTTGTCAAATTTTTTGATAATTTTTAACACATTATTACTCATTTTTGAATGACTCCAAACTAAAGTAGAGCTGTGAATATAATCATCTACATCATCAACTGGATATCTAAATATATTACCTATTCTATAAGATACAGAATTTTTTTTTATATCTAAAAAATTAATATTAACTTGCTCTTTTACCTGATTAACATCCCAATTTTTAGCAATTTCATATATTGGTTGATTTTGAATAAAACTTTCATATTTAATACCGCTATAATCAATAATATTATGTAAGATTGTATGTAGCCAAAAATTGCCACTTTTAGGTAACCCAATTTTTATAATGTGCATTGTTAGTCCTGAATTAATCCCTGTCAAAATTATAAATTATATCACTTATGCCATAGGATATTCTGGCACAATTGATTTTATGTTTGGTTCATCTAGCCTTGTAATAAGGATGTATATCAATGCTACAACCACCATCGACAAACAGAGTTTGCCCAGTAATATAACCTGCCTCTTCTGAAAAGAAAAAGCCAATAGCGGCAGCTACTTCCGAAGGTTTGCCAGCACGTCCCATTGGTATCCCACTTATTAGGCGCTTTTCCTTTTCACTTCCAGCTGAAAACATACCTCTAGCCATTTCTGTTTCTGTTCTTCCAGGAGCAACAGCATTAACAGTTATCCCACTTTTAACAAATTCCAATGCCCAGGTCCGAGTAAAACTAATCATTCCTGCTTTAGCAGCAGAATAACTGGTGCGGTTTGGCACTCCTATAGCAGCAATGCTGGCAATATTAACAATACGACCCCACTTTTTTGCCTTCATTGATGGCACTACTGCTTGAACAGTTTGTATCGCAACACGCAAATTTAAGTCAATAACTGCCTCGAAGTTATCCAGTGTTAATTCCTCTAGTGGTTGTGGTTCTACTATTGCTACATTATTGACTACTCCATCAAAAGAATACTCCTTGGTTAAATTAGCCAGAGTTTCTGTTGTAGCATCGCGATCGCTCAGATCGACTGTAAAAAATTCACCAGGAAAGGGTTTTTCTGGAACGTGACGTGCTAGGCCAATTACTAGGTGTCCTTTTTTTGCCAGGTATTCTGCTGTAGAAAAACCTATTCCCCGACTTGCACCAGTAATTAGAGTGATATGCTGTTGAGTTTTAGACGACATTTTCCTCGACTTTTATAGATAACTGTGGACAAAATGTATAGGTATAACCGTCTTTTTTATGTACAACTTTTAATTTGCTTACATGAGCACTTTTAGCTTTTTGTCCTGGTACTGTGAAGTTAAAACTATTTGATTTTGAGCGAGGATTAACTCTACCTACTTCCCCTGTTTCAATGTTCAATGCTAAGTCTCCACTATTCCAACCTTTGATTGGTTTGAGTGGGTTATACCTGATGGGGTATCCATATTTATTTACCACTGCTTTCTGTCTACCTCCTTGGCCTTTGCAAATAGCAACTAAAGCTTGGGTGGTCTGGAATTTTAACTGATTCACTTCTCCTATACAAGCAGCGTCTATGCAGTGCGTTTTTGGTAATTTTTGTTTTCTGCGGTTAAATTTTGTTTGCCCCCCGCTAGATGTGATTACAGTCAACCCATTAGTTTTTAAGGTATTGAACAACTTCCACCGCGTAGAATTAACTGCTGCAGCATCTTTTAAAGGTAATCTAGCTTTGGTTATTATTCTCTTTAATAATTCTGGTTTTCCTGATAAGAATTCTTTGACATCTTGATTACTTTTAATCTGATTGCATTTACTACAGGCAACAGTTAAGTTAGATGCTCGCTCTGTTCCTCCTTTTGACTTTTGGTAGATATGTTCCACCTCCAGCGGTGTATTAGTTTGACCACAATAAGCACATTGACGACCCCATTTTTCTAACAAATATTCTCTCAATTCATATCCTGCTAATTCACCCTGTTGATACTCAGTACCAGAAATTTCTGGATTTTGTATAAATTGAGTATCAAAGCGAACCAGTTCCATTGAAATTGATGCTACAGGAGAAAACTTCATTAATCTTTTGACCCTAGTCATAGTAGTTTCAACTCTGTGCATTAGAGAAGGTGCTAACCAACCTTCAGGCTTCTTTTTGTTTGGTAATCCTGGTTTACGGTATCTGAGATTTTTGCTTCTTCTAGCTCGACGGCGTTGAGAACGCTTTTTAAGTTTTTCGGAAATTAACGAACCTCGGTGTTGAATTTCTAGCATCCAGATCGCGTTGTTTCCCTCTAATAGAGCCATCCCTGTAAATTTTGAGCCTGGGTCAATCTTTAGAGTTAAAGCTGTAGAAACAACTTTAACAGCTTTTTTGAGAATCAAAGTAAACGGAAAGCATCGCCAGACAGCAGCTTTACCAGCATTTAACAACCTGCGAGCAACAGTTGGTTTACAAGGTTGTAATGGTTTTTTGTTTGTATCTATGACGAAAACGTAATTAGTGTTAGACATTGTGGTGTCTAGTCCTTTTCAGTAAAGTGTTCCTCGATCATGTTGGCCAGGCTTGTTCATGCCCTAAACACGCTTCGGTATCAAACCCACTTCCGATTAGCGCACTTTAACGCTGTCCTTAATTTAGAGCGACCAGCACATAAGCTGGAGTTCACTTATGGTGGTCGTGACCTGCCAACGTAGTCAATTAAGACTTAATCTGCAACCTTTGAGAGACAATTCCTAAAAATGTCGGCCGATTGGCTAGGTTTTTCAAAGGTGCTATAAATTAATTGCCCGAACCCTGGCTTTTTCTATCAAAAATAATATGAATATTATAGATAAAAAAATTAATACATTAGTAGATTTATTACAAAACAGAGCTATCGAAAACCCCAAACAAATAGCTTATACCTTTTTAGTAGACGGAGAAACAGACACAATTAGCCTCACATATCAACAACTAGAACAACATTCACGAGCGATCGCTGCCTATCTCCAATCAGTATGTCCACCAGGAGAACGTGCTTTACTCATCTATCAACCGGGACTAGAGTATATTAGCGCCTTTTTTGGATGTCTTTATGCTGGAATTATCGCAGTTCCCGCTTATCCCCCCAGACCAAATCGCTCCCTGGCCCGCATTCAAACAATTATTAGGGATACAGAGGCCAAAGTAGCTCTAACAACTAAATCTATCATCTCTACCCTAGAACGTCGTGCCTCGGAAACCCCAGAATTGAATAATTTAGGTTGGTTAGCCACTGACCATATTCCAGACAATTTTGCTGAAAAATGGCTGGAACCTAATATCAACGAAAATACCCTTGCCTTCCTCCAATATACCTCCGGTTCCACAGCCACACCAAAAGGGGTAATGATTACTCACAATAACCTTTTGCATAACTCAAGTCTGATTCATCAATGTTTTGGACATTCTGTAGAAAGTAAAGGAGTAATTTGGCTGCCTCCTTATCACGATATGGGTTTAATTGGTGGGATAGTACAACCTTTATATGGAGCATTTCCAGTAGTTTTAATGTCTCCGTTAATGTTTCTGCAAAGTCCAGTGCGCTGGCTACAAGCTATTTCTCAACATCAAGGGACTACCAGCGGTGGACCTAACTTTGCTTACGATCTGTGTGTCCGGAAAATTAAGGCCGAACAGATGCAAAATTTGGACTTAAGTAGTTGGGAAGTGGCATTCAATGGTGCTGAACCTATTAGTGCCCAAGTATTAGAAAGATTTGCCAAAACTTTTGAAGTTTGTGGTTTCCGTCGAGAAGCTTTTTATCCTTGTTACGGGATGGCAGAAGCTACTCTGATAATTTCTGGAGGCGATAAACTTGCCCCACCAGTTCAAACTACTATTGCGACTAACGCATTAGAACAAAATCAGATTATTTCAACTACTTCAGAAACTCAAGCAACAAAAACATTAGTTGGTTGCGGTCAAACTTTGCCAGACCAACAGATTAAAATTGTCCATCCAGAAAAATTAACTCTCTGTGCTGAGGGTGAAGTTGGAGAAATTTGGGTATCGGGGCCAAGTATTGCTGAGGGTTATTGGCGCAAACCAGAGGAAACAAAGCAGACTTTTGCAGCTTATTTACCTGAAGCTCCCGGAAAAGAGCTATTTATGAGAACTGGAGATTTAGGGTTTCTGGAGGGTGGGGAATTATTTGTGACGGGTCGTCTCAAGGATGTGATTATTATTAATGGTCGAAATCATTACCCTCAAGATATTGAATGGACAGTGGAGCAAAGTCATCCACTAATTAGACCAGGTTGTATTGCTAGCTTTTCTGTAGAAGTGGCAGGAGAAGAACGTTTAGTAGTAGTAGCTGAGGTAGAACGTAATTTTCGTCAACTGCTTCATCGAAGTCAAAAGTCAAAAGTCAAAAGTCAAAAGTATAACTCCACTGATGAATCTGTTGGCTTGGTCAAGCTTGATTTTTTTAGTCAGCGTAATGGTAAGTCTGATACGGATAATTTTGGTAATTCTCAGGACTTAATTAAATCTATCCAACGGTCTGTGTCAAGAAATCACGATTTACAAATTTATCAGATACTGTTGCTGAAACCGGGAGCTATTCCCAAAACTTCTAGTGGAAAAGTTCAGCGTTATGCTTGTCGCGAAGGCTTTTTAACCGGAACTCTACAAATATTTGAATAAAGAAGGTAGTGGACTGAAACCCTAAAAGTTTTGCAATAGTGGGGTCAATCAGTTGAAATAGTTAGCTATTTTAGGTAATTGTTACAAGTTAGAAGTTAGTGCTAAAAAATCATAAATCAAATTTCTGATTTTTTAGAGGGACTTTTTTACCCCAATATGTGCTATTGCATATAAGCTACTAGACAAAACTAAGTGACAAGCAATTTTAACGTGGTCAGGAGTGAACAATGAAACTGTTGAACCAGCTTATGAATGAGAAAGACAGCCAACATCTGTCTTTAGTGAAAAACGATCCAGACCCTGCTTTGCAAGTCCCACAATTATCTCCATCTATAGAAACTATTAAGTCCTGGTTGGTATCCCAATTGGCCGAAAGACTAGAACTTGATATCCATGAGATAGATATTGAGCGGGATTTTATTGATTATGGCCTTAATTCGATTGAAGTGGTCAATCTTTCTGGAGAACTAGAAAATCTCCTCGGTCGGCGACTCCCTCCGACTCTGTTATTGGATTATCCGACTATTGAGGCTTTAGCTGAATATTTAGTGGAGGATACCACCCAAGATACAGGGCCAAATATTCACAAAAAATTAGAAGATGAGGCTGAGGTCTCAACTTCTAATCCAACTATTGAAACTGAAGAAATTCCTTTAGAGTATTATAACTTCGACTTGTACCCAGAATATCTGCAACTGCAAAAGCAATTGGCAGAAATTAATGCTACAGGTATTGGTAATCCGTTTTTTATACCTCAAGAACGGATTAATAATAATACCACGGTTATCGGTGGTAGGGAATTGGTTAATTATGCCACCTACAATTATTTAGGTATGTGTGGCGACTCCTTGGTATCTAATGCTGCGAAGGAAGCTATTGACCATTATGGTACTTCTGTTTCTGCCAGTAGGTTATTATCAGGAGAAAAGCCATTACATCAGGAATTGGAAAGAGAAATTGCTGATTTTATTGGCGTTGAGGATAGTATTGTTTATGTCGGGGGTCATGCGACTAATGTTACTACTATTAGTCATTTGTTTGGGCAAAATGATTTAATTCTCCATGATTCTTTAAGTCATAATAGTATTTTCCAAGGTTGTTTATTATCGGGAGCAACTATTATTGCTTTTCCTCATAATGACTGGCAAGCTTTGGATAGGTTATTGAGCGATCGCCGTCATCGTTATAAACGGATACTTATTGCTATAGAAGGTGTATATAGTACAGATGGTGATATTCCAGATTTACCGAAGTTTATAGAGATTAAACAACGTTACAAAGCTTTTCTGATGGTAGATGAGGCTCATTCTATCGGTACCATTGGCAACCATGGTAGGGGTATTAGTGAGTACTTTGGGGTTGACCCCACTGATATCGATCTATGGATGGGTACATTAAGTAAATCTTTTGCTAGTTGTGGTGGTTATATTGCTGGCAGCAAAGCATTAGTAGAATATCTTAAATATACTTCTCCAGGATTTGTCTATAGTGTAGGTATTTCCCCACCAGATGCAGCATCGGTATTAGCAGCTATTCGTTTGTTGAAGGCGGAACCTGAAAGGGTGACACAATTGCAACAAAGGTCTCGATTATTTTTAGAGTGCGCTCGCGATCGAGGTTTGAATACTGGTATGAGTAAAGACTCTCCAGTTATACCTATTATTGTGGGTGAGTCTATTAAGTCTGTACTATTATCCCAAAATTTATTTAAGCGGGGGATTAATGTACCGTTTATGTTTTATCCGTCTGTGCCACACAATGCAGCTCGACTGCGCTTTTTTATTACTTGTAATCATACAGAGGAGCAAATTCGCTTCACTGTAGATGCTCTAGCAGAAGAGCTGAGTTAGAGCGCTGAGAAACCTCACTAACGAAGTCAGAAGTCAGCAAGTCTGCAAGTCAGTAGGGGCGTTAACGTTTGCGGTAGCATTCCGATAGGAAAGTTATGCGAAGCAAACGGCCGAAAGCTTGCGCATACTTCGCAGGTGCCCGTACAGAAGTTAACCCACCCCTAACCCCGACCGTGGAGGGGAAGTAGGGGATTTGAGAAAAGCTCCAAAAATATTTCGCCTTAAAAAGTGGGGTGGCGCGACCCTTATGATTTTGATAATCTCAGGACTTACGCACCAAGCGCCTATAGTAGGGGCGAATGGCATTCG
>JAXHSW010000163.1:0-3849 GCA_034190295.1 Cyanobacteriota bacterium | reverse complement strand
CCCCCTAGAGAGATGGCATTCGCCCCCTAGAGAGATGGCATTCGCCCCCTAGAGAGATGGCATTCGCCCCCTAGAGAGATGGCATTCGCCCCCTAGAGAGATGGCATTCGCCCCCTAGAGAGATGGCATTCGCCCCCTAGAGATAGCGTATTGTCTAAGAATTTGCGTAAGTCCTGAATCTGTCAAGCGCGTTAGATGAATCGACCGTAAGTTAATGGGCGATTGAACCCCATTAATTTACCGAATAATTAAGGTAAAAATCCTCTCCTTTAAAGGAGAAACAAGAAAAAGTGTTCTTTTCCAGAAAAGGGGAAGTAGGGAGTAGGGAGTAGGGAGTATTCAAGCTGACGCCCGATTTTAATGCTACTGTTAACCTGAAAAACTATGTGTATCAGTAGCTTGAGTTCCAAGTGATATCAAATCCGGTTACACAGCCATAGAATGGTTAAGTCAGAAGGAGTCAACCCACCCGCGGGCTCCGACCGTGGAGGGGAAGTAAACCCACCCCTAGCCCCTCCCAGGAGGGGAAAGACCGAGTCAGGAGGAGAAAGTATTACAAAGATGAGGGTCATTATGGCAATTGGAGAATTTTTTTTATGTCCAATTAAACGGATTTGATATGAAACGAAAATATCGGGAACGGGCAAGATCCCCATTCTACAAAACTATAAAACTATTAAAATTATCCCGTATTTATACAACGCCCGAAAACTGCTGTATCCATAGGAGTGTAATAAATGAGTGAAGTCCGTAACTGGTTAAAAAGTATTCCTGCCCAAAATAAAAAAACTGCTGTTAAAATGAAAGTTGAGGAGTTATTAGAAGCTGGAGATTTCCAAAAGTTATATCAATATTTAATAGATTTTGATTTTATTAAAACTAAAGTTGCTGTTGATGACCTTCAGGTATTAATAGAGGATTATAACTCAATATTACACCCTGCAAAACCCTCAGATATAACTGCTCAACAAATAGAGACTTTGAGATTAATTCAAGGAGTGATTCGTCTCTCAGAAGATATTATTAAAAAAGATCAAAGACAACTAATAGAACAACTTTGGAGTCGTTTAGTCGGTATTGATAATCCAGATATTCAAAACTTATTAGAGCGGGCAAAAAAAAGTAGAAGAACTGCTTGGTTGCGTCCTTTAATTCCTACTTTTGCACCCCCCGATACAGAATTAATTCGTACTATCAAAGGTCATACAGAAATAATCAATACTGTAGCAGTTACAGCAGATAATCAATACATAATTTCTGGTGCTAGAGATAATCAAATTAAAGTTTGGAATCTGGAAACAGGAAAAGAAGAATTTACTTTCACTGGTCATAAAAAAGAAGTCACATCATTAGCAGTAACATCTGATGGAAAACTACTTATTTCAGCTTCAGCAGATGAAAGAATAAAAGTTTGGGATTTAATCGAAAAAAAACCAATAATGACCCTAAATCTGCATTATGGACCAGTAACTTCAGTAGTTCTTACACCAGACGAAAAAGAAATCATTTCTAGTTCTGATGATGGTACTATTAAAATTTGGAACCTAGAAACAGGGGCAAATATTCACTCTATTAAAGCTCATAAAGCAGAAGTAAAATCTGTCACAATTACACAGGATGGAGAAAAAATAATTTCAGCTTCCTTTGACAAAACTATCAAAGTTTGGAATCGAAAAACAAGGAAAGTAATTAAGACAATAAAAGGTCATACTTCAGAAGTTGAAGGAGCTGCTGTTACACCAGATGGAACGCGAATTATTGGGTACGACCTTGATGGAGAATGGGATTTCTTTTTCGGTTGGATTTATGTCTGGGATATAAAAACAGGAGAAGAAATATTTCAATTATCTGGTCATGATAGTGTAGTTGAATCTGTAGCAGTAACTCCTGATGGTAAACACTTAGTTTCTGCATCCGGTGATTCAACAATTAAAGTTTGGGATTTAGAAACAGGAAAAGAAATTGCTACTTTTAGAGACCATAGTCGTTATGTAAATGATATTGTCATTACAAAGGATGGTAAACGGGCAATTTCCTGTGGTTCTGACCCTAGTATAAAAGTTTGGGATTTAACAAAAGTTTGGGAAAATAATCGAGTAAATTATACTCCTGTTGGTCATATAGAAGAGGTTAATGCTGTTGCTATTGCTCCTAATGGTAAATGGGCAATTTCTGCTAGTTGTGACTGTAAATTAAAAGTATGGGATTTAACAAATTTTTCTGAAGTTTGTACTATAGAAATAGAACGCTTTGCAATAGTACATTGTTTAGCAATTACTCCAGATAGTAAACAGATATTTCTTGGTTTTAGCAGTTCAGAACCTAGTACTGAAATTAGAAAAATGAAATGTCGTAACTCCAGAACTCAACAAGAAACTTATGCTTTTTTATCCCCTTTACATTTAGGAAATTTTATGGCATTAACCCCAGAAGGTGAAGCTCTTATTTCTGGATATTGGGGAAACCGTGGAATGAAGATTTGGGATTTAGAATTAAAGCAAGAAGTTGGTTATTTAGGAGGTCATGAAGAGGAGGTATCTTGTATAGCAGTAAGTCCTGATGGTAAGTATGTGATTTCAGGTTCTCACGATACAAATGTTATGGTTTGGGATTTAGAAACAGAAGCAAGAGTTTTGATTTTGACTGGTCATGTTGACTTAGTTCATTCTGTGGCAGTGACTCCCGATGGTAAGTATGTTATTTCAGGTTCTTATGATGAAGATGTTAGAGCTTGGAATTTGGAAACAGGGGATAAAGTTGGTGTGCTCAGAGGTCATCAAGGGTCTATATTAGAGGTTGTAGGATTAGCAAATAGTCGAGCTATCTCTGCTTCGGAAGATAAGACTTTGAAATTGTGGGATTTAACAACTAAAACTAAGAAGGCGATCGCTACTTTTATCGGAAGTAGTGGATTCAAATGTTGTGCAGTTGGACCGGATGGGAGAACTATTGTTGCTGGTGATTATTTTGGGAGATTACATTTTTTGTACTTAGAAGGTTAGTGGTAGAGTGAGGGAGTGGGGGAGCGGGGGAGTAGGGGAGCAGGGGAGTGAGGGAGTGGGGAGTAGGGGAGTATAATTATACGAAAGACATTTTCATAAATTTAAGTTTTAGCTTAGGAGTTACAAGGGTTTAAGATTAATTAGGGTTTATCTATCTAATCTAAAAGCACTGACAAATAAAGGATTCAGCCTTTAAAGGAGCGAAAAAAGTTCCTGGTATCATGTTGAAAACCCTCCAAAATTTAGCATAAAAGGCAGAGGGGATAGCAGAAAAATCAAGGAACAAATATATTCGACTATCTCCTAATTAATTCCTCGTTTCTCCTAACTACTCTAATCTCCCCTACTCCCCCACTCCCCTACTTCCTGGATGTTTCAACAACCAAGGATGAGGATTATTTATTACTTTTACTAAAATTCTGATAATTTCATCATAAATTTTTGAAAGCTTTTGCCCTGTTTCTACATCTAAATATTGACATTTGATCGCAAAATCAAGCCACGTTTGTGTTTCTGCTGCTTCTGCTTCACAATCATTTAATTTAGCAACAAAAGCCAGCTCATATCTACGTTTTCGCCAAGCTTCAGCCAGATTAGTACAAACAGAGCGTGACGAGCGTCTAATTTGGTCAGTTAAAGAATACCTTTCTTCTATCGGAAATTTTTTAGACAATTCAAAAATTTGCATAGCTCCAACAAAAGCTTTCTGATAAACCTTTAAATCCTTATGACTTTGAATCAACTGATTCTTCACTCTAATTTTCTCCTCACTACAACTTTATTTTATTATTAATTCCCTCACTCCCTCACTTTCCCACTCCCTCACGGCCGCCGGGGGCGGGGGGGG
>JAXHSW010000162.1:0-21942 GCA_034190295.1 Cyanobacteriota bacterium | reverse complement strand
GGGAGATGGGGGGATGGGGAGATGGGGGGATGGGGAGATGGGGGGATGGGGAGATGGGGGGATGGGGAGATGGGGGGATTTAATATTGAAGTGTGGATAGAATTATAAACATATGCTGTATAACCGGATTCTATATAAAACCCCGCCTTTTAAGGCGATCGGGTTTTTGGAGCGGGGCTTAAATCCCCTACTTCCCCTCCTGGGAGGGGTTAGGGGTGGGTTCTCCACGGTCGGGGCTAGGGGTGGGTACACTTGCTGACTTGCAGACTTGCTGACTTCTGACGCGCGTTAACTTCCCCTCCTGGGAGGGGTTAGGGGTGGGTTATCTCCTGTATTCCCCTCCTGGGAGGGGTTAGGGGTGGGTTATCTCCTGTATTCCCCTCCTGGGAGGGGTTAGGGGTGGGTTATCTCCTGTATTCCACTCCTGGGAGGGGTTAGGGGTGGGTTGTCTCCTAGCTAAAAAAACTTGATATTTATGAAGATACGGTTAGGGGTTCTATAAGGGAGCAAGATGCTCCCACTGCTTTTTTTTGACTAAAATTGCGACGATCGCGGTTCGATCTCTTTCAACATTTTTGATAGTACAAAAATTGGGATAATTTATTTTCTGCTATTCCCTAAGAGAAAGAAAATTCTGCATTTTCTCGCTTCCTGATTGCAGAGGTACTGATAACTGATGACTGAAATGACCATACTTTTTTGAATTTGGTATAACTTTTGATGTTTTTGTAAGTAATCTTTTTCAGGGCTACTAATTTTTTTTATGTTGTTATACCAATATTATGTGAGACTCTACAGAATTAGGTGTTGGGTGTTAGCTGTTAGGTGTTATACCAATGTTATGTGAGACTCCACAGAATTATGAAATTTATTAACTTTTCTTTCTCGATCTACATTTAACTTTGATAAAAATATTATTCTATGCAACTTTTTATGAGCTTAGTATTCAGTTTCTACATTTTTATTCTTTGATTCAAAGAGCAGTTAAATCTTCCTGATACCAAGTCTTTAGATAGAAAAGTAGTTTTTGATGGGTAGTCCTAATTTTTACTATTTTTTGCTTTATTTGCATACAAAAACTAACAGATATTCTATATTTTTTATTATTAGAAATAATATCTTATTTAATTTATTTGAGTATTTTGTAGTCAAAATCAGCTCAATATGTATTTGATTAAATTAAAGTCAACTAATAATTATTTTTTTTATAGTTATTTCTACAAACATATACAGTAAATTCAAAACCATTAAGTCAATTTTTTTATAGTCAAAAAAAGTATATTTGGGGAAATTAAATCATCACGAATATTCAACTCAAACTCATCATTTTGAACTGAGTGCGATTATTAGTGAATTTACTTATTAGCAAATGTATTATATTTTTTAAAATTTATAGCTAAAAATAAGTAAATATAACTAAAAGCACAATTAAATATTACAAAGACTATTATTAGCTTTGAGCTGAATCACTATGACCTAGTGACACAGAACAAAATTTAAGCCATAATGCTGACTAACACCCCTATACGCAAAGCAGTATCTTTAACATACAATTACTGGTATATGTAAATAATCAAATAATTTTAAATAATATTAAAGATCAAATTAAGGACATATAGAAATGTCTCATATAAACAAAAATAAAGTCGAATATAACGAGCGATCGCTTAGAGCATTAGCTAGAGCTTTAACTATGTCTGAGGGAGATTTTTCCCTAATTTTAGTCCGTTGTAATTCTCCAGAATTAAGAGAACAGATGCTCGAAAAACTTAAAAAAGAATACCCTGTAGAATATCAAGAATTAGCATTAGACTACTCTACTGATACGCTTTACTCTAGTATCAACCAAAATTTAGGCTCCATTTCCCCAAAAGCTTTGATGGTTAAGAGTTTAGAATCAGTTAACACTCTAGATAGATTATTAATAGCAGCTAACCTAGTCAGAAATAAATTCCAAAACTTTCACTTTCCATTAGTATTGTGGGTGACAGATGAAATTCATAAAAAATTAATTCGTGTAGCACCAGATTTTCAAAGTTGGGGATCGGCCATTAGCTTTAATCCCAAATCTGCCTAGTGCCACTACCCGGAAGTTAAAAGTCATGCATTTAAAAGTCAATCATTTTTGATTGGTAAGGCTTTTAGGATTTTGTAACGGGTTAGTTATTTGTGCCATCCTGCACTAGGTCTAACTTGAAAATTTTAAATGATTAGTATAATTTAATTTTATAACTTGTTAAAATTATCTATTGTCTACCGTTGACTATTTTCAGAAAATATCCAGATGAAATCTATATTTTTTGTCTAGACAATTATTAAAAAAGTATAAAAAAATACATACTCAATAGATACTTAGTGTTAAAGGAAGAGAATTAATAAAATTATTAAACATTTTTGATATCTAGCTCAAAAGCAGAATTAACCTTTATTCTGTCAGTGGAAATGCTAAATTTTGCTAATTCGGGTTGACAAAGACGAGTCCCCATAGCGTAAGAAACCCGTAATTAGTATTTAGCCAATATCATTAAACTTGACAGAATAAGGAAGAAAAAATATGGAGACAGGTATTGAATCAATCCATGCCAGAGAAATTCTCGACTCCCGTGGTCGTCCAACAATCGAAGCGGAAGTCCAACTAGCCAATGGTATGATGGGACTAGCCCAAGTGCCCAGTGGTGCATCTACAGGTAGCTTTGAAGCCCACGAACTTCGGGACGGGGACAAAGGACGCTACAGTGGCAAAGGGGTACTCACAGCAGTCAAAAATGTGGAAGAAAAAATTACCCCTGCGCTACTAAAAATCAATGCTCTCAATCAAACCTCAGTTGATAGCAAAATGATTGAAATAGATGGCTCCCCCAATAAAAGTAATTTAGGCGCTAATGCTATCCTCGCTGTCTCCCTAGCCACTGCTAAAGCGGCGGCTAATGCTGTAGGTATGCCACTGTACCGCTATTTAGGTGGACCACAAGCGAGTCTGCTACCAGTACCTTTAATGAATGTAATTAATGGTGGTGCCCATGCTGCTAATAACGTAGACATTCAAGAATTTATGATCGTACCTGTGGGTGCGCCCTCATTTAAAGAAGCATTGCGCTGGGGTGCAGAAGTCTTCGCCACCCTCAGTGGAGTCCTAAAAGACAAAGGTTTACTAGGTGGAGTAGGAGACGAAGGTGGTTATGCTCCCAACTTAGGCTCAAACCAAGAAGCATTAGATATATTAATTGCAGCGATCGAGAAAGCAGGTTACAAACCTGGAGAACAAGTAGCTCTAGCGTTAGACGTAGCTGCTAGCGAATTTTACAAAGATGGTAACTATATTTACGACGGCGCAACTCATTCCCCTACTGAATTGATTGATTATTTAGCTAGTTTAGTCGATCGATATCCCATCGTTTCCATAGAAGATGGCCTACATGAAGACGACTGGGACAGTTGGGTACAGCTAACCCAAAAATTAAGTAGCAAAATTCAATTAGTGGGAGATGACCTATTTGTTACCAACCCTTCTCGTTTACAAAAAGGCATTGATATGAGTGCTGGTAACTCAATTTTAATTAAACTAAACCAGATCGGTTCCCTGACTGAAACTTTAGAAACTATTGACTTAGCAACTCGTAATGGTTTCCGTTCAGTCATCAGTCACCGCTCGGGAGAAACAGAAGATACAACTATTGCTGACTTGGCAGTAGGAACACGAGCAGGTCAGATTAAAACAGGTTCCCTCTGTCGTAGCGAACGGGTGGCCAAATATAATCGACTGTTACGGATTGAAGATGAATTGGGCGATCGCGCCATCTATGCGGGTACAGTAGGTTTAGGACCAAAAGGCCGAAATTAGGTTAGTGGTCTAATACCATCAAAAACTAAGCAACAACAGGAAAATTATTAGGGATAGAAACTCAAATGGGGTAATACCAGAGTTTCTTCCCATTTATCACCAATTAAGCCAAAAGTTGACTGTTGACGATAGTGACTTTCTCAACTAGACTTAAAACTGTTAAACCTGTTACATCCTCCATCGGGAAAGTTTTTGATGAAAAATCAAACTAATGTTTCATTCTTATGCACAGGTACAATAGGCTGTCCAATGATACTTAAACTACTTGAGGGGGACTACCCAGCGAAAGTATATGAAAAATATAAATAAGCAGCAGAAGCAATACGGGAATATTCTTCAAAAGAAGCAACTAGAGAATGTGGAGGGATCGTCACTTGCTTGTTTGCCCGTGCAGGAGCATTGACTTAATCAGAGAATAACGATATAATACGTATTTAAGCATACTTTTAGACAGGTTGCACTCACCCATATATGAAATCCATTAGAACAAAGCTGAAGCTTAATAATAAACAGAAAACGCTCTTTGCTCAACACGCTGGCTATTCAAGATGGGTTTATAACTGGGGTTTAAGTCTGTGGAATGCTGCTTACAGAGATGGTTATAAGCCAAACGCCCGTAAGCTAAGAGAGGTTTTTACCAATCACACAAAGCCACTTTATCCTTGGATGAAAAACTTGTCATCTAAAGTTTATCAATATGCTTTGATTAACTTGGGTGAAGCATTTAAGAGGTTCTTCCAGGGCTCTTGTAAATATCCAAGATTTAAGAAGAAAGGTAGGTCTGATTCCTTCACGATTGATAATTGTGGAAAACCAATAGAACTAAATGGTTGGTGTCACAAATTACCTTTTATTGGTATGGTCAAAACTTATGAACCCATTGAGGCAACAGTTCAAAAAATTACTATTAGTAGACAAGCGGGTGATTGGTATCTCAGCTGTAGCTATGAATTTTACCCTTGTACCACACCCAAAACAACTGATGTTATAGGTGTAGACTTGGGAGTGAAAACATTAGCTACTTTAAGTGATGGGAAAGTATTTAAAAGTGTAAAATCGTATAAAAGATTTGAAGCTAAGTTGTCTCAGCTGCAATACCTACATCGTCATAAAAAGGTAGGCTCTGCTAACGGTCGGGCAGCAAAACTGAAGATAGCTAGGCTCCATAGGCGAGTGGCTAACATCCGCAAAGATTCACTTCATAAATTGACAACATATTTAGCTAAAAACCACAGCGTTGTTGCCATAGAAGATTTGAATGTTAGCGGTATGTTAGCTAACCACAAGCTAGCTAAATAAATTAGCAGATAGTGCTTTTATGAGTTTAGACGACAGCTAGAATATAAGTGCCGATGGTACGGTTCTGAGCTAGTAGTAGTTGACAGGTTTTTTCCATCTTCGCTCGACTTGCTCAAACTGCGGTCATGTTCAAGATATGCCGTTAAATAATCGAACTTATGACTGTCACTCATGTGGTTTGTCAATAGACCGTGTATGAGATGCAAGTATAAATTTAAGAAATGCGGTCGGCTTGACCGTCAATGCCTGTGGATGAGTAACCGCCGACGGCCTCACAAGAAGCAGGAAGTAAACATTAAAATATCACGCTATGTGAAGTTTTATATCGGTTTTATGAAGCAGTATGTGTTAGCTAATAGTTAAATTATTATTGACTGGCGTTATTGTTTTAGATAGCAATACTCGTCTTTGGAAAAGTGTTAATGGTAGCTCAAAATAATAGTATTCCCTCAAACTTGATGTGGGATTTGATTAAAGCTCATCTTTGGGATCGCTTTTGTATCTGTTTGTATATGAAAAATCACCAAAATGTAATTTAGAGGATAGTTTAATAGAACTAGCAAAAGCTAGCGATTATAGAATATGTAAATGATGTCATCCTCGAAAAAAAGCCGACTCAGTTAGGAAAAAACATGAGATTAAATGTATAGATGTGATATAATAGAATTGTAGAAACATTTGGGCTGTCGATAACAAATCTAGTTATCCGCCTAATCATAGGATATTAGCCAAATTAACGGTCTAGATGTTAGCAAGAATGCAAAAATACCATACACGATAAAAATGATTTCAGTTTGATAAAAAGCTGTCAATTCAGTTAGCTTCTTGACAGACGAACTACGGGCTTCAGTTAACCTCTTGACAGAGAAACTGTAGGCTTTAGTACCTCCTGCAATAAGGAGGCGAGAAGATGTAAAATTGTCTTTTTTCTCCCCTTGGAAGGGTAGGTTTAAGACCTAATTTCTGAAATCAATAGGATAAAAAAAGATTACTAAATAAAAGTTTGGAATACTTTTAGGGAGAGCAATTTAAAAAAAACTAGATTGTTCGATAAAACCTAAATCATGTACTAGCTAAGTGTTCGTGAATACAGCATTAGCTAGAAAGTTAACGTGCCAATAATCAATTAAAACAAAAATAGTTCGGAGTAAAAAAACAATGAATCAATCAGTAACAACTAAAGGCAACGATAGTTTTGATGCCATCAAAGGAGCTCATGTTCTCTCAGGCGATCCCGAAAAGATACAAGAATATTACGATCGATGGGCGACTGCCTATGATAGCGACGTGTCCAGCGAAGAGTATATTGGTCCTAAGTACATTGCTGATTTATTGGCAAGTCTCAAAGGCGATAATGGGTTGAAAGCAATAGATGCCAGTAATAAAAATATAGAAATCCTGGATGCAGGGTGCGGTACAGGTTTAGTGGGTACTGTCCTCAAACAAAAAGGTTATCATCATGTAGATGGCTCTGACTTGTCAGAAGGAATGGTAGAAAAAGCCCGTTCTACAGGTGCTTATAATGTTTTGGAAAGTGGAATTGACCTCACTCAAATAAATGAAGCTTATGAGGACAACCAATATGATGCTACAGTGTGTTGTGGCGTATTCACTTTAGGTCATGTACCACCAACTGCTTTATCAGAACTAATCCGCATTACTAAACCAGGTGGTTGGGTAGTAGTAAGTACCCGCAAGAGCTATTACGACAGCACTAATTTCCAAGAAGTTTGCGATCGCTACCAACAAGAAGGTAAAGTCAAATTGGTCAATCATGTTCAAGATGGTCCATATATTGCTGAAGAAGGGGCGCACTATTGGGCATTTGCAGTTTGTTAATTGACAAGCTGCTGCGAGCGAAGAGTGAAAGCTAACTATATAGCTTTAGCGATCGCGTACAGCTAGTGTTACCTAGGATGTTGATTCTGATAATTTTTCCACCCCAAAAAGTTATGTAGCACTACTTCTGCTTCTCCCTATGAACAGGAGATTTTTAAAAGTGTGGCTCGGGTACTGTTTTTGAATTAGTCTTAGTACTTTTAAGATAGCCCTTTTTATTTCCCTAATAGGGCAAAAGAGTCAAACAGAAAACCTGATAGAATCAACTCCCTAGGTTTTACCAAAATCTTAACTATTTTCTAGCAATAGAGGAAAGCAAAAATCGGTTAACTCCACGATCTTTATTGCGGAAAGTTAGATGGGAAATTGAACTACAATAGGTAAATAAAATTGACGCTATGAAAAGTCTGCCAATTATCTCCTTATCAGAATTAGAAAAAGCTAGCCCTGAAGAAATTAAAAAATTGTACGATGTTTGCTACGAACATGGTTTTTTCTATCTTAAAGAACATGGAGTTTCCCCAGAAATAGTCAATCAAACTATTGAAGCATCTCGGAAATTTTTTGAGCTACCTGAAGATGTAAAACAAAACTACCGTCAAGATGTTCAAAAAGTTTATCCCAAAACTTCCAGGGGTTACGTTCCTTTGTATGGGGAAAATCTGGATGGAGTAGAAGCAGATCCCAAAGAATTGTTCGATTTAGGTATAGAGAGACCTCTGTCCGATAAACCGTTCACCGGTCCAAATGTTATTCCGGACGATAGTGTAGCCCCAGGTTTTGCTAGTTCTCATTTTCACTTGCAAAATGAAATAATGACAAAAGTCGTTCCTAAATTATTAAAAGGATTAGCCTTAGCTTTAGGATTAGAAGCAAATTGGTTCGATCGCTTTTTTAGCGATCCAATCTTAATTCATCGCACCATTTATTATCCAGCAGGGATGGGGAAAGCCGGAAAACATACCGATAACGGAATTTTCACAGTCTTGATCCAAGAATACTTTCCTCAACCTTCTTTAAGAGTTTATGCTAAAGAAGAATGGATAGATGCTCCCTGTAAGGAAGATGCATTTGTAATTAATTTAGGGGATCTGTTACAAACATGGACAAATGGCTTATTTGTCAGCACTGCCCATGAAGTAATTCATAATAATCCTGATTCGACTCGGATTTCAATACCATTGTTTGTTTATCCGAATATTGATACGATAATCGAACCCTTTGGCACTGACGAAAAAATTAGTTATCAGGAAGTAATGATCGAGAATTTTGTGGGAATTTGGGAAACCCAAGAAGGGGCAGGTAGGGCCAAAGAATTAGTTTAGGAAAAGAAAGGCTTTTTGTATTTTCAAAAAAAAGTAGTGAATCGCAACTTGAAATACCACGGAAAAATGTCAAAATGCGATTCTCCTGTTTTAGATATAGCTTTTCTTTCTTGGACGAGGTGCATCTACAATCCCTCGTTATCCCACTGAAAAAAGGGTACTTTGAAGTTCCCCTTAAAAAAGGCTAGGGGGGGTCGAGAACATCTGTACCTCACAGAGAACGAGAATTGCTATAAAATTGCTTGAGCTGGATTATAAAAAATGAAAAAAATATTAGCATTGTGGACAACACCACGAGCTACTTCCACTGCATTTGAGTGCATGATGCAAGAACGGGGAGATTTTGGGGTACATGACGAACCTTTTGGGCTATCTTATTACTACAGTAAAGAACGTTGTAATACTACTCGTTATCCAGACATAGAGCCAAACCCTGAATATAATTTCAGCTCTATTTTGGGAAAGTTAAAGCAAGAAACTGAAAAGCAACCAGTTTTTATTAAAGACATGAGCTACTATGTTACACATATAGCTAACCAAGAATTTTTATCCCATTTTGAGAATACTTTTCTGATTAGAAACCCAATCAAAATGCTCCCATCGCTTTTTGAATTGAGACCTGATTTTACTTTAAAAGAAGCTGGATATGAAGGAGTTTATCAGCTATTCGATCGGGTTAAGGAAATCAGTGGAAAAGTACCAATATTAATTGATTCGGATGATTTAGTAAAAAAGCCAGAAGCAACTATCAAAGCTTATTGCAAGGCTGTAGACATACCGTTCGTGAAAGAAGCTTTAGAATGGAAAGTTCAGTCTCAAACTCAAATCAATGAATGGGAGGGTGGATGGCATACTTATGCACTGTCGAGTTCGTCTTTCCATGAACCGAAGCAAAAAAATTATGTGAGTATAGAAGATAACGCTCACTTAAAACAAGCATACGAGTATTGTTTACCTTATTACCAAAAACTTTATGAATATCGGTTGCGTATTGAATAAACTATTGCGCATTATTTATACATAGCGATAGATATCATAAGACAAATAAAGTCTTGACTGATGCTGGATTTCAGCAAGGATATCAAATCAAATTATTGATGGCAAGTTTTTAGTTAGTTACAAATAGTACGGCAATTATGACACAATTAATGAATGCAGTTCTGCAACTAACTATCAATTAAGAGAAGAAAAAAGAATGACAGAATTAATGAACGCTGTTGTCCTCACTGGATATGGTGGACCTGAAAAATTAGTTTATAATCAAGTTCCTAAACCTACTCCCCAGAAAGGAGAAATATTAATCAAAGTGGGAGCTTGTTCTATAAATAATACAGATATAAGCACCAGAACAGGTTGGTATGCAGCAGATGGAGGATTTCAAGAATTACTGCAAGACAAAGACAGCTACGAGGAAGGAAAATCAACCTGGAATATGATGGGCGTTCAATTTCCACGAATTCAAGGAGCTGATATAGTAGGGGTAGCAGTTGAAGTTGGTGAAGGTGTTAATCCAGATATCCTAAATAAACGGGTTATTGTATATCCTTGGATTCGTACTGCTAAACTTGCAGACTATCAGTATGTCGGCAGCGAAATTGATGGAGGTTTTGCAGAATATGCTGTTATTCCAGCGACCAATGTTTACTCAATTAATTCCGAGTTACCTGATACTCAGTTAGCAACACTACCATGTGCTTATTCTACAGCAGAAAATTTGGTAACAAACGCAAGAGTTTCAGCTAGAGATACAGTAATAATCACAGGAGCATCTGGTGGTGTAGGTAGCGCTGCAATTGAATTATGCAAAATTCGCGGAGCAGTAGTTATTGCTATTGTGGGAACGAACAAAGAGCATTTAGCTAAAGAATTGGGTGCCGATCGCGCTTATGCGCGTGACGAAAAACTTGCTGATAATTTGGCAAAGCATCAAGTTACAGTGACTGTGGATTTGATAGCAGGAGAATATTTTAGTCTTGTTTTCAAAAGCTTGGTTGTCGGAGGAAGGTATGTTACATCTGGGGCGATCGCTGGTCCACTGGTTGAGTTGGATATGCGAGATTTGATTTACAAGGATGTGGAGATGAGAGGAGCAAACCGTTATGGGCCAGAAGTGTTCCAGAACTTGCTCGGATATATTGAACGAGGTCTATTAAATCCTCCTGTCGCTAAAGTTTTCCCTCTGAGTCAAATGCAAGAAGCTCAGAAATTTTTTCAAAGTAAAAACTTTTTTGGAAAAGTTGTGATTACGCCTGAATAACTGCTCATATATAGCAGTCATATTTCAGTTGTGAGAAATGCTGCTATGTTTTTGCTGGTTTTTGCGCTTATGGAGATAGAGAAAAGGTAATTAAAACTTTTGGTAAAGACCTCTTCACCATGGAAGAAAATTTATATATTTGGTCAGAATTACTGGGATTAAAAGGTTATATTCCTTGGGAATGTGTAGGAATGCCTGAAGAAACTCAACTTTATTTTTACAAGCTTTATCAACAAGGTGTGAGAAATCAGGCGTTCGCGGAGCGTGGCGTCAGCTATATCGCTCTGTTTGAAAAGGAAATTTTGACACCTTTACAAAATAGTGGTAAGTCTGTAGAAAATTATTTTAAGCAAATTAAGAATAAATTCAGTCAAGTGTATGAAGATCATCATACTATGCCAGAATGGTTGTGGGAAAAAATTAGTCCAGTTCTCAGGAACTGTTCCCAGTAATAGTTATAGTTCAGGATAAATTATGAGTAAAAATAAACGATATATAAACTCCTAAAAGATGGTTATATGGTCAATATTTTAGTATAGACAAAATAGAGAAAATCAACATGAGTTGTCAAACATATATAACTAACAAATTAAATTATTGTAGTGCCTATGAACTGAACATTCAAGATAAATCACTTCTAGCAAAAAACACCTTGGAAGAATTTATTTTACAAAAAGTGGTTTCAGGTAAATTTCGCAAGTGGAAAGTTAATAAAAATCACAAACAAGAAATTTTCCAAGCAATTTCACATAATATTAATAATGAGCAACCTATTAAATTCACTTTTTGGTTTGGAGGGTATAAATTATATAGTCTTTTTCCATTTCCTGAAGTAGATTGGGCGGATTTTTTTGCTATTTCTTATTATTGTCAATATATTTCTCCGATTTTGTTAGTCTATCCACCAGGGGTAGACTTTACTTTTATGCTTGATAGCAAAATATTAACAAAGATAAATAATATTTCTCTAGATGAAATAAATATGTACCAAAATTCATTTAAAAAACTTCTTAAAGAATTTGCAATATTTTTTCCGAAAAACCTCAAGTTAAATGTGCAAAAATCCTCCGATTTGTATAGTGATAGTGAATTTGAAGAAAAGTTTCAAGAAAGTTTTGAAAAGGAAGTATAAAACTATGAAAACCTAGATGAAAAAAGCAAGGAGGCATTATTACGGTCATCAGAAAGGAATATAAAATTGAATGGTGTTCAAAATCTTACTTATTTAGAAGAAGCAGAAAAAAAAGCTAAAATTAAATGGGCAGCTATTGCTCATGAAGCGTACTGCAATATGAGTAAATTACACGAATTTGTGTCAGGAAAACAGAAAGAAAAAATTTACTTAAATACAGTTCCCTATAGAAATGCAATAGCTATTGGTTCAACGAAAAATTCTGTAACAACTTTTTGGACTGGTGTAGGTATTTTAGAGGAAATAGAAATCGGAAAATATAAAGATTGGATACTAAATCCAAGTCAACTGACTGAACTTCTAAAATACGGTTATGCAGAAGAAAATCTAGAGTTGTTTTCTGAAAACAACTTGAGGAATCTGAGAAAAATAAAAATAACCGATCGTGATTTTTTTCTTCATCTAGGACGTTATCGATCTTAAAAAAATTACCTGAATAACTTATAATTAATATTGTCAGTTTGAACAAGGAAGTAATAGTAAATTATGACTAAACAGAAAATTGCCTACATCGGCACCGGTGCAATGGGCAAACAGCACATCTACAAACTGCTAAAGGATGGGTATGAAGTCCAAGTTTATGATAAATATCCAGAAGCAGCAAAAACAGTCATTGCCAAAGGAGCAATTTGGAAAGATAGTCCTAAGGAAGCAGCTCAAGGTACGGATCTAACGATCACCAATTTACCCTTACCCCATCATGTATTAGAAAATATGTTGGGAGAAACTGGAGCAGCAGAAGGAATGAGACCTGGTGCAACTTGGATGGATTTTTCCACAACTGACTACCATAATACCCAACATATAGCAGAAGAAGCACGCAAAAAAGGAATATTCAGTTTAGAATCTCCGGTGAGCAATCTTTCTCACATGGGTGTAGATTTTTGTAATGTTAGTTACTATGTTAGTGGCGATCGGGAAGGGTACGATCTGAGCAAAGAAACCCTTGATGCGATCGGCGAAATTTCCTTCTTTGTTAGTAACACTATCGGTGAAGCTCAAACCGTAAAATTGTTAACCAACTTGTTGTTTTATTCACAAATGGTGACATTAGGGGAAGTTTATATGATTTGCAAAATATATGGCATTCCCTTGTTATGGATGTGGGAATATGTCCGAGCTTCCCAAGGAAATAGTGTAGTGACAGAGCAAGTAAGTCCCTTTATTTTTGATGGCAGTTATGATTATTCCTGTTCCTTAGAAATTACGGTAAAAGATACAGATTTAACAGTCAAATTAGCCGATGAATTGAAGGTTCCTTTACCGTTAGGGCGTATTGTTGAAGAAAGATATCGAGAAGCAGGACAGAAATATGATGCCCATGATAACCATGTTAAGGTAACAAAATTAATTGAAGAAGACAACAATTTAGATTTGAGAGTGCCTGGTTTTACGGCTCCTTCTCCCTATGGTTTAGACCGGAGTTACATTCATTCTGAAAAAAGAGTGACTGATGGTTTTGGGCGGATTAAACCTCTTCCTTATCAACTGGAATATGCTCCTCCAGAACCTTTGCAAGATGAGAAATTGATGGATATTGCTAAATCTCTCACAGATTTTATGGCATATATCAATTACTTCGTTTTAGGGGAAGCTAACGATCTAGGGAAAGGTATGGGATTAACTAATGAATTATTAGTGGATGTGATTCGTTGGAGTGTTGGAACTTGTTGGGTATCCGATAATATTGATATTTATCAACCTAATCCAGAGATTGTAGAGAAGATTAAATCATTTGATTTTGGCAGCAAAGTCAAACTTCCAGTATTAACTAAGTTTTTGGCACATCTGAGTAGTTAAAAGAAGTTTTTTGTTTGTAGTTGGGCTTTAGCCCATATATAAATATTTGAGGGGCTAAAGCCCAACTACGAGCTTAATTATAAGTGTTTTACCAGACATGATATAATCAAAAAAATAGGAAACTATTAAGTGTCAATATCAACACATTGTTATGTGGAAATAGTATAATAACCTGAAAAGTATAGGTTTAATATTTTTGATATGCACAAAAACACAGAAGATCAAGAAAAAAATTCTAATGATTTAGAATACTGGGTTTTTGGTGCTGAAATAGCAAATAGATTTACTGATGAGGCAGAAAAACATATACCTGATTATTGGAGAGTAATAGAGCTAACAACTAATATACTTAAAGATAATGTGCCTAAAAATGGGTATATCATAGATGTAGGTTGTGCAAGTGGAAATACATTGTTGTATTTATACAAACAAGGTTTCAACAATTTGTTTGGGATAGATTATTCTCAAGAAATGTTAAAAGTAGCTGGTAAAAATCTGAGTAAAGTTGACAAAAATTTCCCCTCAAGACTTTTTCAATCAAAAACATTCGTTCAAAATATGACTTTTAATGCTATTATTTGTAACTGGACTCTTCACTTCATTCAAGAAAGACAAGAATACTTAAAAGCTATTTTTGATTCTCTAATTAGTAATGGATTATTTATCCTGACAGAAAAAACAATTCAAAGTCAAATAACAGAAAATCAATATATAATTTTTAAACAAAAAAAAGGATTGAGTAATCAAGAAATTGAACGTAAGAAACAACAATTAGAAGGTGTATTAAATCCTTTATCTATAAGACAAAATATAGAATTATTAACTCAAGCTGGTTTTTCTCAAATAGAAATAATAAATGCTAGACTTGGGTTTGTCACTTTTCTGTGCATAAAAATCTAAATTATATGACAGAAGTTGTAAAGATGCCATCTTAGCCAGCAATGAAAAAAAATCAATCTTTTGTAATAGTTAACAACAAACGCTTTCACTACATTTGGTTGCGCGATAATTGTCTTTCTGAAAAAAGTCGCCATTCTACCTCTTTTGAGAAACTTTATGACTTTAGCGAACAAAAAGAACATCCAAAACCAAAGTCTGTGGAGTTAACAGATGAGGAATTGATAATTGATTGGGATGAAGCTCCTCCACATCGCAGTATCTTTCCTATTGAATGGTTGATGACTTTTGCTTATGATGAAAATTCTCAAGAGTGCTACAACAACAAGCATAAAGAAGCACAAAGTCGCTATCCTGAAGAAATTTTGTGGAATAGAACTTTGCTTGAGAGCTATTTATCTAAGCCGGAAAATTTTAGTATCGGGGTCGATCGAGGATGGAAGGAGCAGCTTTTTAGATTTGGTTTTAGTTTAATCCATGATTTAACTCCACAACAACATCAGGATTTTATGGCTTCTATTGGACCAATGCTCTATACTGAAGCAGGAGCTTTCTACGATCTTGAGAGTAAACCAGGAGCTAACGACTTAGGATATACTAGCCATGAACTTACCCCTCACACAGATTTTGCCTACATAAATTATTCTCACTTACTAACTTCCTTTTACATGGTTGAAAATGAATCAAAAGGAGGAGAATCAACCCTAGTAGATGGTTTTCGTGTTGCTAAAGATTTTCGCGAACAATATCCCAATTACTTTCAGTTATTAGTCCAAACTCCTATTCAATTCCGTCAATTCTATGCAGACTCGCAGTATTTTTATACTAGAAATACTCCTGTTATTAAATTGAATACTGATGGGGATTTGCTTTACATTAACTTTGCTCACTTCCATGGCTGTAATTGGAATATTCCTTTTGACTTGATGGAGGAGTTTTACCAAGCTTATGCAACCTTCTTTAAGTATCTCAAAAATCCAGATTACCAATACTGTTTCCGCCTGGAGAAGGGAGACTGTTTGCTAATGAATAATAATCGGATTCTTCATGGCAGAAAGTCTTTCGAGATCGGTTCGGGAAGCCGACTTTTGAGAGTAGGGTACTTAGTTTGGGATCATATCACAGGAAGAGACAATTTTGAGCAATATAAAGATTTGTATATGAGTAAATAGCTGTTGCACTCGTGTTCTATTCTTTTAACTGAAGAGTGTAAGTTTTTCCGACAATTATGAAAATATCTAAGATTACTGTCTATCAAGTAACTTTACCCCTAGAACATCCTTACCGACTATCAGGTGGTAGGTTGTATTTTGACAAACTGGATTCTACTATCATTGCTATGGATACAGATGAAGGAATTCGAGGTTGGGGAGAAGGATGTCCTTGGGGTTCCACTTATTTACCCGCTTTTCCACGGGGTATCAGAGCTGGAATTGAAGAACTCGCCCCCCAACTAATCGGACTCGATCCCAGACGTATTGATTTGATCTATCGGACGATGGATACTGCTCTACCCGGTCATCCCTACATTAAATCAGCTCTGGATATGGCTTGTTGGGATATTCTGGGTAAAGCAACAAGTCTACCACTTTGCGAACTGTTTGGCGGTCGTATCGACCAAGAAATAACTATTCAAAATTCTGTTCCCACAGGTACCCCAGAAGAAATGATTGAATCTATTAAGCGGGGTCAAGAAAAAGGGGAGACTGTCCATACCTGTAAAATTGGAGCAGATGTAGCTTTAGATATTGAGAGAATTCAAGCGATCGGTGCTTATTTACAGAATCATGAAACTGCAACTTTTGATGTGAATAGAGCTTGGTTAGTAGATGATGGTATGAGGGTAATGAATTCAGTAAAAGAACCGATTTTGTATTTTGAACAGCCTTGTGAAACTTATGAGGAATGTCTCCAGCTACGCAAAGTGACCTCCCATCCCATTATCTTAGATGAATGTATTCAGCGTTATGGGGATATTGTCCGCGCTCAAGCTGACAATGCTTGTGAAGCTATTGGATTGAAGATTGGTCGAGTAGGAGGATTAACCAAAGCCAGGCGTATCCGAGATTTTTGTGTGGAAACAGGAATTCGGATGAATATTGAAGTGACTGGGGGAAGTGTGATTGGAGACTCAGGAGCAGTCCATCTGGCTCAGAGTACCCCACTAACCCACTTGCGAGCAACTTGGTTATGCCATGAAATGTTGACTGTGGATACAGCTACGGGTGGTGCGCGGAATCAAGGGGGTAAGACTTTTGCGCCAGAAGTTCCAGGATTGGGTGTAGAGCCAATAATGGATGTTTTGGGAGAGGCGATCGCTGTGTATGAGTAAAAGTCCAGAATTGTTGGGCTTTATGCAGAAATAAAGATGGGGCGACTCCTATACGGAAAAATGCCTGAAAGCGATCGCCTCTATTCTTGAGATTTTTTTGTGGTTTCATCAAGAGATATAGGTTAAGTTAAACTTAGTAGTATTCCAAAAATTAGCAGTATTCCAAAAAAATGAAGAAAATATTAGCTTTATGGGCAGCACCGCGATCGACTTCCACCGCTTTTGAAACAATGATGCGGGAGAGAGGAGACTTTATGGCTATTCAGGAGCCTTTTGGTTATTATTTTTACTACAGCAAGGAGAGGAAATCAGAACGCTATATCGAGACCAGGATTAATCCTGCTTATAACTTTCAACCTGTATTTCAAGACTTAATCGCTAAAGCACAAAGCCAACCTGTCTTTATCAAAGATATGGCTCATTATATTAGCGATCGCGCCGATGAAACCTTTTTATCCTACTTTGACCACACCTTTATTATTCGCCATCCTGCCAAAGCTCTTCCTTCTTTATTTACCGCTTGGCCTGATTTTAGCTTGACTGAAACTGGATATGCAGAGCTTTACCAATTGTTTGAATTTACCAAAGCTTTTCTGGGAAAAGTTCCTCCCCTTATTGACTCTGATGAGTTAGTACGGAAACCAGAGGCTACAGTTAAAGCGTATTGCGATGCTGTGGGAATCGAATTTATTCCCCAAGCATTGGTATGGAAATCTAAAGCACGCCCTGAAGTCATTATATGTGAGGAGTTTTGGCATGATTACTTACAATCTAGCCAAGGATTTAAAGAAAAGGAAAAAAAAGATAATGTGAGAATTGAAGAGTGCGATCGCTTAAAGCAAGCCTACGAATATTGTTTGCCTTATTACCAAAAACTTTACGAATATCGACTGCGGATTGAATAAAATTACTAGAGGCTTAAATATATGAAAGAGTGGTTTTTACCAACATTAGCAGCAATTTTGTGTTGGGGGGGTTGGGCATTTTTGCCTAAGTTTTCTGCTGAATATATTAGTGCTAGAAGTGCAATTGTTTACCAAGGGTTAGGGGGAGCGGTCGTTGCTTTACTGGTTTTTTTCAATCTTAATAATCACTTGGAAACTCATCTCCAAGGTGCTACAATATCCATAATTGCGGGGATGCTCAATTTCTTGGGGGTATTATTCTATATTAAGGCAGTTTCTAAGGGATCGGTGGCGATAGTTTCTACTCTATCAGCTCTTTATCCTCTAGTCGTCATTGCCCTTGGGTTTATTTTATTGAACGAAACATTGACAGTTAAACAGGTAACTGGAATTTGTTTTGCCCTAGTTGCGATCGCCCTATTTGCTACATGAATAAAAATATGGGACTCAATATCAACAGGTTCATTGTGGTAAAAAAAATTGAATTGATAGCAACTTTGAAGTATTTTTCAGTTGAAAAATAGCTGATGGAAATTGATTTTGCCCTGGTGGCGATCGCTCTAATTGCTACATGAATAATGGTAAACTTCTAACGATATCAAATCTGGCATTATGGATAACACTGCGGGCGATTTCCGGACTTACTTGAGTTGATGATGCACTAATGAAGAATTCTATTTTTTATAATCTTTTTAAATTTAAAACAGAAAGATAGTCTTAATCTTTGATAAACTTTCTGATAAATTACTCAAGTTTAGAAAAGTCTGTGAAATACTTCTTCTTATCAGAGGGATGGGCCGTAGGTAGAGTTTGGACTGTCGGCGGTCTCTGGAGTGAAACAGCTTGGAGACGAGCGCCAGATATTGAAAAAATGAATCTTTGTATTTTGGATAAAAATGAAAAAATGTGGCTACATCGAGTCGAAGAAGCAGTATTGATGGTCGAGATTTATCCCACTGCTGAAGCTCAAAAGTCTGCTTCTAATCAGAATATTGGCAATGTGGTGTTGACTCGCTTAATTAATTCTGAAAAAGTCTTGGAATATCTTTGTACTACCTCAGCCATCTGTCAAATTAGCTAAAGTCATTAGGCTAAAAATTTAAGTCAAAAGTTGATCTAACTAAATATTAATCATCAACTTTCTTTATTTTGTAATGTGTGCTTGCGATTAACTTAAAAACTCTATACAATTCTTGAAATAGTTTTAACTTTTATGCTCCTATCTGATAAAATAGGCCATATTGTCCATAACTATCTTGACAATTGGACTATAATTAGGGCAATTTTAGCTAAACCGTTGAGAAGCCTGCGCGCGAAATTTTCAATTTGGTGTGAAATGAATCGGCGGTAAGCGTAAAATCTGATTGCGGAGCTAGGCGCGTAGTTTTTCGATCTGCAAAAAGGGCGGTGGGGCATCCCGTCCTTAAAGCTCGTGGAGTCCGATGCAATAGCAGGACTGCGAAGCGAGAAGCCTACACTATACCGAATGGTTAGTGTGGGAGTATGTCACGACAATTTTAGCTAAACCGTTGAGAAGCCTCACAGCATAATTTTCAATTTGGTGTGAGATGAGTTGATAGATGATTTCCTAGTTCTAAGACTTGCAGTAGGTGTGGTCAAGTGAAGCAGTCTCTATCCTTCCTTATCAGAGCGCATTTTTGAAGATGAAAACTGTGGCTTAAGTTGCGATTGCTCCGCAACGCTAGGGCAAACGAGATTTGTTTGCAGAGCATGACAAACGGAAATGCTAGCTTAAATCTAGCTATGGCGGTCAGTTCAACCGTGACAGCTTGCGGACTGGATAACGCCGACGTTGCCAGGTTGAAGCAGGAATAGAACAGGTTATTTATAGAAAATCATAGATTTTTGCAGATAATCGTAGGTTTCTAAGAACGGCATAACAAACAAAAGAAAAAAGCTTTCAGAATATACATCACTTAATAAGGAGGAGTGTAGTCAATGGGACTACCTTGGTATCGAGTACATACAGTTGTTCTGAACGATCCAGGACGACTAATTTCCGTGCATCTAATGCACACTGCTCTAGTAGCAGGTTGGGCTGGCTCAATGGCCCTCTATGAACTAGCAATTTTCGATCCTAGCGATCCAGTCCTGAACCCTATGTGGCGTCAGGGAATGTTTGTCATGCCATTTATGGCACGTCTAGGTGTTACCCAATCTTGGGGTGGCTGGAGTGTTACTGGAGAAGCAGCTTCTAACCCTGGTTTCTGGTCTTTTGAAGGTGTAGCAGCAGCTCATATTGTTCTTTCTGGTCTGCTGTTCCTAGCTGCTGTATGGCACTGGGTTTTTTGGGACTTAGAACTTTTCTTTGACCAACGTACCGGAGAACCTGCTCTAGACCTACCAAAAATGTTTGGTATTCACTTATTCTTATCTGGTTTACTCTGTTTTGGCTTTGGAGCCTTCCATTTGACAGGAGTATTTGGTCCAGGAATGTGGGTATCAGACCCCTATGGATTAACGGGTTCTATTCAGCCAGTAGCCCCGGCCTGGGGACCGGAAGGATTTAACCCATTCAATGCTGGTGGTATTGTCGCCCACCACATTGCTGCTGGAATTGTGGGAATTATTGCTGGTTTGTTCCACCTATCTGTAAGACCGCCAGAACGTCTCTACAGAGCATTGCGGATGGGTAATATTGAAACAGTCCTCTCTAGCAGTATTGCAGCAGTTTTCTTTGCAGCCTTTGTTGTGGCTGGCACAATGTGGTACGGCTGTGCGGCTACCCCGATAGAGTTATTTGGTCCTACTCGTTATCAATGGGACAGCGGTTACTTCCAGCAAGAAATCGATCGTCGCGTTCAATCTGAATTAGCAGCAGGTAAAACTGCTTCAGAAGCTTGGTCAACTATTCCTGAAAAATTGGCTTTCTATGACTATGTTGGTAATAGTCCTGCGAAAGGTGGTCTTTTCCGTGTCGGCCCAATGAATAATGGTGATGGTCTTGCTCAAGGTTGGCTTGGTCATCCAGTATTTAAGGATAAGGATGGCGAGGAATTATTTGTGCGTCGTCTACCAAACTTCTTTGAAACTTTCCCTGTTATCTTGACCAATGCTGATGGTGTAATCAAGGCTGATATTCCTTTCCGTCGTTCAGAATCAAAATATAGTTTTGAGGAGAAGGGCGTAACAGTTAGCTTCTTAGGTGGTGAACTTAATGGTCAAACGTTTACTAAAGCTACAGATGTTAAGAAGTATGCTCGTAAAGCTCAGATAGGTGAACCTTTTGAGTTTGACCAAGAAACTTTAGGCTCTGATGGTGTATTCCGGACTAGCACTCGTGGTTGGTTTACTTATGGCCACGCTTGTTTTGCTCTGCTATTCTTCTTTGGTCATATTTGGCACGGATGTCGGACTTTATTCCGCGATGTATTCGCAGGTATTGACCCAGACCTAGAGGAACAAGTGGAGTTTGGTCTATTCCAGAAATTGGGAGACCTAAGTACTCGTAGGAAGGAAACCTAAAGCAGTTGTGGTTTGAAATAGCACTCAGCGGTCAGCGTTCAGCTATCAGCTTTTCAAGGTGTATAATGGGGGATTCTTTCCCCCCATAAAAGGTGCAACACTAATTTTTTCAAATATAGTGGGGGACTTAAACCCTAGAATTTTTAGCTGACAGCTAAATGCTGAGAGCTGATAGCTAGTTAACAAATAATTAAAAAATTAGGCCACAAAGATTGCTGAGTATTTCTCATCTTCAAATTTTCGATAAAAGTTACAAAGTATTTTTGTTGGACTTTTTTTGACGTTCAACTGGTACACTGATATAGAACTGGATTTTCAGGAAATTCCCTTATGGAAAGCGCAGCTTACATATTAGTATTGGCTTTGGCCTTGGGTGTGATATTTTTTGCGATCGCCTTCCGCGATCCTCCCAGAATTGGAAAGTAATTAGTTTTGATCGGTTTTTCATCAAATAAATTGCTTTTTTTATGATAAATGAGTACTGAGTTCTCAACCCAGTACTCATTTTTTATAACTTTAAATCCCACATTCCACACTTCAATTTGTAACATTAAAAGTAGTATATAACTCCGTAGCTTGGTAAGTATTTATACTATGCAAATCATCTCAATTACTTTTTTCGTTCATCAAATTCCGAGTAAAAAATTTACGCATAAATACTTATATAGAATCCGGTTATACAGTATATGTTTATAATTCTATCCACACTTCAATATTAAATCCCCCATCTCCCCATCTCCCCATCCCCCCATCTCCCCATCTCCCCATC